>CANREN010000003.1 GCA_947629705.1 uncultured Alistipes sp. | reverse complement strand
TTGTCTTCAACACTTCGATACTCCTTTTCAATAAAACTTTTGATCCGGCGTGTCTCCTCATTGTAGAATGTACGTTGATCCATATCATAGAACACCTTGCTCTTAATCTGCTCTGCCTTGTCATCCCAATAATTGGGATTGATGGTCAGTTTGGTCGGGGCAATCATATCAATCTTACGGCCATCACGCAACCGGGCATAAATCGTTGCCTGCGAATCGGTGTCATATCGTTTAACGCTCTTCTTGACAATAAGTTAGACTTTCATATTTACCCATGTTCTTTTCGTGTTACAAAGGCAATATAATTTTCCCCACATTTTCCCCACCGATGCTGAAAATCCTGCAATCGGATTAAATCCGCTTAATTGCTAATAATCAGTAATTTATTAATCCTTTCCGTTTGGGGCGAAGCGTGAATAGATTACTGAATAAAACTAATAGATGTATAAAAAGTACAATATTTTTTCATATCTTTGTTGAAAATTTGGTAATCATTCTCAAATTAATTTTTTTTACTTATGAAGATTCTCTGCAAAACAAATGCGAGGAACAGTGCAAGGAATTGTATCTCAATTGCCAGACTACTGTTTTTCGTGGGGGGGGGATTAGCGTTGGGGCTGCTGCTCCCCACTTTGCCGTTGGAAGCGCAACAAGTAAACAGGCATATTACAGGGCAGGTTGTTGCTGCCGACGGTTTGCCGGTCGTTGGTGCCACTGTAATTATCAAGGGAACAAATATCGGTGTCAGCACCGACAGTAGTGGAAGATTTTCCATTATGGTTCCCCTCTCCGAAAGCAAGGAGGCTCCCGTACTTCAAATTTCGCACCTGGGAATGCTTGACCAAGAGGTGAAGTGTACAAAGGAAACCTTTTACAAAATCCAAATGGAAGATCTTTTGGAGGCCATTCAAGGAGTAGTCGTTGTCAGCACGGGATATCAAAGGGTTGACAAACGCATCCTCTCCTCCTCCGTAACCTCCGTTAAGGGCGATGCCGTGGTTGAAAGCAATTCGCTCTCCCTCGACAATATGTTGCAGGGTAAAATCGCGGGATTGCAGGTTCTCAACTCCTCATCGACGCCCGGTGCAGCCCCCAAAATCCGAATTCGAGGAACTTCCACCATCTCGGGAAGTCGCGAACCTCTGTGGGTTGTTGACGGTGTCATCCTCGACGACCCCGTTTCGATTTCCACCGAGGAACTGAACAATCTGGACAACGTAAACCTCATAGGCAATGCTATCTCAGGGCTGAATCCTATGGATATCGAGCGCATAGACGTTCTTAAAGACGCTTCGGCAACAGCTATTTACGGTGTAAGAGCTGCCAACGGCGTCATTGTGGTGACTACCAAAATGGGCAAAAAGGGTCAGCCAATCGTGAGCTACTCCGGGACCGTCTCCGTTACCAGCCGGCCGAGTTACCGGCAGTTGCACCTGATGAACTCCTATGAGCGCATTGAAGTCTCGAAGGAAATCGAGGAACGTGGACTGAATTACAATTTTGCGCCTGCCGCTGTGGGGTACGAAGGGTTGCTGTATGACCTGTACGACCGCAAAATCGACTATGAGCAATTCCTTTCGAAGGTACAGATTCTCGAAACAACCAATACCGACTGGTTCGACCTGCTCTACCGCAATTCCATTTCACACAAGCACAATATCTCAATATCCGGCGGTTCCGACCGCATCAATTACTATTTCTCGGGCGCTTATACCGATGACCGCGCCAATGTGAAAGGGACGGGAGTCACCCAATACAACGCCACCATGAAATTACAGGCCGAGTTGCGGCACAATCTGACGGCTACCGTACAATTGCGTGCGAACATCTCCGATAAAGACTACCTGCACTCAAGCATCTCGCCTTACGAATACGCATACAACACTTCCCGAGCTATTCCGGCCTTCAACGAGGACGGCTCCTACGCCTATTACAACAGAACGACGGCTTACGGTTCCACACCGCTTGTCTTCAATATTCTGAATGAAATAGACAATTCAGGCCGCAACATCCATGGTTCGGGCATCAATTTCAACACCAACCTCGAATGGAGAATCCTGCCTACCCTGCGGGCCACGGGAACCTTTTCGCTCAACAGCGCTCACACCACCGACAAGGAATGGTTCACGGAACGAAGTTATGCCGCCGCGCAATTGAGGCAGCTTAACTACGGAGAAACGTTTCCCGATGTGGGGACATGGAAAACCGATTACTGCGCATTACCCTACGGAGGAGAACTGAAGAACTCAGACAGTCGGAATTTCGCCTATACGGCACGTGCGCAAATAGATTATAACAAAACCTTCAAACAAGTCCATTCTATCTCCGCGGCCGCAGGCTTCGAAGCCCGTTCCGTGCAGTACGACGGTCTGGCCTCCACACAATGGGGGTATATGCCCGACAGGGGCGAGACCTTTGTCGCCATAGACCCTGCCGAATGGCCGGAATACAAAAACATGGTTCTGGGGACACCGAATGTCGTTACCAACCGGCTGTCGAACTTTTTGTCGTGGTTCGGTGTGCTAACCTATTCGTATGATATGCGCTACATCCTCAATGCCAACATCCGGGCAGATGGCTCCAACAAATTCGGACAGGACAAGAGTACCCGCTTCCTGCCTATTTGGTCGGTATCGGCCCGCTGGAATGCGCACAACGAATCTTTCCTGCAGAACGCACTATGGATTAATGAATTGGCAATCAGAGGATCTATGGGTGTTCAGGGCAATGTATCCGATGACCAGACGCCCAACACCATCGTGCAGATTGGTTCGCTGGATACGTTCTCGGGCGAGTATCTCTCCACTCTATCCAAGCTGCCCAATCCATTTTTGCGCTGGGAAAAGACTACCTCCTACGACATAGCCCTCGATTTCGCCCTGTTCAACAACCGGCTGAACGGTTCGGTGGAGTATTACTATAAAAAGGGCCGTGACCAAATCGTTACTACCAACGTATCGCCGACAACCGGCGCCACCTCGATGAGCATGAATCGGGGGGACTTGGTCAACAAAGGGTATGAACTGATTATTACGGGCGTACCCGTAAGGACAAAGGATTTCTCATGGTCCCTCTCCTTCAACGGCAGCAAGAACATCAACAAAGTTACGTGGAGCGGTATAGACAACTACAATTACCAACAATATATTGACGGTTCGGCCATATTGAACGGCTATCCTGTCAACTCGTTCTTCTCCTACCGCTTCGACAAACTCGACGAGAACGGTCTGCCGCTCTTCTTCGGCATCGACGAGCAGGAAGGCGAGAGCAAGGAGAGCAAGTTCGCGCGTGCATTCGTCCTGTCCGGCAACCGCGTACCCGATATTCAAGGCGGGTTCAGCACCTTGTTCACATACAAGAACTGGTCGCTGAATTTGCTGTTCGCTTACAGTATAGGCTCCAAACTCCGCATGAATTATCTGTATGACAATGTCGGGCAGCAGTTACCTAACCCGCAACAGAACATGTCCGACGAATTCGTACACCGCTGGCGCCACCCGGGCGATAACACAAACATTCCCGCCCTTTCGACCGAACCGCTGAACCTCTATTCATGGTCCGGCGCCACCGAATATCCTATCGGCGACAACCGTTGGCAGATGTACAACGAGAGCGATCTGCGCGTCGTTTCGGGCGACTACCTGCGTCTGCGTACCGCCTATCTGCGCTATACGCTGCCTGAAAAATTCTGTCAGAAACTGCACCTGAAGTCGGCTAGCATCCGCCTCGAAGGGAACAACTTGTGGCTGCTTGCCTCCAAGAAACTGCTGGGGCAGGACCCTGAACAGCTATCGTTCAACGGAACAACCGCCTCGACACCGCCGATTGCATCCTTCTCAATGGGCATCGACATTACTTTCTAAATTTTACATGCCATGAAAAAAAGAATCTATCATATTGTCCTCACGTGCGCAGCGCTCCTCATGTCGGTGGGCTGCTCCAATTTCCTCGAAGAGATATCGAGTGACCAAATCGTGCCGAAAAGTGCCAAGGATTACAGTGAATTCCTCTACGGTGAAATATACTACAATTGGGGAAATGTCAGTCAGGATGGCACAGGTGGTGTCGATTACATACATCCGTGGCTTGATATCATGACGGACGACTACTCCGAATATTACGAAGACGGTATCTGGGGCGACAATCGTATGGACCTGTTCGGTTACTATACCTGGCAGGCGGATCCCGAACTGACGCCCGACAATGTACGCATCGGCGATATCGCATGGGAAACCTACTACCATCATATTCTGATAGCCAATATTACGCTCGATGGGATGGCCAAGGTCGCAGAGTCGCCCGAAGCCGCACAAGTCAGAGCTGAAGCATATATGATTCGCGCCTACGCCTATTTTATGCTGGTGAACCTTTATGGCGAGCCTTACGACCCGGCAACTGCCGATAGGGCAAAGGGGATACCTCTCAATGACATGATTGGTGCCGAAAACCGAAAATTCCAGCGTGCTTCAGTCGCTGCGGTCTATAAACAGATAACCGACGATCTTGCCAGGGCTTTCGAATGTTTCGAAGTTTCGGGTGGCGGAACCACCTTATTCCGTTGGAATGCCGCGGCCGCCACGGTATTCGCCTCGCGTGTCGCCTTGTTCATGCAGGACTGGGAGGGAACGATCCGTTATGCCACGGCTGCATGGGAAGATAATCCGGCATTGAGCGACTTGAAGGAGCAGGACATAGCAACCTTCTTCTTCGACAAGGCCAACCCCGAGATACTGTTCACTTTCGGCCCGGCGGATAATCCATATATCCGCACGGATTATGGGACATACTTCGCTTCGGATGATCTGGTACAGACCTTCGAAACGGGCGATTTGCGGACAGGAGAATCCGGAGTTTTTATCCGTTATCTGGAAGATTACGACAGTTATCTGGAGTGCAAATACTTCAATTCGGAGTGGTACTTCGATTTCGCCGATCGGAATGTTTACGGCCATGCTATCCGTACGGCCGAGGCCTTGATGAACCGGGCCGAAGCCTATGCGCATACAAACGAGACCCAGAAAGCTCTCGACGACATAAACAATCTGCGCCGGAACCGTTTTACCGCCGAGGACTACACGCCGCTGACAGCTGCCAACGGCGATATACTTACCCTAATCAAGCAGGAGCGTCGCCGGGAGTTTTGCTTCGAGCAGATGCGCTGGTTCGACCTGCGCCGTTGGGGATGCCCTCGTATCGAACACGTTTTCAGCCCTATCGAAGACGACTACAATACACACGTCACCTATGTACTCGAAGAAAATGACCCGGCCTATACTTTGCCGCTGCCGTATGCCGTCAAACAATACGACACGGTGGAGGACATCGTCCGGCCACAACGTAGCCCCGTTAAATAAGATAAAAAACGAACGAAACCATGAAGCGATATATTGAATTGTTTTGTATTGTGGCACTTGCCCTCTCGTCCTGCTACAAGGAGGACGACATCCATGCCGAACTGGGTACGCCCAAATACACCATCGAAGACAGCAACGACCCGCTTGACCATGCCCGTTATGAATTTATGAAAAATACGGGTGTGTACATACTCTACGACTTTACTTCCACGGATTACTGGGCACTCACAGAAAATGCGGAATGTATCTGGACGCTACAAGCCAACCGCAGCGTGCTGACCACTGCCGTATGCGACTACCTGCCAAAAGTGCTGTTCGACTATTATGACAATGCGTTCAAAAGACAGTTCTTCCCGCTGAAAATCCTGCTGGCAGAACGTATCGAAGAGGATTTTTGGTATGACCCTGAAGTGTACGACTATTTGTGCGGACGCAGTTTCATGGCCGTCGGCAACATTACGGCAGAGACCGTAAACGCTACCGAGGAAGCGTTGCGCAATGCCCGCGGAGAACTCAACGGAACCTTGTGGGGCGACTTTCTCTATGGAAACAAGCGGATAACCATTCCCGAATCCTTTTTCAAAATGGCGACCCAACCCTACAACAAATTCCTCGGACGGGAAGCCGATGATATAGACATTTATGAACTCGGATATTGGCGTTTCGACCAGTCTTACCTGCCTTCCAGCAAACGGACCCCGGCAAATTCATCCGCCGATGTGCACGATTTCGTGCTGATGATGACAACGCACACCGAAGCTGAACTCGATGAGATGATGGAGGGATACGAGATTCTGCGCCGCAAATACGACCTGCTACGCAAGGCAATCATCGAACAGACCGGCGTGGATATCCAAAAAATCGGCAACATCCGATGAGGCGAAAAGACAAACGCCCCCCCCATTTTACAGCGTGAATTGATAAAATTCGGGGCGGTCTGGCTTAATCGGATTCTCCCGATCATCACGGAGTGTTAATTATAGAACCCTCTTAAATATCTATATACACATGAACAGTACGAAGAATCAGCTGATTCCCGCCATGCTATTGCTCTTTTTCCTCGGCAGTGCGGCTTTTGCGAATCCTCTCTCCGCTGTCGGGAAGGAGAAGGAAGAAAAGGAAGGCGCAGCAGAGACAAGTGACTCCACATCGACGGCGCAGAGTTACGACAAGGTGATTACAAAAGAAGCTGTTTCCCAGAAGGGACTAATGTCCATTCACAAGGTGAAATCGACCTATTACCTCGAGATCCCTTTCGACTTAATGTCTAAACCCATGCTTCTGGCCGGCCGTGTGACGCGCACCAGCGACAACCATGACGTGATAGCCGGACAGATGCCCCAGAATCCGCAACTCGTGTCATGGAGCGCCGACGAGGACAAGGTCTATCTGCACAACATCAGCAACGAAACGGTTTGTGATGAAAAGACATCCATCGCACGAAGCGTTGCACGCAATTTCCTCAATCCCGTCATGAAGGCTTTTCCTATCAAAGCGGTGAATCCCGATTCCACGGCCGTTGTTATCGATGTCACCAAGTTCTTCTGCTCCGACGAGCGCCACATGTCGCCGTTTATTCCTTCGGGGCCATTCGATGTGTTGCTCGGACTGAGCCGCATCAGCGGAACTTTCCAATCCGAGGCATCCTCTATTCTCGAATGCAAAGCCTTTCCTCAAAACATCTGGTTCCGCAGCCGTATGGTCTATACCGTTTCGGACGAACCTTTTACTGCCGAAGTGCTTGCATCTATGATACTTCTTCCCGAGAAGCCCATGAGACCCCGCCTCAGCGACCACAGAATCGGCTATTTCACGGATCGGAAAATCCGCTACTCCGAGGACAAGGACCAGACGGAGAACATCTCCTACATCAACCGCTGGAGGCTTGAACCCAAACCCGAGGATGTGGAGCGATACAAACGGGGCGAGCTCGTTGAGCCGGAAAAACCGATTGTGTATTATGTGGATGACGCTTTCCCGGAGAAATGGCGCCCCTACCTCAAACTCGGCATAGAGGACTGGCAGAAAGCCTTTGAAAAAATAGGGTTCAAAAATGCGATCGTCGCACGGGATTATCCGAAAGATGACCCCGATTTTGACCCCAATGATATTCGCAACTCATGTCTTATCTATGGCGCGACTACCACCGCGAACGCCATGGGCCCGTCGTGGACAGATCCCCGCTCTGGAGAGATCATCCAAGGCTCGGTCTATTTCTACCATAATGTCATCAAACTCGTACATAACTGGCGGTTTGTGCAGACCGGTGCGGTAGATCCCAAAGCCCGCGCAGAGGTCTATGACACCGAGACCATGGGGAATATGCTGCGCTACGTCGTGGCTCACGAAATAGGTCACACACTCGGATTGATGCATAACATGCGCGGGTCATACGCCTATCCCGTGGATTCGCTCCGGTCGCCCGCCTTTACGGACAAATACGGAACTACGGCCTCCATTATGGACTATGCCCGTAACAATTATGTCGCCCAGCCCGAGGACGGTGTCCGCAATCTGCTGCCGCCGCATCTCGGCGCTTACGATTATTTCGCCATCGAATGGGGCTACCGGCCTATCTTTGAAGCGGCAACCCCCGAAGAGGAGAAACCCATCCTCAACCAGTGGATTCTCGACAAGGGCGACGATCCTATGTATCGTTACGGAGAGCAGGAGTTCTTCGGGATGGTCGATCCGGCCTCGCAGTCAGAATCATTGGGAGACGACGCTGTCAAGGCCAGCCGCTACGGCATCGAGAACTTGAAAGTTCTCATGCAGAATCTCAAACCGTGGAGCGCACGGGAGGGCGAAGGATACAGGCAGACCAAAACACTCTATTCTGAGGTACTCCAGCAGTTCAATCGCTACATGATGCACGTTTTGGCGTATGTGGGAGGAAATTATCTCCAATATCCGGTTTATGGAGACGGAAAAGAAGCATTCATTCCCGTATCTCGGGAGAAGCAGAAAGAGGCAGTGGATTTTATCTTGAAGCGTGTCAAAGAGCTGCCTCAATGGGCCTTGAACCCCGACGTGCTCAAACTTTTTGACCCCGGAAATGCACCGATAAATGACTATCAGGTGTCGCTATTGCGGGCATTGCTGGCCAACAGCTTGTTAGGGAAAATAGGATTTACGGCCAAGAGCTCCGCTGACCCTTATACGCCGGAAGAGTATCTCGACGACCTCTATGCGAATATTTGGGAAAGGACCATACAAGGCCAGGAACTCTCGGAGAATGACAAGATTTTGGAATATGCCTATATCCACTCGCTTGTCGGGAATCTTGAACTTTACAAGAGCGAGGCAAAAAATAATGGACTATATACAGAGTCTTGGGGGAACGAAGAAACGCTGGCTGAATCCCTGCATTTCAACCCGGAAGAAATGATGCCTTGTGCGTACATCGAATACCAATACGCTCTTGAAAGAAGGGCGCTGACGCCCAATACGAAAGAATCCGATTTGAAAATCGTGAGCCGTTCCCTGTATTTCGACCAGTTGCAACGCATCCGGAGTTTGGTGAAAAAACAAGCTAAATCCGCGCGCGGAACAACAAAGAAACATTACGACTATTTAGTTTTCGAACTGGACAGGACCTTGGAAAGTTTCTGAAAAGATAAGATCTCACATAGGATCGTCTGGCAATAGCGGAATGACGGAGGCCTCTGCCGTAACAGGGGGGGCTTTTGTCATTTTGTTCTTACTTTTTGAGATGAGATACGCACTTCTAAAATTTGGCCGCATACCGCTCCATCTGTCATGTTTTCCAATGGTGGTTTGCATTAGTGTCTTGCACTGACGCATAACGAGCCGACATATATTTCAAAACATTATGATGCCCTATATGCAAATCTGCCGAAAAGCATATTTTATTGTTCGTCAATGCATCACGATTCATAATCTTGCGGCAAGGATATGTCATTGCCTGATGTTCGGATAGTTCTCCGGATTCTTCCATCGGACAGACCAGGGAGTGGCCCGACGTAATTTTGACAAACTATCCATCTTCGAGCATATAAAGCCGTGTGTCTCCGATATGGCAGACATCCATTTCGCCGGTTCCCAAATCAATTAATACGGCAGTCATAACACAACTCATATAGCTCAACAAAGGATTGCAAGGCTGCGAACAGATGGAATTATTTGCATAGACAACCGCAGTTTGCAATATATCTGCACTGTCGATATTGCCACCGGAGTTTGCAATATGTTCGCCGATACACTTGCAAGCCAAACGGGCTGCGACATCTCCACCTCTGTAACCGCCTATGCCGTCCACAACCACAGCAAGCAGATGAGTCCCTTCCCAGACCGCTTGCAACACAAATACATCTTCAATTTTGCCGCAGCGATAATCTCCATTCGTGTCATGCCAACAACCTTGCTTGCCAGTGTCTCGATAATCTGTCGGGGGTACTATCGCCTCATTGAACAGCGAGCGGAACAGAAAATCATATTCACACGCCAGCGGTGCATTCTGCGCAAAAAAGAGGTTGCCTATATTTTGCGTTAGGCTCAAACCTCGCTCCAGCATTTGCAGATAGCGTGGTGTGCTGCCCAGAACCATATAACATTCTGCAATCTGATAGCGGGTCCACTTAATACCTCGTAAGATTAGATACTGTTCCGTCTCATGCAGCGTGAACGGTGCAAGATAAATGGTGCGGGTGGTACGATTATAAAGACCTCCTTTGTCGAAGAGCCCATTCTCGCGCATCCACGTTGTGGCACTGCCGCACACAATCAGTTTCAGACGTTTTCTATACGTTGGCGCAATATCTCCTGTTCTGCTTCTCGGCCTATGATTGTATCTGCCATACTATAACTATTAATCTTTACACAAAGATAGGGAAAAGTTATATTATGCTTCGGTAACTATATTATTTATTTGGTTACCGAACCGGAATCCAATGTGAGTACTACGGCGACAAGCCCCCCATCCTTAGCGGTACAGAAATCAACTACCGTTTTTAATTCCTTATTATCAAGGGATCTTTGCGGTATCATCCAACTGCTTATGCTGAATATAATAATTATAGTTCAGGAATTTACGATGATAGCAACGGTTCAAACGTGGAACTCGATCGGTTTATTTAGTGAGAGGCTCTGGCAAGCCCGAATACAAATAAACAATGCCCCACACCTGCATGGGGACATGCAGCAAACAAGCGGCCGTGTCGGGGAACCAATACAAGGCGACGAGGGCGATTGCTTCCCTATGCAATTGAAATTTGCCAGCTGAATTCCGATTCAGAAAAGGGCAGGAGGATTATTGTCCAGTTCTGCAAGTATCTTCTCCATCAGAATCTCACGGTCAATAGCGGAATCCCTGCGGACGCCGAAGCGTTCGCAAGACTGCGCTATAACAACCATCTCGTTGTCATTTAGATAGATGACATGTCTGCGCCTCCTTACAAGGAAGGCCCTTTATTTTCCTATGTAGTCCGGATACCCGGACATCGGCCGTTTCCTCCTTTTCAAGGCTCTAAAAATTTTTCGGTAAAGTTAGCGATTAATTGACATTTATGCTTACCTTTGCAACGATTATGACAGTAATAGGTAGTATATATCCTCAATTCACGCAGTCATGGGTCGTCCGACACCATGCTGTAGTGGCCTATTCTTTAGTCCGACTATAGGAGGGGCCTTTGAGCATTTCCCTCCCAATTGCAATTGACAATCAAGGTTTGTCTTGCCGTTCGGATGATAACGTCAACCTGTAAGGGACAATCCATATCAAAATTATTGCTACGTCAAATGAAAATTGATGTAATGGTGGCCGATGAGAGCCACGCTGTGTATGCGGACGAAATCTGCTTGGAAATGTTCGTTTCCGCAAGGGAAAGGGGAACAGGAATCGCCAGAAGGACCCCAGAATATGTCATTGAGAAGATGATTGCCGGCAAGGCCGTCATCGCCGTGACTGAAGAGGGAAAATTCGCCGGATTCTCCTACATCGAAACATGGGGAGGCAAGAAGTATGTCGCGAATTCCGGTCTTATAGTGGCACACCAGTTCCGGGGGCTGGGACTGGCCAAAAGGATCAAGGAAAGGATATTCAGGCTTTCGAGGAAACTGTATCCGGATGCAAAGATATTCAGTATCACGACAGGTGCGGCTGTAATGAAGATGAATCATGACCTGGGATTCAGACCGGTTCCTTTTTCGGAACTTACGCATGACCCCGAATTCTGGAAGGGGTGCCAGGGATGCAGGAACTTCAACATTCTGGAGAATAACCAGTACCGCATGTGCCTTTGCACCGGCCTCCTGTATGATCCGGAAGAGCATCAGGCGGAAAGCGCCGCACTGAAAATGCAGACTGGCAACAATAATACGGAAAATGAAAACATCAGAAAAACAATAGCGATATGAACAACAAGGTCGTACTCGCCTTCAGCGGCGGACTGGACACTTCCTTCTGCGTCCCGTACCTAACGAACGAAAAGGGGCTGGAAGTGCATACAATCATGGTAAACACAGGCGGATTCTCCGAAGCGGAGGCAAAGGCAATCGGGGAAAGGGCCATTTCACTCGGTGCGGTCTCCCACAAGACCGTCGATGCTTCCGAAACATATTACAGGAAAGGCATCAGATACCTGATTTTCGGCAATATACTGAAAAACGCCGCCTATCCGCTGTCCGTAAGTTCCGAAAGGGTGTTCCAGGCACTCGAGGTCCTCAAATATGTGAGGGAAACAGGAGCATCCAATGTCGCACACGGAAGTACAGGGGCGGGCAACGACCAGGTGAGGTTCGACATTGTCTTCGAGATACTCGCACCTGATGTAAATATCATTGCACCTGTCAGGGAGCTCGGTTCGACAAGGCAGGAGGAAATCGACTATCTGATATCACACGGATTCGATTTCTCATGGGAAAAGGCCAGGTATTCCATAAACCAGGGACTTTGGGGCACGAGCATCGGAGGCGTGGAGACACTGTCATCAGACGGATATCTTCCGGAAGAGGCATATCCGACCAAGGCTGCCGCCACAGAACCGGTACATATCAGGATCGGTTTCCGGAAAGGCGAACCGGTATCGTTCAACGGTACGGAAAAGAGCCCTGTGGAGGTGATAAAGGCCGTACGGAGCGTTGCCGCGCCATATGGCATAGGAAGAGATATCCATGTGGGAGATACCATCATAGGGATAAAGGGCAGGGTCGGATTCGAGGCTGCTGCACCGCTGATCATCATCAAGGCGCACCATCTCCTTGAGAAGCATGTGCTCACAAAGGGACAGCTGTACTGGAAAGACCAGATTGCAGGATGGTACGGACAACAGATGCATGAAGCCATGTATCTGGACCCGGTGATGAGGGATATGGAGGCCATGATGGACAGCATCGAGCAGCATGTGACCGGAGAGGTGGAGGTGGCGCTGATGCCGTACCATTTCGCAGTACTGGGGTGTACAAGCAGCCATGACCTGATGAGTTCGAAGTTCGGGGCCTACGGTGAGATAAACAAATCATATACAGGACAGGATGTGGTAGGGTTCACGAAGGTGCTGGCCAACCCTCTGAAAATATACTACAGCGTCAACGGCAAGTCCGAAGAATGAAAGGAGACAGGAGGATGAAGATCAGGGCTGCAATAGCAGGAGGTACCGGATATACCGGAGGGGAGCTGTTCAGGATTCTTCTCAACCATCCCGATGTTGAGATTGTGGCTGCAACCACGACATCGTCCGAAGGACGCTCGGTAGCGGATGTCCACCGGGACCTTATCGGGGAAACGGACATCAGGTTCGGAACCGGACTCAACCGTCCGGATGTGCTCTTCCTTTGCCTGGGGCATGGGATTTCGAGGGAATTTCTTGACAGCCATGACATTTCTCCCGATTGCAGGATCATTGACCTCGGGAATGACTTCAGGATCGAGAGCCATTATGCCGGACGTGATTTCGTCTACGGGCTTTGCGAATGCTCGCGGGATGAAATCAGGAAAGCGCACGATGTGGCCAATCCCGGATGTTTCGCTACGGCCATACAGCTGGCCCTGCTTCCTCTGGCATCCGGAGGTATGATATCGGATGAAGTGCATGTCACTGCGATTACCGGGTCGACCGGTGCCGGAAAGAAGCCTGGGGAGACGACTCATTTCAGCTGGAGGGACAACAATATCTCCATATACAAGCTTTTCTCCCACCAGCATCTGGGTGAAATCAGAAAGAATCTGGGAAAGTTGGCGGGAAGGGAGCCTGTGGTGAATTTCGTGCCTGTGCGCGGAGACTTCACAAGGGGAATTTTCGCGAGTGTATATACGAGGGCATGCCGGGGAATGTCATCGGAGGACTATGCCGGACTTTTCAGGGACTATTACGCTGCCTCCCCTTTTGTATTCCATTCCGATGCCGGAATCTCGCTCAAGGAGGTGACCAACACCAACAAGGCTCTTTTGCATACGGAGGTTCACGGGGACTATGTGCATATCAGTTCCGCGATAGACAATCTGATCAAGGGGGCTTCCGGGCAGGCGGTCCAGAACATGAACCTGATGTTCGGTTTTCCGGAGACGGCCGGGCTCAAACTGAAGCCTTCGGCATTCTGATGATTTTCCCTGTTCGGCGGTGAATCGAAGGCGAGACATTTCCGCAGCCGGGGTTTCACCCTCCTTAAAAGGATAACAGAGCCATCTGACTGAAAACCAAATGGAAAGCGGGATCTGAAAAAGCCATAAAGGGGTTTTGACAAAATTCGAACAACTTAATAAGGAGAGCGATATTATGGATTTGTTCAAAGTATATAAATTATGGGACATAGAGCCTGTCAGGGGACTCGGGACCACGCTTTGGGACAGTAATGGTGTGGAATATACCGACCTGTACGGGGGACATGCAGTGATTTCCGTGGGACATTGCCACCCGCACTATGTCGCCATGATCAGGGAACAGCTGGGAAAACTGGGGTTCTATTCGAATGCGGTGCAGAATTCATTGCAGAGGGAACTTGCGTCCAGGCTCGGGAAGGCAAGCGGATATGATGACTATTCGCTGTTCCTGTGCAACAGCGGCGCCGAAGCGAACGAAAACGCACTTAAACTGGCCTCTTTCCATACGGGAAGAAGCAGGATCATGTGTTTCTCAAAAGCATTCCACGGCAGGACTTCCGGTGCGGTGGCCGTGACGGACAATGCGGCGTTGCGTTCGCCGTTCAATTCGGCCCACAAGGTCACCTGTGTTCCTTTCAATGATATCGGATCTGCGGAAGAGGAGCTGAAATCCGGCGAATATGCCGGCGTCATCGTGGAGGGCATTCAGGGTGTGTCCGGCATACATGAGCCGTCAGCGGATTTTCTCAAGGGCCTGCGTGATGCCTGCGACAGGTATGGGAGCCTGCTCATCCTTGATGAGATACAGTCCGGATACGGAAGGACGGGAATGTTCTTTGCGCACCGGCACTGCGGCATAAGGGCTGATATCGTGACTGTCGCCAAAGGTATGGCCAACGGTTTACCGATTGGCGGCGTGCTGATAAGCCCTGCTGTAGAAGCCAGGTACGGGATGCTGGGAACGACCTTCGGAGGGAACCATCTGGTCTGCACCGCCGCGCTTGCCGTGCTCGACATAATAGAAAACGAGCATCTTGTGGAAAACGCAGCAAAGGTCGGGGAATTTTTCAGAAAGGAACTTTGCCCCGGCGGAAAGCCGCTGTACCCTATCAGGGAATATCGCGGACGGGGACTTATGATCGGCCTTGAACTGGAAGACGGCCATGAGGACATGAGGGACAGGCTCCTTTTTGAAAAGCATTTCTTTACCGGAGCGGCCGGCGCCCGGGTGATAAGGCTGCTTCCCTCACTTACGATATCAGAGCAGACAGCCGCGTCATTTGTGGAGGCTTTCAGGTCGCTTGCCGAAGAGGGCGGAGCCGCCAAAGCGGACAGATAGGAAATTATGGTTGCTTATATCAATATATTAAATAACTTTTAAGAAAACCGTTCGGATTTTTGACAAAATTCCAAACAGCATCCAAAACACTTGAAAATTTAAGCGGAATATGAGACACTTCACATCGGTCAGACAACTGGGCGAGCTGAAAGAGGCTTTTGCCAAGGCGAAATATGCGAAGGAGAATCCTTTTGCGGATCAGGAACTGGGCCGGAACAGGACACTCCTGATGCTGTTCTTCAACTCAAGTCTCAGGACGAGGTTGAGCACCCAGAAGGCGGCTATGAATCTCGGGATGAATGTGATTGTGCTCGATGTCAACCAGGGGGCCTGGAAACTGGAGACAGAAAGGGGCGTAGTCATGGACGGAGACAGACCGGAACATCTTTTAGAGGCCATTCCTGTTATGGGATGCTATTGCGATGTGATTGGAGTGAGGTCTTTCGCCCGTTTCGAAAACAGGGAGGATGACTATACGGAAAAGATACTTGAGCAGTTCATCCGATACTCCGGGAAGCCTGTTTTCAGCATGGAGGCAGCCACAAGACATCCGCTGCAGACATTTGCAGATATGATTACAATCGAGGAGTACAGGAAGAAGGAGCGGCCGAAGGTGGTAATGACATGGGCTCCGCATCCGAAGGCCCTGCCGCAGGCTGTCCCGAATTCGTTCGCCGAAGGGATGAACATGATGGACTGCGAATTCGTAATAACGCATCCGGAAGGATATGAGCTGGCTCCTGAATTTGTCGGAAACGCAAAAGTTGAATATAACCAGAAAAAGGCATTTGAAGGGGCCGACTTCATCTATGCCAAGAACTGGGCCGCATTTGCCGGCGACAATTACGGCAAGGTGTTGAGCATGGACCGTTCATGGACTGTGGACAGCGAGAAGATGGCATTGACCGACAATGCGTTCTTCATGCACTGCCTTCCTGTAAGAAGGAACATGATTGTGACTGATGATGTGATTGAGAGCCCGCAGTCAATCGTAATACCGGAAGCAGCCAACAGGGTCGTTTCCGCACAGACCGTACTGAAGGAAATTCTGCTATCTCTGTAAATTGGACAATGGACGGCATCCGTGTATTCAAGATAGGCGGGCATGTAGTGGACAGCCCCGAGAGGCTGGAAAAGTTCGTCAGAGAGTTTTCCGTGCTGCCGGGGCCGAAGGTCCTGGTACATGGCGGAGGCGCCATGGCAGGAAGGATGCAGCGCAGTCTGGGGATGGAACCGGTCATGGTGGCCGGACGAAGGGTTACAGACAGCGAGACACTGAAAACGGTTACCATGGTATATGCAGGATGGTGCAACAAAAGCATTGTCGCACTGCTGCAGAAATACGGCTGCAATGCGATAGGACTGTCCGGCGCGGACGGCAGGTCAGTGACGGCACGAAGAAGGCCGCCGGTGTATGTGGAGAGTGCAGGTTCCGTAATCGACTACGGTCATGTGGGCGACATCGATCCGGAAGGGGTGGACGCTCCGTTCATCATGGGACTGACGGGAAACGGATATACTCCCGTATTCTGTGCAATAACATGTGACGGGAAAGGCAGTCTGCTGAACACCAATGCGGATACTGTAGCATCAGCAATCGCAGTGAGCCTTTCGTCATACGTACCTGCCGACCTGATATACTGTTTCGAGAAAAATGGTGTGCTTGCCGATGTGAATGACCCGTCGAGCCTTATCCGAGAAATCACACCGGAGTCATTCAGGAAACTGAAGGAAGAGGGGACGGTGGCCGACGGGATGCTGCCGAAGCTCGAGAATGCATTCAGGGCAATAGCCTCCGGGGTAAGGAGCGTGACCATAAGGAACTCGGACGGTCTCGGGAACGGGATACAGACCGTACTCAGGAAATAGGGAAACGCGTGCAATTCAAGAAGCCTTCTAACGTTGATATATGACAGAAAAATTTGGGAATAGGCTATACGGGGAGACGCTTGACAGACTTACGGAAGAGGCCGCCGGTCTGCTCCGGGAGATGGTGGCGATACCGTCACCGTCATTCGGGGAGAATGCGGTCTGCCGGCATGTGTCGTCTTTTCTGGAGAGGTGCGGCATAGGCCATACTGTGGTGAACAACAATATCGTGGCAGTGAACGCCAATTTCTGCCCGTCGATGCGCAGTGTGATGCTTTCCGCGCATCTGGATACCGTACCGCCCTGTGAGGGATACAGTTTCGACCCTTATTCCCCGGAAGCGGACAGGGTCATGGATGTATTCGGGGAGGGTACTGAAAATGTCATATGCGGCCTCGGCAGCAATGATGACGGAGGTTCGGTGGTGTCGATGATTGCCGTCATGAAGCATTTCTACCGGAGTGAACTTCCTGTGAACCTGATTCTGGTTCTCAGCTGTGAGGAAGAGAGGTCCGGCCCGCACGGGATGGAATGGATCTGGGGGCATTTCAATGAGATTGCGGGATTAGAGCATGCAGCAAGGCCGGAATGGGCCGTCATCGGTGAACCTACCGGCATGAAGGCGGCCGCCTCGGAACGTGGTCTTCTGGTGCTCGACGGTACGGCAGAGGGTGTCAGCGGGCATGCCGGACGCGGAGACGGGGTCAACGCCATTTATATCGCCCTTGATGATATCGCCGGTCTGAGGGCCCATGAGTTCGTGAAGGTCTCCCCTGTCATGGGCAGGGTACGGATGAATGTAACGCAGATAGAGGCCGGAAGCGCACACAATGTGATTCCGGACAGGTGCAGCTTTACAGTTGACATACGGCCGACTGAAATGTACGGGAACAGGGAAATCCTCGATGAACTCAGGTCCATATGCAAAAGCAGGCTTGAGGCGAGGAATCTGGGGAACAGCTCCTCTGCGACCAGTCCGGACTCTCCACTGCTGGTGTGCGCCGAAGCGCTTGGCATCGGTACATTCTCATCCCCCACCATTTCAGACTGGATGCGCATCGGATGCGATGCGATCAAAATGGGCCCGGGAGAGTCTTCCAGATCACACAGGAAGGATGAGTTCATTACGATCGATGAAATTTCAGAAGGAATTTCAGGATATGCGGCTTTTCTCGAAAAGTTTTTTAGCTTGTACCCGGATTTCAAGGGATCCAGGGGGAACAATCCTTAAAGGCAGATGATATGATAGGAGATATTGCTCTCGTTGCGCACGATGCACGCAAGACAGATCTTGTGAGCTGGGTAAGATTCCGCGCCGGCTCGCTTATGGGATGCAGGCTTTTCTGCACAGGGACGGCAGGAAGGCTTGTGGAGGAGGCCCTGAAAGAGGTGCTCTTCCGCGACAATGACTATGAACGCATCATACCGGCCTGCATGGAATCATACAAGAACAGAAAACCATAAAACACATTGCACATGGCTGACACATTGTGGAGCAAAGGCACTACGGCCTCGGATATCGTGGAGGACTTTACTGTCGGGAATGACAGGGCGCTTGACCTGAAGCTGGCGAAATATGATGTCATGGGGTCAAAGGCCCACATCAGGATGCTCGAGAGCATAGGGCTTTTGGACAGCAGCGAGCTGGAGACCCTTACAGACGGACTTGACAGGATTCAGGAAGCTATCGGGAAAGGGGATTTCGTTCTGGAGGACGGGGTTGAGGACATACATTCGCAGGTGGAACTGCTGCTGACACGACGCCTCGGGGAGATCGGCAAGAAGATACATTCAGGCCGTTCAAGGAATGATCAGGTACTGGTGGACCTGAAACTCTTCCTTCGGGATGAGATAAAGTCGCTAAGGGATGAGGTGCTGGGGCTTTTCGGCAGGCTTCAGGAGATCAGCGAAGAATACAGGGATGTCCTTATGCCGGGCTACACCCACGGCCAGGTGGCGATGCCGTCATCCTTCGGGCTCTGGTTCGGTGCATATGCCGAGACACTTTCCGATGACATGCACCTGCTTCATGCTGCATACGACATGGTGAACCAGAATCCGCTCGGGTCGGCAGCGGGATATGGAAGCTCATTTCCGCTTGATCGGGAAATGACGACACGTCTGCTCGGGTTCGAAGATTTGAGCTACAATGCCATAGCCGCACAGCTCAGCAGGGGCAAGGCCGAAAAGGCGACCGCATCGGCCCTTTCCTCCCTTGCACTTACCCTCAACAAGTTCGCGGCGGACTGCTGTATGTACATGTGCCCGAATTTCGGGTTCATCTCATTTCCGGACGAGCTGACTACAGGCTCCAGCATCATGCCGCACAAGAAGAATCCCGATGTCTGGGAAATCATACGGGGGAACTGCAACAGGATAATGGGGGCGGACAACAGCATCGCGCTGCTGTGCGGCAACCTCCCCCACGGATACCACAGGGACTTCCAGCTGCTGAAGGACATACTGTTTCCGGCGCTCGAACTGATGCACAGGTGTCTTGCCATGACTGAATACATGTTGAGGCACATAAGGGTGAACAGGAACATTCTTGATTCGCCGGTCTATGACTGCCTTTTCACTGTGGAGGAGGTCAACAGGCGTACCCTCTCCGGCATGCCGTTCCGTGATGCCTACCGCAGTGTCGGCATTGAAGTCAACGAAGGCAGGTTCAAGGCGGACAGGAATGTACACCATACCCACCCGGGAAGCATAGGCAACCTCTGCAACGACCGGATTGCCGAAAAGATGAGAAAGGCTGCGGACTTCTGACCGCAGCTGCAGCCGGCAAGGGGGGGTGCTCAATCCGGCATCCCGGAAATCACCGTCCTTTTGCCACTGCGGCCTGCATGAGAAAAAGGGACCGCTCATTCGAGGATGAACTACACCCCAAAAGTTTTTGTCTAACTTTTGGAGTGCAGTTTAATTATGAAGCGTTCATCAGAAGAAAAGCTACAACTTATTCAACGTTTGATTTCAGGAGAACCAATTAAACGTGTAGCAAAGCAATGTGGAATAGGAGTAACTTATCTTTCAGTACTTCTATGATCGTTATAGAAAAATATGGAAAGGATGGATTATATAGGAGGGAAATTAATTATCTTTCCCCAAAGGATAAAGAGCGGCTGATTCGCTTGCATGAAGAAAAAGGGGTATCTTTGCGGAGTATCTCTACCGATTATGGTATAAGCCCGGCGGTATTCAAAGTTTATTGATAAAGGTCCGAACGCAAGGCTATCGCTCGCTGTATGTAAGAAGCGAGGCCGACCACCCAAAGACCATTCCATGGCTGACCCAAGAAGAAAGAACCCCAGACAGAACTTGAAAGACTTCAGACGGGAAATTTGCGTTTGAGCGATGAGATCGCACTGCGCAGTGGGCAGAAGCCATCAACGAACTGATGTCTGAATATCCTCTTGACTTATTACTTGAGTTAAGAGAGATGGCTCGTTCTGTATTCTGCTATCATCTCAAAAGAGACGATCAAGTCTGTTTTTCATGATTATAAAGGTCGTTATGGCTGTCGTCACGTTACAGCAGAGATGCGTAATCGTGGATTTATAATCAATCATAAGACAGTACAGCGATCGATGACAGATATGTGCCTTAAAAAGCCGGATCCGCAAGGTTCGCTATTGTGCTTATAAAGGTGAAGCCGGCAAGATTGCCCCTAATCTTATGAATAGAGATTTTGAAGCTTCAGCTCCTAATCGGAAATGGGCAACGGACGTTGCACAGATAAACATTGGTAACACCATACTCTATCTCTCTCCAATACTTGATATATTCAATGCGAAATAATATCATATAATATCTCTAAAGCGCATAATTTAGAGCATGTTACGATATGTTGGACAAAGCTTTTGCCAAATATGACGACCTTAACGGGTCGATCATTCACTCTGATCAGGGTTGGCAATATCAACACTTCGGTTACTGACAACGGCTTGACAAACGTCATATCATTCAAAGCATGTCTCGCAAGAGATATTGTCTCGACAATGCGATAACTAAGAACTTCTTCGGGATAATGAAATCCGAACTTCTATATGTTGAAAAATTTGAATTACCGGAAGCCTTTATAAAGGCTTTAGATGAATATATTGATTACTATAACAATAAAAGAATCAAATCCCGGTTAAAAGCAAAGAGCCCGGTACAATACCGAACCCTTTCCTTTTAATGGATAATGGGCTAATGTTTAACCCGTCTAACTTTTGGGGGGGGGCACTTCAGCGGGGCGGCTCTTTCATCTTTTTGTGAAAGCGAGACGGTGCGGATGACGTATGCGAACCGGATGCGAATCGTGCGCAAGAACGAGCTTCGCCGCTTATTTCCGGAAAAAACGGGCCGTTATATCTTCGCGGGTTCCGTCGGAGTGGATGCGGTAGAGCCGTTGGTTGGTGGTCGGCGAGGTCAGCGGCCCCAACGTTTCGATCCACGGCCCCAACTTAATGTAATCGAACCGATCCGTCCGGATTCCGTCCGGCAACTCGCGGCGCCCCGAATACCAGCCGATGCGCAATTCGGGCCGCGCCTGCCGGATGAATGCGGCCAATCGTTCGATTTCCGCCGGCTCTGCGTCGCCGCCCATGAACCCCACGCAGGTGATCGCCGTCCCGTAGCAGTCGAGCAACCCGTTGATTGCCTGTTCATCGAGCAGCCGCCCGCAATCGTTTTGCAGGTGCGGGCTGTGGCACCCGAGGCATCGGTTGGGACACCCCGTAATGTTCAGCGCCAGCGTCGTTTCGTCGGGGAATTCGGCGAATACGATGTCGTAATTGTAGTACTTGACCATCTATTCCGCTTGGGCGTAATAGCGGCGGGCAGCCTCCTCCTGCCGCGCGGCCGAGAAATTCGAAACCCGTTTCATGTAACCGATGACCCGCGTCAGATAGTCCGTATTGCGGCTGTGGCACTTCGGACACTCCTTCAGGTAACGTTTGTCGATATGGCCGCAGTCGTTGCAGACGGTGTTCGGAATGTTGAACGTGAAGTAGTTGCAACCTTCGATCGCCGCCACCCGCAGCAGCTGCCGATATTGCTCCTGCGACAGATGATCCTCTAAATTCATGTGCAGCGCCGAACCGCCGGTCAGATGGTCGATATACTTGCGGCCGTGGAGCCGGAATTTGTCGATAATGTTCAGCGAGGGGTCTTCGACGACGTAGAAATAGGAGTTGTAGCAGGCGCGCGGCACGGCATAGCCGTCTTCGCGATCCCATTTGGCATGTTTCACGCCCACGTTCTCGGCCGGAATCATTTCGCAGTTGAACATCAGCTCTTTCGAGCGGTATTTTTTGTTGTAGCGTTCGATCAGCCCGAGCACGCCCTGCACGAATTCGACGTACTGCGGGTTGTCGTTGATCGGGATGCCCAAAAATTCGGCCGCTTCGACCAGCCCGTTCACGCCGATGGTCAGATACTGCCGCGACAAATTGATGTAGCCCGCATCGAAGAGCGGCAGCATCCCTTTGGCTTGCAGTTGCTTGAGATTTTCGTTGTAGGCCGTCTGCACCTTGTGCACCAGGTCGACGATCTCTTCCAGAAAGGTCAGATAGTGGATGCCGTTTTTCACCGCATACTGGATGCAGCGGTTGAGGTTGATGGTCAGCACGCTTTTCGAGCCGGTCGATACGCCGCCCGCTCCGAGCGTGTAGCTGAATCCGTTGTCCTGAATCTCGTTGCGCAGCCGGCAGCACGACGACAGCGAATCGGCGTTGTCGCTCAAATAGGTGAAGAACGAGTGCCCCTCGGCATACATGCGGGCCGTGAAGTCGCCCCACTCCTTGTCCATGACGTCGCCGTCCTTGCTCAACAGCGCCATCGTCTCGACGGGGAAGGTCAGCACGGTCCTGGTGCGTTCGCGGTTGAACCACTTCATGAACCGCTTCTGCAGCCACGAAAGCGATTCCCAATGCGGATGCGAACCGTCCGGAAAGACGAACTCCCCGAAAAGGCTTTCGAAATAGCAGCGGTCGTAGTAGGCGATATTCCAGAACACAGCCTGGAAGTTGCGGGCGCCGGTGGGCTGGTTGATCGAGTAGACGATCTGTTCGAAGCAGTCGGTGATGACCTTGTCGAGGGTGCGGCGCTTGCGCGAGAGGTCGACCACCTCGTCGGCGTGCAGGTAGTAGTCGGGGCCGTACTCCTGCCCGATGAAATAGTTCATGTACATTAGGAACTCGGGGGTCGCGCAGGCGCCCGAGAGCATGGACGAGACGATGAACACCATGTTGACGAAGCCGCCGCAGAACGATTTCAGATTGGTCGGGCGCGTCGAGTTGCCGCCGATGGCGATCGTGCCGTTCAGCAGCCACGGATACATTGTGATCGAGGCGCAGTAGTTGGCCATCGACGTCTCGTCGTTCTTGTAGATGAAGTGGTTTGTCAGCAGGTGTATGTATTTGTCCGACAGCTCCTTGCCGTACAGCTCCTTGATGCGGTCGGTGAGCAGGCGGCGGTTCAGCCGGATGAAATTCTGCTTCGGCAGTTCGCCGATGAGCGTCGCGATATTCTTGTTCTCGACGTTGGCGTTCGCATCGTATTTCGAACCGGTCGCGGGGTTCGAGGCGTTGCAATAGTCGATCAGGAAGTTCAGTTTCTCCCGATCTTCGCGATCTTCGGTGTGCTTCTGACGGTAGAGCATGTAGCTCTTGGCTACGGCGAAGTAGCGTTCGGCCATCAATGCCACCTCGACCTGGTTCTGAATCTCCTCGACGTTCATGCCGTTCGAGACGCGGACGCGGCTCAATACGGCCATCAGGTCGTCGTCCGTGGCGTAGGAGCCGACCGAAAGAAACGCCTTGCTGATGGCGTGTTTGATTTTGTCGATCGAGAAGGCTTCGCGTTTCCCGTCGCGCTTGATGATGCTCATTTCCGAAATACCCATAGCGGTGTCCTGTTTTTGGTTTGTTTTATCGTTGCCTGTCCGATGGCGGGGCCTTTTTCGCAGGGTGCGTCCGCCTGGACGGCACCCTGCAAAGGCGACCGCTCGGCTCTTCGAAAGATTCGTTATTCGACGATTTTCCGAAGAGGATGAAATTCGTTAATCAAAAAGTTAATCGTAACAGGGTCGGCGGTTCCTTTGTTCCCGAAGAACACGACCGGTGTTCGGACAAGGCAGGTCTTCTGGCTCGTTCCTGCCGCACGCCTTCCCGTCCGCGATCGGGACAGTGGCTAAAGAGTGTGCGGCAGATGCTGGAACTTACAGCTACGGGAATAGCCCCTGATTTGCACAGGCGTTCCCTTTTGATCCCGTGCCGGCGGGTGTCGGCGGGGAACCTTGTCCGGGAACAAATGTAGCGGATGTTCGTGAATGGGCAATGCGCCGCCTTCGATTTTAATGAACAAATTGTAAACATCCCGAAAAAAAACGGGGGCCTGCATATGCAGGCCCCCGTTTTCAGCCATGGTTGTGCGACGGAATCGTCCGGTGTCCGTTTTATTCCCCTTTCACGTATTTGTCGAGCCAACCGAAAAATTCGCGGTTCCAGACGAGCGAGTTCTGCGGTTTGAAGACCTGGTGCGCTTCGTTTTCGAACTCGACCAATCGGGCCGGAATCCCGCGCACACGTGCTGCCGTGAAGGCCTCGAGCGACTGCGTATAGGGGATGCGGAAGTCTTTTTCGCCCGTGAAGATCAGGATCGGGGTGTCCCACTTCGTTACGAACTTGTGGGGCGAATTGGCGTAAGAACGTTGCGCAACGGCATTCTCCTTCTCCCAATAGGGGCCTCCGTAGTCGTTGTTCACGAACCAGAGCTCCTCCGTATGGCCGTACATCGAATCGAAATCGAAGATGCCGCAGTGGGCGACGAAGGCCTTGAACCGCTTTTCGTGGCATCCGGCCAGGAAGTAGACCGAGTAACCGCCGTAGGAAGCTCCGACACACCCCATGCGGGTCTCGTCGGCCCACGGTTCGCGGGCCACGTCGTCGATGGCCGAAAGGTAGTCGCGGATATTCTGTCCCGAATAGTCGCCTGAAATCTGATCGAGCCACTCTTGCCCGAACGAGGGCAGTCCGCGACGGTTGGGGGCCACGACGATATAACCTTGGGCCGCCATCAGCTGGAAATTCCACCGGTAGCTCCAGAATTGCGATACGACGCTCTGGGGGCCGCCTTGGCAATAGAGCAGCACGGGGTATTTCTTCGTCTCGTCGAAATCGGGCGGCAGGATGACCCACGTCAGCATCTCTTTGCCGTCGGTGGTCTTCACCCGGCGTTTCTGCACGTCGCCCATGCGGATGTTTTCATAAATCGGCCGGTTGATCTCGGAAATCCGTACCATCGTGCCGGTCGCGGGATCGACGTCGAAAAATTCGGTCGCCATCGAGATCGTCGTAACTTCGGCGGCGATATGCCCGTCGGCGAACGTAAAGGCGTTGATGTCGTGGTCGCCCCGGGTCAGCACCTCCACCTCCGATATGCCGCATGTCGGGCCGTCGGCCGGTACCGTCGCGCGGCAGATCTGGTGCGTCGCCTGCATCGGGGCGATGAACAGCAGATGACCGGCATCCTCCCACACCGTGTTCATGGCGTTGTAGTCGAACGTCGGGGTGAGGTCGCGGATAACGGCCGTGCGGCAGTCGTAGACCAGCAGACGCTCCTTGTCCGATTCGTTGCCCGCGCGCCGCATCGAGCGGAAGGCGATTTTCGAATCGTCGGGCGACCAGACGGGATATTTGTCATAGCCCGGCAGGTCGTGCTGTTTGTCGGCGATGCCCGCCGGTTTGCAGATGTTTTGGGTGGTACCCGTGTCGATTATGTAAACGAAAATGTCCGAATCGGTCGATACGGCGTATGCGGTGCCCGTCAGCGGCTTGGCCGTATAGGCCAGCATCGTGCCCGCGTGGTTCCAGGCGATTTCGGCCATATCGAAATAGGGGGCCAGCGGTGCATCCCATGCGGCGTCGGCGCCGATGATGTCCGTGCCGCCCGTTACGAGCCCCTTGCCCATCGGAGCGACGAAGATATGCCGGTAGTCGCCCTCGTCCCAGTAGTCCCAGTGGCGGGCCATCAGGTCATCGTAGATGCGGGCCTGCGATTTGGGCATGTCCGTATAGATGTCCGACGATTTGCGGGCGGCGACGTGCACCTGCTGCACCCACCAGATATGCTTTTCGTCGGGGCTGACGCCGAAGCCCTCGACCTCGGGAATCCCCTCGCCGTTGCCCGATCCGGTTACTTGCGTGGGCTCGGCGCCTTGCGCGGTCATTTTCCACACCTGCATCGAGCCGCTGCGGTCGGAGAGGAAGTAGATCGTCTCGCCGTCGGCCGACCAGCGGGGCGAGAGGCTGTTCGACGATGCGTCGGTCAGACGGATGGCGGTTTTCGAAGCGGTGTCTTCGATCCAGAGAGTCGTTGCGCCGCGATTCTCGGCCATCGAGTAATCGGTCTGCTGATAGAGCAGTTTCGAGCCGTCGGGCGACAGCGACGAATCGCCGACCCGGCTCATTTTCCACATTACCTCGGGGGTCAGCCGTCCGGCGGCGATCTCCTCGGCGGTCAGTGCGTTGTCGATGGTCAGGGGCTCGGGGCGTTTGTCGCACGAACCGGCTCCCCATGCTGCAAGAGCCATAAACAGAAGAATTTTTTTCATTTTTTATTCACTTGGTTTCTTTACCTTCTTATTTAAGCGGGCGGAATCTATCCTGAAAGATTCTTTCCCATAGAAGCCCGTTTCCCTGAAACGGTGTTCATAAAAAATATGTATCTTCGCCGATCGGGAGGGCGGCTTTTTCCCGCCTCTCTGAAAAATCGAATCGAATCATGGAAACGACGATCTATTTTGCCGACAAAGCGGTGCGGTTCGCAACGGAGGCACCTGCGGATTTTCCCGCCGAAGCCGTCATCGGCATCCCGACGGATATAACCCGTGCCAAGATACTCAAAATTCTCGAAAATTGCAATTCGGTGTGCGTGGCGATGCCGCATCCCGACGAGGCGTTCGCTCGTTTCGCGGCGGATTTCACGCGGGTCGAAGCGGCGGGCGGCCTCGTCGCCGACGAGACGGGCCGCTGGTTGATGATCTACCGGAACGGCCGCTGGGACCTGCCCAAAGGGCACGTCGAGCAGGGCGAGGCCCGTGAAACTTGCGCCGTGCGGGAGATCGCCGAAGAGACGGGCGTCCGGGCGCGGGTCGTGCGGCCGCTTTGTGCGACGTATCATGCCTATTGGTTCCCGAAGACGGCACGTTGGGAGTTGAAACGGACGCATTGGTTCGAACTCCGCGCCGAAACGTGCGACGGATTGACACCGCAGACGGAGGAGGGCATCGAACGGGTCTTGTGGGTTTCGCCGAAGGAGGTGTCGGAATCGTTGTTGAAAAACAGCTATCCGACGATCCGCTGCGTCGTTGCGGCTATGAATGCCGATCTTTGATTCGGCCGCTTTGCGGGGGCGACGCCTGCGGGGCACGCTCTCTTCGGCGGCGGGCCTCCGCGGCCCCGGGCCGCCGAAAGAACGACGGAAGCGCCGATGCCCCTGCCGATGCCCCTGCCCGGCGCGATGACGGTCTGCCGCGCCGATCATTCCCTTTTTAAGGGGCACTAATAGAAAGCGCGGGCGATTCCTGCGGCGATTTGATCGAGGGCATCTTGGAGTTTGCCGCCGATCATCATCTTCATCATCAGGTTCAGTTCGACATGAAGCACCAACCGCATGCGCGTGTCGTTTTCCGCAACCTGCTGCAGCTGAATCCAGCATACGAAGTCGACGGGAACGCCTCCCTCGTCGCCGACGATCTTGATCCGTTTCGGGGCGATGCGCTCCTCCATGCGGAGCTTTACGGTGAATCCTTTCGCTTTGAACGAGCAGCGCTCTTCGGTGGCCTGCCACGCTTCGACTTTGTCGGACAGCGCCGGCGTCAGGTTGTCGAAGCGGCTGATGACGGTATAAATCTGTTCCGCAGGGCGGAAAATCCGTTGTTGTTTGGAGATGTATTCCTGCATGGTTTTTGGGTTTATCTGTACGGTTCTTTTTCGGGCAGCCGGACGTGGTTCGCCACGTGGCAATCGTTGTCTTCGGGGCCGGCCGCATAGGGTGAGGCGTCCCGCAACAAGGCAATTCGTTCGTTGCGCGCCTGCATGTTTCGCCGGTCAGTCGATTTCGAACGTCCGGGCCGTCTCGCTGTCGACGGCGATGCGCACCGTAACGACATTGTCCGGCAGCAGCGCTTCGATCTTCTCGGGCCACTCCACCAGGCAGAGGTCGCCCGAATAGAAGTACTCTTCGTAGCCCAGGTCGTAGGCCTCCCGCACGTCGTCGATGCGGTAGAAGTCGAAATGATAGATGCTGCGGCCGTCCGCGCCCTTGTATGGGTTGACGAGGGCGAACGTCGGACTGGTTACCGTGTCGGAGGAGCCCAAGGCGGCCGCGATTGCGCGGATGAGGGTCGTCTTGCCGGCTCCCATTCCGCCGCGGAATACGACCACCGTGCGGCCTTCGGCAGCTTTCAGGATCGCCGCGGCGACTCGCGGCAGCTCCTCCTCGGAGGTGATATGGATGGTTTCGGTCATTGTGCGGATTTATCGTTTCGGTTTCAAAACAAGGAACGGCACGAGCATCTCCTCCATCGAAATGCCGCCGTGCTGGAACGTGTTGCGGTAGTAGCGGATGTGGCGGTTCGCGTCGTTGTTATAGACTAAAAAGTCGGTGTCGTAGGCGAAGATATAGCTCGACGAGAGGTTGCTCGACGGCAGCTGGATGTCCTCCGGCCGCGTTACCTCGTAGACTTCGCGCGAATTGTAGGCGAGGTTGCGGCCCGTCTTGTAGCGCAGGTTGGCCGAGGTTTCGCGGTCGCCCGTTACCTTCACCGGATTGTCTACGCGGATGGTGCCGTGATCCGATGTGATGACCACCGTGTGCCCCCGTTCGGCGAGGAGCTTCAGAATCGTATAGAGGTCGGAGTGCTCGAACCACGAACGGGTCAGCGAACGGAACGCCGCTTCGTCTTCGGTGAGCTCACGGATGATATCGGTCTCGGTGCGCGCATGGGACAGAATGTCAAGGAAGTTGTAGATGATGACCGAGAAATCGGCATCGTAGACCTTTTGTATATTGTCCACCAACCGGCGGCCCTGTTCGGGGCGCACCAATTTGTCGAACGAGAACCGCCACGATTTGCCGTTTTGGGCCATCAGCCGTTTCAGGAATTCCTCCTCGTACTTGTTTTTCCCGCCCTCTTCGTTGTCGTTGAGCCACTTGTTGGGCATCAGCCGGTCGATGGAGAGCGGCATCAGTCCGGCGAACAGGGCATTGCGGGCGTATTGGGTTGCCGTCGGGAGGATGGCGCAGTAGAAGTCGTCGACCGCCACGTCGTAGTAGCCGCGCAGCAGCGACGAAATCGAGCGCCATTGGTCGTAACGGAAGTTGTCGATGAGCAGCAGCGTCGTCTTTTCGTGATTGTCGGCCACGGGGAAGATTCTCGAGCGCATCAGCGTGTGCGACATCACGGGCGTGTCGTCCGACCGGCGGTTGATCCAGTCGTAGTAGTTCTGGCGCACGAATTTGCAGAACGCCTGGTTGGCTTCGGTCTTCTGGTAAAGCAGAATTTCCTTGATGCTCCGGTCGGTCGAGGATTCGAGCTCGATCTCCCACGAGGTGATCCTGCGGTAGAGCGAGCACCAGTCCTGGAACGTCTCGGCCATCTGCAGCGACGCAGCGATGCGTCCGAACTCCGAACGGTAGTCGGCCGTGGTCTGTTCGGTAACCAACTGCTGCGAGTGGACGTTTTTTTTGATGGAGAGGAGCACCTGGTTGGGATTGACGGGCTTGATGAGGTAGTCGGCGATTTTCGAGCCGACGGCCTTGTCCATAATATTCTCCTCCTCGCTCTTGGTAACCATGATGACCGGTGTCGTCGGACGGGCCTCCTTGATTTTCGGCAGGGTTTCGAGGCCGGTCATGCCGGGCATCATTTCGTCGAGGATGATGAGGTCGTAGGAGCCCTCCGAAGCCATGTCGATGGCGTCGTATCCGTTGTTGCACGTATCCACCTCGTAACCCTTCTGCTGAAGGAACAGCACGTGGGGTTTGAGCAGTTCGACTTCGTCGTCGACCCAGAGAATTTTGACCATGGCGTTGATTTTTCCTTTACAAAGTTACGCTTTTTCCGGTCAAACGCAAAAAACGCTGTTTTATTGAGCGGGGCGGGCGATTTTTCGGTGAGAATCGACGGTTTTGTCCGATATTTGCTATCCCTTTGTCAGCGTGGACGGTAGCCGTCGGGAGAAAAACGCGAAAAAAATCGGCGGTTTGTTGGCGGAAATATAAATAAAGCGTATATTTGCAAATCGAAGCGTGATGAATGAACGGCATCGGATTCGATTGCGCAACCATTCATCCGACGATATAAATACTTGATTTATAAACCAATAAACCAAATTAATAAAAAATTACGGAGTATGACAAAGGCTGATATCGTGAGCGAAATCGCCAAGAGCACCGGTATCGAGAAGGTACAGGTACAGGCAGTCGTCGAGGCTTTCATGGAGAGCATCAAAACGTCGATGACCAAGAAAAACAATGTATATCTGCGCGGATTCGGCAGTTTCATCGTGAAGAAGCGTGCCAAGAAGGTGGCCCGCAATATCTCGAAGAACACGACGATCACGATTCCGGAGCACGACATTCCGGCGTTCAAACCTGCGAAGAGCTTCGCGGAGAAGGTGAAATAAGTCGGTGCCGAGAGGTTCTGTCGGATAGAAAATCGTTGATTTTATCGAATCCAATTAATCAAATTCATCAATGCTATGCCAAACGGAAAGAAACATAAGCGACACAAGATGGCTACCCACAAACGGAAAAAACGTCTGCGTAAGAATCGCCACAAGAAAAAATAAAAGGTAGCGCATCTTCGTGCTAACGATGCGGTGAAGCTAAAGGAGCTGCGGGCTCTTTTAGCTTTACCTGTTTTATTAATGCGATCGGGCCGTTCCGCATTTCCGGCGGCTGGCCCGCACGATCGCTGCAACCGGATGAAGCCTCGGCGCCGATGGAGCGGCGGAACGGACGGCGTATTTGCGCCTCCTGCCCTGAACCCGAGAGAGGGGCATTCGGCGCTGCCGATGAAAAGAAATCATATACGGATTTGCATCGACGGGAATCCAAAAACGCATCGCTTTGCGGAGCCCGATCGAGGCCCTTGCCGAAGCGGGAGCCGAAATCGGATACGCAGCTGCTCTCCGCGAGCATCGGGAGGCGGATTCGAGAGGAGGGTGAACATCGTTGGTGCATGCAAGTATATGATTGCGATAAAAGAATAGAATGAATAAGGAGTTAATCATAAACGTCAACCCGACTGAAATCGCCATCGCCTTGTGTGAAGACAAGGTGCTGGCCGAATTTTCGAAGGAACAATGTCAAACGGGATTCGCCGTTGGGGACATCTATCTCGGAAAGGTGCGCAAGATCATGCCGGGACTGAATGCGGCGTTCGTCAACATAGGACATGAGAAGGATGCTTTCATCCATTATCTCGATTTGGGCACGCAATTCCCCTCCCTGCAGAAATTGGTCGATTCGCAGCAGCCCGGCAAGCGGGGCCTGCGCGTCGAGACCATGAAGATGGAACCGGCCATCGACAAGAACGGAAAGCTGGGCGAGCATCTTCAGGTGGGGCAGACCGTCATGGTGCAGATCGCCAAGGAGGCCATCTCGACCAAGGGGCCGCGCCTGACCGCCGACATTTCGCTGGCCGGTCGCAATGTGGTGCTGGTGCCTTTCTCGTCGAAGGTCTTTCTGTCGCAGAAAATCCGTTCGTCGGAGGAGAAAAGGCGCTTGAAGCGGATCGCTGCCTCCATCCTGCCCAAGAATTTCGGCGTCATCATCCGGACGGCCGCCGTCGAGGCGACCGATCAGGAGGTCGAACACGATTTGCGCACGCAGCTCGACCGGTGGCGCAAGACCGTGCAGTCCATCCGCAAGAATCCGGCGCCCGCGCTGTTGATGAGCGAGATGAATCGGGCGAATACCATCATCCGCGACTCGTTGAACGGCGATTTTTCGCAGATCGTCGTCAACGACGAGGCGATGTACAACGAAATCCGCAACTACATCCACGTCATCGATCCGGCGAAAGAGAAGATCGTCAAAATGTATCGCGGCACGGTGCCCATTTTCGATAATTTCGACATTTCGAAACAGATCAAGTCGTTGTTCGCCCGGTACGTGTCGTTGCGTCGGGGCGCCTACTTGATTATCGAGCGAACCGAGGCGATGAACGTCATCGACGTCAACTCCGGCAACCGGACGAAAGCCGAAGACGACCAGGAGCAGACCGCCATGGATGTGAATTTGGCGGCGGCCAAGGAGATCGCCCGCCAGCTGCGGCTGCGCGATTTGGGCGGCATCGTCATCATCGACTTCATCGACCTGCACAAGACGCAGAACAAACAGGCGCTGTTCGACGAGATGGTGAAGCTGATGGCCGCCGACAAGGCGAAACACACTGTGCTGCCCCTCACGAAGTTCGGATTGATGCAGATCACCCGCCAGCGCGTGCGGCCCGTGGCCATCGAGAACGTCTCGGACGTCTGCCCGACGTGCGGCGGTTCGGGCAAGATCGAGCCCACGGTGTCGTTGGACAAGAAGATCGAGAACCAGATTTCGTTCCTCACGCAGGATCGCGGCTGCAGATATATCAAGTTGGTCGTGAGCCCCTATGTGGCAGCCTATCTGAAGAAGGGAATTTGGCCGCTGCGGTTGCGCTGGGAGTGGAAATACAAGGTGCGTCTGCATATCGCCGAGGATCAGAGTTTGGGCATCATCGACGTGCATTACCACGACCGCAAGGATAACGATCTGATCGCGAAATAGACTGGGAGCAATGAAATCGGCTCGCGAACGGTTGGCGCAATTTGCCGAAAAGTCGGAACGACTGGCGGAGTTGTGCCGTGCATATCGGAATGCAGCCGCCACCGTCCATCTCAAGGAGTTGGTCGGCGGCGCTTTGCCGTTTTATGCTGCGGCGGCTGCGGCCCGCGTCGGCGGGGTGCACGTGTTCGTCGCCGAAGACCGCGATGCGGCCGCCTATCTGTTGAACGATTTTTATCATTTGCTGGAAGAGGAGCGGGTCTTTTTCTTTCCCTCGTCGTTCAAGCGTTCCGTCGCCTATGGGACGGAAGATACGCAGGGCGTCGTGCAGCGCACGGCTACGTTGCATGCGCTGAAACACTTCACAGAGGGTTATATAGTGGTCTGCACCTATCCCGAGGCGCTCGCCGAGCGGGTCGCCGACGCCGAGACGATGCAGCGGGGCACGATTTCCGTGCGGGTCGGCGAGCGGATCGCGATCGACGATTTGGTGCGGTTGCTGGTCGAGGCGTCGTTTTCGCGCGTCGACTTCGTCTACGAGCCCGGGCAGTACTCCGTGCGCGGCGGTATCGTCGACGTGTTTTCCTATTCGGAGAGCAACCCCTATCGCTTGGACTTCTTCGACGACGAGGTGGATTCCATCCGGCGGTTCAACATATCGAGCCAGCTCTCCAGCGACAAATTGAGCAGGGTGGAGATCATTCCCGACCTGAACGGCGGGGCAGGGGATTCGACCAAGGTCTCCTTGGCCCGATTCATCGGTGCGCAGGCCGCTTTCTGGTTCTACGATGCCGACCATTTGCTGCGGCGGGTGAACGACATCCGCCGCAAGACGCTCGCCGACCCCGAACATTCCGAAACGACCGACACGCTGCTGACCAGCCGCAACGAATTGTTGGCCGATCTGGCCGACAGCCGGTTGTTCCTGTTGAGGGACAACCTGCCCGAGCGTCCGGCGGCGGAAACGATCGTATTTTCCACGGCGCCGCAACCTGCGTTTAACAAGAATTTCGAGTTGCTGGCCGACGACATGATTCGCAATGCGCTGCGCGGCTACGAAACCTATATCCTTTCGGAGAATAAGGCGCAGATCGAGCGCCTCGAAAATATCTTCCACCAGATCGGCCGCGGACAGGCAGTCGTGCGTCCCATCTCGATAACGCTGCACGAGGGCTTCATCGACAACGACCTCCGAATCTGCCTCTATACGGATCACCAGTTGTTCGACCGTTACCAGCGTTACCGCATCAACGGTGAGATCCGGCGCGATGAACAGATGACGGTCGCCGAACTGAACCAGCTGCGCCCCGGCGATTACGTGGTGCATATCGACCACGGCGTCGGACGTTTCGACGGATTGGTGAAAATCAACGAAAACGGCAAGGTGCACGAGGCGATCAAGTTAGTCTACAAGGACGGCGATGTCCTGTTCGTGAACGTCCATTCGCTGCACCGCATCTCGCGTTACAAGTCGGGCGAGGGGGAGCCTCCGAAAATCTACAAATTGGGCAGCGGCGCCTGGCAGAAGCTCAAGAATGCCACCAAGAAGGCGGTCAAGGACATTTCGCGCGAACTGATTGCGCTCTACGCCAAACGCAAGGCTTCCAAAGGGTTCGCATTTTCGCCCGACAGCTACCTGCAGCACGAGCTGGAGGCTTCGTTCCGGTGGGAGGACACGCCCGACCAGCAGGCGGCCTCGGCGGCCGTGAAGAAGGACATGGAGTCCGACCAGCCGATGGATCGGTTAATTTGCGGCGACGTGGGCTTCGGCAAGACCGAAGTGGCGATCCGTGCGGCCTTCAAGGCGGCGACGGACGGCAAGCAGGTCGCCGTGCTGGTGCCTACGACGATCCTCGCCTTGCAGCATTACCGTTCGTTCACGGAGCGGCTGCGCGACTTTCCGGTGCGCATCGAGTATCTGAACCGCTCGAAGTCGGCCAAGGAGGCGGCGCAGATACGGGCGGACTTGGCGGCCGGCAAGATCGACATTCTGATCGGCACCCACAAGCTATTGGGCAAGCGTATCGTCTTCCGCGATTTGGGCCTGTTGATCATCGACGAGGAGCAGAAATTCGGCGTCGCCGCCAAGGAAAAGCTGACGCAGATGAGCGTCTCGGTCGATACGCTGACCCTCACGGCGACCCCGATTCCGCGCACGCTGCAGTTCTCGTTGATGGGTTCGCGCGATCTGTCGGTCATCTCGACGCCGCCGCCCAACCGGCAGCCCATCGTTACCGAATCGCACGTCTTTTCGGAGGAGATCGTCCGCGATGCCGTCGAGACGGAGCTCGCGCGCGGCGGACAGGTCTATTTCGTCCACAACCGCGTCGACGACCTGCTTACGCTGCAGGGGATGATCGCACGCCTCTGCCCGAAGGCCCGCGTGGCCGTGGGGCACGGGCAGATGCCGGCCGAACAGCTCGAAAAACTCATCATGGATTTCATTTACGGAGAGTTCGATGTACTCGTAGCGACGACGATCGTCGAGAACGGCATCGACATTCCCAATGCCAACACCATCATCATCGACAACGCGCAGAATTTCGGTTTGAGCGACCTGCACCAGCTGCGCGGACGGGTGGGCCGTTCCGACCGGAAGGCCTATTGCTATCTGCTGACGCCGCCCGAGGAGCTGTTGTCGTCCGATGCGCGGCGGCGGCTGCGGGCCATCGAGGAGTTTTCCGATTTGGGCTCCGGCTTCAACATTGCCATGCAGGATCTGGACATTCGCGGTGCGGGCAATCTGTTGGGCGCCGAGCAGAGCGGATTCATCGCCGATATCGGCTTCGAGACCTATCAGAAGATCATGAACGAGGCCATCGCCGAGCTGCGGGCCGAGGGATTGGAGGTCGCCGGACTGAATCCGGCCGAGCAGCAGGCGGTGGCGCAGCAGGCCTACGTCGACGACGCCCATATCGATATCGAGGTCGAAGCTTCGCTGCCCGACGATTACGTCGCCCAGCAGGCCGAGCGGCTGAAACTCTACCGCGAACTCGATTCCACGCAGACCGAGGAGGCCTTGCAGGCGTTCGAAAGCCGGTTGATCGACCGGTTCGGCCCCCTGCCCGAGGCGGCGAAAGAGCTCTTGAACGTCGTCCGGCTGCGCTGGGAGGCCATCCGATTGGGCATGGAGCGCGTGAAGGTGAAGAACGGATTGATGATCGTCCACTTCGTCGGCGAGGACAATTCACCCTACTTCAAGAGCGATACCTTCATGGAATTGCTGCGTCGGATAACGCAGCACCCCGATCGTTTCGTGTTGAAGCAGCACAATAATCGGTTGGCCATGACCGTTAGGAATGTGAAGAACGTGAAGGAGGCCTGCGAAATTTTGCGACAGCTGTGAATCTGCTTGTCGACATAGGGAATACGTTGGTCAAGTGCGCCGTTTCGGATCGGGGCGCTGTCATTGCCGAGGAGCGGACCGAGCGGTTGACTGCCGACTTGCTCGACCGGTTGCTGACGGGGCGGCCGGTCGGACGGTCCATCGTTTGTTCGACGCGCGGCGCCGTGCCGGAGCTCGTGAAAGCGGTGCGCGAAAGGGTGGGAGTCTGTTTGGAGTTCACGCAGCGGACGCCCGTGCCCATCGGCAATGCCTATCGCTCGCCCGAGACGCTCGGGCTCGACCGGTTGGCCGCTGCGGTCGGGGCGGCGGCGCTCTGCCCGGGTCGGAACGTCTTGATCGTCGATGCCGGAACGGCTCTCACCGTCGATCTCGTAACGGCCGACGGCGTATTCCGCGGCGGGTGCATTTCGCCCGGATTGCGGATGCGGTTGCAGGCGCTGCACGACCATACGGCGGCTTTGCCGCTTTGCGAACCGTCGGAAGCAGGGCTTGCCGTGCCCGATGCGCGCGGGTCAGTCGAAGCGTCCGGATGCCCCGGTTCGCCTGCGGTCTCCGCTGCCGACGAGGCGGCCTGCCTGCTGGGCGGCACGACCGAGGAGGCCCTCGTGCGGGGAGTGATGCAATCGGTCGCTTTCGAAATCGAGGGCTATGCGAACCGGTTTCGGAAAAAATTCGCCGATTTGTGCATAATTTTTACCGGAGGAGACGCGCATTTTTTTGTAAAACGAATGAAAAATACGATATTTGCAAATTGTAATCCGATCTTTTGCGGATTGGACAGAATCTTGGAGTATAATGTACGCGAAAAGTATCTTGGTTAGCGTGGCGGTTGCCGTTGCCGTGTGGCTGCCTGCTGCGGCCGCCGCCCAGACGAGCAGCGTGAATGCCTTTTCGCCCTATACCATGTACGGTATCGGCGAGCTGAATACGCCCGGAACCTTGCCGATGCGCTCGATGGGCGGCGTCGGGGTCGCCGTACGCAAGGTGGGCGACATCAACCTGCTCAATCCCGCTTCGTACAGTGTCGCTCCGCAGAAGAGTTTTCTCTTCGACTTCGGGGTCGAGGGGCAGAATTTTTACAACTCGCAGTTCGTGTCCGATGAGACGAACCGGCTCGCCGAAAAGCATACGGCCTACAATACGTTCAACTTCCGCGATATAGCGCTCCAGTTCCCGTTGGCTAAGAAACTCGGCTTGGGCTTCAGTCTGACGCCTTACACTTCGGTGGGCTACCGTATGCGTTACGACCATCCCTTTTCCGACGACGATCCCGTGTGGGGCAATGTCGGCTCCGTGCAGTACGATTATCAGGGCGAGGGCGACGTAACCGAGGTGAAGCTCGGCATCGGCTGGGAGGTCTTCAAAAACTTCTCGATCGGCGCCGCCGTACAATATTATTGGGGCGACATCGATCGGGATTACATCTCGACGACGGGCTCGATCACCGGTACGGAAAACGCCTATTCGTCGATCGTCGGCAACGACAACTACAGCGTTTCGAGCTTCAAAGGCCAGTTGGGCGTGCAGTGGGTGGCTTTGGCGAACCAGAAGCGGGCATTGACGTTCGGTGCTACGTTCGACTTCGGCGGCGATCTGCGGCCGCGCGTCGAATCGAGCATCACGATCGACAACATGACGAACACCGCCGTGCGGGACGATAAGACGACGCTGAAACTCGTCCTGCCGCATCAATTCGCGCTCGGGGCCTGCTATCAGACCGGCAAATGGATGCTCGGGGCCGATTACGTTTACCAGAACTGGGGCGGACGGAACAAGGGATCGGTGCAGACGGGGCTCACCGGAACGGGCGCCGACCGGCACTCCTACGAGGTGGCCTATACCAATACGAGCACGGTCAAGTTGGGCATGGAATACACGCCGGGCCGTTACGACGTGCGCCACTTTTTGAATCGCTGTTCCTATCGGGCCGGATTCCGTTACGGAAGTTTCAACCAGACGTTCGACAGCCACCGGCTCGGCGAATGGGCCCTTACGGCCGGCGTCGGGGTTCCGGTGCGTTTCCTTTCGGTCTCGGGCATCAATATCGGATTCGAATACGGCCGCCGCGGATACAACCTTTCCAAAAGCCTCGGATTGGTCAGACAGCAGTATTTCAAGTTGGCCGTCGGATTCACCCTCTTCGGAGCGGGCGGCGAGAACAACGACTACTGGTTCCTGCGACCCAAATACGATTGACAACTAAACTTAAAACTCGTTATATTTACACTTATGAAAAGCATCAAAACCCTGTTATCCGCGGCTTGCGCTATGATCGTCTTCGGATCGTCGGCGCAGGATTTCAGCTTGCCGCAGTATGCCAAATGGGGCGATACGCCCGATGAGCGCAAGGAAAACATTTTGATCAACAGCTATTTAGGTGAAGCGATCAACAATCGTAATTACAATCAGGCTGCCGGTTACTTCCAGCATCTGATCAACACGGCGCCGACCGGTTCGATCAACATCTATATCAACGGCGGCAAGTTGTACAAGGCGAAGATCAATGCAGCGAAAGACCCTGCACAGAGACGGGCTTTCATCGACTCGCTGATGACGGTCTACGATCTGCGTATGGAGCACTTCCCCGTGTACCGCAACAAGAAAGGAACGGATTTGGGCAAAGCCTACGTACTCGATATCAAGGCGCGCGATCTGGCCGTCTATCTGCCCGAGGAGCATAAACTCGTGCGCGAGACTTTCCGTGAGGCGATCGATGCCGGCGGCGATCAGACCAAACCCGATTTGGTGGTGGCTTACTTCGCCGACTTGTGCGACGACTACAAGAACACCGACGAGGTGATCGCCGACGAGGTGATCGCCGAGTACGACCGGTTGACCGCTTTCTTCGAGAAGAATCCGACGGCGACCGAGGAGAAGAAACAGTTCGACGCGGCATTCGGCTTGAGCGGTGTCGCCAGCTGCGAGAATCTGGAGAAATTGTTCGCGGAGCGTTTGGCTGCCGATCCGGACAATGTCGATTTGTACAAGCAGGCCGTTTCGTTGATGTCGCGTGCACACTGCGACAGCGAATTTTATTTCACGACCGCCGAGAAATACTACGAGTTGCAGCCGTCGTCGGAAACGGCCATGGTGCTGGCTCAATTATTCCAGGACAAGAAGGATTTCGCCCGTGCGACCAAGTATCTGAACGAATCGCTCGACACGGAGACCGATCCCGCCGAACGGGAGAAACTCTTCGTGCGCATCGCTTTGGTCGATTTGGTTTCGAACAACATGTCGGGAGCCGCCGCGGCTGCCCGTGAGGCCCGCGACCTCGATCCCGAAGACGGTGTGCCGTACTTCATTTTGGCACAGTGCTATGCTTCGTCGGCTGCCGCTTGCGAAGGATTCTCCGGCCAGGCTGCCTACTGGGTCGCTTACGACACGATGGCACAGGCGATCGAACTCTTGCAGGCTGATGCCGAGGCTACCGAAGCCTATCTGCCTACGGCCAAGCAGGCGCTGGCCGGCTATCGCGGCCGTTTCCCGACGAACGAGGAGCTCTTCTTCAACGAGGTGAAAGAGGGTTCGCGTTATACGGTCGGTTGCGGCTTCGCATCGGGCATCTCGACGACCGTCCGCGCCCGTTAGTTTTTCATTGGATATTTTGGAACCGTCGGCCGAATGACGCCCTTTCGTAAAAGATATTTTCCGATAGCACTCGCCTTCGCGGCGAGTGCTGTCTTGCTATCTTCCTGCGAAGAGCGTGCGCCGGAGGTCGATCCTGCCGCCGACGAGGCGCTGATGACCGAGTACAGCGAAGATCTGACGATCATCGAATCGCAGAACGGAAAGCGATCCTATCGTTTCACGACGCCGCTGCTCGAGGGTTATTCGCAGGCCCGCGAGCCTTATCGGGAGTTCCGCAAGGGAATCCGCATGGTTACCTATCAGGACGATTCGCTTTCGTCGGTCGATGTCGTGCTGACGGCCAACTACGCCATCTATTACGAAAAACGGCAGTTGTGGGAGGCCAAAGGCAACGTTGTGGTCGAGAAGTTCGACGGCAAAAAGCTCTTTACCCAGCAGCTGTTCTGGAACGCCGCGACCAAGAAGGTCTATTCGAATGTCGACACTCGCATCGTGCAGGGCGATCGCGTCGATGCGGTCGGCGCCGGATTCGAAACCGACGAGGAGTTCAAGGATTGGCGCTTCCGATACTCGAAGGGGCGGACCGAAATCGACGTCGCTCCGCGCGATCCGTCCGATTCGACCCGCCAGGTTCGCTCGGCGGCCGCCGACGAAGAGCCGAAACCGGCCTCTGCCCCTGCCCCTGCTCCTGCCTCTGCTCCTGCCTCTGCCGAAAAACGCCGCTCCGAAACGGATCGGACGCATCGTCCCGCGGGCGAGACCGACGCTCGGATCGGAACCGGTTCGAATCATGATTCCGATAAACCCGAAATGCAGCGACGGCCGTTGCCGGCGGACAGCGTGCGCCGTATAGCGGGCCCGGTCGCTTTCGAGGAGAAAAAGAGCGCACGACCGACGGCTCTGTAAAACCATTCGCCGACCTGACCGGGTGTAAATTCGTAGATAGTTGCCCGAAAATAATGCTTGTATCGATTATCATCATCGTGGTCATGCTGCTCCTGTCGGCGTTTTTTTCCGGCATGGAGATCGCGTTCACGAGCAAAAACCGGCTGAAGTTGGAGATCGACCGGAAGCAGAGCCGCCTGTTCGACTTCATCGCCGAAGTTTTCGCGCATCGCCCCGGCCAGTATATTACGACCATTTTAGTCGGCAACAACATCGCGTTAGTCATCTATTCGCTCTACATGTCGCTGCTGCTGCGGGGCATCTTCGCGCTCATCGGATGGGAGCGTGCGGCTGCCGACGGTTCCGTCGCTGTCGAAACGGCGGTCTCGACCCTGATCATCATCTTCGTGGCCGAATTTCTGCCCAAGTCGATCGTCCGGAGCAATCCCAATTTTTATTATCGGGCATTCGCGCCGGTCATCTATTTCTTTTATATCGTGCTCTATCCGATCGCGCGGTTGACGACGCTCATTTCGCAGGGGATTCTGCGTTTAGCGGGGAAGCGGGTCGATGTCTCGGGCTCCGAACCCGTATTCAATCGCGAGGATTTGGCCGCGCTGCTCGAAGCGAACAGCGCCGAGCCGCACCCCGATCCCGACAACGAGCTGAAACTGTTTCAGAATGCGCTGGATTTCGCCGATCTGCGCGTGCGCGACTGCATGGTGCCGCGCGTTGATATCGAGGCCGTCGACATCGACGATACGACCATCGAACAGCTCACGGCCCGCTTCGTCGAGACGCAGTATTCGCGTATTTTCGTGTGGCGGAAGTCCATCGACAACATCATCGGTTACGTCAATTCGAAGAGCCTCTTCACCCGTCCGGCCAAGCTCGCCGATGCGGTGATGGAGGTCAGTTTCGTGCCCGAAACCATGTCGTTGCAGGCCGTGTTGCAGAGCTTTATCAAGCATCGGTCGAATGTATCCGTGGTGATCGACGAGTTCGGCGGCACGGCGGGCATCATTTCGTTGGAGGATGTGCTGGAGCAGATTTTCGGCGAGATCGAGGACGAACACGACGTGCCCGATCTGACCGAAAAACAGATCGGCCCCGCCGAATATGTCTTTTCGTGCCGCTTGGAGGTGAAGTATCTCAACGAGAAATACGGGCTCGCGATCGAGGAGAGCCGCGAATACGATACGCTGGCCGGCTTCATCATCTATCATTACGAGGGAATCCCCGCTGCGGGCGAAACACTGACCCTCGGGCCGCTGCAGATTCGGATTCTCCGCACGACCCGTTCGCGCATCGAGCTGGCCCGTGTGAAAAAATCGGCATAAAACGGGGCTTTTTCCGAATAAATTACTACCTTTGACCGATTGATGCGAAACAAACGAACAATTAACTATTTATATGGCAAGCTTAAACACTTTACGAACCAAGTTCGGCATCGTGCTTTCGATCATCATCGCACTGGCGCTCTTGGCATTCATCCTCTCATTGAAGACCGAAATGGGCTTTTCGGGCAACGACCCCAAGGTCGGCGAAATCGGCGGCGAGAAAATTCGTTATTCGGAGTATTACAACGAGTACGAACAGATCAAGGCGCAAAACAACATTCAGGAGAGCGACGAACAGCAGTCGGCTATGTTGGCCAATGCCGTATGGCAGTCGCTGTTCGCCAAGTACGTCCTGACGCCCGGTTTTTCGCAACTGGGTTTGCGCGTCGGCAATGACGAGCGGTTGGCGATGATCAGCGGACGGATCCCGTCGCAGACGCTTTACAATGCGTTCGCCGATCCCGCTACGGGAGAATACGATGTCGCTGCCGTTACCCAATTTCTCGCACAGGCGGAGACCGATTCGCAGGCGCAGCGGGCCTGGACGCAGTTGAACGAACAGCTGCGTGCCGAGCGCGAAACGCAGAAGTACTACGGATTGGTTCGCCGGGGCGTCTATGTCAACGCCTTGGAGGTCGCCGACGGGGTCGAGGGCAAGAACAAAACCTACTCCGGCAAATGGATCGGGAAACGCTATTCGTCGGTTCCCGATTCGCTCTTCGACATTTCGACCTCCGATTTGAAGGCTTATTACAAGGCGCACAGGAACCAGTACAAACAGCTGCCCAACCGCACGCTTTCGTATGTCGTCTTCGAGGTGGCTCCGACCGATGCCGACTTGCAGGCGTTGGAGGCGAAGGCCTACGCCACCGGCAGCGAGTTCGCCGCTGCGGACGATCTGCGCGCTTATGTGCGGGCCGATGCGCACGGTTCGATCACCGATCGTTATCTCTCCGCCGCACAGCTTCCGAGCGATGAGGCCGAAGCGCTGCTGGCGGACAAAACGTATGGCCCCGTATTGAAGAACAACGAGTGGACGATGGCCCGCGTGGTCGATACGAAGACGGCGCCCGACTCGCTCGGACTTCGGGTGATCGTGCTGCGTTACGACGAACGCAATCTGGCCGACAGTCTGCTCGGCGCGATCCGTGCGGGCGGCGACTTCGCCCAAATGGCCCAACAGCATTCGTTGTACGGGGGGGCTGCATCCAATGGCGGTGAAATCGGCGTGCTGCCTTTCTCGTCGTTCAGCGGCGAATTGGCCGACAAATTAGCCGACGCGAAGAGCGGCGATGTCATCGAGGTCGCTTCGGGCGATGTGATCCAGTTGTTCCAGGTCTACAAGGCCGGCAAACCGCAGAAACATCTGATGGTCGCTTCGATCACCTATCCGTTGGAGGCTTCCGAGGCGACGCGCGGCGATGCGCACAATCAAGCCGGAACGTTCACGGTGAAGGCGAAAGGTTCGCTCGATGCGTTCAATGCCGCTGCCTCCGAAGCTGCCGTTACGCCTCGTATCGCGACGATTTCGGAAGGCGATCGGCTGATTCGCGGATTGGATGATTCGCGCGAGTTGGTTCGATGGGCATTCGGCGCCGAGAAGGGCGACATGTCGGAGATTTTCAACGTCGGCAAGGATTACGTCGTTGCCATTCTGACCGAAATCGACGACGAAGCCTATGCACCGTTGCGCAAAATCCATTCGCAGGTGCGCGCACAGGTGCTTCGCGACAAGAAATACGACTATATCCTGAACCTGCTTGCCGGTGCTACGTTGGAGGAACAGGCTGCGAGTCTCGGTTCGGAGGTTACGGATTTCAAGGAGGTTGCCTTGAATACCTATTTCGCCGACGGGATCGGTTACGAACCGCGCGTGATAGGAGCGATTTCGACGAGCGAACAGGGTGCTGTTTCGGCTCCCGTGAAGGGTCAGACGGGGCTTTTCATCGTTCGCGTGGATGCGGTCGGTTCGGACGACGAGCAGACTGCCGAGGGTGAAAAAGTACGTGCACAGGCTACGGCCGAGAGCATGGTTCAGCGATTGGCGGTTCCTGCCATCCAGCAGATGGCCGAGATGCGCGACCTTCGCGGCAGGTATTTTTAGGCACCGTCGACGGTTCTCGAAAAAGGAGAGGCGGCTTATCATGATAAGCCGCCTCTCCTTTTCATTCGGCCGCAACTCGACCTTTCAAAGGCTTTTTATTTTGCCGGGACGGGTATTTTGGCGATGCGGGCTTCGTGCCGTCCGCCTTCGAACGCCGCGGCGAAATAGGCGTCCAACATGCGGATCGCTTCGTCATTCGAGATGAAGCGGGCCGGAAGTACGATGATATTGGCATCGTTGTGGCGGCGGATGAGCGCGGCGATCTCCTCGTTCCAGCACAGACCGGCCCGTATGCCCTGATGCTTGTTGAGCGTCATGGCCATGCCTTCGCCCGATCCGCACAGGGCGACGCCGCAATCGACCGCGCCTTGTTCGACCGCCTCGGCTAACGGATGCGCATAGTCGGCATAGTCGACGCTTTCGGGCGACGGACAGCCGAAATCGAGCACCTCACGGCCCCGGCTGTCGAGATAACCCACCAAAAATTCCTTCATTTCATAGCCGGCATGGTCGCTGGCGATACCGATTTTTTTCATGGTCGTTCGATGATATTCCGTTCGAGGGGGGGGGTACAAACCCCGTGCAGAACCCGTATGCGGCTCTGCACGGGGCGGTCGATCCGTTCGATCGGAAGATTGGGTTGTTATTCCATGCAGCTCTTAATGTAGTGGTGGTGCGATCCCCAGCGCTCGAATGCGGCCTTGTCCAACGCTTCGCGGGCGTCCGGATGGGCGATCGAGATCAACAACCGGGCACGTTCCTGCATACTTTTGCCATAGAGGTCGACCGCACCGTATTCGGTTACGATCCAGTGGGCGTGGAAGCGCGTCGTTACGACACCTGCGCCGTCTAACAGCGTCGGGCAGATCTTCGATACGCCCTTGTTGGTCATCGACGGCATGGCGATGATGGCCTTGCCGCCTTTCGAGAGCGATGCGCCGTAAACGAAGTCGATCTGACCGCCTGCCCCCGACCAGAATTTAGTGCCTAACGAGTCGGCGCTCACCTGACCGGTCAGGTCGATTTGCAGGGCCGAGTTGATGGCCGTCATGCGGTCGTTCTGCGACATGATATAAGGGTCGTTCGTGTAGCCGACGTCCATCATCATCACGCCCGGATTGTCGTCGATGAAGTCGTAGACCGCTTTCGAACCCATGAGGAAAGTCGACACGATCTTTCCCGGGTCGGTTTTCTTCGCTTCGCCGTTGATGACGCCCTTGTCCACGAGCGGCAGCACACCGTCGGCGAACATTTCCGTGTGGATGCCGAGGTTCTTGTGATTGCCTAATTGCGACAGCACGGCATTCGGAATTGCGCCGATGCCCATTTGCAGCGTCGCGCCGTCTTCGATCAGCGCGGCGCAGTTGCGGCCGATGGCTGCGTCGATCTCCGAGATCGGGCCTGGAATGGCCTCGATCAGCGGGGTGTCGTCCTGCACGAAGGTGTCGATTTTCGATATCGGGATCATGGCCTGTCCGAACGAACGCGGCACATTGGGGTTGATGACGGCGATCACGTGATCGGCGCACTCCACGGCGGCCAGCGTAGCGTCGACCGACGTACCCAACGATACATAGCCGTGTTTGTCGGGCGGGCAGACCTGGATCATGGCCACGTTGCACGGCACGGCGCCGCAGCGGTAGAGCTTCTGCGTTTCGCTGAGGAAGACCGGAATGTAGTCGGCATAGCCGCTTTGGGTTACCTTGCGGACGTTGGCGCCGACGAAAAACGAATCGAGCTGGAAGATGCCTTCGAATTTCGGATCGGCATAGGGTGCCGGGCCTTCGGTGTGAAGGTGGTGGATATGCACGTTCTTCAATTCGCCGGCTTCGCCGCGGGCGCACATTGCCTTGATGAGACACTGCGGAGCCGATGCCACCGAACTCAGGTGCACCGAATCTCCCGATTTGATGACTTTGACGGCCTCTTCGGGTGTGGTAAATTTGATTTGGGTGTTCATTTTCAGGTTGTTATTTTCGTTTTACTTCGACTTGTTCGTAGCCTTCGATGATGTCGCCGATCTTGATGTCGTTGTACGATTCGATGTTCAGACCGCAATCCTGTCCTACGGTTACCTCTTTCACGTCATCCTTGAATCGTTTCAGCGAACCCAATTTGCCGGTGTAGATGACGATACCGTCGCGGATGACCCGTATCGGGGTCGAGCGCTGCAGCCGTCCCTCGCGGACGATGCAGCCCGCTACGGTGCCGACCCGCGAAATCTTGAAAATCTCCATCACCTCGACCGATGCGACGATCTCCTCCTTCGTTACCGGTTCGAGCATACCCTCGATGGCATCCTTGATATCGTTGATAGCATCGTAGATGATCGAGTAAAGGCGGATTTCGATCTCCTCTTTCTCGGCCAATTTGCGGGCGGCGCCCGACGGACGCACCTGGAAACCGACGATGATGGCGTTCGATGCGGCGGCCAGCAGGACATCCGATTCGGAAATCTGTCCCACGGCGGCATGGATGACATTGACCTGAACGCTCTCTTTCGACAGTTTGATGAGCGAACCCGACATGGCCTCCACCGAACCGTCCACATCGCCTTTGACGATGATATTCAGCTCCTTGAACGAACCGATCGCGATGCGGCGTCCGATTTCGTCGAGCGTTACGTGCTTCTGGGTCATGATGCCCTGCATCCGTTGCAGCTGCTCGCGTTTGTTGGCGATTTCGCGGGCCGAACGGTCGTCGTCCATCACGTTGAACAGATCGCCTGCCTGGGGCGCGCCGTTGAGACCTAACACCTGTACCGGTGTCGACGGCCCCGCCTCGGTAACTTTCTTGCCGTTTTCGTTGAACATAGCTTTCACACGCCCCGTGTAGGTGCCCGACAGCACGACGTCGCCGACGTGCAGCGTGCCGTTCTGCACGAGTACGGTCGAAACGTAACCGCGGCCCTTGTCAAGCGTCGATTCGATGATCGTGCCGACCGCTTTCTTGTTCGGATTGGCTTTCAGATCGAGCAACTCGGCCTCCAGCAACACCTTTTCCAACAGTTTGTCGAGGTTGATGCCCTTTTTGGCCGAGACCTCCTGATCCTGGTATTTGCCGCCCCACGATTCGACCAAATAGTTCATCTGCGAGAGCTGCTCCTTGATATGGTCGGGGTTGGCGTTCGGTTTGTCGATCTTGTTGATGGCGAAGACCATCGGTACGCCTGCGGCCTGCGCATGGTTGATCGCCTCGACCGTCTGCGGCATCACGTTGTCGTCGGCCGCCACGATGATGACGGCGACGTCCGTAACGGCGGCGCCGCGTGCGCGCATCGCCGTGAAGGCTTCGTGGCCCGGGGTGTCGAGGAAAGTGATTTTCTGACCGTTCAGCTCCACGCTGTAAGCACCGATGTGCTGCGTGATACCGCCCGCTTCACCTTCGATGACGTTGGTTTTGCGGATGTTGTCGAGCAGCGACGTCTTACCGTGATCGACGTGGCCCATCACCGTAACGATGGGCGGACGCGGCACGAGGTCTTCCTCGTTGTCGACTTCGTCGGCGATGGCCTCCTGAATGTCGGCCGATACGAATTCGATCTTGAATCCGAACTCCTCGGCGACGACGACCAATGCTTCGGCATCGAGCCGCTGGTTGATCGAAACCATCAGGCCCAGATTCATGCAGGCCGTGATGACCTCGGTCGGCGAGACGTTCATCATCGTCGCTAATTCGCTGACGGTTACGAACTCCGTAACCTTGAGGATCGAACGTTGCTGTTCCGAGCGTTCCATCTCCTCGCTCATGCGTTCGGCCACGGCCTCACGCTTGTCCCGACGGTGTTTGGCTCCCGTATTTTTGGCACCCTTGGCCGTCAGACGGGCCAGGGTGTCCTTGATCTGCTTCGAAACCTCTTCGTCGCTGACTTCCGGACGGACGATGGGTTTCGGCCCTTTGTTCTTCTTGTTGCGGCGGCCTTCACCCGGTTTCGGTTGGTTCTGCTGCGCATTCGGACGGTTGGATGCGCTGCCGTTCTTGCTGCTGCCGCCCTTTCCGCTGCCGGATTTGCCGTTGTTCTTGTTCGAACCTCCTTGTCCGGTTGCGCCGCTCCGGTTGACATCCACCTTCTCCTTTTGCAGGCGCTTGCGCTTATGGCGGCCGCCCGGAACGAATCCCGAAACGTCCATCGTACCGAGCACCTGCGGGCCTTGAAGCTGCTCGATGGCCGGACGGAATACATGGTCTTCGGGTGCGGCCGGTGTTGCAGGCTCGGTCGATGCGGCGGTTGCAGCTTCCGCTTTCGGTGCTGCCGCCGATGGAGCGGGGGCGGGAATTGCCGGAGCTTTCGGTCGCAGCTTTGTTTCAGCGGCCGGTCTCACCGGCGGGACTGCGGCCGGGGCAGCTTTCGGAGCAGGCGTCCGTATAGGCTCCGGTTCCGGAGCTTCGACCGCGGGCCGGACCGGCTTTGCCGGCGCTTCGGGTGCCGCGGCCGGCGCTTTCGCAGGCTCGGGTTTCGGCGCAGGAGCGCTTTTCGGCCTGGACGAAAGGTCGATCCGGCCGAGAATCTTCGGCTTCTGGATTTCGTCCTTCACGCCGATGACGTTGCTCTTGATGACCACCTCCTGTTCCTCCTCGCGCTGTTGCTTTTGCGCTCCTTCGAGCGTTACGGAGGCCTGTTTCATGGAAATCCGTTCGCGAATCGTTTCGCGGGCATTGCCGGCGGAGCGGTTGGTGCCGAACTCCTTCTCCAGAATGGCATACGTCGGGCCGTCGATCAGCGTGTTGGGCGATCCGTCGCTCTTGATGCCCTTCTTGTGCAGGAAGTCCGTGATCGTGTTCAAACCCACGTTGAACTCCTTGGCAACCTGAATGAGCCTTAATTTTCTTTCATTCCCCATATATTCGTGCGTTTTTTATTCTTCTTCTTCAAATTCGGCCTTCAGCACCTCGACGATCTTCTGCGCCTGCTCCAATTCGAGGTCTGCGCGGGCGGCGACCTCCTCAACCGGCACCTCCAATACGCTCTTGGCGGTGTCGAAGCCGACGTTTTTCAGCGCATCGATCATCCAGCCGTCGATTTCGTCGGCGAATTCGGTCAGCGCCACATCTTCTTCCTCGACCTCGCGGTAGACGTCGATATCGTAGCCCGTGAGCATCTTCGACAGACGGATATTCAGACCGCCCTTGCCGATGGCCAACGACACCTGGTCGGGTCGGAGATAGACCGACGCGGTTTTCTTCTCCTCGTCGATGGTGATGGAGGAGATTTTCGCCGGATTGAGCGAACGCTGGATCATCAGCTGCGTGTTGGCCGTGTAGTTCACGACGTCGATGTTCTCGTTGCGCAACTCCTTGACGATGGAGTAGATGCGCGATCCCTTCATGCCGACGCAGGCGCCTACGGGGTCGATCCGTTCGTCGTAGGATTCGACCGCCACTTTGGCGCGTTCGCCCGGGATGCGGACGATTTTCTTGATGGTGATCAGCCCGTCGAAAATCTCTGGCACCTCCTGCTCGAACAGCCGTTCGAGGAATTGGTTGGCCGTGCGCGACAGGATGATGCGCGGCTGGTTGTTGTTCATCTCCACCGACTTGACGATGGCCTTGATGGTGTCGCCCTTGCGATAGAAGTCGTTGGGAATCTGCTCCGACTTGGGCAGTACGAGCTCGTTCTCTTCGTCATCGAGGAGCAGCACCTCCTTTTTCCAGACCTGATAGACTTCGCCCGTTACAATGTCGCCCACTTTCTGCGAATACTTTTCGTAGAGGTTTGCCTTCTCTAAATCGAGGATGCGCGAAGCGAGGTTCTGCCGCAGCGACAAGACCGTGCGGCGGCCGAACGAGGCGAAATCGACCTGTTCGGCATATTCGTCGCCGATTTCGTAGGTCGGGTCGATGGCCTTCACCTCCGAAACGGCGATCTCCATATTCGGATTCTGCACCTTGCCGTCTTCGACGACCGTGCGGTTCCGCCAGATTTCGAGGTCGCCCTTTTCGGGGTTGATGATGACGTCGAAATTCTCGTCCGTGTCGTATTGTTTCTGGAGCGCGTGGCGGAATACATCTTCCAGTACGCCGATCATCGTCAATTTGTCGATGTTTTTCAGCTCTTTGAACTCTGCAAAGTTGCTGATGAGATTGAAATTATCCATGGGTCTATCTGTACTTGTTTTTTCGTATGCGGGTTATTTGAAGTCGAGATGCTCTTTCGTGCAGACGATTTCGTCGAACGGATAGGAGCGGGTTACTTTGACCGGTTGTTTGCGCTTTTTGCCCTCGACGGCCTGTTTCTCCTCGTAGGAGAGGATGATGCCCCTCTCGTCGGCCTCGTCGAGCAGGGCCAGCAGCTTGATGCCGTTCTTCAACACGACCTCCACCGGACGTCCGACGAGTTTGCGGTATTGGCGCAGGCATTTGAGCTCCGACCCGATTCCGGCCGACATCACCGTCAGCGAGAAATCCTCCTCGTCGCGGTCGAATTCGGATTCGATGGCGCGGCTCAATTTCACACAGGAATCGATGTCGACCGACGCATCGCTGTCGATGATGAGTTCGATCTCGTTGGCCGCCGAACAGGTGCAATCGACCACGAACATATCCGTGCCGGCCAATCGGCGCTCCGCCGCTTCGATTATTTGCTCTTTTCGTATCATCTGTTTCGATTTCGCTTGTCTCGCGGAAAGGGCCTTGCTTTTTCGTCTGCGTTCATCTACGAAACAAGGGGACTTTTGCGTCCCCTTGCCTCTGCATGTCTCTTCCGACCTTGCAAATATAATGAAAAAAAACGATATGCAACGATTTTATACGAATTTTTTACGCATACGGTTTGATGATGCCGCGTTTCGACGAACGGATGAACGCCAGCAGCTGGTCGCGTTCGGGACTTTGCGGAATTTCCGCTTCGACCTTGTCGCACCCCGACTGGTAGTTCAAACCGCTTTGGAACAGAATGCGGCAGGCGTTGTGGATCTCCTCGATGCGTTCGGGCGTGAAGCCGCGACGGGCAAGCCCGATCCGGTTGACACCGGCGAAACGCAGCGTGTCGTTGCGCACGATGACGAACGGCGGCAGGTCCTGACCGATCAGCGTCCCGCCCTGCATCATCGAGTGGGCGCCGATGTGCGTCCATTGGTGGATGGCGCAGTGTCCTCCGATGACGGCCCAGTCGTCCACATGCACCTCGCCGGCTAAAGATACGCGATTGGCGATCACGCAGTTGCTTCCGATGATGCAATCGTGTCCCACGTGGACATAAGCCATCAGCAGGTTGTGGTCGCCGATGCGGGTCGTGCCGGTCGACGCCGTGCCGCGGCTGATGGTAACGTATTCGCGGATGTCGTTGTACTCGCCGATTTCGGCGGTCGTCTTCTCTCCGGCGAACTTCAGATCCTGCGGCAGGCAGGCGATGGAGGCCGCCGTGTGGATTTTGCACCCTTTGCCGATGCGGGCGCCGTCGTGGATGACCGCACCCGGGCCGATCCAGCAGTCGTCGCCGATGACCACGTCGGCTGCAATGTAGGCGAACGGTTCGACCGTTACCCCCTGGCCGAGTCGGGCGTCGGGGTGGATATATGCCAGCGGACTGATCATTTCTGCGTGTTTTTGTTTTTGACGACCTGTGCCATCAGCACGGCCTCGCAGGCCAGCGTCTCACCGACGAATGCTTTGGCCTCCACGAGCGCCACGCCGCGGCGGATGGGTTCCAGCAAATGGATTTCGAATTGCAGCGTATCGCCCGGAACGACCTTGCGTTTGAACTTCACGTTGTCGATCTTCATGAAGTAGGTCGAGTAGTTTTCGGGATCGGGTACGTTGTTGAGCACCATGATGCCGCTGCATTGGGCCATCGCCTCGACGATCAGCACGCCCGGCATGACGGGTTCTTCGGGGAAGTGGCCCACGAAGAAAGGTTCGTTCATCGTAACGTTCTTGATGCCGGCCACCGAGTTGGTGTCGCAATGGAAGATGCGGTCGACCAACAGGAACGGCGGGCGGTGCGGCAGCATCCGCCGGATGGCGTTGATGTCATAGAGGGCCGGTTTGTGGCAGTTGTATTGATAGCGCGGCTTTTCGCCCTCTTTGCGGATGGTGCGCTTGAGCTGTTTCATGAACTCCGTGTTGGCATAGTGGCCCGGGCGGGTCGCCCACACGCGTCCCTTGATGCGGACGCCGAGCAGCGCGAGATCGCCGAGCAGATCGAGCAGCTTGTGGCGGGCCAGCTCGTTGTTGCAGTAGAGCTCCTGGCTGCTCAGGTAGCCTGCACGGATTTCGATATCGGGCTTGTTGAAGAGTTTTTTTAGGTGGGCTAACTGTTCATCGGGCACTTGATTCTCCACCACGACGATGGCATTGTCCAGATCGCCGCCCTTGATGAGGTTCATTTTCATCAGCGGTTCGAGTTCGTGCAGGAAGACGAACGTGCGGCATGGCGCGATTTTCGTTGCGTAGTCGTCGCCCGGGGAGAAGGTCGCGTATTGATTGCCGATGACCTTCGAGTTGTAGTCCACGTGCACCGAGACCGAGAAGTCGTCGTCCGGATAGAGGATGATGGCCACGCCCTTTTCGGGAATGGTGTAAACCATCTTTTCGGTTACGTGGTAGTATTTGCGTTCAGAGGGTTGCTCGACGGTGCCCGTTCGGGCGATGGCTTCGGCGTATTCGCGGGCCGAGCCGTCGAGAATGGGGGTCTCGGGAGCGTCGATGTCGATGCAGGCGTTGTCCACACCGAGTGCCCAAAGGGCGGAGACGATGTGTTCGATGGTCGAAACGCGGTTGCCGCCGACTTCGATGGTCGTGCCGCGCGAAGTATCGACTACGTTGTCGCACGAAGCGGGGATGACCGGTTGTCCTGCGAGGTCGATGCGCCGGAAGACGATGCCCGTATCGGGATCGGCCGGCCGGACGGTCATATTGACTTGGACGCCCGTGTGCAAGCCCTTGCCGGAAAACGAAATGGGTGCGCCGAGCGTTTGTTGATAGGTCGTAGACATGGTACTGTTGTATTTAGTTTTGTCGCACACGCTGCGATGCGGCCGGCCGCATCGCAGCGGTGCATCGGAATTTATTTCACGCAAAGGTAGAAAAAATCGCTAAAAAAAACTATTTTTGCTGAAATTTGCAACGGATCATGACGGAACCCTTACCGGACAATGGATCGAAACCGCAGCATCGCCCGCGGCTGCGCCTGCCGTTCGACGGGCGCCGCACGGATGCGGGGTCGTGGACGTACGACCACCGCATCGGGCTGTGCGTTACGGTGATCGCCTATTTGGTCTTGATGATCGTGTTCGTCTCGTCGAAGATCGTCGTCGGACGCAAACCGGCAGAGCAGGGAATGTTCATCGACTTGCAGTCGCTGGCCGAACTGGAGCGCGAGCGCGAGCGCCTGTCGGAGGAGGTGCGCGACCGTCAGGAGGAGCAGATCGACTGGCGGAGCATCCGCAACCTTTCGTCCAACGAGAACGCCTTGAACGAAAACCTGAAAGATGACCGCGGCACCGATGCCGCCGAACTCAACGATGCGGCGGCCGATGCGGCGGAGCGGATGCGGGCCAACCGCGAAGCCTACGAACAGGGGCTTGCCGAGGAGCGGGCCATCCGCGAACGCGAGGGTTCGCCCGACGGCGGGGAACAGCGTCGGGATGCGAAGATCAAGGGGCGTGTAACGGTTTCGTATGCGTTCGCCGATCCGGTGCGGACGGCGCGTCATATCGAAATTCCGGCCTATCTGTGCGAGGGGGGCGGCGATGTGGTCGTTTCGGCGACCGTCGACCGCACCGGCAAGGTGGTTTCGGCCCGCGTCGAATCGGGCGGCGACGACTGTATGCGCGATGCGGCGCTGCGGGCGGCCCGCATCTCGGTCTTCAATATCGACGAGACGGCGCCTGCCCGCCAGACCGGTACGATTACCTATATTTTTATACCGCAATGATCCGCCGCAGGCGCGATTGTTGTCCTGTCAACGAATCGGCGAGATGGAACTCAGTATCAGCAGTGAAAATTTCGTGCTCGTAGGAGCCTTGCTGCTCTTCGTGGCCGTTGTGGCCGGTAAGGTGGCTTACCGGTTCGGGGCGCCTGCGCTGCTGCTCTTCTTGGGCGTCGGCATGGTTTTCGGCTGGAATTTCATCTCGTACCGGTCGATCGACATGACGCAGTTCATCGGCATGATCGCCCTGTGCGTCATCCTCTTTACGGGCGGCATGGACACCAAGTTCGCCGAAATCCGTCCGGTCATCGGCCCGGGCGTGATGCTGGCGACCGTGGGGGTCGTCCTCACGGCTGCGATCATGGGGACTTTCGTGTGGCTCGTTGCGCCGTGGTTAGGAATCGAGATGCCTTTCGTGCTGGCTTTGCTGCTCGCCGCGACCATGTCGTCGACCGATTCCGCCTCGGTGTTCTCCATCCTGCGCAGCAAGAGACAGGGGCTGCGCCAGCACTTGCGGCCGTTGCTGGAGTTGGAGAGCGGCTCGAACGACCCGATGGCCTACATGCTCACGGTGATGCTGATCGGCGTCGTCTCCCACGGCGAAAGCGGTTCCGGATGGGGGATGGACTTGCTCTTTTTCTGCGTGCAGCTGGTTGTCGGCGCGATTTTCGGTTACCTCATCGGCAAGGCGGCCGTATGGACGATCAACCGCATCAATCTGGCCAATACTTCGCTCTACTCGGTGCTGCTGCTGGCTTTCATCTTCTTCTCGTTCGCATTCACCGACCTGTTGCGCGGAAACGGTTATTTGGCCGTCTACGTGGCGGGATTGGTCGTCGGCAACCACCGGTTGACCAACAAACGGTCGCTGACCGTCTTTTTCGACGGATTCACGTGGCTGATGCAGATCATCATGTTCCTGACGCTGGGGCTTTTCGTCAACAGCGACGAGCTGTTCGCGCCCGAAGTGCTGCTATTAGGCCTTGCAGTGGGCGTTTTCATGATCGTCGTCGCGCGGCCGCTGTCGGTGTTCTGCTGTCTGCTGCCGTTCCGGCGGTTTACGACCAAGGCACGATTGTACGTGTCGTGGGTGGGGCTGCGCGGCGCCGTGCCGATCCTGTTCGCGATTTACCCGATGATCGCCCGCATCGAGCAGGCCGAATTGCTGTTCAACGCGGTCTTTCTGTCGACAATCATTTCGTTGGCCGTGCAGGGCACGACGGTGAGCGGCATGGCCAACCTGCTCGGATTGGCCTACGAACAGCGCGAAGCGGCGTTCGACGTCGATCTTGCGGGCGATGTGCAGTCGGCGCTGACCGAGGTCGAGGTCAACGAATCGATGATGCGGAGCGGCCGCACGCTGCAGGAGCTGACCTTGCCGGAGAATACGTTGGTGATGATGGTCTGCCGCGAGGGGTCATACTTCGTGCCGAAGGGCAAGACCGAATTGCGGCTGGGCGACAAGTTGCTGGTCATCTCCGACCGCAGCGAGGAGCTGGCCGTGTCGTACCGCAACATGGGTATCGACGACGTGATGCCGCATTGATTTCCTCGGGCCTCCTTTCGTCGCTCCGCGCGCTGCCGCCAAGCATCTTTCTCCGCTCGTTGCCTTTCTCCGTGCGGCAAGTGCCCCCCCCCGCCTCCTTTCCTCGCGGCCAGGCCGCGAGAACCGCAACCGACGGTCATGTCCAATCCATGCGCCGGCCCGATTCGCTCCCGAAGCCCTATGCAGTTGCTTCGATGCGTTTCGGTATCTCGATCGAGATCGCGTAGTTATTGCTGGATTTTGACCAACTGCTGGCGATAGGCGTTGAGAATGCGGGATTTCGAAATGAATCCCAAATAGCGCCCCTGCGTGTCGACGACCGGCAGCATCCACGTGCGTTTGTCGTCGAATTTCGCCATTACGCTTTGGATGGATTCGTGTTCTAAAATCCGGTCGGGCGGTTGGATCATGTAGTGCGAAATGGGATTGCCGTACTTTTCCCGATTGAACATGTCGCGGCGCAGATCGTCCAATTGCACGACGCCTAACAGCACGCCGAAATTGTCGATGACCGGAAAGATGTTGCGGTGGGCCGTGGCGATGATGTGTACGATATCGCCCAACGTGAATCCCTCCTTGATGCGCAGGAAATCGGTCTCCATCAGCTCGTCCAGTTTCAGAAGGACGAAGACCGACTGGTCTTTGTCGTGCGTCAGCAGTTCGCCCTTCTGGCGCAGTTGTTTGGTGTAGATGGAGTCGGGATTGAGGTAATAATCCACCGTGAACGAGATGCAGGCCGTGATCATCAGCGGGATGAAGAGCCCGTAGCCGCTCGACAGTTCGGCGATCAGAAAGATCGAGGTCAGCGGGGCGTTCATCACGCCCGACATGACGCCTGCCATGCCCACGAGCGTGAACGAGACGATCGGCACGTTCCAGTGGAACAGGGCATTGCAGATCAGGGCCAGCGTGGCTCCCGTGAATCCGCCGACGAAAAGCGACGGGGCGAACGTTCCGCCCACGCCTCCGGCTGCCGTGGTGGCCGCCATTGCGACGGTTTTGAAGAGCATTGTGGCGACGATGAATAGGATGACCGCCCACTCGATATGGCTGAACCGATAGAACAGCGAATTATTGAACAGTTCTTCGGCTTTGCCGTGCATGAGGGTCGTCAGTCCTTCGTAGCCTTCGCCGTAGAGGGGCGGGAAGACGAAAATCAGCACGCCGAGGATGGCTCCTCCGAGGAGCCATTTTTTGTATTGTTTGTCGAATTTGCGGAAGATGCCTCCGATGCAGCTGTTCATCGAGGTGAAATACCACGACATCAGGCCGCACGATATGCCGAGCAGCATATAGAGCGGAATCTGCCACAGTTCGAATGCGTCGGACGGGGCCAGCACGACCGCTAATATCGGGTCGAAACCCCGCAGCATGAAGGCCATGGTCGTTGCGGTAACGGAGGCGATCACCAGCGGAATGACCGAGCCGGCGGTAATGTCGAGCATCAGAATCTCCAATACGAAGACCACGCCCGTGATGGGGGCCTTGAAGATGGCGGCCAGGGCGGCGCCCGCGCCGCAGCAGAGCAGCAGGGTCAGATGTTTGTAGTTGAGCCGCACCAATCGTCCGATATTCGAACCGATGGCGGCGCCCGTCAGCACGATGGGGGCCTCGGGCCCGACCGAACCGCCGAATCCGATGGTCGCGGCGCCTCCGACGACCGAGGTCCAGCAGTTGTGGCGGGCGATATGCGAATCGCGCTGCGACATGGCGTAGAGTACGCGCGTTACGCCTTCGGCGATATTGTCGCGGACGATATACTTCACGAACAGCGTCGCTAAAATGACGCCCACGATCGGATAGATCAGGTAGAGAAAATGCGCGCTGTCGACCGGGAACCAGTTCGTCAGCCCGTTTTTGATGGCGTAGAGCAGCACCTCGAACAGATAGGTGGCCAATCCGGCGCAGATACCGACCACGACCGCCAGAATCATCATGATTTGGTTGTCGTTCAGCCGCCGCGTCAGGCGGAAGAAGTAGCGGTATATGCGGTCGGTTCGTTTCATCGTGCGTTTTTCAGCGCATATGCTTTCGCTTGGCTTTCGATGAGCGCGGCATCGGCGAAATAGTCGATTTTCATGGCCGCACGTACCTCTTCGAGCGTTTGCGATGCGGCCTTGCGGGCCGTTTCGGAGCCGCGGCGCAGGATTTCGTAGACCTCGCCGATGCGGCCTTCGTAGTATTTGCGGCGTTCGCGGATGGGATCGAGCGTCTCGTTGAGGATGGCGATCAAGAATTTTTTCACCTTCACGTCGCCCAGCCCGCCGCGGCGATAGTGCGCTTTCAGCTCATCGAGCGATGCGTATTCGGGCAGGTAACGCAAAAAGTGTTCCGGAGTGCAAAATGCGTCGAGGTAGGTGAAGACCGTGTTGCCTTCGATTTTGCCCGGGTCTTCCACCCGCAGATGATCGGGGTCGGTGTACATGCCCATCACCTTCTTTTTCACCTCGTCGGCCGTGTCCGAAAGATAGATGCAGTTGCCCAGCGACTTGGACATTTTCGCCTTGCCGTCCGTACCCGGAAGCCGTTGGCAAGCGGCGTTGTCCGGCAGCAGGATTTCCGGCATGACGAGCGTTTCGCCGTAGACCGTATTGAATTTGTGGACGATTTCGCGGGCTTGTTCGACCATCGGTTCTTGGTCGTCGCCGGTCGGCACGGTCGTCGCCTTGAAGGCCGTGATGTCCGACGCTTGGCTGATGGGGTAAGTGAAGAACCCGACCGGGATGCCCTGTTTCTGTTGTGTGTCGCCCTCGACAGCGCTTTCCGAAAAGCCGCGCAGTTGGATTTCCGCCTTGACCGTCGGGTTCCTCTGTAACCGTTGGACCGTTACCAAGTTCATATAATAAAATGCCAGCTCGCACAGCTCCGGCACCTGCGACTGGATGAAGAGGGTCGATTTCGTCGGGTCGAGACCCACCGACAGGTAGTCGAGCGCCACTTCGATGATATTCTGACGTACTTTTTCCGGATTGTCGGCATTGTCGGTAAGTGCCTGCGCATCGGCGATCATGATGTAGATGCGTTCGAACTCGCCCGAGTTCTGCAGCTCCACGCGCCGGCGCAGCGAGCCGACGAAATGTCCCAAATGCAACCGTCCGGTGGGGCGGTCGCCCGTCAATATGATTTTTTTCATGGATTCAATGAATTTGCAACAAAAATACGAAAATTTGTGCGTTGAGCGTGAAAAAGTTGGCGGGTATCGGTTTTTTCGATATTTTTGTCCGACCGAATAATCCCATATTATGACTATTATCCAGCTTGAATACCTCCTCGCTGTGGCCAACTGCGGCAGCTTTTCGCTGGCGGCCGAGCATTGTTTCGTAACGCAGCCGTCGTTGAGCATGCAGGTCAAGTCGTTGGAAGAGGAGTTGGGCGTGGTGCTGCTCGACCGTTCGAAAAAGCCCGTCATCCCGACCGAAGCGGGCGAGGTCGTGCTCGAACGGGCCCGCGAGACGCTCCGTGCCTACGACTGCATCAAGGAGTCAGTTGCCGAACTCAAAGGCGAAACCGCCGGCAAGCTACGGCTCGGGGTCATTCCGACCATCGCTCCTTATTTGCTGCACAAGTTCATCCCCGCTTTCGTGCGCGATTATCCGAAGGTGGAATTGGAGATTTCGGAGATGATTACGGCCGACATCGTCGATGCGCTCAAGCGCGACCGGATCGATGCCGCGCTGGTGGCCAGCGGCACTTGCGGCGAAGGAATCGCCGAACAGGAGCTTTTCAACGACCGTTTTTTCGCCTATGTGTCGCCCGAAAACCCGCTTTACGAACGGCAGAACATCCGCATCGAGGAGATCGACTTGAAGGATTTGGTGATTTTGAGCCCGGGCAACTGCATGCGCGACCAGATTATCGAGCTATGCCAGCAGCGGCGCAGCCTGCCTGCCCATTTCACGTTCGAATCGGGGTCGCTCGACACGTTGATGCGCATCGTCGATTGCACGCAGTGCATGACCATCGTTCCCGAGATGGCGGTGGAGTACATTCCGGCCGACCGCCGCGACCGGTTGAAGTGGCTGGCCAAGGGGGCAACGTCGCGTAAAATCGCCGTCGCCGTGCGCCGCACCTATGTGAAAAACTCCATCATCCGTGCGCTGACCGAGACCATCCGCTCCCATGCGCCCCGACCGGTCGCGATGCGGAATGGCGGAAATAATTTTCGATTCTGCGGAGATATTCGTACCTTTGACTGATTTTTTTGAGCCGTTTGCCGCGGCGAATGTCGATAACGGAGGCGAAGAGGGTGGCCGAGAGCGAACCGGCCGTCTGCCGCACGAAATGGAGGAAGCGGAGCTAACGCTCAAAAACAGGACAACGAGCTGTCGCGCTAATAAAAAAGATGAGTAGGAAACTGAAAGATTTGATCGAAACGATCGTCGGTGCGATCGAAGATAAAAAAGGTAAGGATATTGTATCGCTGGACCTGACGGGTGTCGACGGTGCCATTTGTTCCCATTTCGTCGTCTGCCATGCCGACTCCACGACGCAGGTCGCTGCGATCGCCGACGGCATTGACGAAAAGGTCAGCGAAACGTTGGGCGAACGGGTCTGGCGCATCGAGGGTCGGCAGAATGCCCTGTGGATTGCGATGGATTATGTCGACGTGGTGGTGCATATTTTCCAGACCGATCTGCGCGGGTTTTACAAATTAGAGGAGTTGTGGAGCGATGCGCCCATGACCCGTTACGAACACGAAGAGTAGGAGAAGCAAGTTATGGCAAAACTGAACGGAAACGATAAAAATACGAAACGGCGCGCCGGAGGGGGCAAGAAAGGCGGATTTCCGCAACCCTCGATGTGGTGGATTTACGGTTTGATCGCCGCGTTCATCCTCGGATGGTCTTTGATGGACAATACGAGCGAGTCGCCCGTCCCGAGCGATTGGGACACGGTCGAACGGATGGTCGAACAGGGCGAGGTGGCGAAAATCGAGGTAGTGAACCGCGATCAGGCTCAGGTCTATCTGAAAGAGGGCGTCGGCGAACGCTATCGCAGGGATCCGGAGAGCGAGCAGTTCCGCCGGATGCCCGAAACTGGTGTGCAGCTCGTGTTCAACATCGGGTCGGTCGACGCTTTCCGCGAAGACCTGCGGACGGCCGAGGAGGCTTCGGGGTATACCGTGCCGGTCGTCTATAAAAACAAGTCCAACGATTGGACGAATCTGCTAATCAACCTTTTGCCGTGGGTGTTGATTATCGGCGTGTGGTTCTTCATCATGCGGTCGATGTCGCGCGGCGGCGGTGCCGGCGGCGGGGGCATCATGAATGTCGGCAAGGCCCGTGCGCAGGTGTTCGACAAGGATAACCACAAACGGGTAACGTTCAAGGATGTAGCCGGTCTGGAAGAGGCCAAGGTCGAGGTGATGGAGATCGTCGATTTCCTCAAAAAAGCCGATAAATATCGCGAATTGGGTGCCAAGATACCCAAAGGCGCCTTGCTCGTAGGCCCTCCGGGTACGGGTAAAACCTTGTTGGCCAAGGCTGTGGCTGGCGAGGCCAATGTGCCTTTCCTGTCGATTTCGGGCTCGGATTTCGTCGAGATGTTCGTGGGCGTGGGCGCTTCGCGCGTGCGCGACCTCTTCGAGCAGGCCAAGCAGAAGGCCCCCTGCATCGTTTTCATCGACGAAATCGACGCCATCGGACGCGCCCGCGGCAAGAATGCCGGATTCTCGGGCAACGACGAACGGGAAAATACGCTCAACCAGCTGTTGACCGAAATGGATGGTTTCCAGACCAATACCGGCGTCATTGTCTTGGCTGCGACCAACCGCGCCGATATTCTCGACAAAGCATTGATGCGGGCCGGACGTTTCGACCGGCAAATCGAGGTCGGCCTGCCCGATGTCAAGGAACGCGAGGAGATTTTCGAGGTGCATTTGCGGCCGCTGAAACTCGATCCGCAGCTCGACCGCTCGTTCTTGGCGCGTCAGACGCCGGGTTTCTCGGGGGCCGACATCGCCAACGTCTGCAACGAGGCGGCACTCATCGCTGCCCGCAACAACAAGAAATGCGTGTCGAAGGAGGATTTCCTTGCGGCAATCGACCGAATCATCGGCGGTCTGGAACGCAAGAACAAAATCATCACCGATGCGGAAAAACGGATTATCGCCTACCACGAAGCGGGCCATGCTACGGTCAGCTGGATTCTGGAAAATGCCAGCCCGTTGATTAAGGTAACGATCATTCCGCGCGGCAAAGCGCTGGGTGCGGCGTGGTATCTGCCCGAGGAGCGGCAAATTACCACACGCGAACAGTTGATGGACGAATTGGCTGCCACGCTCGGCGGTCGGGTATCGGAACAGTTGACGTTCGGGCACGTTTCGACGGGCGCGTTGAACGATCTGGAACGGGTAACGAAACAGGCCTATGCGATGGTCGCCTACTACGGCATGAGCCGAAAAGTGGGGACGTTGAGTTTCTACGATTCGACGGGTCAGAGCGACATGGCCTTGACGAAGCCCTATTCGGAGCTGACGGCGCAGGAGATCGACGCCGAAGCCAAACGGGTGATCGACGAAGCGTATGCGATGGCCGAAAAGGTGTTGCGCGAACATGCCGACGGGGTGAAGGAGCTCGCCGAGCTGCTGCTTGCGCGCGAGGTGGTCTTCACCGAGGACGTCGAGCGGATTTTCGGCAAACGCAGGAAGGAGATCGAGCGCGAACGCCGCGAGGCCGAAGCGAAAGCCGCCGAAACGGCCGGAACTACCGAAGTTGCCGGAACTACCGAAGTTGCCGGAACTACCGAAGTTGCCGGAACTACCGGAACTACCGGAACTACCGGAGCGGCCGGAGCGGCTGCCGGCGAAGATGCCCGAACTCCGGCCGACCCGCAACCGAAACCCTCGCCGACCGAATCACCCGAATAACACTCTTGCGATACCATGACGGATGCAATGAAGAATCTCGCTATACGGGCCGTAAGCGGCGGCGTGCTGGTCGCCGTGATGATCGGGGCCATCCTATGGTCGCACCAGTCGATGGGTGCGTTGTTCCTCCTGTTGACGGCGATCGGACTTCACGAATTTTACGCATTGACCCGCAAGTGCGGATACCGTCCGCTCTCCAATGTCGGTACGGTTGCCGGATTGTCTCTTTTCGCGCTGTTTTATTGGCTGCCCGCCTTGGACAGCGAGACGATTCTGTACTGTCTGCTCGCGTTGTTGCTGTTCGTGCCGCTGCTGTTCGTCTGCCTGTTGTGGCGCAAGAGCGAACATCCGATCGCCGACATCGGCGTAACCTTCATGGGGGTCTTCTACGTTGCCCTGCCTTTCGCTCTGCTCTGCCTCTTCGACGAACTGGATTCCTTTCCCCAGCCCCAATGGTCGCGTGCCGCATTCGTGCTTTGTTACTTCTTCATCATCTGGGCTAACGACGTCTTCGCCTATATAGTCGGCATGGCGTTCGGACGGCATCCGCTCTTTCCGCGCCATTCGCCCAAAAAGTCGTGGGAGGGATTCTTCGGCGGTGTGCTCGGTACGCTGTGCGTCGGCGGAGCGATTGCCTATCTCTCGCGGGGCGGGGCCGCCTGGCCGTTGTGGCTCGGACTGTCGCTCGTGATTTCGGTTGCGGGCGTGGCGGGCGACTTGGTCGAGTCGATGTTCAAACGGGCCGCCGGCGTCAAGGATTCCGGCTCGCTTATTCCAGGCCACGGCGGCGTGCTCGACCGGTTCGATGCCGTACTGATTTCGGCTCCGTTCGTTTCCGTCTATGTGAGCCTCTGTTCCCTCTGTTTCCGATAACATTGCAACCCTTACGCAATTATGAAAATCAATAAGGAAGGTTACCATATCATCGCGCTGTCGGGCGTGGCGTGCGCGCTGTGCTGGTGGTTGATCTATCGCATGCTGGTCAGCAATGACCGCGGGGCGATTCTTTGGATGAGCGCCCTGCTGTTGCTGTTCGTCTGGTTCTTCATCGTGGCCTTTTTCCGCGAACCGCGCCGCGTGCGGATCCACGACGCCGATCTGATCTTCGCGCCGTGCGACGGTCGGGTGGTCGTAACCGAGCTGGTCAGGGAGAACGAATACTTCGACGGCCAGGAGATGCTTCAGATATCCATCTTCATGTCCATCACCAATATCCACATGAACTGGGTGCCTGTGGCCGGTGTCATCGAGTATTTCAATCATCATCACGGGCGGTTTTTGGTCGCCTGGCATCCGAAATCCTCGATCGAAAACGAACGGACGACCACCGTCGTGCGGATGGACGACGGCCGCAAGGTGCTGTTCCGGCAGGTCGCCGGTCTCATCGCACGGCGCATCGTGTCGTATATGAAAGTCGGCGAGCGGGTCGAGCAGAACAGCGTGTGCGGATTCATCAAGTTCGGCTCGCGGATCGACGTGCTCGTTCCGAAGGAGAGCGAGTTGCTGGTGGAGATCGGCGATCCGACGGTCGGTTCGCAGACGCCCATCGCACGACTGCATAAAATCTGACAGCGGATGAAAAGCGGTTGGACAGTCGTGGGCGAGGTGGTTCACGGGCGCCGGTTGGGGCGCGAATTGGGCTTTCCGACGGCGAATATCGGGGTGCCGGACGATTGTGCGGCACCCGACGGCGTTTACCGTTCGCGCGTTACGGTGGACGGGGTGTCGTACGATGCCATGTCGAATTTGGGCTGCAATCCTTCGGTCGGCGGAAGCCGACGGCATTTGGAGACCTACCTGTTCGGATTCGAAGGCTCGCTTTACGGCCGCACGCTGCGCGTCGAGCTGTTCATGAAGATCCGCGACGAACGCTCTTTCCCGACGGTCGAAGCGCTCCGGCGTCAGTTGGAGGCGGATGAGCGGATGATACGCGCGATGCTGTGAATGAAAAAAGGAGATGCCGCATTCGTGTCAAATCCGACCGGATGCCGGAGCCGTGAAGCGGCGTGCGGACGAAAAGCGTCCGGCGGAGGGACCGGTTTGCTTGCGGACCCGCGTCAGGCGTCCGCAGTCGGCGTCAGGCTACACGAAGTAGGCGAAGAGATCGTCGGAGAGATTGTTGCGGCGCTTTTCAGCGGGCCCGAAAGCGCCGGAGCAGCAGATTGGAGAGATGAATTTTATCGATAAGAATATGAATGCCCCGTTTTTGGATTTGACGATCCCCTACAAGGTGGCCGACTTGTCGTTGGCCGAGTGGGGACGCAAGGAGATTGAGATTTCGGAACACGAGATGCCCGGTTTGATGGCCGTGCGCCGCGAGTACGGCCCCAAAAAGCCGCTCAAGGGGGTGCGGATCATGGGATCGCTTCACATGACGATACAGACGGCCGTTCTGATCGAGACGCTCATCGAGTTGGGCGCCGACGTGCGTTGGTGTTCGTGCAATATCTTTTCTACGCAGGATCATGCCGCTGCGGCCATGGCGGCTGCCGGCGTGCCGGTTTTCGCGTGGAAAGGGGAGACGCTGCCCGAATATTGGTGGTGTACGGCGATGGCCATGTCGTTTCCCGACGGCAGAGGCCCGCAGTTGGTCGTCGATGACGGCGGAGATGCCACATTGCTGATTCACAAAGGATTCAAGGCCGAAAACGAGGCGGCCTCGTTGGACGCTCCGACGTCGTCTTACGAGGAGGAGGTCATCGTCGGCACGTTGCGCCGGATTCTGGCCGAAGACCCCGAAAAGTGGCATCGCACGCTGGCCGAATGGCGCGGCGTGAGCGAGGAGACCACGACGGGCGTGCATCGGCTCTATCGGATGCAGGAGCGCGGCGAGCTGCTCGTTCCGGCCATCGACGTGAACGATTCGTGCACGAAATCGAAGTTCGACAATCTGTACGGATGCCGCGAATCGCTGGCCGACGGCATCAAACGGGCCACGGACGTGATGATCGCCGGCAAGGTGGTCGTCGTGTGCGGTTACGGCGACGTAGGCAAGGGATGCGCCCGTTCGATGCGTGCGTACGGCGCACGGGTCATCGTAACCGAGATCGACCCGATCTGCGCGCTGCAGGCGGCGATGGAGGGTTTCGAGGTGAAGACCATCGACAGCGCCTTGGCCGAGGGCAGCATTTTCGTAACCTGCACGGGAAATTGCGATATCATCACGCTGGAGCACATGGAACACATGCGCGACCAGGCGATCGTCTGCAACATCGGCCACTTCGACAACGAAATCCAGATGGCCCGGCTGGAGCAGTCGGGTGCCGTGAAGACGGTCATCAAACCGCAGGTCGACAAATACACCTTTGCCGACGGCCATTCGATTTTCATCCTTGCCGAGGGCCGTCTCGTGAACTTGGGATGCGCCACGGGGCACGCTTCGTTCGTAATGTCCAATTCGTTCACGAACCAATGTCTTGCGCAGATGGAGCTGTGGCGGCAGCCGCACGAAGCGGGGGTTTACCGCCTGCCGAAGCACCTCGACGAGGAGGTCGCACGGCTGCATTTGGCCAGTCTCGGCGTGGAACTCACGCGGCTGACCCGGAAGCAGGCCGATTATATCGGCGTCCCGGTCGACGGCCCCTACAAGGACGATCATTACCGGTATTGAAGGTAGACCGTCGCCGTGCGCGAGGTGTTGTAGATGCGGATGCGGGGATAGCGCTTGCCCTCCTCGCCCGCGACGTCGAACGAGAAGTGTTCGGCATCCATCGCCTGCCGCTCCTGCCCGCCGAACCGTTTTTCGTCCGTCGACAGAATCGGAACATACTTGCCGGGCCCCTGTACCGGCAGCTCGTAGTCCGGTATGGAGGCCGAAGGGTGCCAGTTGAAGACGAACAGCAGCCTGCCGTGCGAGAAGACGATGGTTTTGTTCTGTTCGTCCATCAGCAGATTCCACGGATAGCCGTCCGCCAGCACCTTGTATTTCTTGATGACCCGCAACATGGCGCGGTCGAAGTCGCCTAACCACGAGTAGCGCAGGAATCCGTTCTTCGCCAGCGACCACTGCCGGCGGGCATGGGCATAGCTCCAGCCGTTGCCCTCGCGCGGGAAGTCGATCCATTCTGGATGGCCGAACTCGTTGCCCATGAAGTTGAGATAGGCCTCTCCGCCGGTGGCGATGGTCATCAGCCGGATCATTTTATGGAGCGCCATGCCGCGGTCGATGATGAGGCTTTCCGAAGTGCGATCCATGTGGAAATACATCTCCTTGTCCATCAACCGGAAAGCGATGGTCTTGTCGCCGACCAGCGCCTGGTCGTGCGATTCGGCGTAGGCCACGGTCTTGACCTCCGGCAGCCGGCCGGTCATCACCGACCACATTTCCCAGATGTTCCACTCCTCGTCGGGCACCTCCTTCAGCAGCTTGATCCAGAAGTCGGGAATCGCCATGCCCAGCCGGTAGTCGAATCCGATGCCGCCGTCGTCGATCGGGATGCACATGCCCGGCATCCCGCTCACATCCTCGGCGATCGTTACCGCATCCGGCCGGAACTCGTGTATCAACCGGTTCGCAAGGGTCAGGTAGGTGATGGCATCCTCGTTGACGCCGGCATCGAAGAACTTGTCGCGGCTGTCGAATTCGGTGTAGCCGTGGTGGTGGTAGATCATCGAGGTTACGCCGTCGAACCGGAATCCGTCGAAATGGAACTCGTCGAGCCAGTATTTGACGTTCGACAGCAGGAAGTGCTGCACTTCGCGTTTGCCGTAGTCGAACAGTTTCGAATCCCAGTAGGGTTGATAGCCCGCTTCGCCCGACGGCGAATAGAGATGATCCGTGCCGTCGAGCTCGTCGATGCCTTCGTTGAGGTTCTTGACGTAGTGGGCGTGCACCAAGTCCATGATGACCGCCAGTCCCAGCTCGTGCGCGCGGCGGATCAACTCTTTGAGCTCTTCGGGCGTGCCGCAGCGCGAGGTCGGGGCGAAGAAACTCGACACGTGGTAGCCGAACGACCCGTAGTAGGGGTGTTCGGCGATGGCCATCAACTGCACGGCGTTGTAACCGTCGCGTTTGATGACGGGAAGCACCTTTTTCGTAAATTCGGCGTACGAGCCGACGCCCTCTTTCTCCTGCGCCATGCCGACGTGGGCTTCGTAGATCAGCAGGCTGCCCGATTTCGAAGCGTCGAACGCATCGCCCTTCCAGTCGAACGGCTCCGGCGCCCAGAACTGCGCCGTGAAGTTCTTCGTCGCCTCGTCCTGTACGACGCGCGTGGCGTAGGCCGGTATGCGGTCGAGCCAGCCGTTGTCGCCGTGGACATGGAGTTTGTAGAGCGAGCCGTGCGTGAGCCGGTCGCGGTACATAGCCGTCGGAAAAAAGGCGCTCCAAACGCCTGAAACATCCTTTTGCATCCGTATTTCGGTGCGCTGCCAGTTGTTGAAATCGCCGAAGACATAGACATCGTGCGCGCCGGGCAGCCATTCGCGCAGCCACCAGCCGTCGAGCGTTTCGTCCCGCTGCCAGCCGAAATAGCGGTAGCCGTTGGCGTAGTCGACGAGCGAACCGCCGCCGGTCGTTTCGCGAAGTTTTTTCAGATAACGGTCGTGTCGGGCTTCGACGAGGGGCTCTACGGGTTGAAGCCAGGCATCGTGTTCGACGATGGGCAGGTGAAAGCACTTCTTTTCCATAGGAAGAACGGATTTACACAAAAATAACATTTTTTTTTTATCTTTGTCTCCGACACGAACGAATTATTCATCAAATACCTAACGGACTATGTTCAAAAACCATCCCAAAGGGTTGATTCCCGCTGCCTTGAGCAACATGGGCGAGCGCTTCGGCTATTACATTATGAATGCGGTGCTGGTGCTCTTCCTCTGCTCGAAGTTCGGTTTGAGCGAAGAGAAAAGCACGCTGATCTACTCGTTCTTCTACGCCGGTATCTATGTGCTCGGTTTGGTCGGCGGCCTGATCGCCGACCGCACGCAGAATTACAAGCGGACGATCATCAGCGGTCTGATCGTCATGACGCTCGGTTACTGCGTGCTCTCCGTCCCGATTTTGGCCACGCCGCAAAATACGACCTGGCTGCTGACGCTGACGTGTTGCGCCCTTTTCTTCATTGCTTTCGGCAACGGCCTTTTCAAGGGCAATCTCCAGGCGATCGTCGGTCAGCTTTACGACAATCCGCGCTATGCCGCGCAGCGCGATTCGGGCTTCCAGATCTTCTACGTCTTCATCAATATCGGCGGACTGATTGCCCCGTTCGTCGCACCGATGCTGCGCAGCTGGTGGCTCAACGTCCACAATTTGAGTTACAACGCCGAGCTTCCGGCGCTCTGCCACCAGTATCTGAACGCCTCCGACAGCATGTCGGGCGAGATGATCGACAACTTCTACGCCCTTGTTACGCAGGCGGGCGGCACGGTTTCGGACAATTTGAGCGCTTTCTGCCAGCAGTATCTCGAAGTTTTCAATACGGGTATCCACTATTCGTTCATCGCGTCGGTGGCCGCCATGCTCATTTCGCTCCTTGTCTTCGTGGTGAGCAGGAAGGGTCTTCCCAATCCGGGCAAAAAGGAGCGGGAGGAGGCCGTCAGCTACACTGCCGAGGAGAAGAGACGGATGGCGCAGGAGATCAAACAGCGCATGTACGCCCTTTTCGCCGTGCTGGGGATCGCTATCTTTTTCTGGTTCTCGTTCCACCAGAACGGGACTTCGCTCTCGATCTTCGCGCGCGACTTCGTGCGAACCGATATGATCGCGCCCGAAATCTGGCAGGCGGTCAATCCTTTCTTCGTTATCGTCCTGACCCCGCTGATCATGTGGCTCTTCGGATCGCTGGCAAAACGCGGAAAGGAGATTTCGACGCCGCGCAAAATCGCCATCGGCATGGGCTTGGCCGGATTGGCCTATCTCTTCCTGGCCCTCTATTCGCTCGTCCAGGGGTATCCCTCGGGTACGGAATTTCGCGAAATGGCCTCTGCGGCCAAGGAGGGGCTGAAAGCGGGCCCGTGGGTGCTGATCATGCTCTATTTCTTCCTCACGGTCGCCGAACTGTTCATCTCGCCGCTCGGTCTTTCGTTCGTTTCGAAGGTGGCTCCCAAACATTTGCAGGGGCTTTGCCAGGGTTTGTGGCTCGGTGCTACGGCCGTCGGCAACCTGCTGCTTTGGATTGGCCCGCTGATGTACAACAGATGGCCGATCTGGGAGTGCTGGACGGTGTTCCTCTCGGTCTGCTTGATCTCGATGGGCGTCATGCTCGCGATGGTCAAGTGGCTCGAACGGGTTACGAAGTAGCTTGAACACGCTCCATGAAACTCACTTTTCTCGGTACGGGGACTTCGCAGGGGGTGCCGGTCATCGGCTGCCGGTGTGCGGTTTGCACCTCTGCGGACCCGCGCGACCGGCGGTTGCGCACGTCGGCGATGGTCGAGACGCAGGGCCGGCGCTTCGTCATCGACGCGGGGCCGGATTTCCGGTACCAGATGCTGCGCACCGGCGTGCGCCACATCGACGCCATCCTGCTGACTCACGAACACAAAGACCATACGGGCGGTTTGGACGACGTGCGGGCCTTCAATTTCGTGGATTATCCGCCGACGATCCATCGGGTCGCCATTTACGCGGCTCCGCAGGTCGCGACTTGCGTGCGCAAGGATTTCGATTACGCTTTCGCACGGGACAAGTATCGCGGAGTGCCCGAAATGGCCTTGCACGAGATCGATGTTTCGCATCCTTTTTCGGCGGCCGGCGTCGGGATCGTGCCCGTGTCGGGACACCACTCCGACCGCTTCGAAGTTACGGGCTACCGGATCGGCCCGTTGGGTTATCTAACCGATTTCAAAACGATCGAGGAGCCCGAAATCGAAAAACTGACAGGGGTCGACGTGTTAGTCGTCAACGCATTGCGGTTCGCGCCGCACGTTTCGCACTTCAATGTGGCGGAGGCTTTGGCCCTGATCGGCCGTGTCCGGCCGCGCCAGGCCTATCTGACCCACCTGTCGCATGGCATCGGATTGCATGTCGCGGCGGAATCGGAGCTTCCGCAGGGGGTGCGACTGGCATACGACGGCCTGACGGTCGCAATTGGAGATTCGTAAATCTGTTAGGATATGAAAACGCTCGAAAATAAAACGATCGTCATCACGGGCGCTTCGTCGGGAATCGGCGAGGCGATGGCCCGGGTCTATGCGGCCCAAGGGGCTCGCGTGGTGCTCGGGGCCCGCAGCGCGGATCGGTTGGCCCGGCTGGCCGCGGAGATTCATGCCGCAGGCGGGCAGGCTGCCTGGTGTGCCGTGGACGTTACCGTTCCCGAACAGTGCAAGGCATTGATCGATACGGCCGTAACGACGTTCGGCGGTATCGACGTGTTGATCTGCAATGCCGGTATTTCGATGCGGGCGTCGTTCGACGAGGTCGACCTCTCGGTGCTCCACCGGTTGATGGATGTCAACTTCTGGGGCACGGTCAACTGCTGCAAATATGCGCTGCCTTACGTGCAGGCGTCGCACGGCTCGATCGTGGGCATTTCGTCCGTGGCCGGTCTGCACGGTCTGCCCGGGCGCACGGGCTATTCGGCATCGAAATATGCGATGACGGGATTTTTGGAGACGCTGCGCATCGAAAATCTGAAGAAGGGTCTGCACGTGATGGTCGCCTGCCCGGGGTTCACGGCCTCGAACGTGCGTTTCGCGGCGCTGACGGCCGACGGATCGCAGCAGGGCGAAACGCCGCGCGACGAGGCGAAGATGATGACTCCCGAACAGGTAGCCCGCATCGTCGCGCGCGGCATGCGTCGCCGCAAACGCTTATGCCTGATGGAGATCGAAGGACGCGCCACGCACTTCGTGAAGAAATTCGCACCGGCCTTTCTCGACCGGATGTTCTATCGGGTGATGTCCAAGGAGCCCGATTCGCCGTTGAAATAACTCCGGCGGGCGGTGCGTTCGGCGATACGGATGCTTGCCTCGTAGAGCCCGTAGAAGGGCAGCAGCACCAATATCATGCTGAAAGCGTCGGGCGGGGTGATGATGGCGGCGAGCAGGGCCAGCACGACGATGGCGTGGCGTCGATAGCGGCGCAGCCATTCGGCCGAAAGCAATCCCATACGGGTCAGAAACCAAACCAGCAGCGGCAGTTGGAAGACGAGGGCGCAAGCCAACGATACGTTGAGCACGGTTGCGAGATAGGAGTGTACGTCGATCAGATTGGCGATGCGGCCGCTGGCGGTGTATTGCGTCAGAAAGGCGATGCTCAACGGGGCGATAAGCAGATAGCCGAAAGCCAATCCGGCGAAAAATCCCGCCGACACGTATCCTACGAAACGTCGGCAGGCATGTCGTTCACGGACGGTGAGGGCGGGCCGGACGAATCGCCACAACTCCCACAGCAGATAGGGGAGCCCGATCGTGCAGGCTGCGGCGAGCGAGACCGCGAGGTGGAGGTTGAATTGGCCCGCCACCGTGGTGTTTATCAATCGGAGGCCGACCGGTTGCAGGTTCGAGGGGTCGATTGGCGAATAGGCTCCCAACCATGCGAGCAGCCGGTTGGTCGGAAAATCGGGAAGCAGCGGGCCGAAAAGCAAATCGTCGATCAGAAAGTTTTTGCAGCAGAAAGCCGCGACGGCGAGCAGCAGAATCGCTCCCGCACTTCGCATCAAATGGGACCGGAGCGCATGAAGATGCTCGCCGAAAGAGATTTCGTCGGCGCGATGATTCGAATGATCCGCGCGGATTTCCGTGTCGTCGGCGCGATGCTCCGTCTGCCGGTTCATCGACTATTCGGTTTTGTCGGCCGACACGCTTTTTTTCCGGCTTTGCGCCGTCTTTCTCCGCGAGCGGGCCGCACCGGATGCGGTGGCCGATCGGGTCGTATCGGTACGCGGTGCGTCGGCGTTGGTGTCGGCTTTGGCCGGTTTCCGCGGTTTGCGTACCGCGGGCGTCGGGTCGCCCGATGCCGCCGAAGCGCTCTTTTTGCGGGACGTACGGCGGGCAGGGTCGGCCGGGGATTCCGCCTGTTTTTTGCGATCGGATGCGGTCGGAGTTTCCGGGGCCTCCGGTTCTTCGGACGGCGTGTCGGAGGCCGGTTTTTCCATGGCGTCTTTGAATTCGCGTACGCCGCGTCCCATGCCGCGCATCAGCTCGGGAATCTTTTTCCCGCCGAAAAGCAGTACGATAATCAACAGGATAACGATGATTTCGGTCATGCCCAGATTGAAAAGGAGGGGATACATGTCGGTCGGATGTTTTTATTCGTCGGTGATCTGCATTCTTTCGATGCAGTCAAAGATAAGAAGAAAATTCGAGAACCTCTCTTTTTTCGGAAGAATCTTTTCGCTATGGGCCGTTTTTTGGGCCGTTGCGGCGGCGGAGCAGCGGCGCAGGGGCGGCGGAACGAGCCGTATATGGACCCGAGGGGAGCGGTTCTTTCTCTTTTTTTGTTAATTTTGCCGCTTGCGGCGATCGGTTCGGCGTCGGCTCGAAAAGACGAGGAGCGTCGGGCGGGGCCGCACGGAGAGAGCGTATGAAAAAGAAATCACCTATGCGAACGGATTTGGTTATCTTCGATTTGGACGGCACGCTGCTCGATACCGTCGGCGATCTGGCGGTCGCGTGCAACGCAATGTTGGCGCAGCGCGGACTGCCCGAACATACCTATGCCGATTATCGCGGTTTCGTCGGCAACGGCATTTTGCGATTGGTGGAACGGGCTTTGCCCGAAGAGCTGCGTTCGGCGGATTACGTCGCGGCAGCCCGGGCCGATTTCGTGGCCTATTATATCGATCACATCGACCGGTACACGAAGCCCTATGCCGGAATCCCCGAGCTGCTCGATGCGCTGACCCGCAAGGGCGTCCGGTTAGCCGTGGCCTCGAACAAGTTCCGGCAGGGAACGGAAAAGCTCATCCGGCGGTTCTTCCCCGAGGTGCCGTTCGCGGCGGTGCTGGGCCAGCGTCCGGGAGTGGCGTTGAAACCCGATCCGGCGATTGTGGAGGAGATTCTCGCTCTGGCAGGGATCGCGCGCGAGCGGGTGCTCTACGTGGGGGATTCGGGCATCGACATGCAGACGGCCGCTGCTGCCGGCGTACGGTCGGTCGGGGTTACCTGGGGATTCCGGTCGCGCGAGGAGTTGATGCAGGCCGGAGCCGGTGCATTGATCGATCGGTCGGAAAAGTTGTTGGACTTGCTCTGAATAAATCGGGGCGGGAACGGAAATTTCCGAAAAAATCCCTACCTTTGACCGGTTTTTCGGTTGGAACGGTTTGTATTTAATAAAAGGAGAGTTATGGCAGAAATCAAAACCATCGGTATCTTGACTTCCGGAGGCGACGCCCCCGGTATGAATGCGGCCATCCGGGCCGTAACCCGCAGCGCCATCTACAACGGCATGGCCGTGAAGGGAATCATGCGCGGGTACAAAGGTTTGGTATACAACGAGATCGTCGACTTCCGCTCGCAGAGCGTCAGCAACATTATCCAGATGGGCGGGACGATCCTCAAAACGGCCCGCTGCAAGGAGTTCACCACGCCCGAAGGCCGCAAAACGGCCTATGACAATATGATGGCGGCCGGTATCGACGCGCTGGTCGTTATCGGCGGCGACGGCTCGCTGACCGGTGCGGGCATCTTCGCCCACGAGTACAACGTGCCCATCGTCGGGCTGCCCGGCACCATCGACAACGACCTCGGCGGCACCGATTCGACCATCGGTTACGATACGGCTCTCAACACGATCGTCGACGCGGTGGACAAATTGCGCGATACGGCGTCGAGCCACGAACGTCTCTTTTTCGTCGAGGTGATGGGCCATACGGCCGGTTATTTGGCGCTCAACAGCGCCTTGGCCTCCGGTTCCGAAGCGGCCATCATCCCCGAAATGGAGACCGAGGTCGACCAGCTGGCCGAGCTGATCAACAACGGATTCCGCAAGAGCAAAAATTCGGCGATCGTCATCGTGGCCGAAAATCCCGTTACGGGCGGCGCCACGGCCCTGGCCGAGCGCGTGAAAAAGGAGTTCCCGCAGTACGATGCCCGCGTAACGATTCTGGGCCATATCCAGCGGGGCGGTTCGCCGACGGCGTTCGACCGCATCCTGGCTTCGCGGATGGGCGAGGGGGCCATCGAAGCGTTGATGGAGGGCCAGCGGAACGTGATGATCGGCATCGAAAACGGACGGATCGTTTACGTGCCTTTCTCCAAGGCGGTCAAGCACCACAAGGAGATCAACCGCGGCAAACTCGAATTGGTCAAAATTTTGTCTATTTGAGTGCGGCGGCCGGCAGCGAACGGGCGGTCGGAGCATCGAATGCAGGCCTCTCCCTCGGGAGGGGGGCATCGGGTTCGGTCGGACCTGCATACGCGGCCGGGGGGGGGCCGCGATCGCTCGCGCCCGGACAGGAAAAACAGCGTCGAAAAACGCGATAGACTCAACAACAGATAACCCTCGGATACATACCCCGGCTTAATAGAGATGAAACGAGTAATCGGCATCGGCAATGCCCTGACGGACATGCTGGTCAACCTTAAGAACGATGCGGTCCTGGCCCGCTTCGATTTGGCCAAAGGTTCGATGAATTTGGTGGACGCCACCCTGCAAACGGAAATTTCGAAATCGGTGGCCGGACTGCCCTATTCGCTCTCGTTGGGCGGATCGGCCGGTAACACCATTCGGGCGATGGCCCGATTGGGGTGCGGGGTCGGATTCATCGGTAAGGTGGGGCGCGACAAGACGGGCGACTTCTTCGTGCAGGCACTCGAAAATCTGCACGTCGAGCCGGAGGTATTCCGCGGTACGGAGCGTTCGGGCAAGTGCGTGTCGCTCATTTCGCCCGACGGCGAGCGGACGATGGCGACCCACCTCGGTGCGGCGCTCGAATTGTCGGCTCCGGAGATCGAACCGGAGCTGTTCGACGGATACGACTGCCTCTATGTCGAGGGCTATTTGGTGCAGAACCACGAGCTGATCCGCAAGGCGGCCCGGACGGCCAAGGCGTGCGGGTTGCAGGTGGCCATCGACTTGGCGAGCTTCAATATCGTGGCGGAGAATCGGGAGTTCCTGCGCGAATTGGTGCGCGATTACGTCGATATCGTCTTCGCGAACGAGGACGAGGCCAAGACCTTCACTTGCGAGGCCGTGCCGTTGAATGCGTTGCAGGCGATCTCCGAGATGGCCCGTCTGGCCGTGGTGAAGATCGGAACCAGGGGCGCCTTGATCAAGCAGGGCGGCGAGGTGGTGCATGTGGGCATCATGGCGGCGGCGAAGCGGGTCGATACGACGGGTGCCGGCGATTTCTATGCAGCCGGATTTCTGGCCGGAATGTGCGACGGTTTGTCGTTGCGGCAGTGCGGCACCATCGGGGCCGTTACGGCGGGCAAGGTCATCGAGGTGGTCGGCACGACCTTCGGCGAGGAGAGCTGGGAGGAGATTCTGCGATTGGTGCGCAAGGTCAAAACCGAAAAATACCTCTTTTAACCCTTTTCGAACGGGCCTTTCAAAGGCGGCCGCCGCATGGAATAAAAATTCGGCGAATTTTTTTGCAGACGTTGCGAAAAGTCCGTATCTTTGCCCGAACGCGGAACGGAGAGGACGATCATGATGCGGCAACCCGACATAATTTCGAAGCAGGCTGTTTGGCAACAGCGCGATTGGTCGGCTATCGCGGCTCCGTTCGTTTTCGGCGATTTTGTCTCATTAGGGTAACTGTTTTTCAGTTGCCCTAATTTTTTGCGCTCGTATGAAAACTTTTTATACTCATGCACAGGTCTGGCGCGACGGCCGTTTCGAAGCAGGTTCGGTCGTCGTGGAGAACGGACGCATCGTCGCTCCGTGCGAACCCTCGCCGGAGGATGCGTGCATCGACCTCGGCGGGCGTCGGCTCGTTCCCGGGTTGGTCGACGTGCATGTCCATCTGCGGGAGCCCGGCTTTTCGCAAAAGGAGACCGTCGCTACCGGTACGGCCGCTGCGGCTCACGGAGGTTATACGGCCGTGTGCGCCATGCCCAATCTTCGGCCCGCGCCCGATGCGCCCGAATCGTTGGCGCCGGAACTCGATGCGATCCGGCGCGATGCCGTCGTGCGCGTCTATCCCTACGGCTGCATCACGATGGGACAGCGCGGAGCCGGTGAGCTGGTCGATTTCGCCGCTTTGGCGCCGGAGGTCGTCGGCTTTTCGGACGACGGCCGCGGCGTGCAGGCCGACGCGTTGATGGAACGGGCCATGCAAGGGGCTGCGGCCGTCGGAAAGCCCATCGTAGCCCATTGCGAGGTCGACGGACTGCTGCGCGGCGGATATATCCACGACGGTGTTTATTGCCGCGCGCACGGGCATCGGGGCATCTGTTCCGAAAGCGAGTGGCGGCAGGTGGAACGCGATATTGCGCTGGCCGAAAAAACGGGTTGTCAATACCATGTATGCCATGTCTCGACGGCCGAGAGCGTCGAGTCGGTGCGTCGGGCGAAGGCGCGCGGCGTGCGGGTGAGCTGCGAGACGGCGCCGCACTATCTGCTGCTGTGCGACGAGGATTTGCAGGAGGACGGACGGTTCAAGATGAATCCGCCGCTGCGCAGCCGGGCCGATCGCGATGCGTTGCGGGCGGGCGTCTGCGACGGAACCATCGAGGTGATCGCCACCGACCATGCACCGCATACGGCCGAGGAGAAGTCCCGCGGATTGGCCGGCAGCGCCATGGGAATCGTGGGGTTGGAGTGCGCTTTTCCGGTGCTTTACACCGGATTGGTCGTGCCCGGACTGTTGACGCTCGAACGGTTGATCGTCTTGATGGCCGACAATCCCCGCCGGATTTTCGGCCTCGAAGGGGGACTGCATGTGGGCGATGCGGCCGATTTTACGGTGCTCGACCTCGATGACGAATATCTCATCGACCCGTCGGCGTTCCGGTCGAAGGGCCGTGCGACGCCGTTTGCCGGATGGCGGGTGCGTGGCCGTGCCGTGCGGACGGTCGTGGGCGGGCGTACCGTCTACGAGGCGGCGGCCCCGAGCGGCCAGGTTCGGACCGGCAGATAAGGGTAAAAAACGTCGATACATTACTTAACAGGCAAATCAGTTAGCAAAATAGAGGCAGTTCATGAAACCGTTTACGAAAAAAATCGTCTTGGAAAACGGCCGCGAGTTTTACGGTTACGGCTTCGGCGCCGACCGTGAGGCGGTGAACGAGATCGTTTTCAACACCTCGATGGTGGGGTACCAGGAGATCATCTCCGACCCGTCGTACACCGGCCAGATGGTGGTGATGACCTATCCGCTCATCGGCAACTACGGTACGGCCGAGGAGGACAACGAATCGAAGTTCCCCTCGATCGGCGGATTGATCGTGCGCGAGTACAACGACATTCCGTCGAATTTTCGCTACACCCGCACGTTGAACGAGGTGTTCGAGGAGTTGGGCATTCCGGGCATTTCGGGCATCGACACCCGCACGCTGACGCGCATTATCCGCGACGAGGGCAGCCAGAAGGTGATGATTACCGATGCCGCCACGCCGTTCGACGAGGCGATGGAGCGGATCCGCGCCTGCGAATTGCCGCACGACCAGGTGGCGCGGGTCAGTTGCAGGAAGCGTTGGTTTTCGCGGACGCCCAACCATCGTTTCGACGTCGTGGCGATCGACTGCGGCATCAAATACAATATCATCCGTTGTCTCAACGCCCGCGGATGCAACGTAACGGTCGTGCCGTTCGACGCTTCGGTCGAGGAGATTCTGGCGTTCCGCCCCGACGGCATCTTCCTGTCGAACGGCCCGGGCGATCCGACGGATGTCGAACCGGTCATCGGGAAGGTGCGCCGCCTGCGCGGCAAACTGCCCATCTTCGGCATCTGCATGGGTCATCAGATGGTCGCTTTGGCCTATGGCGCCCGCACGTTCAAGATGAAGTTCGGCCACCGCGGCGGCAATCATCCCGTGAAGTGCCTGGCGACCGGAAAGATCGAAATCACGAGCCAGAACCACAGCTTCGCCGTCGACATCGATTCGCTGCAAGGCACGGGGCTCGAACTGACCCACGTCAATCTGTTGGACGGCACGGCCGAAGGGGTCGAATGCAGGGCCGACCAGGTGTTCTCGGTGCAGTACCACCCCGAGAGCGCCCCGGGGCCGCAGGACAGTACCGGCTTGTTCGACAAATTCATTCAAATGATGGAGGAACACAAAAATGCCTAAAAGAAAGGATATAAACAAGGTGATGGTGATCGGCTCGGGCCCGATCGTCATCGGTCAGGCCGCCGAGTTCGACTATGCCGGTACGCAGGCCTGCCTGGCGCTTCGCGAGGAGGGCTATGAAGTGGTGCTGGTCAACTCCAATCCGGCCACCATCATGACCGACACCCATATCGCCGACAAGGTCTACATGGAGCCGCTGACACTCGAATACGTCGCCAAGATCATCCGTTACGAACGTCCCGACGCCATCGTCCCGGGCCTCGGCGGACAGACGGCGTTGAATTTGGCCGTGCAGCTCGCCAAGAAGGGAATTTTGGCCGAATGTCAGGTCGAGATTCTCGGTACGTCGTTCGAATCCATCGAGCGGGCCGAGGATCGCGAGCTGTTCAAGGAGCTCTGCCAGTCGTTGGGCGAGCCGGTGCTGCCGTCGGAGATCGCCACCTCCATCGAGGAGGGGGCCGAGGTCGCGGCCCGCATCGGTTATCCCGTCGTGCTGCGTCCCGCCTTCACGTTAGGCGGCACGGGCGGCGGATTCGCCGACAACGAGCAGGAGCTCCGCGAGCTGATGCGCAATGCGCTGTTCCTTTCGCCCGTCCATCAGGTGCTCATCGAGAAGAGCATCAAGGGGTACAAGGAGATCGAATACGAGGTCATCCGCGACAGCAACGATACGGCCTTGGCCATCTGCAACATGGAGAATATCGACCCCGTGGGCATCCATACGGGCGACTCGATCGTCGTCGCGCCGAGCCAGACGCTGACGAACCACGAGTACCAGATGCTGCGCGATTCGGCCTTGAAGATCATCCGCGAATTGAAAATCGAGGGCGGGTGCAACGTGCAGTTCGCCTTGGACCCGCTTTCGTTCAAGTACTATCTGATCGAGGTCAATCCGCGCGTTTCGCGTTCGTCGGCCCTCGCGTCGAAGGCTTCGGGGTATCCGATCGCCCGCGTCAGCGCCAAGATCGCCGTAGGCATGACGCTCGACGAAATCCGGTTGGCCAATACGCCTGCGAGCTTCGAACCTACGTTGGATTATGTGGTAACCAAGATCGCCCGCTTTCCGTTCGACAAGTTCACCGATGCGTCGAACAAGTTGGGCACGCAGATGAAGGCCACCGGCGAGGTGATGGCCGTGGGCCGGACGATCGAGGAGTCGCTGCTCAAGGCGGTGCGCTCGCTCGAAACGGGCGTCTGCCACATTCATCACCGCAAGTTCGACCGCTGGACGGCCGAACAGCTGCTTTCCTATATCAAGGAGGGAACGGACGACCGGCTCTATGCCATCGCGCAGTTGATTCGCTTGGGCGTCGATCTGGTGTTGATCTACAACAACACGAAAATCGATCTCTTCTTCCTCGAAAAGTTCAAGAATATCGTCGAGTTCGAGCGGGTCGTGCGCGATCATCCGCAGGACGTCGAGACGTTGCGCGACGCCAAGCGCATGGGTTTCAGCGACAGATATATCGGCCGGCTGTGGGGCCTCTCGGAGCAGGAAATGTTCCGTCTGCGCGAACGCAACGGCATCTTCCCCGTCTACAAGATGATCGATACCTGCGCCAGCGAGTTCGCCTCCTACGTGCCCTATTTCTACTCGACCTACGAGATCGAAAACGAATCCGTCGTGAGCGGCCGGCGCAAAATCGTCGTACTCGGTTCGGGCCCGATCCGCATCGGTCAGGGCGTCGAGTTCGACTATTCGACCGTACACGCTATCTGGTCGATCCGCGCGGCGGGCTATGAGGCCATCATCATCAACAACAATCCCGAGACCGTCTCGACCGATTACACCACGAGCGACAAACTCTATTTCGAACCGCTGACGGTCGAGGACGTGATGAACGTCATCCGGTTGGAGCGGCCCGAAGCCGTCGTCGTCTCGCTCGGCGGACAGACGGCCATCAACCTGGCCGAGCCGTTGGCCGAATTGGGCGTGCCTATCATCGGCACCGACACGGCGGCGATCCGCAATGCCGAGGATCGCGGCTGCTTCGAGCGGATCATGGAGGAGCTCGGCATCCCGCAGCCCGAGGCCGAAGCCGTTGTCGATATCGAAGCGGGCGTCCGCGCCGCCGCGCGCATCGGTTATCCGGTGCTCGTGCGCCCGAGCTACGTGCTGGGCGGCCGCGCCATGCAGATCGTCTCCAACGAGGAGCGCCTGCGCCACTATCTCCAGACGGCCGTCGAGGTCAACGTCGATTCGCCGGTGCTGGTCGACCGCTACATTATGGGCAAGGAGTTGGAGGTGGACGCTATCTGCGACGGCAGGGAGGTCTTCATCCCGGGCATCATGGAACACGTCGAGCGGACGGGCATCCACTCGGGCGACTCGATCAGCGTCTATCCGACGTTCAGCGTCTCGCAACATGCCAAACAACAGATCATCGACTACACGGTGCGTTTAGGCCTGCGGATCGGCATCGTCGGGCTGTACAACATCCAGTTCATTCTCGATCCGAACGACCGCGTCTATGTCATCGAGGTCAATCCCCGTTCGTCGCGCACCGTGCCGTTCCTTTCGAAATCCACGGGCGTGCCGATGGCCCACATCGCCACGCAGGTCATTTTGGGCAAGAGCCTGCGCGAGCAGGGAATCACCGAAGTCTATGGCAGGGAGAAGGAGCGCTGGTACGTCAAGGCGCCAGCCTTCTCGTTCGCTAAAATACGCGGCATGGATTCCTACCTCTCGCCCGAGATGAAGTCGACGGGCGAGGCGATCGGATACGACGACAAGCTGACCCGCGCCCTCTACAAGGCGTTGCAGGCTACGGGCATGAACGTCTGCAACTACGGTACGATCTTCGTAACCATCGCCGATCAGGACAAGGAGGCGGCGCTTCCGTTGGTGAAGCGGTTCTACGACCTCGGGTTCAATATCGAGGCCACGACCGGTACGGCGGAGTTCCTGCGCCGGCAGGGCATCCGCACGCGCACGCGGCGCAAATTGAGCGAGGGCAGCAGCGAGATCATCGACTCGCTGCGGCAGGGTCATGTCAGCTACGTCATCAACACGATCGACATCAATCAGCACAATACGCGGTTGGACGGTTACGAGATCCGTCGCACGGCCGTGGAGAACAACGTAACGGTTTTCACCGCGTTGGAGACCGTGAAGGTGCTGTTGGACGTGCTCGAAGAGATTACGCTGCGCGTGTCGACGATCGACGCCTGACCGGAGTGCGGGAGAACGGAAATTTCGGAGGCCGCCGGGCGCTCCGAACGGAATGAAAAGAGAGCATGAAAAAAGACATTTATCAAATCCGGTCGAATGAACCGTTGACGGCTTCGGTGTGGCGGATGACGCTGGCGGGCGATACGCAGGCGATCACCGCGCCCGGGCAGTTCGTCAACCTTGCGATCGACGGACTGTTCCTGCGGCGGCCGATCTCCGTGTGCGACTGCGAACCCGATCGGCTGACGTTGATCTACAAGGTCGTGGGCGAGGGCACGGAGCGCATGAGCCGCATGAAGGCCGGCGACGAGCTCGATCTGCTGACCGGTCTCGGCAACGGATTCTCGATCGGCGCCGATTTGCGGCGGCCGCTGCTCGTCGGAGGCGGGGTCGGGGTGCCGCCGCTCTACCTGTTGGCCAAACGATTGCTTGCGGCGGGACTTCCCGTGCAGGCGGTATTGGGCTTCAATACGGCCGCCGAATGTTTCTACGAAGCGGAGTTCCGCGCTTTGGGCTGCGGCGTAACGGTCGCGACGGTCGACGGCTCGGCCGGCGTCAAGGGGTTCGTAACGACGGCCATCGCCCATCGGAACCTCGATTTCGATTATTTTTACGCATGCGGGCCGCTGCCGATGCTTCGCGCGTTGTGCGACGCCGTGCCGCAAGAGGGCCAGCTTTCGTTCGAGGAGCGCATGGGCTGCGGCTTCGGCGGCTGCATGGGTTGCACGTGCAGGACCAAAAACGGGCCGAAACGCATCTGCAAAGAGGGCCCCGTATTGGAGAAAGGAGAGATCGTATGGTAGACACATCGGTTGTATTGAGCGGCTGGCGGTTGGACAATCCGGTCGTTCCGGCCAGCGGCACGTTCGGTTACGGCAGCGAGTTCAAGGATTTCTACGACCTCGACGTGCTGGGAACCTTTTCGTTCAAGGGTACGACCCGTGAACCGCGCTACGGCAATCCGACCCCCCGCATCGCCGAATGCACGGCCGGGATGATCAACGCCGTCGGGTTGCAGAACCCCGGGATCGACGCCGTCATCTACGATGAGCTGCCGCGCCTTAAAACGTTCTTTCATAAAAAGGTAATTGCCAATATCTCGGGCTTTTCGGTCGACGAATACGCCTATTGCTGCGAGCGCATCGACCGCGAGGAGCAGGTAGGGATCATCGAGGTGAATATCTCCTGCCCCAACGTGCGCCACGGCGGCATGTCGTTCGGCACGTCGCCCGAATCGGCCGCCGAGGTAACCCGTGCGGTGAAGGCCGTAACGACCAAACCCGTCTATATGAAACTTTCGCCCAACGTTTCGGACATTGTCGCTATCGCCCGTGCCTGCGTGGAGGCCGGTGCCGACGGGTTGTGCCTCATCAATACGGTGCTCGGCATGCGGATCGACGTACGGCGGCGGCGGGCGGTCGTTGCCAATACGATGGGCGGATTCTCCGGTCCGGCCGTCTTCCCGTTGGCCGTGCGGATGGTCTATCAGGCGGCCAAGGCCTGTGCGGTGCCCGTCATCGGCTGCGGCGGTGTGCAGTCGGCCCGCGACGTCATCGAGATGATGATGGCCGGTGCCACGGCCGTCGAGGTCGGTGCGGCCAATCTGGTCAATCCCTATGCCTGCAGGGAGATCGTCGAGGCGCTGCCTGCGGAGATGGAGCGGCTCGGCATCGAACGATTGAGCGATATTATCGGCTCGGCACATAATGATGAATGGTAAATGATAAATGATGAATTATGAATTATGAATTATCCGAATGACGTTATCATCGCCTGCGATTTCAAATCGGCCGAGGATACTTTCCGTTTCCTCGATCGCTTTACGGCCGAATCCAAAAAACCTTTTTTGAAGATCGGCATGGAGCTCTTCTATGCCGAAGGGCCGGCCGTCGTCCGCGAAATCAAGCGGCGCGGCCACCGCATTTTCCTCGATCTGAAGCTCCACGACATTCCCAATACGGTGCGCAAGGCGATGGCCGTCTTGTCGCGGTTGGAGGTCGACCTATGCAACGTCCATGCGGCGGGCACCGTCGAGATGATGCGGGCGGCGCGCGAGGGATTGACCCGTCCCGACGGGTCGCGGCCGCTGTTGATCGCCGTAACGCAGCTCACCTCGACGAGCGAGGAGCGGATGCGGCGCGAACTGTTGATCGGCGCCTCGATGAACGAAACCATCGTGCAGTATGCACTCAACGCGCGCGAGGCGGGACTCGACGGCGTGGTCTGCTCGCCCTTGGAGGCGGGCATGGTGCACGAAGCCTGCGGACGGGAATTTTTGACCGTTACGCCCGGCATCCGCTTTGCCGACGGCGAGGCCGCCGATCAGGTGCGGGTTACGACACCGGCCCGGGCGCGTGAAATCGGATCGGATTTCATCGTCGTGGGACGCCCCATTACGGCGGCGGACGACCCCGTAGCGGCGTATCGCCGTTGCGTCTCCGAATTCCTGGGGCAGGCGTGATGAACGATTCATAAAGTGTATGGGCGGGCGCAGCCTGCGGAGGTGAGCTGTGGCAAGCCTCCGCCGCCCGTAGGCTGCGGCTCGCGCGGCTCATGGAGCCGCATGTTACCGAAATGATGCGAACAGGAAGATTAATTCGAATGAAAGATATGGAAAAAGCGATTGCGAAGGATTTGTTGGCTATCGGCGCTGTGTTCTTGCGCCCCGAGGAGCCTTTTACGTGGGCCAGCGGCATCAAAAGCCCGATTTATTGCGATAACCGGTTGACGCTTACGGCGGTCGAAGTACGCAGGCGGGTCGAGGCCGGATTGGCCGAAATCATCCGTGCGAAGTTCCCCGAGGCCGAGGTGCTGATGGGCACGTCGACCGCAGGCATCGCCCATGCCGCCATCACGGCCACGCTGCTCGATCTGCCGATGGGCTACGTCCGCTCGGGAAACAAGGATCACGGTCGGCAGAACCGCATCGAGGGCAAGCTCGAAAAGGGGCAGAAGGTCGTCGTCGTCGAGGATTTGATTTCGACCGCCGGTTCGTGTCTCGAAGTGGTCGGGACGTTGCGCGAGGCGGGTGCCGAGGTGTTGGGCGTCGCTTCGATCTTCACATACGGCATGAAGAGGGGAATCGACCGTATGCGCGAAGCCCGGGTCGTGAATTACAGCCTTTCGAATCTCGATGCGTTGGTCGAGGTGGCCGCCGACGAGGGATATATCCGTCCCGAGGACAAGGCCCGCCTGTTGCAGTTCCGCGACAATCCCGCGGACGAAAGCTGGATGAAATAGCGAGCGGGGCGAACCGGTGTAAAAAATCGCAGATACCTGAAAATTGAAAGAATCGCGTAATTAAAAATACAACTTATGCTGCGCCATTTGATAGATCCGACCGACCTGACGGTCGAGGAGACCGAAGCGATCGTCGCTTTGGCCGAACGCATCATCGCCCATCGCGAGCAGTATCGCGAAGCCTGCAAGGGCAGGAAATTAGCCACGTTGTTCTACGAACCGTCGACCCGTACGCGGTTGAGTTTCACCTCGGCCATGTTGGAGTTGGGCGGGCAGGTCATCGGCTTCTCGGATGCCGCTTCGTCGTCGGTGTCGAAAGGCGAGACCGTCGCCGATACCGTGCGGGTCATCCGGTGCTTCGCCGACATCATCGCCATGCGCCACTTCAAGGAGGGGGCGCCGCTCGTGGCTTCGCAGTATGCCGGCATTCCGGTCATCAATGCGGGCGACGGCAGCCATGCCCATCCGACCCAGACGCTGACCGATCTGCTGACCGTCAAGCGCGAAAAGGGACGCTTCGACCATCTGACCATCGGCTTCTGCGGCGACCTGAAATTCGGCCGCACGGTGCATTCGTTGATCAAGGCGCTGTCGCGGTATGCGGGTATCCGCGTCATCCTGATTTCGCCCGAGGAGCTGCGCCTGCCCGACTACATGCTGCAGGAGATGCAGGCCAATTCGCAGCTGACTTTCCGCGAAGTGCGCACGATGGAGGAGGTGATGCCCGAATTGGATATCCTCTACATGACACGCGTGCAGAAGGAGCGCTTCCTCGACGAGGAGGAGTTCGACCGCGTGAAAAACAGCTTCGTGCTCGATGCCGCGAAACTGACGAGGGCCAAACCCGATATGGTGATCCTCCATCCGCTGCCGCGCGTGAACGAAATCGCGCGCGAGGTGGACAACGATCCGCGGGCCGCCTATTTCCGACAGGTCGAGAACGGCAAATTCGTGCGTATGGCGTTGATTCTGACCCTGCTCGAATGGGCCGACGGCAATCGTCCGTTCGACCGGACGCCGGTTTTCAATGAGCCCTATCTCGTCAACGAGCTGAAATGCGCCAACCGTCGGTGCATCGCTGCGACGGAGGATGTCGATCAGTTGTTCCGCCGCGGCGAGGACGGCATCTGCCGATGCGCCTATTGCGAGACGAAAGCGCCGTCGGATTGTCGATAATTTGTGGAAAGAATGTCGACCGTATTTTTGAAAAGGCGAACGGGAAACGTTATTTTTGTCCTTTCGAGAAACGTGTGCGGATAGACTGCGGCCGCCATGACTGCAACGTTGTGGCGGCCGGTCGTTTTCGGAAAACAGGAGGAGGGGGGGGGAAAGGAAAATACTATGAAAGTCGGTGTGATTATGGGTTCCGTGAGCGATTACGAGGTGATGGCCGAGGCCGTCGCGACGTTGGAATCGTTCGGCATACCCTTTGAAAAACGGGTGGTGAGCGCCCATCGCACGCCCGAATTGCTCTACGAATATGCCCGTACCGCCAAGGAGCGCGGGATCGGCGTCATTATCGCCGGTGCGGGCGGTGCCGCCCATCTGCCGGGCATGGTCGCCGCCATGACCACGCTGCCCGTCGTGGGCGTGCCGGTCAGGTCCCGTGCCTTGAACGGATTGGATTCGCTGCTTTCGATCGTGCAGATGCCCGGAGGCGTTCCCGTGGCGACGACCGCCATCAACGGGGCCAAAAATGCCGCCTTGATCGCCGTTTCGATCCTGGCATTGGGCGATGAGGCGTTGGCCGCCGAATTGGAGGCCTTCCGCAAACGCCAGACCGAGGATGTGCTGAAAATCGAATTATGACGACCATCGGCATCATAGGAGGAGGGCAGTTGGGGCTGATGCTCGCGGAGCAGGCCCGGACGTTGGCGACCGAGGTGCGGTGCATCGCGCTCGATCCGGCTCCGGATGCCCCTGCGTTCGCTGCGTGCGGGGAGCGGATCGTCGGACGATTCGACGATCCGGCTGCCGTGGAGGAGCTCTGCCGCCGCAGCGATGTCGTTACCTATGAGTTCGAGAACGTCCCGGGGGAGATACTGATCCCGTTGTGCGAAAAATACCGCATTCCGCAGGGCTATCGTCCGCTTTACGATTCGCAGGATCGGTTGCGGGAGAAGCAGAACGCCCGCGACCACGGCTTGCAGACGCCCGATTTCCGGGCGGTCGACGACGAGGATTCGCTGCGACGGGCGGTCGCCGAATTGGGCCTGCCGGCGGTGTTGAAAACCCGTGCGATGGGCTACGACGGCCACGGACAAGCGCTTCTGCGCACGGAAGCGGATATCGAAAAGGCACTGCCCTTGGTGGCGGTGCCCTCTATTTTGGAGGAGTTCGTGCCGTTCGATTTCGAGGCCAGCGTCGTGATGGTCGCCGATGAGCGTCGGGTGGTGAGTTTCCCGATCGGCCGCAACGTCCATCGCGACGGGATTCTCGATTTGTGTTTCGTGCCGGCCGGCCGGAATGCCGGGGTGCTGGAGCGGATGCGCGTCGAGAGCGAACGTTTCATGCGCGCGTGCGGCTATCGGGGGATTCTGGCCATCGAGTATTTCGTGCGCGGCGAGGCGTTTTATTTCAACGAGATGGCGCCGCGTCCCCACAATTCGGGCCACTACACCATCGAGGGTGCCACGACGAACCAATTCCGCGAATTGGCGCGTTATTTAGTCGGCGAGGAGCTGCACACGCCGGAGCTGGCCGCTCCGACCGTGATGAAAAACATCCTCGGACAGGATCTGGCCGCTGCCGAGCGGATCGCTGCACGGGTCGCGGCCGAAAAGCGGACGGATGTTCACGTCCACTTCTACGGCAAGACGGAAAGCCGTCCGAAGCGCAAGATGGGACACATTACGTTTGTCGGTGCGACCCCCGAGACCTATGCCCGCTGTTGGGCGAATGATTTTGTGAAATAGCCACGAAACAAATATGGGAAATTACCGGATTTTCGTCGAGAAGCTGCCGCAATACCGGGTCGAGGCCGAGAGCCTGCGCCGCGAATTGAACGGCAGTCTCAAACTGCATCTCACCGAGTTGCGGCTGTTGAATGTCTACGACCTGTTCGGATTCACGGCCGGGCTGCTCGAAAAGAGCCGTTACGCGGTATTCGGCGAGGTGGTAACCGATACGGTGTCGGATACGTGCGATCTGGCGGGCCGCAGGTGCCTCGCCATCGAGTTCCTGCCCGGGCAGTTCGACCAGCGGGCCGCTTCGGCGGTCGATTGCGTGCGGTTGATCGACCCGTCGGCCGAGGTGCGCATCCGTTCGTCGAAGCTGTTGATCTTCGACGATGCCGTTACGGACGAGGAGCTGGCCCGCATCCGCCATTATTGCATCAACAGCGTCGAGTCGCGTGAAAAGTCGCTCGATACGCTGACCGATCGGGAGCAGGCCGAGGTGAAGCCCGTGCCGGTGCTCGACGGATTTACGCAGCTGGCGGATAGCGAGCTGGAGCCTTTTTGCAGGCAGTACGGGCTGGCGATGAATGCCGACGACCTGCGCGAGGTGGTGCGCTATTTCCGCGAGGAGGGGCGCGATCCCTATGAAACGGAGCTGCGCATTTTGGACACCTATTGGAGCGATCACTGCCGGCATACGACCTTTACGACCGAGTTGGAGGACATCGCCGTCGAGGAATCTTTTATCAAAGAGGACATCGATCGATCGTTGGCTTTGTATTTGCGGATCCGGCGCGAGTTGGGCCGCGAGCATAAGCGCATCTGCCTGATGGACCTGGCGACCATCGGCGCGCGTTATCTGCGGGCGACCGGCAAGTTGGACGACCTGGAGGTGAGCGACGAGAACAATGCCTGCTCGATCTATGTCGACGTGGAGGTCGACGGCGCGACGGAGCGGTGGCTCCTCCAATTCAAGAACGAAACCCACAACCATCCGACCGAAATCGAACCGTTCGGCGGTGCTTCGACCTGTTTGGGCGGGGCGATCCGCGACCCGTTGTCGGGCCGCAGCTACGTCTATCAGGCGATGCGCGTAACCGGTGCGGGCGACATTTGGCAGCCGGTGGCCGATACGCTGCCGGGTAAGCTGCCGCAGAGCCTCATCTCGAAAAAGGCCGCGGCGGGCTATTCCAGTTACGGCAACCAGATCGGTTTGGCGACGACCCACGTGCGCGAAATCTATCACGATGGGTACGTGGCGAAGCGTTTGGAGGTCGGCGCGGTGGTCGGCGCCGTGAAGGCGGCCGCTGTGCGTCGCGAAGCGCCCGTCGCAGGAGATAAAATCCTGATGCTGGGCGGTCGTACGGGCCGCGACGGCATTGGCGGGGCGACGGGTTCGTCGAAAGGGCACGATGCCCATTCGCTGGAGACCTGCGGCAGCGAGGTGCAGAAAGGCAATGCGCCCGAGGAACGCAAATTGGAGCGCTTGTTCCGCAGAGCGGAAGTAACCCGATTAATAAAAAAATCGAACGACTTCGGGGCCGGCGGTGTCAGCGTGGCCATCGGCGAATTGGCCGACGGACTGGATATTTACCTCGACCGCGTGCCTGTGAAGTACAGCGGTCTGAATGCTACGGAGTTAGCGATCAGCGAATCGCAGGAGCGCATGGCTGTCGTCGTCGAGGCGAAGGAGGTCGATGCGTTTCTGGCCTATTGCCGCGAGGAGAATATCGAGGCGACGGAGGTGGCCGATGTAACCGATACGGCCCGTATGCGGATGTACTATCACGGCCGGCAGGTCGTCGACCTGTCGCGCAAGTTCATCGACAGTGCCGGTGCCAAGCATCGTGCCGAGGCGGTCATTGCCGCTGTGGAGGCCCGCGATCCCTTCCTCCGCAAGGTGGAGGGCGCGACCGTCGCCGAACGATTTATTCATAATTTGCAGGATCGGAACGTCCTCTCGCAAAAGGGGCTTATCGAGATGTTCGATGCCACGATCGGTGCTTCGACCGTGTTGATGCCCTTCGGCGGACGCACGCAGCGCAGCGAGACGCAGGTGTCGGTGCAGAAACTGCCGACCGACGGCTACACCGATATGGCCAGCATCATGGCATTCGGCTACAATCCCTACGTTGCGTCGTGGAGCCCCTACCACGGGGCGGCTTATGCCGTGGTCGAAGCTGCGGCGAAAGTCGTGGCGGCGGGCGGCCGATACGACCGGATGCGTTACTCCTATCAGGAGTATTTCGAACGGATGACGCGCGAAGCCGTGTCGTGGGGCAAGCCGTTGAGTGCCTTGCTCGGGGCCTTGCGGATGCAGGTCGAGTTAGGTCTTCCCGCCATCGGCGGCAAGGATTCGATGTCGGGTACGTTCCAGGACATTAACGTGCCGCCGATGCTGATGGCGTTCGGCATCACGACGGTCGATGCCGGCAAGGTGATTTCGACCGATCTGAAACGGGCGGGCGACCGCCTCTATCTGATCCGTCATACGCCCCGCGCCAACGGGATGCCCGACACGGAGCAGCTGAAACGCAACTTCGGCTTCGTGAGCGACGCGATCGCCGACGGACGGATCGTGGCCGGATGGTCGGTCGGATTCGGCGGCGTGGCCGAGGGGTTGGCGAAAATGGCTTTCGGAAACGAAATCGGCGTCGAGGTAACGTGCGACGAGACGAAACTCTACGATTATGCCTACGGCTCGATTTTGGTCGAGTGCGCGGAGGCATTGGAATATCCCCATGCCGAGCCGGTCGGTCGCACGATGGACGACGCGGCCGTGATCGTCGGCGGGGTGCGGATGCCGCTCGAAACGCTCTATGCGGCCAACACCGAACGTTATGCGGCGATCTATCCCGACAAGGGCGACAACCGTGCGCCGATGATGGCCGCCGAACCCGTGCGCCGCATCGTCGAATACCCGGGCGAAGCGGTCGAACATCCGGTAGCTTATCTGCCCGTCTTCCCGGGCACGAACTGCGATTACGATACGGCGCGGGCATTCCGTCGTGCGGGTGCCGAGGTGCGTACCGGCGTACTGTGCAACCTCGGCGGCGACGATATTCTGCGGTCGATCGCTGCGATGAAGGAGGAGATTCGCCGCTGCCATATCTTCGTGCTGTGCGGCGGATTCTCGGCGGGCGATGAACCGGACGGCAGCGCGAAACTCATCGTCAATGTGTTGAACAACCAGGCGATTCGCGACGAAATCCATGCGCTGCTCGACCGCGGCGGCTTGATTCTGGGCATCTGCAACGGATTCCAGGCGTTGGTCAAATCGGGCCTGCTGCCGTATGGGCGTTTGGGCTTGATGAACAGAAATTCGGCAACCCTTTTCCGCAACGATATCAACCGCCATATATCGCAGATCGTTACGACGCGCGTGGCTTCGGTTTGTTCGCCGTGGCTGGCCGGTTTCGACCCCGGCGACCTGCATACGATCGCCGTGAGCCACGGCGAGGGCAAGTTCGTTGTCGGCGAGGAGCTGGCGCGCGAGCTCTTTGCCAACGGGCAGGTGGCGTTCCAGTATGCCGGGCCGGACGGAGAGCCGACCGCCGAGGCACCGTGGAATCCCAACGGTTCGTCGTATGCGATCGAGGGCATCGTTTCGCGCGACGGCCGGATCCTCGGCAAGATGGGCCACACGGAGCGTTGGGAACCGAACGTGTTCCGCAATATCGCCGGCAACAAGGAACAGCCGCTGTTCCGCAATGCCGTGAACTATTTCCGCAAGCGGAACGATTGAACGAAAAAGAGAAGTACAACAAATCAAATAAAAACGTATGAAACAGCTCGAAATGCTCTACGAGGGCAAGGCAAAACAGGTATTTCTGACGGACGACCCCGACAAAATCATCATCCACTACAAGGATGCGGCGACGGCGTTCAACAACATTAAGAAGGCGACCATCGAGAACAAGGGCGTGCTGAACAACGCCATCTCGACCCTCATCTTCCACGAGTTGCACAAGGCGGGCGTCAAGACCCACTACATTGAGACGCTCAACGACCGCGATCAGTTGTGCCGCCGCGTGAAGATCATTCCGCTCGAGGTGATCGTCCGCAACGTCATTGCCGGTTCGATGGCGCAGCGGTTGGGCATCGAGGAGGGGACGCAGCCCTCGAATGTCATCTACGACATCTGCTACAAGAAGGACGAGCTCGGCGATCCGCTCATCAACGACCATCACGCTGTGGCGTTGGGTGCGGCCACTTATGACGAGCTGAAACAGATTTATGCGATGACGGCCCGCATCAACGAAGTGTTGAAAGGCCTGTTCGCCAAGATGAACATTCGGCTCATCGACTTCAAGATCGAGTTTGGAAAGACCTCCGACGGCGAAATCGTCCTGGCCGACGAGGTGTCGCCCGATACGTGCCGCCTGTGGGATGCTTCGACCAACGAAAAGCTCGACAAAGACCGCTTCCGCCGCGACCTGGGCCGCGTGCGCGAAGCCTACGAGGAGATTTTGGCCCGTTTGAAAAAGGCGGTCGAATAACCATGCTGCAACAGGCGATATACGACCGCGAGCTGCACGAGGAGTGCGGGGTTTTCGGCATCTTCGGGGTTCCGGATGCCGCGTCGTTGACCTATTACGGACTGCACGCGTTGCAGCATCGCGGACAGGAGGGGTGCGGCATCGTGAGCGTCGATGCCGACGGCCGCTTCCATCGGGTGAAGGGCGCCGGATTGGTAACCGAGGTTTTCAGCGGCGACAAATTGTCGAAGCTGGCCGGCTCGATGACGATCGGTCATGTGCGTTATTCGACGACGGGCGGCAATACGAGCGAGAATATCCAGCCTTTCCTGTTCCGCCACAATTCGGGCGATTTCGCTTTGGCGCATAACGGCAATTTGGTCAATTCCGTTCAGCTGCGGCAGTATCTGGAGAACAGGGGCAGCCTGTTCCAGTCGACGTCGGACAGCGAGATTCTGGCCCATCTGATCAAGAAAGAGGCCAGGTGCGATCGTCCGCGTATTTTCTCCATCATCGACGCCTTGAACATGCTCGAAGGCGCTTTCGCCTTTTTAGTCATGACGGCCAACCGCATCTACGCCTGCCGCGACAAGTACGGCTTGCGTCCGTTGTCCATCGGGCGGTTGCACGACGGCTACGTCGTGTCGAGCGAGACGTGCGCTTTCGATGCGCTGGGGGCCGAGTTCCTGCGCGACGTCGAGCCGGGCGAGATCGTAACCATCGACACGCACGGCCTGCGCAGCCGCGACTATTCGCAATACAAGCGGCGGCAGATGTGCGCGATGGAGTATGTCTATTTCGCTCGTCCGGACAGCGACATCGAGGGCTGCAACGTCCACGCTTTCCGCAAGGAGACAGGCCGGATTCTGTGGCGCGAAGCACCCGCCGATGCCGATATTGTGGTCGGCGTCCCCGATTCGAGCTTGAGCGCCGCGATGGGGTATGCCGAAGCGAGCGGCCTGCCCTACGAAATGGGCCTCATCAAGAACAAATATATCGGCCGGACGTTCATCCAGCCGTCGCAGGAGCTGCGCGAACGGGGCGTGCGGATGAAACTCTCGGCCGTGCGCACCATTGTGCGGGGCAGGCGCGTCGTGTTGGTCGACGATTCGATCGTGCGCGGTACGACGTCGCGGCGCATCGTGGCGATGCTGCGCGAGGCCGGTGCGACGGCCGTGCATGTGCGCATCGCCTCGCCGCCGATGACCAATCCCTGTTTCTACGGGGTCGACACGTCGACCTACGACGAACTGATCTCGGCCCGCAAGAGCGTCGAGGAGGTCGGGCGGGAGATCGGCAGCGATTCGCTGGCTTTTCTGTCGAAGGAGGCGCTGTTGCAGGCCGGCGGACGCAGCGAACTGTGTTTAGCCTGCTATACGGGCCACTATCCGACGGCGTTGTATCAATCGGTAACGCAGGCGAACAAAGACGATAAATAATTCAGCATTCACAATTCAAAAAGAGATGGCTCAATCTTATGAAAAGGCCGGCGTGAATTTGGAGGCCGGATACGAAGTGGTGCGCCGCATCAGGAAACATGTGGCGTCGACGGCCCGTGCGGGCGTGATGGGAAATATCGGCGCGTTCGGCGGCATGTTCGACCTCTCGGCATTGGGGTACAGGGAACCCGTGTTGGTGAGCGGTACGGACGGCGTGGGAACCAAACTGAAAATAGCTTTTGCGCTCGACAAACACGATACGATCGGCATTGACGCCGTGGCAATGTGCGTCAACGACGTGCTGGCGCAGGGCGCCGAACCGCTCGAATTTCTCGACTACGTGGCGGTCGGCCGCAACGAACCGCAGAAGATCGAGGCGATCGTCGCCGGTGTCGCCGAGGGATGCCGGCAGGCCGGTTGCGCGCTGGTGGGCGGCGAGACTGCCGAGATGCCGGGCATGTATGCCGACGGCGAATACGATATCGCCGGATTCACGGTCGGCGCGGTCGAGAAATCGCAGTTGATCGACGGATCGAAGGTCTGCACGGGCGACGTGCTGGTGGGCATCGCGTCGAGCGGCGTCCACTCCAACGGCTTCAGCTTGGTGCGCAAGATCATCGCCGACAACGGATTGGACGTGCACCGCTCCTATCCCGAGCTGTCGCACAAGTTGCTGGGCGAGGTGCTGCTGACCCCGACGAAAATCTACGTGAAACAGGTGCTCGAAGTGATCCGCAACTGCAGCGTGCACGGGATCAGCCATATCACGGGCGGCGGATTCGACGAGAATATCCCCCGCATCCTGCACGAGGGGCAGGGCATCGAGATCGAGGAGGGAACATGGGAGATTCTGCCCGTTTTCCGCCTCCTCGAGCAGTACGGCAAGGTGCCTCATCGCGAAATGTTCAACATTTTCAACATGGGTATCGGTATGGTCATCGCGCTGGATGCCGGCGAGGCGCAGCGGGCCATCGGGTTGTTGGAGGCGGCCGGCGAACGCGCTTCGGTGATCGGTCGGATCACCGAAGCGCCCGGGGTCGTAATCCGTTAGCCGATGCACCGGCTTGCTGTTTTTGCCAGCGGCTGCGGTACGAACTTCGAGGCGATCGCCGACGCCTGCGAACGGGGCGTGCTGGATGCCGAAGTCGTCTTGTTAGTCTGCGACAAACCCGACGCGACGGCGGTCGAACGGGCGGCCCGTCGTGGGATCGAAGTGTTCGTTTTTGCACCGAGGCAATACGCTTCGAAAGCCGCCTATGAGCGTGAAATCGTCGCGCGGCTCGATGCGGCAGGGGTGGAATTGGTCTGCCTGGCCGGTTACATGCGGATTGTGGGCGACGAAATGCTGCGGGCTTACGGCGGACGGATCATCAATGTCCATCCCTCGCTGCTGCCGGCGTTCCGCGGAGCCCATGCCATCGGGCAGGCGCTGGCATACGGCGTGAAGGTCTTCGGCGTAACGATCCATTATGTGGATGCCGAATTGGACGGCGGTCGGATCATCGCCCAGCGGGCCTTCCCCTACGAGGGCGGCGACCTCGCCGAATTGGAGGCGATGATCCATGCGGTGGAACATTCGCTTTATGTGGATACAATCAAAAAATTGATCGAACGATAATGCGAGCTTTAGTCAGTGTAAGCGACAAGACGGGCGTAGTCGATTTCGCCCGCGGCCTGCGCGAAGCGGGCTGGGAGGTCATCGCTACGGGCGGCACGATGAAATTGCTGCGCGGAAGCGGTGTCGAAGTGTTGAATATCAGCGAGGTTACGGGCTTTCCCGAAATTTGCGGCGGACGCGTCAAGACCCTGCACCCCAAGGTGCACGGCGGTCTCCTGGCCCGCCGCGATCGGCCGGAACATGTCGAGGCGTTGCGCGCGAACGGCATCGAATTCATCGATTTGGTTTGCGTGAACCTCTATCCGTTCCGGCAGACGATCGCGCGCGAGGGCGTAACGATGGAGGAGGCGGTCGAGAATATCGACATCGGCGGCCCGTCGATGCTGCGTTCGGCGGCCAAGAACTGGGTCAATGTTACGGTCGTCTGCGATCCGGCGGATTACGGCCGTGTGCTCGACGAAATCCGCGCGGAGGGCAATACGAAGCGCGAAACCCGTCTGCAACTTTCGGCCAAGGCCTACACTCATACGGCCGAATACGATACGATGATCGCCACCTACATGCGGGCCCAGGCGGGTTTGGAGGAGAAGTTGTTCCTCGAATATACGCTCGCGCAACCGCTGCGCTACGGCGAAAATCCGCACCAGTCGGCCAAATTCTACCGCGAGCAGCAGCCCGTGCCTTATTCGCTGGCGTTCGCTCGTCAGCTGAACGGCAAGGAGCTTTCGTACAACAACATACAGGATGCGAACGCCGCTTTGTGCATCGTGCGCGAGTTCCGGCAGCCGTTCTGCGTGGGGTTGAAGCACATGAATCCGTGCGGCGCGGCGGTCGGCCGCGATGTCGTCGAGGCATGGAGCAAGGCTTACGAAGCCGACAAGGTGTCGATTTTCGGCGGGATCGTGGCGACCAACTGCACCGTAACCCGTGAGGCGGCCGAGTCGATGAAGCCCGTCTTCTTGGAGATCATCATGGCGCCGAAGTTCGACGCAGAGGCATTGGAGGTGCTGCGCACCAAGAAGAACCTGCGATTGTTGGAGGTGCCGATGGACGATGCGGCGGGCGACGTGCGGCAGTACGTGAGCGTCAACGGCGGTCTGTTGGTGCAGGATTTGGACACCGCGACGCGCCCCGTTTCGGCCGATATGTGCGTTACGGAGCGGCAGCCTGCCGCACAGGCGTTGGACGATCTGAATTTCGGCTGGCGCATCGTGAAACACGTGAAATCGAACGCGATCGTCGTCGTGAAGGAGGGCCGGACGTTGGGCGTCGGTGCCGGTCAGATGAACCGCATCGGTTCGGCGGAGATCGCGCTGCATCAGGCCCATCTGTCCGGTCATACCGAAGGGTTGGTGCTGGCTTCGGACGGATTTTTCCCGTTCGACGATTGCGTAACGCTGGCGGGCGAGTTCGGCGTTGCGGCAATCGTTCAGCCGGGCGGCTCGGTGCGCGACGAGGATTCCATCCGCAAGGCCAACGAGTTGGGAATCGCCATGTTGTTCACGGGCGAACGCCATTTCAAACATTGATTGAATAGCATGAGTATGAACGTTTTGGTAGTGGGGTCGGGCGGCCGCGAACATGCCGTTGTCGATGCCTTGACGCGATCGGCGCAGGTCGAAAAAATCTATTGTGCCCCGGGCAATGCCGGCATCGCGCGGCAGGCCGAATGCGTGGCGATCCGCGAAACCGAAGTCGATCGGCTGCTCGATTTCGCTCGGACGAAGCGGATCGGTTTGACGGTCGTGGGGCCCGAAGCGGCTTTGGCTGTGGGCATTGTCGATGCGTTCCGGTCGGCCGGATTGCGGATTTTCGGCCCGACGAAGGCCGCAGCCCGCATCGAGACCTCCAAAGAGTTCGCCAAGGAGTTGATGACCCGTTACGGAATCCCGACGGCGGCCTACCGCAGTTTCGACGATTACGAGCAGGCTCGGGCATACGTCGTCGAGCAGGGGGCCCCGATCGTGTTGAAGTACGACGGACTGGCTGCCGGCAAGGGGGTCGTGGTCGCTCGGACGTTGGAGGAAGCTGATGCCGCCTTGCGCGACATGCTGCTGGATGACAAATTCGGTGCGGGGCGCGTGGTCGTCGAGGAGTGTCTGACCGGTCCCGAATTTTCGTTCATGTGCTTCGTCTCCGGCAGCAAGGTGTGGCCGATGGCCTTGGCGCAGGATCACAAACGGGCCTACGACGGCGACGAGGGGCCCAATACGGGCGGTATGGGCGCCTATTCGCCGCTGCCGTTCATCACGCCCGAGGACGAACGCTTCGCCTTGGAGCGGATCATGCGGCCGACGGCTGCGGCGATGGCCGCCGAGGGAACGCCCTTTACGGGGGTGCTTTACGGCGGGTTGATGAAGACGCCGCAGGGCATCAAGGTGATCGAATTCAACGCTCGATTCGGCGATCCCGAGACCGAAGTCGTCCTGCCGCGATTGGCTTCGGACATTGTGGATGTTTTCTGTGCCGTGGCCGATGGCGGCGATACGACGCTGCGGTGGCACGATTGCGCGACGTTGGGCATCGTGCTGGCAACGAAAGGGTATCCGAACGCTTACGAAAAAGGCTTCGAAATCAAAGGATTGGATGCTGTCGAAGGGACGGTCTACCACATGGGAACCCGTGCCGACGGCGACCGCGTGCTGACCGCCGGCGGCCGCGTGCTGTTCGTGTTGGGCCGTGGGGGGAATCTGGCCGAGGCCCGTGCGGCGGCTTTGCGGAATGTCGGGCGCATCGATTGCGGAGAGCTGTTCCACCGTACCGATATCGGTTGGCAGGCGTTGAATCGATAAAGCGGAATATATGGCGAAAATCATTAGCGGAAAAGAACTTTCGGCCCGTCTGAAAGCCGAAATGGCGGCGCAGGTCGCTGCGTTTCCCGAAAAATACGGTCGGGTTCCCCATTTGGCGGTCATCCTCGTGGGCGACGACCCGGCGAGCGTGAGCTATGTAACCGGCAAGGCGAAGGCGTCGGCCGAGGTGGGCATCCGGAATACGACGATTCGGCGTCCCGAGACGATTGCGGAGGCGGAGTTGCTCGAACTGATCGCCGGACTGAATGCCGATCCGGAGGTGGACGGCATCCTGGTGCAGTTGCCTTTGCCGAAGCATATCGATACGGATCGGGTGATCGCTGCCGTCGATCGGTCGAAGGACGTCGACGGATTTCATCCGTTGAATGTCGCGGCTTTGTGGCAGAAACAGCCCTGCACGCTGCCTTGCACGCCGAAAGGAATTTTGCGGATGCTGCGCACGGCAGGCGTCGAACTCGAAGGGCGGCAGGCCGTGGTGGTCGGCCGCAGCAATATCGTGGGGCTGCCCGTGTCGAAGCTGCTGTTGGATGCGAATGCGACGGTTACGATGGCCCATAGCCGCACGCACGACCTCGGCGCCGTAACGCGGCAGGCCGATATTCTGGTCGTGGCCGTGGGGCGTCCGAAATTCATTAAGGGCGACATGGTGCGTGAAGGCGCCGTCGTGATCGACGTGGGGGTCAATCGCGATCCCGAGACGGACAAACTGTGCGGCGACGTCGATTTTGCGGCCGTGGAACCCAAGGCGTCGGTCATTACGCCGGTGCCGGGCGGCGTCGGGCCGATGACTATCTGCTGCCTGATGGAGAACACGATCGAGTGCTTCCTGAACGGGCACGGAGCCTGAACGACTTTGAAAAGATAAGAACGAGAGGAGGCAAGGCTGCCTCCTCTTTCAATTCAGCATCGCCCGAAAAACAGGCACGGTCAATCCATTTGCAACGGATCGTTGTTCCATTCGTTGCCGCCGTCGCGGTAGATGAACGGACGGGGATCGCCGAACTGCTTGGCCTTCAAATAACCGTCGTAGAGACAGATGCCGTTTGCGGAGCGTTCGGCCAAGCTGAATGCGATGACTGACGGATGACGTTTCGACGTGTGGTAACTGTCTTCGATCCGTTCGATGAAGCAGGGGCGCCATTGCGGGTCGTTCGACGGATTTTCCCCCTTTCGGCGCGACGGGCCGCTTTTGCTCGTGTCGATGGGGGCCTGCGCGATGACGAGCATCCCTGCGCGGTCGCAATCGTCGTAAAGTCCCGGTCGTATGCTTCCTGCTTTCATTTTCAGTACATTATACCCTTTTTCGCGCAATACGGCGATCTCGTCCGTTTCGATTGCGGGCGATGCTTCGCAGACCCGCAGCGTCGTTTCCGCTCCATTGATGCGCATCCGACCCTCCCGATCGACCGCGATTTCGCGGAATCCCATCGGCAATTCCATGTATTCGACGTAACGTCCTTCGTGCTGGGTTTTCAGCCGCAGCGTACACTGAACGGGATGCGCCGGGCTCCAAAGCAGAGTGTCGGGCAGTGTGGCGAGGAAGCGGATCGTATCCTCCCCACGCATGTCGAGCGTGATCGACTGCTTGCCGCCGGCGATGCGTCCGCCGACAGGATTCAGCAATTCGTAGTGGATCTGCGAAGTGCGCGGGTTGAGGGCGCCGCTCTTCATGACGAGACCGATTTCCGCGATGGCCGCGCCGGTTTCGTTCCGTTTCGTGCGGGCGATGACGTCGCGGATATGCAGGATCGGTTGAGTCATCACCCAGGCCCGTCCGATTTGCGGCTCCGTATCGGTGCGCCAACTCTCTGCGGGAACCGTTTCGGAGGCGCTTTTCAACCGGATTTCGAGCGTATTGTGCCCTTCGTGCGTCCATCGGGTGATGTCGAACTCGGCAGGCAGGGACGGATCGCTGTTGGCGGCCGTCTGCCGCCCGTTGACGAGGACTTCATAGGCTGCGGAGGCCGCGTCGAGGTGGAAATAGACCTGCCGGTTGATCCAGCTGAACGGTACGGTGAACGGGATGCTGAACGTTTCGCCCTCGTGCGACCATTCGGTCAGATTCCGCAGATAGCGGTTGTCGGTGGTTGCAGCGGCCGCCGCCTCTTCCTCGGTGGGGTAGACGCGCAGCTCGCCGCGGGAGCGTTCGCGTCCGGCAGAGCGGGCCGATTGGGCACGGAGTGCCGGTGCGCACGCCATGACCCATGAAAAAATGAGGATGAAAACCGAAATCTTTCGCATAATTCCGTATATTTGTTGTGCGGTTATGTACTCGCAGGTATCGACGATTGTCGCTCGAATGCTCGAATCGGCCCCTGTGCCTGTTCATCGCCCAAAGTTACGCAAAATTTTCCGATCCGCATGGCCCGATTGCCCGAACTTCATTTTCCGCCCATCCGTCTGCGCGCCCGCGAGCAGCGCGGACAGGTCGAAATATGGGATGCCTTGCGGAACACCTATCTTGTACTGACGCCCGAGGAGTGGGTGCGCCAGCATCTGATCGCCTATTTGGTTTCGCATTGCGGCGTACCGGCTCTGCGCATCGTGCAGGAGTATCCCGTGCCGCTCAACGGGCAGCCGCAGCGGGCCGATGTGGTGGTGGTGGACGATGCGGCGCGACCGCTGCTGCTGGCCGAATGCAAGGCGCCCGATGTCGCGATCGGCCGATCGGTCTTCGGCCAGGCCGTGCGCTACAATTCGGTGCTCGGGGCCCGTTATATCGTATTGACCAACGGCTTGAAACACTATTGCTGCGAACAGCGCGGCGACAGCTACGTTCCGTTGACCGGCTTTCCGGATTTTTCGCAAGGATAACCGCACCTCGAAGCGTTCGCTCGATCGGAAAATCCCGATCGGGCAGCGGCCCGAGGTCGGGCGCCGTTATTCGGACAGATTGCGGAAACGAGAGTCGATATAGTGTTGGAACGTCTCCTTGTAGTTTTCGCTGATGGGAAGGTACTCCGTCTCCGAAATGTAGACCCGTCCGCGCACGTAGGAGCGAATGTAGTCGAGATTGACGATATAAGAGCGGTGTATCCGCATGAAGTGCTCCGCCGGAAGGGCGGTCTCCATGTTTTTCAGGCGGAAGAGGGTCGTGATACACGTCCCGTTCGTCAGGTGCATCCGCACGTATTCGCCCTCGCTCTCCAGGTAGACGATATCGCTGATCTTCACCAACGAAACCTTGTAGTCGGCTTTCACCGAGATGAATTCCTTGTCTTTCGGCTCGGCTTCGGCTTCCGGCGCTTCGGCCGGGAGTGCCTGTCGCTTCTGCAGCAGCTCGTAGAGCGAATGGGCCTTGGCGGCCGCACGGCTGAAATCGGCGAAATTGAAGGGCTTGAGCAGATAATCCACCGCGTCGAGTTTGAACCCCTCGATGGCGTATTCCGAATAGGCGGTCGTGAAGATGACCATCGGCCGATCGATCAGCGAGCGCACGAAATCCACGCCGTTCAGATCGGGCATGTTGATGTCCACGAAGATCAGATCGACCGACTGTCCGCCCAGCAGCTGCTGGGCGTCGATGGCATTGCTGCAGGTGGCGACCAACTCCAGGTAGGGGAGTTTCGCGATATAGGAGGATAACTGGCGCAGAGCCAGCGGTTCGTCGTCGATGGCGATACATTTAAGCATGGAGGGTCGGGATTTCGAGTTTGACGGTATAGGTGTTCGGCGTTGCGTGGATACGGAGCACGTAGTTTTTTTCGCCGTAGATGAATTCTAACCGTTTGCGGACGTTTTTCAGTCCGATTCCCTCTGTGGAGGAGTCTCCTCCGTTCGCGGCGGATCGGTTCCGGCTGTTGCTGATGATCGCCGTTACCTTGTCGTCGCTGCAACCGATGCGGATATGGATGAACGAGGCTTTGTTCGAACTCACGCCGTGTTTGAAGGCGTTCTCGACGAAGACGATGAGCAGCAGCGGCGGGATCGTGATGCGGCTCGGCAGGACGGGCGGCTGATCGATGCGAATTTCGACGGCATCGGTGTAACGGATGCGCATCAATTCAATGTAATTCTTCAGGAACTGGATGTCGCGATCCAGCGAAATGGTCTCCCGTTCCGAATCGTACAGCACGTAACGCATCATCTTCGAGAGCTCGATGACGGCGTTCTTGGCCGATTCCGTGTCGATATCGATCAACGCGTGGATATTGTTCAGCGTGTTCATGAAGAAGTGCGGATTGATCTGGTACTTCAGATAATCGATTTGCACCTGCATGTTCTGCTCTTGGAGCTCCTTCATCTGTTGTTCGTCGCGGATCGACTGGTACATCAGCTTGATGCCCGAGTTGGCTCCGGTCATGAAGAGGCCCAAAATGACGTTCCAGTACATTTCGAGGTCGGAGAACGAGGCCTTGTGCCGGACGGTGGAATCGGTCAGGTCGGTCTGTGCGATTTCTGCGGCGTAGTGCTGTTCGTAAAGGTCGACGATCCAGAAGACGCTGATGATGAGCAGCAGATCGCAGAAAAGATATTTCCAGTACTGGTGGCGGATCAGGTAGCGTCGGGCGATGACGGCGTTGTGGACGAGGAAGATGGTCAGATAGGGAGCGATTTTCCGCCAGGTCGTCAGTACGTTTTCCAGGCTCACGTGCCGCTCCGACATCATCTGCGAGTTGAGCACCGGCACCAGGATGATGGCTAACCAAACCATCACGTAGAGCAGGTTCTCGCCGATAGCTTGTTTTTTAGTGATCTTCATGTCGGACGTTCGGCTTCATCGGTTCCAGCAGGGAGGGGGTGTACAGATAACGCTTGATGCTGCGTTTGGGCGTCTTTTCGAATTCGGAGGGGTAGAGCACGATTTCGCCGATCTGTTCGTAGGCCGCTAATTGCCTGTTGAGCTCCTGCAAGTTCCGTTGCATGATCTCCGACAATTCGCCCTGTACGCCGTCGTTTTCGGCCTGTTCGTAGTCGGGGACGACCAATGCCCGCAGCTGGCCGCTGCCGTTGTCCACGACAAGCGATTCGAGCACTAAATACATGTTGTTGAGTTTGTCCTCGATCTCTTCGGGATAGATATTCTGCCCGTTGCCGGAGAGGATCATGGTTTTCGATCGTCCGCGGATATAGAGCGTTCCGTCGGGATCGAGCGTGCCGATATCGCCCGTGTGCATCCAGCCGTCAGGTTCGAGCACCTGACGGGTGTCGTGTTCGTTCTTGTAGTAGCCCGGCATGACGTTTTCGCCGCGGACGAGGATTTCGCCCGCCACATGCTCGGGATCGCCGGAATCGATCCGGATTTCGAGATAATTTTTCAGATAGCGGCCGACCGATCCCTGTTTGAACTCGTCGTCCGGCGAGAAACTGATGAGCGGGGCGCATTCGGTCATGCCGTAGCCGACCGTGATCGGGAATCGAATTTTCATCAAAAAGGCTTCCGTCTCCTGGTTCATCGGGGCGCCGCCGACGATGACCAACGCAATGTTGCCGCCGAACGCATCCACCAGCTTCTTGCGGATGGCCGAATAAATGGCCGTGTTGAGCAGCGGAATTTTCATGGCGATCGACATGGCGCCCTTTTCGAGCAGCGGCATGATCTGTTTGCGGTAGATCTTTTCGAGAATCAGCGGCACGCAGCAGATGACGGCAGGTTTCACAACCGACAGCGCTTCGACCAGAATCTTCGGCGAGGGGATGCGTCCCAGCAGCGTGATATGTCCGCCGACGGCCAGCGGCGTCAGAAAGTCGATCGCGCAGCCGTAGGCATGGGCCAGCGGCAGGAACGAGAGCGTGCGGGCTCCCTGTTGGAAATAGTACTGTCCGGTCTGTTTGTTGCAGGTGTTGATGGCGAAGACCACGTTGCCCGTGAGGTTATTCACCGTGAGCATCACGCCTTTCGAATGGCCCGTCGTGCCCGACGTGTAGTTGAGCAGCACGACCCGGTCGTTGGGAATGTCGGCGTATCGGATGTCGTCGATACTGAATCCGCGGGGATATTTCGTGCGGTAGTGTTTCAGGATCTCCCGTTGGAATTTGGTCAGCGTCTGGCCGTCGCGTTCGTAGAGCACATGGAAGTCGGTCAGCGAGAACACGGCGTCCACCCGTTTGATCTGATCCTCCTCGATCATGTCCCAGAAGTTGTCGCCCAGGAAGAGCAGCCGGCTTTCCGAGTGGTTGATAATGTGGATGACGTCCGGTGCCGTGAAATCTTGCAGGATGGGAACGATGACCGCGCCGTAGGTGATAGCCGCCAAATAGGTGATGCACCAGTGCGGGTTGTTCCGGCCGATCAGGGCGATTTTTTCGCCTTGTCCGATGCCTGCCTTCCTGAACAGCAGGTGGAGTTTGGCGATCTCCTTGGCCATCTCGTAGTAGGAGAGCTCCTCGTTCTTGAAATAGTCGGTCAATGCCGGTTTTTCGCGGTTTTCGCGGAAGCTCTTTTCGTAGATGCGGATCAGATTCTCTTGCAGCATGGGCGGATGTTCGGCTCGGAGGGGTTTTACTTTTCGGGTTCGCCGCGCTTCGGTTCGGTCTCTTTACCGACTGGCGGGACGATTTTTCGCGGATGCCAGATATAGGTCTTCGATTCCGTATGCGTCAGCAGCCGTTTGATGTTTTTGCGATGGGTGATCAGCAAAAGGATGGCGATGACGAACGAAAAGACGATGAACGATCTGTTGATTTTGGAGGTTGGAGGCGAGAGGAGCGTGAAAATCGGGAAGCAGCATCCGGCGATGATCGAACCGAGGGAGACGTAGTGCGTAATGATCAGTACGATGAACCATACGCCGAAGCAGAGCAGGGCGATGGAGGGGGCGATGCCCGTTACGGCGCCGACTAACGTCGCGACGCCCTTGCCGCCGCGGAAGCCTGCGAAGATCGGGAAGATATGGCCCAGCACGGCGGCGAAGAGGGCGGCGATCTTCAGATTGATGATATCGTTGCTGCCGACAATGTCATCGTAGCGGAGCATCTGGATGATGGTTACGGCGACGAATCCTTTCAGAAAGTCGAGTACGAAGACCGGACCGGCGGCCCGGCGGCCCAGAATGCGCAGCATGTTGGTCGTTCCGGCATTTTTCGATCCGTATTCGCGGATGTCGATGCCGTAGTATTTCTTGCCGATCCACACGGCGCTCGGAATCGAGCCCAGCAGATAGGCGATAATCATCATGGTGGCCACACAATATATGGTAAGCGGTGTAATCGTAGGCATAATCGGGTTCGTTTTCGGTTCTTTTCGCCAAAGATACTAAAAATTTTGGAAAGATCTTGCATGCGTGCGAAATCGCGGGGCGAAGCCTGCGGAGGGCGCCAGGGGCGGGCGAAGGCCCGCCGAGGCTGCGGCCCGCGGCCCTTATAAGCGGATTTTGTCCAAAATCCGGCGGCCGATGGGGCAGGCGGCACAGCGATGCTCCGGGCAATAGACCTTGGCGAGCTGCAGCAGTGCCTGCGATTCGAATGCGTTTGCCGGAGCCGGAACGCCTGCGTCGCACCATGTCCGAATGTAACGGTTGTTCTCCGGCTGGATCAACTCCAACAGGCTCAAGGCGTTCTCGTGCAGCTGCTCGTTATCCGTGTAGCTGCCGTAGGCGAATTGCAGCACGGCGACCAAATTGATGCCGATGATATCGGCCTTGAATTTCCCGATGCGTTTGGGCTGCCATTCGTGTGTCGCATTGGGCGTGTAGCGGGTGTTCCAGTAGTCGGGTGCTTCGACGCAGAAAAGCTGCCGGATTTCGTCGGTGTTCCGACACTCCATCGTGCGGTTCATGACGAATTGGTCTTGGGCGAAGAAGCGGGCCGCCTGCACGATCCGCAGCAGCGGATGGTTGGCCGGACGGATGTCCGTCAGATTCCAGGCCGCGGCCTCCATCGGTTCGAGCGTGTATTTGGCCGCGAGGTGTTCGAACGACCGCAGCAGGTCGAGCAGATAGGTGTCGTGCTCGTAGAGGGTCAGCAGCCCCGAGACGCCTAACAGCATCGCTTCGACGGCATGGGGCGTCGCCCGTTCGCGCAGCACGATCTTGTACGGAACGCGCTGTGCCAACGTGAGATATGCCTTTTGATTGGTGCTGTCGCCCAAGGTGCGGAAATAGAGCTGGTAGAAGGTCTGGTTCCAGTCGCCCGAACAGCTTTCGCGAAGTTCGTCGACGAGCCCCATTTTGTAGCGGAGCCGGTCGAAAGCCAATGTCGTGAGGATTTCGTGGCGGTGCAGCGGATCCGCTCCGGCCAGATAGTTGGCGCAGGCCTCTCTTGATCCGTCCTGCTGCAACCGTTCGATGATCCGCTTCTCCTGCTCCGACATTGCTACAACAGATTGAGTTCCATCAGCGCCTCTTCGCTCATCATGCTCCTGTCCCACACGGGATCGAAGGTCAGTATGACGTTCACGGCCTCTACGCCCTTGATCTTGGCGACCTGTCGGTTGACCTCCTCGACCAGCATGTCGGCCATCGGACAGTTGGGCGCCGTCAGCGTCATGCGGATATTCGCCGTGCCGTCGGGCGTGTAGTCGATTTCGTAGATCAGTCCGAGATCGTAGATGTTGACCGGTATTTCGGGATCGTAGATATTCTTGAGTGTCAGTACGATCTCCTTTTCGACCTGTAATATCTCTTCCGGTGTCATGTGTCGTTTCCGTTTTTATTCCGCCGTCTCTTTGCTGGCGAAGGCGAGCGCATAGAGACGCATCTGTTTGACCATGGCGGCCAGTCCGTTCGACCGGGTGGGCGAAAGGTTGGCGCTCAAACCGATGGCGTCGATGAAATAGAGCTCCGTGTCGAGAATTTCGTGCGGCGTGCGGCCGTCGAGCACCCGAATCAACAAGGCGATGATGCCTTTGGTGATGATGGCGTCGCTGTCGGCTGCGTAATGTACTTTGCCGTCGTCCATGCGGGCATCCACCCACACGCGCGACTGGCAGCCTTGAATCAGATATTGTTCCGTGCGATGCGCCGGATCGATGGCGGGCAGCGTGTCGGCCAGCCCGATCAGGTAGTCGTATTTGTCGAGCCAGTCATCGAATACCGAGAACTCCTCGATGATTTCCTCTTGAATTTTGTCCATATTTCGTTATAAATCGACAATCTCTTTCAGCACTTCGCCCTCCGAGGCCGCCGGTTCGGCGATGCCTGCGACGTGGGCCAGTGTCGGCGCCACGGAGGTCATGTCGACCCGCCGGCCGATGCGCTGCGCAGCGATGCCCGAGCCGTAGAAGAGCAGCGGCACCTGCGTGTCATAGCCGTAGAGCGACCCCGACGACGACACGCACCGGTCGCGTTCCTCGATGCAGCCGGGTACGAAGTTCAGAATGACGTCGCCCGAACGGCGCGGATAGAATCCGTTCTGCATCTTGCGGGCATAACCGCTGCCGAAGTAGCTCGTGCGCATGGCCGTGGCGGCCAATGCGTGGGATACGCCGCTGAACTGCATGGCGAAGATCGCCACTTCGTTCTGCACCTCCGAGAGATTCAGCCCGCGTTCGTAGATCAGGTTGTGGTTGAGCCACAGAGACCGGTTCTCGCAGGCGAGAATCCAATCGCCGGTGCCGTAGCGCACGTTCAGAAATCCGTTGACGATGACTTCGAACTGCCGGTTGTTGAATCGGTCGGTCGGATGGGGCCCGCAGTCGAACGAGGGGCTGGTGCCGTGGTCGGAGGTGAAGACCACCACGATCTCTTCGTTTTCGACCTGCGCGAAGACGTAGGTCAGAAAATCCTCCAGATCGCGGTCGAGCCGGTAGTACATGTCTTCGACCTCGATCGATTCGGGGCCGTAGGCTTCGGCGATGCGGCGCGACGGGTCGAGGCAGATATTCAGCAGATCGGGCGTCGCGTCTTTTCCTAACCGGTATTGCGCAACGACCTGTTTGGCGAATCCGAACAGTGCCGTGTTGCCGGCCGGCGTGTAGAGCAGTTTTTCGTAGTCCGAAGTCGGGTTCAGCCTGCCTTCCCGGCTCTTCGCCCGTCGGCTCTTGCCCGAAAGGGCGATGTCCCGATGACGCGTGTTGCGGTATCGGTCGCTTCCGAGCAGCGTGCGCCATTCGGATGCGACGTACGAGGTATTGTAGTGTTCGCGGTTGCTGCGGCTTACCCAGTCGGGAAGCGTCTCGACGTAGGCGGGCGACGAGGCCCAGTTGCAGGATTCGTCGAGCCAGTAGGCGACTCCGCTGCGTCCGCTCATCACGACGGCCGAAACCGGATCGGCGGCGATCGTTACGGCGTTGCTGCCCGGCGTCTGTTGCAGCAGGGTCTCTCCGAGGGTCGGGGCGATCAGCTGTCCGGGGTTCGGCCGCTCCGGATCGTCGAGCAGCAGGACGGGCCGGTTGGAGGTGTAATCCATCCAGCGTGTGCCGATCACGCCGTGGGTCGAGGGCATGGCGCCCGTGGTAAGTGTCGCTAACGACACGGGGGTCGTGGTCTGTTGACAGTCGTAGCGGCTGTCGGTGTAGAGGGTGCCCTCTTCGGTGAGGCGCCGGATGCCTCCTGCACCGAAGTTCGCGGCATAACGGTCGAGATCGCCGGCCCGCATCGAACCGACGACAATGTTGACGATCAGCCGCACTTCGGCTGCCGAAGCGCGGCCGGCGGTGAACTGCCCGAGCGTTGTCAGGCAAAGAAGCAGGATGAATTTGTGTCCCATGTCTCCGATAAAACGGACAAATTTACGAATTTATTTCGATACGGCGATTCGGCTGCCGTTTTTTTGTAGGGGCCGGCTGTCGTTCAGCGCGCAAATGGTTCGAAACAGCCTTTTTCGGCGGAGAAATCGATCTGCGGCAGGGCGGCGATTCGTTCCATGCAGCGCCGGCAGAAGTCGGCGTGGGCCTTGCCTTGCGGATGGCGGGGACGGTGGCGTGCGGCCGCCACGATCGCTTCGACCTCGGGCAGCAGGCGCTGCGCTTCATCGTCGAGGGCTGCGGCGACGAACTTTTCCCAAACGTATTCGATCGCCTGCGGGGCGGGGTGAACGAGATCGTCGGCATAGAACCGATAGTCGCGCAGATCGTCCATGACGATTTCATAGGCCGGAAAATAGGCTACGTCGGGGTGGTGTTCCGCTAATTCGGCCGCAGCCGTGCGCAGCACCGCTTTCGACAGCGCATTGCCTTCCAGACCGTCGCCGAGGTGCCGTACAGGGCTGACTGTCAAAATAATCTGCTTGTTGCCGAGCGGGCCGGCTCCCTCCGGTCGGGTGCGGAACAATGCGTCGAATGCCGCGACGATATCTTCGACCGACAGTCTGCGCCGGACGAACTCCGAGGCAGGCTGCCGGTGGCAGTTGGCGACCGGTCAGCCCTGTCGTTCGTAGACCCACGCCGTGCCGAACGTAAGCAGCAGGAAATCGGCTTTCCGGAGAGCTTCGGCTCCGAGGGTGCGTCCTGCGTTCATTCGCTTCAAGGCTTGTGCGGCATCGGCATCCGAGAACGACCCGTGAAAATCGTAGTGGAACCATTGTTCGCCGTCGCAGTGCAATTCGGCTGCTGCCACGGGCTTGCAGTCGCGATAGCTCCGCAGCGCTTCGGCGATCGACAGCGGATTGAAGAGGATGCCGGTAGGATTGGTTTCGATATCGAACTTCGCATCCGCTAATTTTCCGGCAATGTGTTCGGCGAAGCAGGAGCCGACGGCCAACAACCGGTGCCGATAGCCGATGCGTCGGTTGAGCGGGGCGATTTCGATTTCGGTTCGGAATTTCATGCAGCAAAAATAGAAATTTCTTATCTTTGTTCTATGATTCTCGAAGCGAATTGCAAAATAAACCTCGGATTGGACATTCTGCGGCGGCGTCCGGACGGTTACCACGACTTGGAAACCGTCATGTATCCCGTGCGGGGGCTTTTCGACGTGGTGGAGGTGGATCGGACGGCCTCCTCGGGTGCCGAATTTCGGGCCGAGGGGTTGGCGGTCGATTGCGATCCGGCGGACAATCTCTGTCTGAAAGCCTTCCGGACGATGCACGACCGCTATGGAGTAGATGGTGTGCGGATCCGTTTGGACAAGCGGGTGCCCTTCGGGGCCGGTTTGGGCGGCGGTTCGTCGGATGCCACAGCGGTCATTCGGGCGATCGACGCTTTGTTCGAACTGCATCTCGACGAAGCGGAGTTGATCGGCTGCGCTGCGGCATTGGGCAGCGATACGGCCTTCTTCGTGCGCAATACGCCCCAGTTGTGTACCGGTCGCGGGGAGGTGATGAGCTCCTGTCCGATCGATCTGTCCGGCATGACGCTCGTCATTGTCAAACCCGACGAGGGGGTCTCGACCCGCGAGGCCTATGCGGGAATCGCGCCCCGTGTCCCTGCGGTGCCGCTCGCCGAACGTTTGCGCCGACCGGTATCCGAATGGCAGCGGTCGATTGAAAATGCTTTTGAGATTTCGGTATTCGCCGCTCATCCGGCGATTCGGGCGGCCAAGGAGCAGCTGCTTGCCGCCGGTGCGCTCTATGCCTCGATGTCGGGTTCCGGTTCGGCGGTCTTCGGGCTGTTCGATGGGCGAATGTCGGTATCTGCCGCAACGGCTGCCGATGCTTCCGGCCTGCCTCGCGAAAAAGGCGGAAGCCGATGCAGGCTTTCGCCCTACGTGTTCGCCTTGTGATCGGCGCGGCCCGTTGAACCGTGCGGATCGGATCTCCGCGATCAGCGGTTCCGGTACATCTCTTCGTAGTACGTTTCGTACTCGCCGGAGGTGATATTGTCCAGCCAGGCCTGGTTTTGCAGATACCATTTCACCGTCAGCTCGATGCCCTCCTCGAATTGCAGGCTGGGCTCCCAGCCGAGCTCCGTTTTCAGCTTCGAGCTGTCGATGGCGTAGCGCAGGTCGTGGCCCTTGCGGTCGGTAACGTAGGTGATCAGATCGAGGTCTTCGCCCTCCTTGCGGCCTAACAGCCGGTCGACCGTGCGGATGATGACCTTGACGAGGTCGATGTTTTTCCACTCGTTGCATCCGCCGATATTGTAGGTTTCGGCGATTCGCCCCTTGTGGAAGATGAGGTCGATGGCCCGGGCGTGGTCGACGACGTAGAGCCAGTCGCGGACGTTCTCGCCTTTGCCGTAGACCGGCAGCGGCTTGCGATGGCGGATATTGTTGATGAAGAGCGGAATCAGCTTCTCCGGAAACTGATAGGGGCCGTAGTTGTTCGAGCAGTTGGTAACGACGGTCGGCATCCCGTAGGTGTCGTGGAACGCGCGGACGAAATGGTCGCTCGACGCCTTGCTCGCACTGTACGGCGAGTGGGGATTGTACTTCGTATCTTCGTTGAAAAACGCCTTGCCGTAGGCCGAATGGTGCCCCTTCGACGAAGCCGTCGTTGTAAACGGCGGTTCGATACCTTCGGGATGAGTCAACGCCAACGCTCCGTAAACTTCGTCGGTCGAAATATGATAGAACCGTTTGCCTTCGTATTCCTCCGGCAGGCTTTCCCAATAGAGTTTGGCGGCTTGCAGGAGGGTCAGCGTGCCCATGACGTTCGTCCGCGCGAAAGTGAACGGGTCTTTGATGCTGCGGTCGACATGGCTTTCGGCCGCCAAATGGATGATGCCGTCGACGCGGTATTGCGCCAGCAGCTCCCGAATCTTATCGAAGTCGCAGATGTCGGCCTTGACGAACAGATAGTTGGGAGCCGCCTCGATATCTTTCAGATTGGCGAGGTTGCCCGCATAGGTCAGCTTGTCGAGGTTGATGATGCGGTAGTCGGGGTATTTCGTTACGAAAAGCCGCACGACGTGCGATCCGATGAAGCCGGCGCCGCCGGTGATGAGCAGGGTGCGTTTGTAATTCATAGCGCTTTCAGATTTTTCAGACACGTTTTGAGCGAATCCGTCCAGTAGGGGATGCGGAGGCCGAAAGTCGTTTTGATTTTCGTCTTGTCCAATACCGAATAGGCCGGTCGTCGCACCTTCGAGGGGAACGCGTCGGAGCGGCAGGGCCGGATGTCGCACGCCGTATGGCCCGCGAGGCCGGCGATCGCCTTGGCGAAATCGTACCACGAGCAGACCCCCTCGTTCGAGTAGTGGTAGATGCCCTCGCGGCCTTCGTACTTGCGGTTCTCCACGATATCGAAGATCGCCTCGGCCAAGTCGCGCGCATAGGTCGGCGTTCCCGTTTGGTCGAAAACGACGTCGAGCTGCGGCCGAGCGGCGGTCAGCTCCAGCATCGTCTTGACGAAATTCCGGCCGAACTCGGAGTAGAGCCAGGCCGTGCGGAGAATGAGGTGATGGCAGCCGATTCGTGCGATGGCCTGCTCGCCGTGCAGCTTCGTTTCGCCATAGACGCCCGTCGGCGAGCCTTTCCGATCCTCCTTGCAGGGGGTGTTGCAGGGCTCGCCTCCGAAAACATAGTCCGTGGAGACGTGCACGAGCCAGCCGTTGCGGCGTTTCATGGCTGCGGCGAGGTGTCCGACAGCCTCGGCATTGAGCCGTTCGGCCCGTTCGCGATCCTCCTCGGCCTTGTCGACGTTGGTGTAGGCGGCGCAGTTGAGGATGATCTCGATGCCGTTTTCGCCGACCATGCGTTCCACCGCCGCCGCGTCGGTAATGTCCAACTCGGCCGCGTCCGTGAAGAGATATCGGTCGGCGCTTCCGGCCGATACGATGCGTATTTCATTGCCCAACTGTCCGTTGGCGCCCGTAACGAGGATATTCATTCTTTTCGGTTATGATCTTGCTTTATCGATCGACGATTTTGTCCGCATACTCGGAGCCGATCCGCCTCTGCCTGTTTGGGAGTTCAATACAATTTCTCGTCATAATCGAACAGCCACGCATCGGCGCCCTGCAGGCGCGGGTGATGCCTGTCCTTTTCCGAGAGGATGATCTTGTCCGCCGGAATCCGCCAGTCGATGGCTAAATCGGGGTCGTCCCACGCCAGGGCGCCTTCGGATTGCGGGGCATAGGCGTTGTCGCACTTGTATTGGAATACGACCACCTCCGAGAGCACCGAGAATCCGTGGGCGAATCCCCGCGGAATGAAAAACTGCCGGTGATTCTCTTCGGTGAGTTCCACAGCGACGTGGCACCCGAACGTGGGCGAACCGCGTCGGATGTCGACCGCCACGTCGAGCACCCGCCCCTCGATGACGCGCACCAACTTGGCTTGGGCGTGCGGCGGCTTCTGGAAGTGCAGCCCGCGCACCACACCGTAGGTCGAGCGCGATTCGTTGTCCTGTACGAAACGCACGGGAGCGACTTTTTCGTCGAATTCCCGCTGGGAGTAGCTTTCGAAGAAGTAGCCGCGGTCGTCGCGGAACAGCCGCGGTTCGAGGATGACCACGCCCGGCAGCTCGGTTGGGATGACTTGCATGATTATTCCGGATTAGCTTGTTTCGTGCGGTCTATTTCGTCGATGACCTTCAGCAGGTATTGGCCGTACGGATTTTTGAGCATCGGCCGGGCCAGCTCCTGCATCTGCCCGCGCGTGATCCAGCCTTTGCGGTAGGCGATGCCCTCCAGACAGGCCACTTTCAGCCCCTGCCGCTTTTCGATGACCTCGATGTAGGTCGAAGCCTCCGACAGCGAATCGTGCGTACCCGTATCGAGCCAGGCGAAGCCGCGGCCGAGTGTCCGTACTTTCAGCTCCCTGTCTTCGAGGAAACGCTGGTTGACGGTCGTAATCTCCAATTCGCCGCGTGCCGACGGTTTGATCGATTTGGCAACGGCTACCACCTTGTTGGGATAGAAATAGAGCCCGACGACGGCATAATTCGATTTGGGATGCTGCGGTTTCTCTTCGATCGACAGGCAGTTGCCTTCGGCATCGAATTCCGCGACGCCGTAGCGTTCGGGGTCGTTGACCCAATAGCCGAAAACGACCGCCTTGTGCTCCTCTTCGACCGTTCGGACGGCATCGTGCAGCATGGCCGAGAATCCCGGGCCGTGAAAGATATTGTCGCCCAGCACGAGACATGCCGAATCGTCGCCGATGAACTTTTCACCGATGATAAACGCCTGCGCCAGCCCGTCGGGCGAGGGTTGTTCGGCATACTCCAGACGCAGGCCGAAATCCGACCCGTCGCCGAACAGCCGTTTGAAACCGGGCAGATCCTGCGGGGTGGAGATGATGAGAATCTCGCGGATGCCGGCGAGCATCAGCACCGAGAGCGGATAGTAGATCATCGGCTTGTCGAAAACAGGCAGCAGCTGCTTCGACACGCCTTTGGTAATGGGATACAATCGGGTTCCGGTGCCTCCCGCCAGTACGATTCCTTTCATGAAACGACATGTTATTTGCAGGGCAAAGTTAATAAAACCGCCGCATATTCCAAATTTGTTGCCCTTTTTTTTGCGAACGGTGCGAAAAAAGCCGCCCGAAATTCATTCGGACGGCTTTTCGTGAATGGCTCGAAAGACCTACTTCTGCGTGTGCTGCGAAGGATCGTACTGACCGCTCTGCTCCGCCTGTTTCTTTTCGGAATCCTCTTTGCCGTAGGGGTTTTTCTGGTTCTGGTTCCAACCTTCCTGCTCATCGTGCGGCGTGTTCTGTTTCCAGTTGTCCTGCTTGTCGTAGCTCTTCTGCTCGTTCTGCTTCGAGCCGACGTTCGAGCCGGTGAATTTGTTGACGATGTCGTCCTTCTTCTCCTTGATGTCGTTTTTCAGCTCCTGGGCCTTGTCGTGAACCCGATCGTGCAAATTGTTGTTGTTGTCCATAGATCGAAAAATTTTTATGGTTGTTCCGTACACCCTGCAAAATGCGTACAAAGATGGGCGGAAAAAAGGCCGATTGTGCGGTTTCGGCAATAACCGAATGAATGGCAGCGCATTCAGTTCGCGGCCCAGACGTAGGCGTTCAGATAGGTCGCGAAGAGGATCCAGCACAGATAGGGTGCGAAGAGCCAGGCTGCGGCGCGGCGCACCCGTGCACTGAAGATAATGTAGAGGATGACCGCCGCATCGAGCGCAACGAGGTCGATCAGCGCGAGAAACGGATTGCGGAGCGTGAAAAAGAGGATGCTCCACAGAAAGTTGAGCGCTAATTGCATGTACCATATCAGCATGACCGTATGGCGGCTCTTCAGACAGGTCGAGAGCACCAGACCGGCCGATACGCCGATGCAGGCGTAGAGGAGGCTCCATGCGACGGGAAAGACGACGGCCGGAGGCGTAAGCGCCGGTTTGGTCAGATAGGGATACCAATCCCGCAGCGCGTCGGTTTGCAGCAGGGAGGCGACCCCGCCCAATGCGAAACAGAGCAGGATCGGAAACAGATAGCAATGTACTTTTTTCATGTCGTGATGGTTTGTTTATCGGATTTGACTTTCGATCTTTTTGCGACGCGAGCGTCGTTCTTCGGCGGCCGTGAGCAGCAGCGGTGCGACCCATTGGGCGATCAGCAGGGCGCGGCTCCGTTTGCCGCACAGCATCATGCCGACGGAGGTTGTCAGCGCACATAGTCCGGTAATGAGGTAAAGGAACGAAGCGGAAGAATGCCCGGCCGTCCGTTCCTTGGCGTGAACGGCCGGCATATCGTGTTTTTTTCTGAACTTCATGGCTTGACAAGGAGTATGCGATGCTTCCGAAAGGGCAAAAAATATGCCGTTGCCGCGGGCTTGTGGAATGTTTTTTGCGGAGGTCGGCATACGTCATAAACAAATGTTGCGTTATGAAAAAATTTTTGATGCTTTTCGTTTGTGCGGCAACCGCAATTTCCGTAAGTGCCGCTCCGCAGAAGGTCGGTTTCGACAAGCTGCCCGATTCGTCGCAGGAGTTCATCCGGAAGAACTTCCCGCGTGAAAAGGTGAAATCGGTGGAGATGGATCGCGAGGCTTCGTGGGACAAGTACACCGTCTATTTCAACAGCGGCACGCAGGTCTCCTTCGAGGGAGGCAGCGGCGATTGCTCCGAGATAATCATGAAGGACGGATCCGTTCCGGCTTCCGCCATGCCGCCGCGTTTGCGCAGCTATGTGGCTTCGCAGTATCCGCGTTCGCAGGTAATGATCTACCAGACCACGGCCGACGGTTATCGGCTGGGGCTGTCGGACAAGACATTCCTCGATTTCGACAAGAATGGAAATTTCGTAAAGGCAACGAAGTAAATTCCTTGTGTTTTGTCGGCCGGATTTTCGCTCGGCGCGACGTATCTCGGTTCGGGTCTGCCCGGCAGGTTGCCGGGCAGACCTTTTTATTTCGGAAGCATTTACCTGTGCGCGGCGACCCAGTTCGTGAGCGCGGCGAAATCGGCTACGGAGAGCTGTTCGGCCCGTTGCGTGAAGAAAGGATGCTCGGCGCCGCCGAAGTCGCCGAACGCAGCCCGCAGCGAATTGCGCAGCATTTTGCGCCGCTGCCCGAACGACGCCTTTACGACCCGCACGAAGAGCTTTTCGTCGCAGTCGAGGCGTTCCACCGCATTGCGCCGCAGCCGGATGACGGCGCTCTTGACTTTGGGCGGCGGGTTGAAGACCGTTTCGTTGACCGTGAAGAGGTATTCGATGTCGTACCACGCCTGCAACAGCACCGAGAGGATGCCGTACTCCTTCGATCCGGGCGGTTCGGCTAACCGCACGGCCGCCTCTTTTTGGATCATGCCGACGCATTCGGGAACCAAATTCCGATATTCCAACAACTTAAAAAATATCTGGGAGGAGATGTTGTAGGGGAAATTGCCGATCAGCCGCAACCCGTTCGGGAAGCGTTCGCGCAGATTCATTTGCAGAAAATCGCCCGCGAGCAGCCGCGGAACGAATTCCGGGAAACGGTCGTGGAGATAGGCGACGCTCTCCGGATCGATTTCGGCGCCGTAGGCGGTCAGATCGTCGCGCTGCAACAGGAATTGCGTCAGTACGCCCATCCCGCAACCCACTTCGAGCACGTCGCACGGCGCCTCGGCCGTGCCGCCCGAAAGGGCGTCGCAGATTTTGCGGGCGATGTTGAGGTCGACTAAAAAGTGCTGGCCCAACGACTTTTTCGCTCTTACCCCCTTCATGCGGGCGATTCCGTTTTCGATCCTTCGCGGGAGGCCCTGCCCAACAGCAGGGCGGGCATTGCAAAACTGCTTTTCATGCACATGGATGTTGTTCGTGTCGGCGCATCGAAGATACGAATTATTTTCCGAATCGCGTTCGTTGTCTTGCGTGTCGGCCCGAAAAACGATCGATCCGTTCGGCCCCGTCGTGCGCCGGGCCGTTTTATCGGAAGAACCGGCCCTCCCAGACCGCCGTGTTGCCCGTTGCATCGGTTGCCGTGAAGCGGACCTGGTGGGTCGTTCGTTCGGGCGGCGTGTCGAAGCGGTGGAAGATGAGCCCGCGCATCGGCAGCCGGTCGCAGGGCACCCAGCGTCCGTCGATCCGGAGCGTCGCCGAGGCCACGCCCGAAAAGTTGTCTGCGACGGTGAATCGCAGCGATTCGGCGTGGGTGAGGTCGGCGCCCGCTTTGAACAGCGGACGGATGCGCGGGGCCAGCGTATCCGCTACCGCTACGAACCAGCCCGTTTTGCGCGTGCGGGCCGTAACCGCGCTGCCTGTGAAGGCGCCGCCCGCATGGGTGAGCGGTTTGCCCGGGGTGTAGCTCGCCAACGTCGCATGGAGCTGGAGCGTGCGGGGAAGGAGGGTATGCAGCGTAACGGTCGCCTCCTTGCGCAGCGGCACATCGGCGTCTAAAATCCGCACGGCCGGCGAAAGCACCACGAGACCCGTGTCGGACGGCGGCGCCGGCAGCGTGTCGGGATGATAGAAACAGGCTTCGTAGAGGGCTCCGGCCGGAATGCGTGCGGTCAGAAGCCGTCCGAATGCTACCGGATTGTTCCGGTCGGGCCGGAGGATGAGCGCCTGGGTGTCGGCCTGCGCATGAAATTCCTCGGGCGCACCGCAGACGGTAAATGTCAGGGTCGAGCAGTTGCCGCGATCGTCTTCCGCTTCGATGCGGATGGTGCGCGTTTGGCCCGCCTCGGTGCGGACGATGCCCTGCTCTTGCAGCACGGGATAGAATGCCTCGGGGGCTCTCGTCAGCTGGGCCGCGCGGATGACCTCGTTGCGCGAGCACCGTTGCTGTGCATACCAGCTCACCGCATCGCTGCAGGCGGATTGGTCGGGCAGAAATCCGTCCATGCGGTATTCGAAGCGGGGCTCGCCGTCGACCGATACGCGCAACCGCCAGATGCCGAATCGGTTGTTGACCCCGTTGCGCCGGTCGGAGGCTTCGACGACGAAGTAGCCCTTGCGTCCCACGGGCACCGGATCCGGACGCATCAATTTGTACCGGCCCTCGGCTTGGCGCACGACGTTGTAGCTTGCGGGACGTGAGCGCAGGCAGACGCCCCGTATCGTATCGACCTCGACGTAGTGGAGCCGCAGGATGCGCGGCGGCAGCCGGTCTTCGGGGCGGAAAATGCCTTGCCGAACCGTATTCAAACGGCGGTCCGTGCCCGCTTCGCGCAGCTCGAAATGGAGATGCGGCCCCAGCGACGAACCGCTGTTCCCCGAGTAGCCGATCGTCTCGCCCTGCTTCACCGGCCATCGGTCGGCGGGGAACCGGAGGTCGACCTCGTTCGAACAGGTGCGGTAGCGTTCCGCCTGCACGCAGGCGGCTATGTCGTCGCGGAAACGTTGCAGATGGCCGTAGACGGCCGTCGTGCCGTCGGCCAAGGTCAGATAGATCGCCCTGCCGTAGCCGTAGGCCATAACCGCCACGCGCGAGATATGGCCGTCGGCCGTTGCGGCGAGCGGCTTCCCTTCGACGCCGTCGGTCTTGATGTCGACGCCGGCATGAAAATGGCCGCTGCGGATTTCGCCGAAGTTCGCCGAGAAGCTGCCTGCGACCTGCCGCACGGGAAAAATGTAACGAAGGGTGTCGAGGGGCTGCGCTGCGGCAGCGGACAAGGTCAAGACGGTCAATGCCGTTATTGAAATGCGTCGCATGGTTCGGTCTCCTTTACAAATCGCAAAACGGTGTCGAGCACCGTCTCATAGTCGTATCCGAGCGATAGGCCGTATCGGATCAACTTGGTTTTCAGTTCGTAGGCAGTTGCCGCCCGTGTGTTGCGCGCTTTGCGGGCGAGTTGCTCCGCCAGCCGGTCGGTCATCCCTGTGCGGTCGATCTGTCGCAGTGCGGCGTCGATGGTTTCGCGGGCGATGCCCTTGCGTTGGAGCGCCGTCCGCAGTTTGTATTCGCCCCAGCCGCTCAACCGCAGCTTTTCACGGACGAACGCATCGGCATAGCGTGCATCGTCGATGAACCGGTCGCGGATCAACCGTCCGAGCACCTTTTCGGCATCGGCTTCCGGCACGCCCCAGCCGCGCATGAGCCGACGGGCGTCGCTTTCCGACTTTTCGGTCCGGGCGCAGAGCCGCATCAAGGCCGACAGCGCCTGTTCGGGCCCCTTGGCGCGGCGTTCTTTCGGTCGGCGGTTTTTCGTCATTTCATTCGGCAGCATAGCATACGGACTCTTTCGAAAAGGTCGTTTCTGATTCGGAGGCCGGTGTACCCCTCTTTCGCGAGCAGTGCGCACAGCGCATCGGCGTACTGCGAATAGATTTCGAAGTAGAGACGGCCCTGCGGACGCAGCATCCGCCGGCCGGCTCGGGCGATGGCGCGATAGAAGAGCAGCGGATCGTCGTCCGGCACGAAAAGGGCTTCGTCCGGTTCGTAATCGCGGACATTGGGGTGCATCGTCGCGCGGTCGCGCTGCGGAACGTAGGGCGGATTCGAGACGATGACGTCGAACGGCCCCGGAAAGACCTCCGCCAGGTCATGCAGGGCATCGGCGCGCCGCAGATCGACCCGCGCGCCGAGTGTGCGGCAGTTTTCCGCCGCAGCGGCGAGCGCGGCTTCCGAAAGGTCGGCGGCCGCGACGGTCGCATGGGGCAGCTCGGCCGCCAAGGTCGCTGCGATGCAGCCGCTGCCCGTGCCGACATCCAGGATCGCCGATGCGTTCCGATCTTCGCGAAGTATCCACGCCGTGAGCTCCTCGGTTTCGGGGCGGGGGATCAATACGCCCTCCCGCACGGCGAACCGGCGGCCGAGGAACGCGGCCGACCCCGTAACGTATTGCACGGGACGGCCCGCCGCCAACTGTTCGATAACGGCGTCGATTCCGTCGAGTGCGATTTCCGCTTGCGGGTCGGTCAGAAAGGCCGTTTCCGGAAGCCCGCTCGATTCCGCAGCCGCCAACAGGGCGATGCTGCGGGCCTCCCGTTCGCCGTAGAGCGGCACGAGGGGCGCCGCGATGCGGCGGAGTATCTCTCGGCGGGTCGTCATGGTTCGCGCAGATCGGCTAAAGCGATGGCTATGGCGGCTTCGACGACGACCGCTCCGCGCAGCGCGATGCAGACGTCGTGTCGGCCGGTCGTTGCGAGTGGTTCCATCCGTCCGGTGGCGCGGTTGAATGTGATTTGCGTCCGACCGATGCTGGCCGTCGGCTTGAAGGCCGCCCGGACGACGAGCTCGCTGCCGTTGGTGATGCCGCCGTCGATGCCGCCCGCATGGTTGGTCGCCGTGTGTCCGTCGGCATCGACGATCGGGTCGTTGTTCTCCGAGCCGTGCAGGTGCGCGCCTGCGAATCCGCTGCCGAATTCCACGCCCTTGATGCCGGGGATGGAGAAGAGCAGGTGGGCGATGACGCTTTCCGCCGAATCGAAGAACGGTTCGCCCCAGCCGGCCGGAATTCCCTCCACGCGGCACTCGACGATGCCGCCGACCGAATCGTTCCGTGCGGCGGCGTCGCGCAGCAGGTCGTCGAAGCGATCCGGTTCCGTGCATCCGCCGATTTCGACGAGGCGGGTTTCGAATGCGATTTCGGCGGGCAGTACTTTTTTAGCGACGACGCCGGCCGCTGCGAGCCCCGCCGTCAGCCGGCCCGAAAGGTGTCCGCCGCCGCGCGGATCGTTGTATCCGCCGAATTTCCGATAGGCCGTCCGGTCGGCGTGCGAGGGGCGGTCGTGGCCCTCTGTCGCAGCGTAATCCTGCGGGCGCGTGTCCGTATTGGCGAACTCGATGGCGATCGGGGCGCCGGTCGTGCGGCCTCGGTAGATGCCCGCGACGAGTTGCGGAACATCCGGTTCCCGACGCGGGGTGGTGCCCGTCGGGCCGCTGCGGCGTCGGGCGAGGTCGGCTGCGAAATCTTCGGCGGCGAGCGCGATGCCTGCGGGCACGCCGTCGATCACGATCCCGATTCGCGGGCCGTGCGATTCGCCCCAGAGAGCGATCCGAAAATAGTGTCCGAAACGGTTCATCGCGTCGTTTTCAGTTTTTCGAGTTCGTCGAAGAAGGTCGGGTAGCTTTTGGCGACGCACTCGGCCCCTTCGAGGATCACCTCGTCTTCGGCGCGCAGGGCCGCCACGGCTAACGACATGGCCATGCGATGATCGCCTTGGCTGTCGACGCGCGAGCCGCGGATCGTTCCGCCGCGGATGCGCATCGTGTCGGGTTCCGAGAGGTCGACCTCGATGCCCAATTTGCCGTACTCCTCACGGATCGCCGAGGCGCGGTCGCACTCCTTGTGAACTAATCGCGAAGTGCCGCGCAGCGTGCTCGTCCCTTCGGCCGATGCCGCCAAGGCGGCCAATGCCGGAAAAAGGTCGGGGCATTGGGCGGCGTCGAACTCGAACGCCTGCAACGGGCGTGCGCCGACTGTTACCGAATCGGGTTCGCTGATGACCGAAGCGCCGGCCCGCACGAGGGCCGAACAGATGGCCGTGTCGGCCTGCTTCGAGAGCATCTGCACGTTCTCGACCGTGATTTCGCCGGCCACAGCGCCCGCAACGAGCAGCATGGCCGCCGCGCTCCAGTCGCCCTCGATAGCGATTTCAGCCGGTCGATAGCGCTGTCCGCCCCGTATGTAGAACTCCTCGTAGTCGCGATGGTCGATTTCGATGCCGAACCGCGCCGCCGTGTCGAGCGTTATATCTAAATAAGGTAGGGATACGGGATTCGAGACGTGCAGGACGGTGTCTTCCCGTGCCAGCGGAAGCGCCAAAAGCAGCCCCGTGATGAATTGCGACGAAATCGAACCGTCGATGGCCGTCTCTCCGCCTCCGAGCGGCCCGCAGACCGTGATCGGCAGCCGTCCGTCGGTCTCCGTCGTGCGGACGCCTAAATTGCGCAGGGCCGCCAGCATCGGCTCCATCGGGCGGTGCAGCAGCGAGCCTTCGCCGACGATCCGTATCGTCCGGTCGGCGAGCGCCGCGATCGGCGTGAACAGCCGGGTCGCCAAGCCCGACTCGCCCGTATGCAGCGTGCCGCTTTTCGGATGCAGTCCGCCGTCGATGGCGAGCGTCTCTGCATCGGGCTGCGCGATGCGGGCGCCGAGCGTTTCGATGCAGCGCATGGCCGAAAGCGTGTCGTCGCAAAATTCGAGGTTGTGCAGCACCGATCGCCCCTCGGCCAACAGCGAGGCCGCCAAGGCACGCTGTGCGTAGCTTTTCGAACAGGGGGGGCTGATCCGGCCTCCGATACGCCCCGACGTCAGGATCGTTTCCATCTGCGGCGGGCGTTATTTCCGGACGGCATCCGAATTGTTGATCATCTCCTGCGTGAGCTGGTGGCTCTTTTTCAGCTCGAAGTGCTGGCCCAAATAGACTTTGCGCACCATCGGGTCGGCGGCCAGATCCTCGGCCGAGCCGGTCTTCAGAATTCTGCCTTCGTAGAGCAGATAGGTGCGGTCGGTGATGGCGAGCGTCTCGTCGACGTTGTGGTCGGTGATGATGACGCCGATATGCTTGTGCTTGAGCGTCGCCACGATGGATTGGATGTCTTCCACGGCGATGGGGTCGACGCCCGCGAACGGTTCGTCGAGCAGGATGAAAGCCGGATTGATGGCGACGGCCCGGGCGATTTCGGTGCGCCGCCGTTCGCCGCCCGACAACTGGATGCCGTAGCTCTTGCGCACCTTCTGCAGCCGGAACTCCTCGATCAGCGCTTCGACCCGTTCGGCCTGATACTCTTTCGTATAGGCGGTCATTTCGAGCACCGAACGGATGTTCTCCTCGACCGTCAGCCGCCGGAACACCGACGCCTCCTGTGCCAGATAACCCACGCCCAACTGCGCCCGCCGGTAGACCGGCAGATCGGTGAGCTCCGAAATCCGGCCTTCGTCGTTTTCGAGAAAAATGCGGCCTTCGTTCGGCTTGATCAATCCCACGATCATATAGAAAGTGGTGGTCTTGCCGGCTCCGTTGGGGCCTAACAGTCCGACGATCTCGCCCTGCCGGACGTCGATGGAGACATGGTTGACCACCGTGCGGGATTTGTATTTCTTGACCAGTTCGTTCGTGTAGAGACGCATGACCTTTTTTGAATAAATTCGTACAAAGTTATGCTTTTTTCCGAAATAATTCCTATCTTTACGTTGAATTTTCGATTTACGGCTTACGCACGACCCAATGGGAAAAAACGAATCATCCTTGCTGCACGAAAAACTGAAAACCTATTTCGGCTTCGATTCTTTCAAAGGAAACCAGGAGGCTGTTATCCGGAATGTGCTGGCCGGTCGGGATACCTTTGTATTAATGCCCACGGGCGGCGGCAAATCGTTGTGCTATCAGCTGCCCGCGTTGATGATGGAGGGGGTGGCGATCGTCATTTCGCCGTTGATCGCCCTCATGAAGAATCAGGTCGACGCCATGCGGATGTTTTCGGCCGATTCGGGCATCGCCCATTTTCTGAACTCGTCGCTCAACAAGACGGCGGTCAACCAGGTGCGGACCGACGTGCTGGCCGGAAAGACCAAACTGCTCTATTTCGCGCCCGAATCCCTGACCAAAGAGGACAACGTGGCGTTCCTGCGCAAAATCAAGATTTCGTTCTATGCCATCGACGAGGCGCACTGCATTTCGGAGTGGGGCCACGACTTCCGACCGGAGTATCGGCGTATCCGACCGATCATCAATGATATAGGTGCTGCTCCGCTGATCGCGCTCACGGCCACGGCTACCCCCAAGGTGCAGTTGGATATTCAGAAAAATCTCGGCATGTCGGATGCGGCGGTCTTCAGATCGTCGTTCAACCGGCCGAACCTCTACTACGAAATCCGGCCCAAACACGATGCCGATCGGGAAATCATCCGTTTCATCAAGCAGAACACGGGGAAAAGCGGAATCATCTACTGCTTGAGCCGCAAGAAGGTGGAGGAGCTCGCCGAACTGTTGACTGCCAACGGCATACGAGCCCATGCCTATCATGCGGGCATGGATGCGGCGACGCGCGCCGCCAACCAGGACGATTTTCTGATGGAGCGCGTCGAGGTCATCGTGGCCACCATCGCGTTCGGAATGGGTATCGACAAACCCGACGTACGCTACGTTATCCATTACGACATTCCGAAATCGCTCGAGGGATACTACCAGGAGACGGGCCGCGCCGGCCGGGACGGCGGCGAGGGCTATTGCCTGACTTTCTACAGTTACAAGGATATTCAGAAACTCGAGAAATTCATGCAGGGCAAGCCGGTGGCCGAGCAGGAGATCGGCAGGCTGCTTTTGCAGGAGACGGTCTCCTATGCCGAGAGCTCGATGTGCCGCCGCAAGACGCTGCTGCACTATTTCGGCGAGGAGTATCCCGAGGAGAATTGCGGCAGCTGCGACAACTGCCGCCATCCCAAACCGGCGATCGATGCGAAGGCCTCGTTGAAGATGGCGCTCGAAGCGCTGCGCGAAATCGGCGACAAATTCAAGTCCGACTATCTGATCCACGTGCTGACCGGCAAGACTACGGCGTTGGTCAAGAGCTACGGACACAACAAATCGAAATGGTTCGGGGCCGGCGAGGATCACGATGCCCGCTATTGGGGCGCCGTGCTGCGTCAGGGGTTGATTCTCGGGCTGATCGACAAGAATATCGAGAATTACGGGCTGTTGTCCATCAACAAAAAGGGCGAGCAGTATATCGCCCTGCCGACGCCGGTTATGATCACCCTCGACCACGACTACGACGAAGAGGAGAAGGAGGCCGAAGCCGTCGCCCCGATGGGACGCGGAGGCGTTGCCGACGAAGAGCTTTTCGCCATGCTGAAGGATTTGCGCAAGAGGGTGGCCAGGCAGCAGGGACTGCCGCCGTTCGTCATCTTCCAGGATCCGTCGTTGGAGGATATGTCGATCCAGTACCCCATTACGATCGGGGAGCTGCAGAACATTACGGGCGTGGGTGCGGGCAAGGCCCGCCGGTTCGGCGCGGAGTTCGTCAAACTGATCAAGGCGTACGTCGAGGAGAAGGAGATCGTCCGTCCGCAGGATATGGTCGTCAAGGCGGTGGCGAACAAGTCGGGCATCAAGATATTCATCATTCAGGCGATCGACCGCAAGATGGATTTCGAGGATATCGCCCGAACGAAAAATCTCGATTTCGACGAGCTGCTGTCCGAAATCGAAGGCATCGTCAATTCGGGCACGAAACTCGATATTTCGTACTATATCAAGGAGTTCATGGACGAGGAGAAGATGGAGGACATTTACCTCTATTTCAAGGAGGAAGCCGAGAGCGACTCGCTCGATGCCGCCGTCGGGGAATTAGGCTCCGATTATACGGAGGAGGAGATTCGCCTGGTGCGTATCAAATTCATCTGCGAACAGGGGAACTGATACACGGACGCCGGGGACGGAAAGGTGAACGGGTAAAAATCGTTCGTGCATTCAAGGATATGAACAGGCAACCGTTATGAAATCGACAATCGTCATGCAGGCCGTCCGGTTGATCGGCATGGTGTTGGCCGTCGCGGGAATCATCTATGCGATCGAATACGTGCCGCGCGGCATCGCCGTGTGGTTTTGGGTCGTCTTGTTGGGACTCGGATTCGTCGGATTGCTCTGTTCGTTCCGGGTTGTCCGGGAGCGCAACCGGGCCGCTGCCCGCAAACCGCAATCCCGGGAACGCCGATAAATTCGAAGCGCATTCGACGCGTGCTTTCAACGGGGCCGCCGGTCATAGGCTCGCTCGTCGCCCGCAACGACCGTAATCAAGTCTTCGCGGGCCAAATAGCGGCAGGCGAGACGCTGCACGTCGGTCGGCGTCGTCTCCCGAATGCGGCGGAGGTTGTCGCCGATGATCCGGTTGTCCGTGCCGCAAAGCAGGTTCTCGATCGTAACGTCGGCGATGCCGAACGGCCCGTCGAGGATGCGCATCATTTCGCCCGCCATCATGTTTTTCACCATCTCCAACTCCGTTTCGGGCATCGGCTCGCTGCGGAGTTTTTCGATCTCGGCGTCGATTTCGTTCAGCGCCGCGCGGGTTACCTCCGTGCCGACCTGCACGGCGATGGCGAAATAGCCTGCCTGCTGGAAATTGATCATCGCCGCTGCGGCTCCGTAGGTGTAGCCGTGCTCTTCGCGCAGGTTCTGCATCAGACGGGCTCCGAAATAGCCGCCCAGCGCCGTTGCCACGACCTGCATACCGAGAAAATCGGGATGGCGGCGCGGAAAGAGCAGCCGTCCGATCCGGATGGACGACTGTACGGCGCCCGGATGCGATACGATCGTATGGCGGCGGGTCTCGGGTGCCGGAAATGCGGGACGGATCGGGGCGCCGTTCGACGGCAGCTGTTCGGCGATCGCCGCGATCGCCGTCCGTTCCGCTTCGCCGATGCGTCCGCTGCAAACGACGAAACAGTTTTCGGCCGTATAGTGCCCTTCGTAGAATGCGACCAAATCGTTGCGGGTCAGCCGGTCGTAGGCCTGTTCTTCGGAGGAGATGCCGTAGGGGTGGCCGGGACCGAAAAGGGCCTGGGCGAATGCTTCGCGGGCCTGCGTATCGACTTTGGTGCGTTCGATGGCGAGTTGCTGGCGGCGTTTGGCGCAGTAGGCTGCGACCTCTTCGTCGGGAAAGAGCGGATGCAGCAGAATCTGTTCGATCACGCCGCAGGTCGGGCCGAAGAACTTCGAGAGCATACAAAAACTGACGTAGGCGGTGTCGCGGTCGATGTTGATATCGAAATAGGAGCCGTAGTAGTCCAACCGTTCGGCGATCTCCTGCGCCGTGCAGGCCTGCGTCCCTTCGGAGAGCAGATTGGCGGTGGCCGATGCCGAGAACGGTACGCATTGCACCGATGATCCGGCTGCGAATACGAACGTGATGCGCAGGACGTCGAAGTCGTCGGTGGCTAACGTATAGATTTTTACGCCGTTGCGGAGCGTCTGTACGGCGGGTTCGGCCAGTTCGATCGAGGCCGGCAGGGTGATGGGCGGTCGTTTCATGATTCGGCGGATTGGCTCGGTTCGAAGGTTCGCCGAGGGAATTCGGATGCTCCGGCGGCGCGATAGACCAACGTGGAGCTGTTCTCCGGACGGAAGATGCGCCGGCAGCAGGTCCGGATGCGTTCCGCGTCGATGGCCCGATAGAGCGACACCTCGCGATCGATCAGGTCGAGGTCGCCCAGCATCTCGTAGAAACCTAAATTCAGCGCCTTGTTCATGACGTTCAGTTCGCCGAACAGGGTGTTGGCTTCGAATTTGTTTTTCACCTTTTCCAGCTCGCGGAGGGGCACCTCGGTGTTTTGCAGCGCGGCGATCTCCTCCATGAAGGCGGCTTCGGCCTTCTCGACCGTCGTCTCCGGAAGCAGCTGCCCCGTGAAGATGAAGAGCCCCGGGTCGACGTCGCCTGTAATGTAGGCATTGACCTGCGACAACAGGCGCCGTTCGCGCACCAGCCGCCGATAGAGACGCGACGAGTCGCCGCCCGAAAGGAGGTCGGAAACCAAATCGGCCGTGTAAAAGTCCGGCGACAGGCGGCCGCCCATGCGGTAGGCGATGACGAGCATCGTGGCCGGGACGTCGCGTTCCACTTCCAATCGCCGCGGGGCCGTTTGTTCGGGTTCCTGCGGGATGGGAGCGGCCGCCGTTCTGCGGTCGGGGAGCGGGCCGAACCACTTTTCGGCCAGATCGAGCATCCGTTCTTCGTCGATATCGGCGGAGAGCGAGAGCACGGCGTTCGACGGATGGTAGTGGAGCCGGTAGAAGGTTCGTACATCGTCGAGCGTGGCCGCCGCAATGTGGTCGGGCGTCAAACCGATGGCCGACCATCGATAGGGGTGCACCTTGTAGACCATGTCGCGCAACAGCAGCGTCCGGTCGCCGTAAGGCTGGTTCAGATAACGCTGGCGGAACTCCTCGATGACTACTTTCTGCTCGGCGGCGAGCTTTTCGGCCGTGATATCGAGCCCCTCCATGCGATCGCTTTCGAGCCAGAGTGCCGTCTCGAGGTTCTCGTACGGCAGCGTAATGTAGAAATCGGTGTAATCGTTGTTCGTGAAGGCGTTGTTGTCGCCCGAAGCCATCTGCACCGGCAGGTCGAAGAGGGGCACTTCGTGCGTGCCGCGGAACATCAGATGCTCGAAGAGGTGGGCGAAGCCGGTGCGGCTCGGCGATTCGTTGCGGGCCCCGACCTTGTAAAGAAGGTTCACGGCGGCGAGTTTCGATGTGCGGTCGCGGTTGACGATGACCGACAATCCGTTTTTCAACGTGCGTTTCCTGTATTTTATCGGCATTTTATTAGCGGCTTGGCAGCTTTGTCTCTCTTTTGCAACTCCTCTTGTCTCCCGAAGGACGGCCGGACAGCTTCGTTCGGCTCGGAATGCTTGTTTCGCTTTGCGTTTGTCCGCACAAAATTAAACATTTTTCGATACGCATTGCCGAAAACGGAGGCAAAATGAAAAAGAGGAAAATTAAGGTTATTTATTCGAGCCCGACATGCAATTTTTCCGCCGAATTTTCTATCTTTGCATTACGGAATGCGGAATCCGTCGATGCCGCCCATTCCGTGCGATCCGGAAATGAAAGGATTCGGATATACTAACTACCTTAACAATAAAGCAAAATGGCAGAAAAGAAATTCATTACCTGTGATGGTAACTACGCTGCGGCGCATGTGGCTTACATGTTCTCCGAAGTGGCAGCCATCTATCCCATCACGCCCTCTTCGACCATGGCCGAGCTGGTTGACGAGTGGGCCGCTCAAGGCCGCAAGAACATTTTCGGCGAGACCGTCAAGGTGATCGAGATGCAGTCCGAGGCCGGTGCCGCCGGTGCCGTGCACGGCTCGTTGCAGAGCGGTGCGCTGACTTCGACCTTCACCGCTTCGCAGGGCCTGCTGCTGATGATCCCCAACATGTACAAGATCTCCGGCGAATTGCTCCCGGGCGTCTTCCATGTCTCGGCCCGCGCATTGGCTGCGCAGTCGCTGTCGATCTTCGGCGATCATCAGGACGTCATGGCGACCCGTCAGACCGGTTTCGCCATGCTGGTCTCGTCGTCGGTGCAGGAGGTCATGGATTTGGCCGGTATCGCACACCTCGTCGCGCTGAAATCCCGCGTGCCGTTCCTGCACTTCTTCGACGGATTCCGCACCTCGCATGAGATTCAGAAGATCGAGCTCATCGACGAGGCCGCGCTGACTTCGCTGCTCGACCGCGATGCGCTGAAAGCCTTCCGCGAACGCGCCCTGAACCCCGAGCACCCCGTAACGCGCGGCACCGCCCAGAACCCCGATATCTATTTCCAGACCCGCGAGGCTTCCAACAAATTCTACGAGGCCGTGCCCGACCTGGTTGCCGAGACGATGAAGGAGATTTCGAAGATCACCGGCCGCGAATACAAACCGTTCGTCTACTACGGTGCCGAGGATGCCGAAAATATCATTATCGCGATGGGTTCCGTTACGGAGACCGTCAAGGAGACGGTCGATTACCTGCTGTCCAGGGGCGAGAAGGTCGGCGTCGTTACGGTTCACCTTTATCGTCCGTTCTCGGCCAAGTATCTGGGTGCCGTGCTGCCCGAGACGGTCAAGCGCATCTGCGTACTCGACCGCACGAAAGAGCCCGGTGCCAACGGCGAACCGCTCTACTTCGACGTGGTGGAGGCTTTCGCCACCTGCAAGGGTATTCCCGCCGAACGCAAGCCCCTCATCATCGGCGGCCGCTACGGCCTTTCGTCGAAGGACACCACTCCGGCGCAGGTGCTGGCCGTATTCGAGAATCTGAAAGCCAACGAACCGAAAAACCAGTTCACGGTGGGTATCGTCGACGACGTTACGTTCCGTTCGCTGCCCGTCGGCGAGGAGATTTCGCTCGCCAAACCGGGTACGTTCGAAGCCCTGTTCTTCGGTTTGGGCGCCGACGGTACGGTGGGTGCCAACAAGAACTCGATCAAGATCATCGGCGGTTCGACGAACAAGTACTGCCAGGCCTATTTCTCCTACGACTCGAAGAAGTCGGGCGGTTACACCTCGTCGCACCTGCGTTTCGGCGATCTGCCCATCACCTCGCCCTATTTGGTTACGACGCCCGACTTCGTGGCTTGCCACGTTCCGTCGTATGTCGACAAATACGACGTGCTGAAAGGACTCAAGAAGGGCGGTTCGTTCCTCTTGAACTCGGTGCATGACGCCGCGACGACCTGCGCGACGCTGCCCGACCACATGAAGGTCTATTTGGCCAAGAACAATATCAATTTCTATATCATCAACGCGACGAAGATTGCCGCCGAATTGGGCCTGGGCTCGCGGACGAACACCATCATGCAGTCGGCGTTCTTCAAGATCGCGAACGTCATTCCGTTCGAGAAGGCCGTCGAGGAGATGAAACACGCCATTCTGAAGTCTTACGGCAAGAAGGGCGAGGATATCGTCAACATGAACTATGCGGCCGTCGATGCCGGCGGCAGCGCAGTCGAGAAGATCGAGGTGCCTGCCGAATGGGCCGGCATCGAGGTCAAGGAGGCTGCCGCTGCGGTGGATTCGGCTCGTCCGGAGTTCGTCCGCAATATCGTCGACCCGATCAACGCCCTCAAAGGCGACCGACTGCCCGTATCGGCATTCAACGGCCGTGAGGACGGTACGTGGGAGAACGGTACGGCCGCCTGGGAAAAACGCGGCATCGCCGTGAACGTGCCCGAGTGGAAGATCGAGAACTGTATCCAGTGCAACCAGTGCGCCTACGTCTGCCCGCACGCTGCCATCCGTCCGTTCCTTGCAACCGAGGAGGAGGCTGCCGCTTCGGGCGCGGAATGGAAACAGGGTCTCGGCGAGACGAAGACCTACAAGTTCCGCATCCAGGTGTCGCCGCTCGACTGTACGGGTTGCAACAACTGCGTCGATGTCTGCCCCGCCAAGGAGAAGGCGCTCGTCATGCGTCCGCTCGAGGAGCAGCAGAAACAGGCTGCCAACTGGGACTACATTACCAAGCATATCGGTTACAAAGAGGTGGTCGACAAGACCAAGTCGGTCAAGAACCTGCAATTCGCCCAGCCGTTGTTCGAGTTCTCGGGTGCCTGCGCCGGTTGCGGCGAAACTCCCTACATTAAGGCGATTTCGCAGCTCTTCGGCGACAAGATGATGGTGGCCAACGCTACGGGTTGCACCTCGATCTACTCCGGTTCGGCTCCGTCGACCCCCTATTGCACCAACGCCAAGGGTCAAGGCCCGGCTTGGGCCAACTCGCTCTTCGAGGATAATGCCGAGTTCGGTCTCGGTATGCATATCGGTATCGAGAAGCTCCGCGACCGTATTCAGGCCACGATGGAAGCTGCCATCGCGAATTGCGAAAAGTGCTCCGACGAGTTGAAGGGCGTCATGAAGGAGTGGATCGCCAACCGCGGTTCGTCGGTTCGTTCGGCCGAGGTTACGGCCCGCTTGGTTCCGATGATGGAGGCTTGCGGCTGCGACTACTGCAAACAGATTCTGGAGCACAAGGATTGGCTCGTCAAGAAATCGCAGTGGATCATCGGTGGCGACGGTTGGGGTTACGATATCGGTTACGGCGGCGTGGATCACGTCCTCGCATCGGGTGCCGACGTCAACATTCTCGTAGTCGACACCGAGGTTTACTCCAATACGGGCGGCCAGTCGTCGAAATCGACGCCAGTAGGCGCCGTTGCCAAGTTCGCTTCGGGCGGCAAGCGCATCCGAAAGAAAGACCTCGGCGCGATGGCCATGACCTACGGTTATGTCTATGTCGCTCAAGTTTCGATCGGCGCTTCGCAGCAGCAGCTGTTCAACGTGCTGAAAGAGGCCGAGGCTTATCCGGGCCCGTCGTTGATCATCGCCTACGCTCCGTGTATCAACCACGGTATCAAGGGCGGCATGACCCGTACGCAGACCGTCGGCAAAGAGGCCGTAGCTTGCGGCTACTGGCACCTGTGGCACTTCAACCCGCAGTTGGAGGCCGAGGGCAAGAATCCGTTCGTGCTCGATTCGAAAGAGCCCGATTGGTCGAAGTTCCAGGATTTCCTGAAGAAAGAGGTGCGTTACACTTCGCTCCAGAAGATCTTCCCGACCGAGGCCGAGGAGCTCTTCCAGGCTGCCGAGAAGAACGCTCAATGGCGGTACAACGGTTACCGTCGTCTCGCCGAGCTGAAATACTGACAGTTCGCACTATTTTGCAGGAAGGGGCTGCAGCGCAAAGTTGCGGCCCCCTCTCTTATAAGAAGGGTGCGATTTTCGGTTCCGGCTTCTTTTTTGCGGAGCGTCGGCCGTGCATGGCGAGAGCTCGCGGCCGAAAAATTTTGAATTTTGGACGGATTGCACTATCTTTGTAAAAATTTCAAACGTTTTTTGCCTATGAAACAGTAACATTGCAAGGACATATAAACAAAAGGCGTTAGCTTGTATTTCGGGATTCTGAAACTTCCACTTATCACGAATGTCCCCGAAGGAATAAAGTTTGACGCCCATGCTGTGTTTATCCAGCGTGGGCTTTATTCCGTTGTTCGGGGACAAGGTTGTGGAAGACCGCAGAATCCGGCATCTTGCGAGGAAGTCCGCGCTTTTTGTTTGTCCGTATATCCCGAACCGAGGGCTTCGAAACGATTATTAACGAACAAACAAATTCTTAAACAAATGAAAAAGCTTATTTTCTGCGCCGCCTTGTTTGCGGCAATCACGTTCGCGGCGTGCTCCGACGACGACGAATCCAATCTGCCCGCCACAGAGGCCAATATCGTTGGCACCTGGAAAATCGTCCACGAACAAGGATATGATGACGGCACCTGGTCGGAGGATTTTCCACTTTTGGACGATGTGAATCATTGGTGGTATTGGACTTACACGTTCGATGAAGGAGGAACCGGCACACAGACGGAGTATGGTACAATTGATAAAGGTAAAGTAAAGTATGCCGACTCATGGAAGTTGAATTACTCGATTTCCGGTAACACACTGACGATAACAATCTGGTACGATGATGACGAAGTTGAAGAAGAGAGTTATCAAATTAAAAGTCTGACCAAATCGCAGCTTGTTTTGTTCGCAAGCGAATATGGTGGTGATTGGGGTGATGGTGGTTCATGGGAGAATACAATGACATACAAACGGATCAAATAAAAAAATTGAAAACGGCAAACGGATATTCATTGCGGGAATCCGATAGCCGCTTTGCCGACCGAGGTGGGAACCCTACGCAGCCACGCGACGAGTTCCCCCTCTTTTTGCATGAAGTAAATAAATCGGGCGGCTTTCGAAAAAATCGAATGTCGTAACGAACGATAGTTATCAAGTCAAAGTAGATTAGCCGCTTCACAGGTACAGCCTTTTATGAGACTTTGAGGTCTCATAAAAGGCTGTACTTTTTTCAGATCGCTATTCGCTGGTCTCCCCGGACGCTTCGCTCGGCAGCTCGAATTTCGTGAAACCGATCTTTATCAAGGTGTTGTACCACGCGAAGCACTTCTTGATATCCGATACATGCACCCGTTCGCGGTCGTATTCGGGCAACACTTCGGCGAATGCCGCTTTCAGTTTTTCGGTTGTCTCTTTGTGGCTGATCGCCTCCTTGCCGCCCGTGTGGGCGTAGATTTTGGTGAATACGTCGGCCAGCGGAATGTCGTCGCCCTCCGTAAACATTGAAATTTCGGTCAGTGCGCTGACTTTCGCATTGGCTGAAGCGTTCATGCGGCGACCGTCGGTCAGCGACTCCACGATCACGCCGCGCACCGACCGGGCCACGTATTTGTACAATCCGGGTTGGCCCGAAATGGCCAGAATCTCTTTCAGTTCCATAAGTTATTCGTTTTTGACATGCACATCCATCTGCGGGAAAGGGAAGTGTCCGCCCTTATCCGGCAACTGCGTATAGAATTTCTCGTTGTACCGGAAGAATACGTCCCAGTAATCGGCGTTTTTCACCCAGGCCCGCACGGTCAGCGTAACGGCGCTTTCGGCCAATGTCGTGATCCGGACCTCGGCAGCCGGATCCTTCAATACACGTTCGTCGTCGTCAAGCTGGGCGAGGATGCAGGCCCGAACCGCCTCGATGTCATCGCCGTAGGAGATATTGACCGTCCAGTCCACCCGTCGCAGTTCGGCGGTCGAATAGTTGTCGATGATGGCCGTAGAGATCAGGTTGTTGGGAATGTAGATGGTTCGGTTGTCGACGGTGGTGATGACGGTCGAGAAGAGTTTGATTTCGCGCACCGTCCCCGATTGGCCCTGCGCCGAGATGAAGTCGCCGACCCGGTAGGGTTTCATGACTAAAATCATCACGCCGCCCGCGAAATTCTGGGCCGTGCCGCTCAATGCCATGCCGATGGCTAACGTGGCGGCCGAGAAGATGGCGATCAGCGAAGTAACGTTCACGCCGAGCGTCTGTACGACGATCATCAGCAGGATGATGACGAAGACGGCCTGTACGGTGTTGCGGGCGAACGAACGCAGCGAAACGTCGACGTTCCGTTTTTCGAGGGCGAGGTCGAGCAGCCGCACGACGCGGCGGACGATCCAGCGGCCGATGAAATAGATGGCCAGGGCGACCAGGATTTTCACTAAAATCCACATGGTCTGGCTGACTAAATTGGAGAGCGCCTGTTCGATATCGAGGTGCATCAGTTTGTCGACCGTCTCTGCGAATTTGGCCTTTTGCACGCTGTCGGGAAGCATCACCGGTACGGCGGGTTCTTGGATCAAAAAAGATAACCAGTTGAGAATCATTGTTACGAAATGTTTGATGCGGCAAAAGTAACGAAAAATTCCTAATTCACTGCTTTTTGACGGCGCAAAAAGCGCTTATCGGATTTTTTTCGTATATTTGTTTCATCTTACTTTACAATATACACCGACGGCAATGCAAAAACATTCGCCGGCTTAAAATCGAATAGGACTTCCTAATGGATTTTTCGCGTCGTTTTGTTCCGAAAGGCGGAATGATTCCGAAATGCGGCCGATTCGCCGCACGGATTGCACGGATCGCACGGATTGCAGCGACTGCCGGTGCGGCCGCCGCCCTGCTTGCCGCCTGCCATGACGGCCCGTTCGACGAGCCGCCTGCTGCCGGGCATCCGGTACCCGCAACGACGACCATCGCCGATTTGCCGCATCCGGCCGACGGCATGTCGGTGAACGTTACGGGCGATCTGACCGTCAGCGGCATCGTAACCACGTCCGACCGCAGTTTCGGCTTCTATCATACGCTCTGCATCGAATCGGACGGTGCGGGCATGGAGATCATGGCCGGTATCGACCGGCTGCATGTCGATTATCCGGTGGGCTGTCGGGTTACGCTGTTGCTGAAAGGGTTGGCCATCGGCACCTATCGCGGTGTGCTCCAAGCCGGTGCGAGACCCGATGCCGGAAGCTATTTCCCTACGGGTTACCTCGCTTCGCCGGCGGCTGTCGCCGCCCACCGCGCCAGCGCCAGCCATGAGCACGAGGCGCAGCCCGGCATGGTGTAC
>CANREN010000002.1 GCA_947629705.1 uncultured Alistipes sp. | reverse complement strand
GATGACGGTCTGTTGTGTTGGTAGCGCAACCGCTCGTCCGAAGCCCGATGACGGTCTGTTGTGTTGGTAGCGCAGCTGTCCGTCCGAAGCCCGATGACGGTCTATCGCCCTAATAAAAATCGTTCGCAGTCCAACGCGGCGACGCATCCCGAACCGGCGGCCGTGATGGCCTGGCGGTAGTGCGGATCGCGCACGTCGCCTGCGGCGAATACCCCCTCGACCGAGGTGCGCGACGAACCGCCCTCGACCTCGATGTACCCTTCGGCATCGAGTTCGAGCTGGCCGGCGAAGAGCTCCGTGTTGGGATGGTGCCCGATGGCGAGGAAGAAGCCCGCAATCTCGATGCGGCGTTCCGATCCGTCCGTCTTGCGCAGCAGGGCGCCCGTTACACCGCTTCCGTCGCCTAAAATCTCACCGGTGGTATGTTCGAACAGCACCTCGATATTGGGCGTGTTGAAGACCCGTTCCTGCATCGCTTTCGAAGCGCGCAGGTAGGGTTTTCTTACGATCATGTAGACGTGCCGGCAGAGGGAGGCCAGGTAGGTGGCCTCTTCGCAGGCCGTGTCGCCGCCGCCGACCACGGCGACATCCCGTTTGCGGTAGAAGAATCCGTCGCAGGTGGCGCAGGCGCTGACGCCCTGCCCGCGGAACCGGGTTTCGGAGGGCAGACCCAGGTATTTGGCCGATGCACCGGTGGCGATGATGAGGCTTTCGGCCTGCAACTCCTTTTCACCGTCGGCGACGACGTGGAACGGCCGCGACGAGAGATCGACGCGGGTGAGGGTGCCCGTGCGGATTTCGGTGCCGAAGCGTTCGGCCTGCCGCCGCATGTCGGCCATCATCTGCGGGCCGTCGATGCCGTCCGGGTATCCGGGGAAGTTTTCGACCGTGGTGGTCGTGGTCAGCTGTCCGCCCGGCTCGATCCCCTCGTAGAGGACGGGATGAAGGTTGGCGCGGGCCGTATAGATGGCGGCGGTGTATCCTGCCGGGCCGCTGCCGATAATCAATACCTTTACTTTTTCCATATTTTTTATTGAATAGCGCGGAGTGGAAAGTTATCATACGTGCGATAGACCCTTATCGGGTTCGGGGCGGTCGCCGCCTTGTTCGAACGGAGCATAATTCGTTCCGAATTCGGTCAGCCGACGGCCCGTGTAGTCGAATCGGGCCCACAATCCGTTCTGCCGAACCGATACGATGCTGGTCGCGGGGTCGTATTCCACGATTTCGTAGAGGGCCGGTACCACGAAACGCCCTTCGCGGTCGATCAGGCCCATGCCTTCGTCCGTTTGCACTTCGGCGCGTCCTTCGTGGAAATCGCCGGCCCAGCGGAATTGCGACGGAATGACCGGCCGGTTGTCGGGGTCGACGAATCCGAATCCCGTCTCGTCTTCCACGCAGATCAACCCTTCGAACGGATTGCCTGCCCAGCGATGGCCCGAGATGCGCGGTGTCGGAGTGTACTCGACGCATGCCTCGTGCAGCTCCGTGCATGAGGCGGCCGTGCCATTCGATTTCGGCTTCGGCGAACCGGGTCGTGCGGTGCAATCGGGGCAGTCCGTTTTCGTCGGGGACGGCCCGGGCGTCGCCGAGGGTCGCGAACGAAAGATCGGGTGTCAGCAGGGCCTGCGTGAAGATGCGGATGGTCGGTGTCATGACTTATTCGGTTTTGATGCTGATGGAACCGATATTGAGCATGGCGACCAACTCGGCGGCCGAGGCATTGAAGCTTATGCCGCGGAACGGCGGCAGGGCGCCGGGCCCCTTGGCTTCGCGGATGGCTTCGTCGAATACGTGCGGCATCTCCGACGAGCATTCGTAAAGCAGCGAGGCATAACGGTTCGGATAGCGGGCTTCGTCGGCCGACGGAAAGAAGATCGTGCGGTGGTCGTCGCAGTTCGAGATATGGATATTGATGAGCAGGACGTGTCCGTCCGCCGTGCGGATCGACTTGATCTGCTCGGAGACAGCTAACAGTTCATCGTCTTCGCAGTCCGTAGCTTCGCCGTCGGTGATATTGAATACCACGGGCGAGAAGCTCTCCGCATGGGCGGGATCGGCGCACCACGAAGCCGCGAAATCGCGGGCGCGGCGCAGCGCTTCGCACATGGGTGTTTGTCCGGCGGCTTTCGTAACGATCCATTGCGGCGAGGGGATTTCGCGCAGCGAAGGTTCTCCGTTCGGAAGCCGGCATGGGAGCACTTCGGTGCGCACGGTTGCCTTGCAGGCGGCCAGTTCGCTGATAGTGAGCGATTCGCGTCTGTCAGGCAGGAGCGAACAGACCTCGTCGTCGCCCGAATAGCCCAATACGGCGATATCGTAGTAATCGCGCACGCCGTCGTCGCGACGCGCCCGTTCGATGAGCTCGAACAGCAGCGCATTGGTGATGCCGGTAACCGCTTCGGCTTTGGTCATTCGGCGGCCGCCGTAGACGGTCTCTTCGGCCATCGAGCCCGAGGCGTCGATCAACAGCACGAAGGCCGTGCGATGGTTTCTTGTGATACTTTGGGTGTACATTTTTTTCTATCGGTTCGGGTTCCAGTTATTCCAATCCGCGGACGGCGCGGTAGTCGGCCTGCCGTTCCGCTTCGTCGTCGCTGTCAAGGCCGTAGCCGACGGACATATCCGTCGAACAGTCGCGGTCGCGGTTGCGGTCGGAGTTCTGAATCGGGCCATCGGTTCGACAGATTGATTGTTGCAAAGATAACATTTTTATCGATGCGGTGGCGTGCATTCGGTCGTTTTCGATAAACCGGGCGCAGAGCCGAACCTGCTCGAGCGATGCCGAGGCGGGAAAAGGGGCGCAAAAAAGAACGTTCCCGACGATCGGTCGTCGGAAACGTCTTTCGTTCGAACGGTTGCTGCGGATCAGTCGGCGGCGGCCGGCACGGCGGTCTCCGAGATGCCCAACTCTTTCTTCACCTCCGGAGCGATGTCCGTCAAGGCAGCCGCATCGAAATAGGCTAACGAACCCGTAGCCGTGTCGAATACGACTAAATAACCGCCCAAAGCAGCGACCTTGTCGATCGCGGCTTTTGCCTTTTCGAAAATAGGTGCCTGCAATTCGTATTGCTTTTTCTGAATGTCCTCCTGGGCTACCTGCTGGAACTCGCGGATGCGCGTTGTGATCGATTCCAGATCCTTGCTCTTCATGTCGCGAACGGCTTCCGAGTAGGTTTCGTAATTCTTCTGGAACTCCTGCAATTTGTTTTGGTATTCGACCTGCAAGGCCTCCATTTCATCTTGCAGATTCTTGACGTAGGCTTGCATGTTGGTCTGCATCTCCTTCGTTTCCGGCATGACCGCGATGATCTCTTCCGAGTTGATACGGCCGAATTTTTGAGCGAAAAGCGAGGTCGCGCTCATCATCAGTACAACCGCGAGGGTTAGTTTGATTGCTTTTTTCATAAACATTTTTATTAGTGCAATGGTTTGTTTCCGTGCGTGGGAAGCTCGTCCGTGCTTCCGTGTGGTTTGTTTCCGTGCGTGGGAAGCTCGTCCGTGCTTCCGTGTGGTTCGTTTCCGTGCCCGGGCAGTTCCTTCGCGCTCCCGCAAGTTATTCGAGTGCGTCGATGATCTGCTGCGTATGGTCGATGCCCGTGTTGTAGTAGAGCAGCGTCGGGTTGTTCGACGAGTCGATCACCGCATCGGCTCCAGCCTGTTTCGCGTAACGTTCGATCGCATCGAACACCCGTTTCTGGATGGGCTGGATCAACTCCTTCCGTTTTTCCATCAGCGTACCGTCGGTGCCGAACAAACTCTCCTGAAATTGCTGCGCCTCCTTTTCCCGTTCGAGAATGTCGTTCTCCCGTGTCTGGCGGGCTTGCGTCGAGAGCGATGCTTTTTGGTTCATGTAGTTCTCGTAAAGCTGTTCGATGACGGCATATTTCCCGTCGACCTGCGTCTGGTATTGACGGGCCAGTTCATCGAGTTCGGTCAGCGCCTTGTTGTAGGCATCGATCGACTTGAAAATCTTTTCGCTGTTGACTACGATGCAGTTCTGGGCTGCGAGCGCCGTCAGCGAAAGCAGCAGCGATACCGTTAGTATCAGTCGTTTCATGGCCATGGTTTTTCCAAATAATGGTTTTATTCCGTTTCGCGGTGGGTGGTACTCAAATTTTCTGCCAATTTTTTGTCAGGCAGGCGGGAATTCTTTCGCCCCTCGATTTTATCGAATTTGCTTCCTGTTCAATCATCGACGTCTTTCCGTTTTCGTGCAAGTCAATAAAATTTGTCTTATCCTCGAACACTGTCCGCTCCGTGGTAATTCATAAAGTGCCCGATGCCCTCCTGCTCCGTACCAGTTAATAAAAATCCCTGATCACTGTCCGACCCGTACTAATTATTAAAATTGCTGGCCCAATACGAAGTGGAATTGGCTTCCGCTCTTGGTCGTCGAGCCGGCCGGAGGATCGAAACCGTAGCCCCAGTCGATGCCGAGCATACCGACGATGGGCAGATAGAGCCGCACGCCGAAACCGGCCGACCGCTTGATGCGGAACGGCGAGAACGACCGCCACGAATCGAATGCGTTTCCTCCTTCGAGGAAGCCCAGCACATAGATTTGCGACGACGGCTTCAGAATGATCGGATAGCGGAGCTCGAGCGTATATTTGTTGTAGGCGCAGGCATAGTTCTGCGAAATCGGATCGAGGGCGCCGTCTTCGTAGCCGCGCATCGAGATGATGTCGATACCGTAGATGTTGTAGCCCGACATGCCGTCGCCGCCGACCTCGAATCGTTCGAAAGGCGAAACTTTGTGTTTGTTGTAGCTGCCCAGGTAACCCATTTCGGCCCGTGCCATCAACACGAGGTTCATGTTGCGGGTCAGGGCCTGGAACCATTGCGCCTTGAACTGCCATTTGTGGAATTCGATCCACTTGTAGCGTTCCGAGTCGCTCAAAGTCTTGCTGCTGTAATCCTTGCCGTCCCAGAGCGAATAGGGGAGCGTCGCCTGCACCGATGCGCTGAACTCCGAACCGCGCCGCGGATAGATGGGCTGGTCGACGGAGTTGCGCGAGAAGACGAGCCGCAGCGAGAGCAGATTGGCCGAGCCGTTCTCCATGACGAACGACGTCCAGTCTTTCAGCGAATAGCGTTCGTAGCTCGCTTCCGCATAGAGCTGGAAGAAAGGATCGGGCCATTCGAGCCGCTTGCCTAAACCGACGGCGACGCCGTAGGTGCGGAAATACTGCGTCGAGGTTTGCCATACATAGTATGCGTTGTTCTGCTCCGAGAAGTGGGCCGACAGCGTGAACGAATTGGGCTTGCGGCCGCCGAGCCACGGATCGGTGAAACTGAACGCAAAAGATTTGTAATAGGTGCCGTTGGTCTGGAATGCGATCGAAAGACGTTGATTCTGTCCGCCCGGATAGGGGCGCCATGCGCCTTTTTTGAAGAAGTTCCGGAGGGAGAGGTTGCTCAACGTGATGTTCAATGAGCCGACGAACGTGCCGGAACCCCAACCGCCTGCGATGCCGACTTGGTCGGAAGCCTGCTCTTCGAGGGGCCAGTTGATATTGACCAATTCGTTCGATACGGGCTGGATATCGGGCATGATGGCTTCGGGATTGAAGTGTCCCATGGCGTTCAGCGTACTGATGGTCTGCATCAGCAGGGCGCGGTTGTAGAGCTCGCCCGGGCGGGTGTAGATTTCGCGGCGGATCACCTCGTCGTCGACCCGCTGGTTGCCGGTGATGCCCACTTCGTTGATGGTGAACTGCTTGCCTTCGAATATCTTCACCTCGATATCGATGGAGTCGGGCCCGATGATGGTTTCGGCCGGTTCGATCTGCGACATCAGATAGCCGTCGTTCTGATAGAGCGATTTCACCGAAATGGCTTCGGGGTTGTCCTCCTTGCCGATGCCCAATCGCTTGTGCATCGACTTTTTATCGTAGGTATCGCCCCGTTTGACGGCGAACATGCGTTGCAGCTCATCGGTTTCGTGCACCGAGTTGCCGACCCACGAGACGTTGCGTATGTAGTATTTGTTGCCTTCCGCCAGATCGATGTCGATGCCGATCCGCTTCTCGTTGATGGGGTAGATCGAATCGCGCACGATGGTTGCATTCCGGTAGCCTTTGGAGTTGTAAAAGTCCAGTAACAACTCCTTGTCGTCGGCGTAGTCGCTTTCGTTGAGCTTCGTGCTGCGGAAGAAGTTCAGACTTCTCTGGTGCGTCTTCTTGAAGGTCTTGCGCAGGCGTTTGTCCTTGAACTGTTCGTTGCCCGTGAAGTTGATCCGGCCGATTTTCACCCGTTCTTTCTTGTCGATCACGAAAGTTACGTTGACCGCCCGATCCGGATAGACCGAATCGTTTTCGATGCGGACGTCGACTTCGGCGTTGCGGAAACCCTTCTCCACCCAGTAGGCTTCGATGAGTTTCTTGTTCTTGTCGATGACGTAGTCCGAGAGGGGGATGCGGCCCGGTTTGAGCTTCAGTTTTTCGGCCAGATCCTTCTTTTTGCCTTTCGAGATGCCTTCGAATTCCCAGCGGTAGATGCGGGGCTGCTCTTTCAGAAAGACATGCAGATCGATCTGGTCGCCTTCGATATCGGCGCCGATCTTCACATCCGCAAAGACGCTTTGCCGCCACAGCCGGTCGATTGAGTTGGGGATGAAGTCGCTCGGCAGATAGATCGAGTCGCCCTCGATCAGGCCGGCCGACGACTTGAGGTTGTTGTGATCGAGGTATTTCACGCCGTGGATTTCGACCTTGCGGATGTAGTAGCGTTGCGGCCGGCTGCCGTACTGTATCATGGGGGCGTCGTCCGGAAAGACGGGTTCCGTTACGGCCGTCGTGTCGGCCGGATCGGAACCCGCGGGCTCCTGCGCAACGGCGGTCGTGCCCAGGCTGACGAACGCCAGAAAGGTTCCTGTTATGAATAGCCTGTCGAATATACGATTCATCTCTGAAAACTTCATCTATTTAACCAATCCGTAGCGCCGGTCGCGGGTTCCGTACACTTCGATGGCCTTGTCGAACCACGCCTCCGTGAAATCGGGCCACAGCACCTCCGGGAACCACATTTCGGCATAGGAGAGCTGCCAAAGCAGGAAGTTGCTGAGCCGGTACTCGCCGCTCGTGCGGATCACGAGGTCGGGATCGGGATACTCCGCCGTGTCCAGGGCTTCGCCGATGGTCCGTTCGTCGATGGCTTCGGGAGCGAGTTCGCCGGCCTGCACCCGACGGGCGATCCGCTGCGTGGCGCGGACGATTTCGCTGCGCGACGAATAGTTGAGCGCCAGAATCAGCGTCAGCTTTTCGCACGAGGCGGTGCTCGTTTCGGCTTCGGCCAAATAGCGGCGCACCTTCTCCGAAAAACGGCTGCGGTCGCCGATCATGCGGATGCGCACGCCCTGCCGCACGAGCTCGGGCGTTTCGTTCATCACGCTGCGGCAGAAGAGTTCCATCAGCGCGTCGACCTCCTGTTCGGGGCGGCCCCAGTTTTCGGTCGAAAAGACGTAGAGCGTCAGGTAGGCGACGCCGTGCCGCAAGGCGGCCCGCACCGAGGCCCGCACCGATTCGACGCCGGCGATATGGCCTTCGAATCGTTTTTTGCCGTGCTGCTTGGCCCAGCGTCCGTTGCCGTCCATGATGATGGCGACGTGCTGCGGTATGCGTTTCAGTTCGCTCATATAGGGCACAAATATAGGGAATAAAAACGAAACGGCGCAAAAATCCGCAGGATTTTCGTCAACTGCGGATGTCGATGCCCCACATCATTTTATTCCGTAACGTGTCGTAGAACGATATATTGTGCGGGACGGCCAGAAAGATCGGTCGTTCGGCCCGTTCGACGCGGAAGGCGGCTTCGGGCGGAATGGGGCAGGTGCGGTCGTCGAGCGTAACGAACGCATCGGCGCGGCGGGCGTGGACGCGGAGCGTGATGACCGCCGAATCGGGAATCACCACCGGCCGCATGGTCAGGTTGTGCGGGGCCAGCGGCGAGAGGATCAGACAGGCGCAGTCCGGTGCCACGACGGGGCCTCCGGCGCTGAGCGAATAGGCGGTCGAGCCGGTCGGCGTCGAGACGATGAGGCCGTCGCCGCGATAGGTGGCGACCATCTGGTCGTCGACATAGGTCTCGACCGAGATCATGCCCGCGCCGTGGCGCTGCACGGCGAACTCGTTGAGGACCAGCGGCGATCCGATCGGCTCCGGGAAATCGCCCCCGACGTGCAGCATCGAACGGGGTTCGGCGAGGATGCTGCCGTCGGCGATCTCCCGGAAGATCCGGTCGAGCCCTTCGTTCGGCGCGCTGGCCAGGAATCCCAGATGACCGGCGTTGATCCCCATGACCGGAATCGGCGCGCCGGCCAGCCGATGCACCCCTTCGAGCAGGGTGCCGTCGCCGCCGTAGCAGACCATGATGCTCTCCTTCGGCTGTGGCCCCACGCGGTCGCCGTAGCGTTTTTCGGGCGGTACGATGCGGCCGGTCTGTTCGTGCACGAAGTCGGCAAATTCGCGGTTGACCGTGTAGTCGAATCCGAAACGGTCGATGGTCTCGAAGAGTTGCGTCAGCTCTTCGGGCGTATGGGCGATCTGGCTGCGGGAAAAAAGTAGGATTTTCATCGGTGGAAATTCGAAAAAAGTGAGTAACTTTACACGCCGGAACCGGTTTCCGGATCCGGAGAGGTACTGTTGCGGGCAAAGATACGAAAAGTCGAGCGCAGAAGCAAGCGACAGCTTGATTATGCCGAGCGGGAGTATCTTCGGCGCAGCCAAAGATACGAAAAGTCGAGCGCAGAAGCAGGCGACAGCTCGATTATGCCGGGACGGAGTATCTTCGGCGAAGTCAAAGGTATGAATTTTTTATGACGAAATTAAGCGTTAATATCAACAAAATCGCATTGGTGCGAAATGCACGCGGGGGCAATCGGCCCGACGTGGTGCAGGCGGCGTTGGATATCGAGCGCTTCGGCGCCGACGGGATCACGGTGCATCCGCGTCCCGACGGGCGGCATATCCGGCACGACGACGTCCGTACCTTGAAAAGCGTCCTGACCTGTGAATTAAATATCGAAGGAAATCCTGTCGGCGCGTTCGTCGACCTCGTGATGGAGGTGCGTCCGGCGCAGGTAACGCTCGTTCCCGATGCGCCCGATGCGCTGACCTCCAACGCCGGATGGGACACGGTAGCGAACCGCGGTTTGCTGACCGGACTCACCGCCCGATTCCACGAACGGGGCATCCGCGTCTCGATCTTCGTCGATCCCGTGCCGGCGATGGTCGCCGGTGCCGGGGTTTGCGGCGCCGATCGGGTCGAATTGTACACCGAGGCGTTCGCCCGCTGCTATCCGGCGGGGCCCGAAGCGGCCGTCGCTCCCTATGTCGCCGCCGCCGAGGAGGCCCGCCGTCAGGGGTTGGGGCTCAATGCCGGGCATGACCTCAACATAGAGAATCTGCACTACTATCTGCAACGCATCCCGTGGACGGACGAGGTGTCGATCGGCCATGCGCTGATCTGCGACGCCCTTTACTACGGGTTGGAAAACACCGTGCAGCTGTACCGGCGGGAGCTGCGCCCGGAACGGAATTGACGGAACTGTCGAACAGGGGAAAATTCGGAACGATTATGAAATACTTTTTTATGTTGCTCTCCGCCGTGTTGTCCGCGCTCGGTACGGCCTCGGCGCAGAACGAATACAATTATCAAAAGCGCAGTCTGTTCGAGGTGCTGCCCGCCCGTTCGAACGACGGACTGCATCTGATGGGGCCCGGCTGCCGGGTTTGGAAGCAGGCGGTCGAAAAGCAGGTGAAATAGTGCGCCGCATCGTGGAATTTTCCGATCCCATCTTCCGCCGGATTTCGCGCATTGCCCGCGAAAAGGGCGTCGATGCCTATGTCGTGGGCGGCTACGTGCGCGACCATTACCTGCATCGGCCTTCGACCGACGTCGATGTGGTGGTGGTCGGAAGCGGCATCGACGTCGCGCAGACGCTCGCCGACGAGCTGCATACCCGGCTTTCGGTTTTCAAAACGTTCGGTACGGCCATGCTGCGCGTGCACGGCGTCGAATTGGAGTTCGTCGGAGCGCGCCGCGAATCCTACATGCGCGATTCGCGCAAACCGCAGGTCGAAGCCGGTACGCTCGAGGACGACCAGCTGCGCCGCGACTTCACGATCAATGCGTTGGCGTGGTCGCTCAACGAACGCGATTTCGGCGAGTTGGTCGATCCGTTCGACGGCATGTACGACCTCGAACACGGCATCATCCGCACGCCGTGCGATCCCGATATCACCTTTTCGGACGACCCCCTGCGCATGATGCGCGGCATCCGTTTCGCTGCGCAGCTGGGCTTCACGCTCGAAGAGGAGACCTTCGATGCCATTGCCCGCAATGCCGAACGCATCCGCATCGTCTCGCGCGAACGGATCATCGTCGAACTGAACAAAATCGTGCTGTCGCCCGTGCCGTCGATGGGCTTCGAGCTGTTGGAACACACCGGATTGCTGGAACGGATATTTCCGGAGATGCACGCGCTGAAAGGGGTCGAGCGGCGCGGCCGACATGCCCACAAGGACAATTTTATTCATACGCTCAAGGTGCTGGACAACGTTTCGAGGCGCTCCGACGACCTTTGGCTGCGGTGGGCTGCCATGCTGCATGATATCGGAAAGCCCCAGACCAAGGCCTACGATCCGAAAACCGGCTGGACGTTCCACGGACACGAGGTTCTGGGGTCGAAGATGGTGCCTGCGATCTTCCGGCGCATGAAGCTGCCGTTGAACGAGCACATGAAGTTCGTGCAGAAGTTGGTTTTCCTCCATCTGCGGCCCATCATCCTGTCGGAGGAGATGGTAACCGATTCGGCCGTGCGGCGCCTGCTGTTCGAGGCGGGCGACGACGTGGAGGCGTTGATGACCCTGTGCGAAGCGGACATTACGTCGGGCATCGACGCGAAGGTGAAGCGCTACATGGCCAATTTCGAGTCGGTGCGCCGCAAGATGAAGGATTTGGAGGAGCGCGACCGCATCCGCAACTTCCAGCCGCCCGTCACGGGCGAGATCATCATGCGGACATACGGGATCGGGCCGTGCCGGGTGATCGGCGAAATCAAAGAGATCATCAAGGATGCGATTCTCGACGGGCGGATTCCCAACGAGTATCCGGCGGCGTTCGCCTTGATGGAGGAGCTGGCCGCCGAGCGCGGATTAGTCAAAGTGTCGGAACCCCTGTCCGATTAGCTCGGCCGGCCGGCCGTTTTGCCGCCATACGGGTTCCGTGCCCTCCGTGATGCGCCCTATGGGGTAGAGCGGTGCGCCGAACCGATCCCGATAATCGGCCGCCAATCGTGCTGCGGCGGCCGTATCCGCCGTAAACAGCAGTTTGTAATCTTCTCCGCCGCAGGCCGCAAGCCGGAGATCGGCTCCTGCGGCCACGGGAATCCGCTCCATGTCGAGTTCGGCGCCGCAGTGCGAACGTTCGAGGATGCGGCGAATATCCGAAGCCAATCCGTCGGACAAATCCATCATGGCATGTACTTCCGGCCGCGCCCCGAGCCAGAGGCCCTCTGCGACTTGGGGTTGCGGATTGCGGTGGATGGCTGCAAGGGACGTGTCATAGCGGCCCGCGAGCAGGTCGGCAAGTCCGGCTCCCGAGGCGCCCAGTTCGCCCGACACGAAGATCGTGTCGCCTGCGCGTGCATCGCTGCGTCGTTTGATGCGCGACGTCTCGGTGCGTCCGATGGCCGTTACGCCGATGACGATGCCGCTCTCCGAACGGGTCGTGTCGCCGCCGGCCAACGCCACGCCGAATCGTTCGCTGACTTCCCGATAGCCCTCCATGAACTCGGCGGCCCAGTCGTCGGCCGTATCGGCCGGCAGCGAGAGCGAAAGCAGCGTCGCGACGGGGCGCCCGCCCATGGCCGCCACATCGCTCAAATTGACGGCCAGCGATTTGCGTCCCAATTCGCGGGCCGACGTGGCCGCCCGCAGAAAATGCACCCCCTCGGTCAGCAGGTCGGTCGTGAAGAGCAGCGCCTCGTGGTTCCCGATGGGCAGCACGGCGCAATCGTCGCCGATGCCCTCGAACCCGTTGGCGGGGAGTGCGGCGAAGCGGGCCGCGATCCGTTCGATGAAACCGAATTCCGTCATGGCATGAATCGTGAAAGAAGTAAACCGGACAAAGGTAAGGATAATTCGGAAATTATCGATACCTTTGCCGACGGCAGAATTTCGCCCGACAGCATGAAGAAGATACGGATATTGAACGGCCCCAACCTGAATTTGCAGGGGCGGCGCGATACGGAGGTCTACGGCACGCAGCGTTTCGAGGATTATTTCGAGCGGTTGAAAGCCCGTTATCCCCGCGTCGCATTGGATTATCTTCAGTCCAATCACGAAGGGGCGTTGATCGATGCCATCCAGCAGGCCGACGGCAGCTGTGACGGCGTGGTGCTCAATGCCGGCGGATACACCCATACGTCGGTGGCTTTGCGCGATGCCGTGTCGGCCGTGTCGGTGCCCGTCGTCGAGGTGCACATTTCGTCGATTCTGGCCCGCGAGGAGTTCCGCCATACGTCGTTGCTCGCGCCGGTGGTCATCGGTTCCGTGATGGGGTTCGGGCTGGATTCCTATCGGTTGGGGATCGAGGCGTTGTTGGAGCGGATCGGCGAGTGAGCCTTCGTCGACCGATGCTGCGCCTAATCCGAAGTCGCAAGACCCTGCGGGTTGCGGCCGAAGCCCCCGCCGAGACGGGGGGGGTAGTGGTGGGTCGAAAGTGTATATGGTTACCGATTAATAAAATAGTATGGGTCGAAAGAAGACGAAGATCGTTGCCACGTTGTCGGACTTCCGGGCAACGGAAGAGTTCGTCCGCAAACTCTGCGATGCGGGCATGGATGTCGTGCGCATCAATTCGGCGCACGTTACCGAGGAGGGGGCCGCCCGCATCGTCGAAGCCGTCCATCGGGTGAATCCCGCGATCCCCGTGATGCTCGACACCAAGGGGCCCGAGATTCGGGTAACCGCCGTCGCCGCTGCCTGCGGGGCGGGGATCGGGTTCCGAAAGGGCGACCGGGTGGCTGTGCGCGGCTCGGCCGGCTCGGACGAGACGACGCACGAGGTCGTTTACATGAACGTGCCGACCATCGTGCGGGACATTCCGGTCGGTGCGCGGATGCTGATCGCCGACGGCGAATTGGAACTGCGCGTCGTCTCCAAAAACGACGACGAACTGCAATGCGAATTTGTTACGGGCGGCATGTTGCGCTCGCGCAAGAGCGTCAACGTGCCGGGCGTCTGCATCGACCTTCCGTCGGTAACGGAGAAGGATCGGCGGTTCATCGAGTGGGCCATGCGGCACGATGTCGATTTCATCGCCCATTCGTTCGTGCGGAGCGCCCGCGACGTGCAGGCCGTTCAAGACATTCTGGATACCCGAGGCAGCTTGATAAAAATTATTTCGAAGATCGAGAACCAGGAGGGGTTGGACAACCTCGACGAGATCATCGAGGCTTCGTACGGCATCATGGTGGCTCGCGGCGATTTGGGCGTGGAACTGCCTGCCGAGGCGATCCCTAATGCCCAGCGGCGGATCGTCGAGCGGTGCATCGCGGCCAAACGCCCCGTCATCATCGCTACGCAGATGCTCTATTCGATGGTTCATTCGCCGCGTCCGACGCGGGCCGAGGTGAGTGACGTGGCCAGCGCCATCTACGAACGGGTCGACGCCGTAATGTTGAGCGACGAGACCGCCATGGGCGATTATCCCGCCGAGGCCGTGCAGACCATGGCGCGCGTGGCGCGGGAGATCGAACGCGACGAGGATCATTTCCGGCCGATGATCGACATGAACATGGTTTCGGTCAACCACGAAATCACGGCGCAGCTGGCCCGTTCGGCCGTGCGGGCTTCGACCAATCTGGCGATCCGCTGCGTGGTGCTCGATACGAAAAGCGGACGCACGGGGCGTTATGTGGCCGCCTTTCGGGGCGGCAAAACCGTCGTGGCCGTATGCTATACGTTGCATGCCCAGCGCATTCTGGCGCTCTCCTACGGGGTCGTTCCGATTCTCCGGCAGCGGGGCGTGAACAATCGTTATCACTTTCTGGCCGATGCGATGGATTTTCTCGACCGGACCGGCAAACTCGCCGAAGACGATCTGCTGGCGATCGTGGGCGGAAGTTTCGGCGAGGACGGCGGGGCGTCGTATGTCGAAATCGCGCCGGTGAAGGCGATTCGCCGGCGCAATGCCGAAATCGACGCCGGCAGGGCGGAGGCCTGAAGCAGGTTCGCGACAACCCCCCGAACACGATGAAACCCGAATTGACAGCTTGTGAAAAAAACGGTGCCCTGCGGGACAAGGTAGCGCGCGGCGTGGCCTGGAATCTGGCCGAAAAGGTCGGTACGGCATTGATGCAGATGGCTGTCAGCCTCATTCTCCTGCGTCTGCTGCCGCGGGAGGACTGGGGTTTGATGGCGATTCTGACGGCGGTTTCGGCCGTGATGCTGGTCATTGCCGACAGCGGCTTTTCGCAGGCGCTCATCCGTCGCAGGGAGCCGTCGCAAGCCGATTTCAAGTCGGTCTTTCTCTTCAACGTCGGGGTTTCGACGGCGCTTTACCTGCTTTGCGTGGCGGCGGCGCCCGCTGCGGCCCGTTTCTACGACATGCCCGAATTGGCGCCGTTGGCGCCGGTCTTCTTTTTGCTGCTGCCGGTCAATGCGCTGTGCGCCGTGCAGAACGTCCTGCTTACGCGGCAGTTCCGGTTCGCGCTGCTTTCGAAAGTAACGTTCGTCTCGGGATTGGTCAGCGCACTTGTTGCGATCGGTTTGGCCCTGGCCGGATGCGGCGTATGGAGCATCGTCGCCCTGCGCCTGTTGCAGACGGCCGTGCGGGCCGGGTTGCTTTGGGGATTCAGCGATTGGCGCCCCTCCGGCGGAGCTTGCGGAGTGAATCCCCTGCGGCAGATGGCCCGATACGGTTTCAGCCTGATGACCACCGAGCTGATTACCACGATCTACAATAAAATCCCGCAATTCGTCATCGGACGGCTCTATCCTGCCGGAGTGCTCGGGGCCTTCGACCAGGCGGTGAAACTCAAGGATCAACCGGTCAGTTCGACGATGCTCGCCGTGCAGAACGTCATTTTTCCGGCTTTGGCGAAGGTCGGCAGCGATGCCTGCCGTTTTGCCGAGAGCTATCGGCAGATCGTGATGCTCGTGGCCTACCTGTTGTTCCCGATGATGACGGGCCTTTCGGCCGCGGCGCCCGACCTGTTCGCCGCGCTGCTCGGCGAGAAGTGGATGTCGGCGGTGCCCTATTTGGAGGTGATCTGTTTGGTCGGGCTGTTCTATCCGGTGGCGATGATCGCCTTCACCGTGCTGAAAGTCAGGAGCGACGGCCGGATCATCCTGCGCATCGAGTTTTTGAAAAAGGGGCTGATGACCTTGGTATTCATCGCGACGATCCCCGTCAGCGTGCAGGCCGTGGCCTGGGGATTGGTCGTCATCGCCTTTTGCGAGATGACGGTGAACGTCGCCGCTTCGATGCGGTTTACCGTGTTGACGATCCGCCGGTTGTTGCGGACTTTGCTGCCGATTGCCTGCGTTACGGCCGCAATGTACGGCGCCGTGCGGCTCGCCATGCGATGCCTGCCTTTCGGCGATGCGGGACGTCTGGCGGTCGAAATCGCAGTCGGGATCGTCGTTTACGTGCTGCTCTCCGCCGTGTTCCGGTTAGAGGCGTTCCGCGAGACGCTCGCTCTCGTCAAGCGCCAGATCGGTCAGTCCTCCTCCTCGACGATATAAACCTGCTCGTCGCGCCGCTGCATACGGAAACGCTCCCGAGCGTACTCTTCCAGATAATCGTCGTATCGCAGCCGCTCGACCAACGAGCTGTCCTGCCCGATTTTTTCCAAATAGCTTTGCTTTTCCCGTTCCAGCGCACGGATATCGCGTTTCGTGCGGATGGCGTGCAACAGATTGCGCCCCGCGATCCATGCGGTGAGGAACAGGACGATGCCCGTTGCAACTATCCATCCTTTTTTGCCGACGCGGATTTTCATGGAGCGGAGCGGATTACGGAATGTGCATGTATTTGTGCGCCTGGATCGAGATATTCCATTGCGGATGGGCCTTGACGTATTCCACGATGACGGGCATCACCTTCTCGGCGACGCTCCATTCGGGTTGCAGATAGAGCGGGCAGGCGGGGCCCGCCTGCGCCGCATTGCGCTCGGCCCACGCGAAATCCTCCGCCGATTCGACGATGACCTTCAGCTCGTGCGCTCGGGCGAAGGCTTCGGGCAGCGGGGCATGCTGCCGTTTCGGCGAGAGGCACACCCAGTCGAACCGGCCGCTGAACGGACGGGTGCCGGAGGTCTCCAAAAAGATCTGCAATCCGCGGTCGTGCAATTCGCCGGTCAGCCGATCCAGCGGATAGAGCAGCGGTTCGCCGCCCGTGATGACGATGGCCTGCGCCGGACAGGCCGTAGCGCGGTCGATGATCGTCCGGATATCGACCGGCGGATAGCGTTTCGGGTCCCACGTGTATTTGGCGTCGCACCAGCGGCACCCCACGTCGCATCCGCCCAACCGGATGAAGTAGGCCGGTTTCCCGGCATGGAATCCTTCGCCCTGGATGGTGTAGAAATCCTCGACGAGCGGCAGCAGCCGTCCGCCGTCGAAAAGCGCATTGTCCGTCTCGATAGCCATTATTCCGTAACGACGTAAATGTCTTTCAGACTGCGGCCCAACTGGTTGTAGTCCAATCCGTAACCCACGATAAACTCGTTGCCGATCTCCATCGCCCGGTACTTGATGGGGAACTCCCTGCGGTAGCAGGCCGGTTTGAAGAATAGCGTGCAGACTTCGACGCTCGCCGGCTCGTATTTCGCCAGATCGCGCACCATGTAGGAGATGCTTTCGCCCGTCTCGACAATGTCTTCGACGATGATGATATGCCGACCGCGCAGGCTGTTGTTCAGCCCGATCAGGGTTTTGACCTCGCCTGTGGTGTGGTCGCCGGCGTAGGAGGCCAATTTCACGAACGAGAGTTCGTTGTTGAAGTCGATCTTTTTGATCAGGTCGCTCATGAACATGAACGAACCGTTGAGGATGCCGAGAAAAATCGGCGTCTCTTTTTCGGCATAGTCGGCGTTGATGCGGCGGGCTACGGACGAGACGGCTTCGTCGATCTTTTCGGCGGGAATCAGGACGCGGAATTTTTTGTCGCAGAGTTGTATGACCTCTTTCATGACAGGTGCGGGGTTGGTTTGCAGCCGCAAAGTTAATAAAAATGCGCTAATAATAGGGCTTGGGCTCGACGATTCCGCGAAGAACGACCAACGCATTGAGAACCAGCGATTTCAGCTCGTTTTCGCCCGGATAGATCGTTACGGGCGCCAGGAACGCGCAGTGCGTGCGGATATACTCGACGACCGGTTCGTTGAAGGCGATGCCGCCCGTCAGCACGATCGCATCGACTTGACCCGAAAGCGGCGCCGCCATCGCACAGATCTGTTTGGCGATATTGTAGCACATGGCATCCATCACCTTGCGGGCCCGTTCGTCGCCTTGCGCGATGCGTTCCATCGCTTGCACCACCGAATTGGTGCCCAGGTGGGCGACCAATCCGCCCTGGCTCGATACGAACCGCAGCAGCTCCGCTTCGGTGTACTTCCCCGAGAAGCAGGTCTTGATGAGGTCGCTCGACGGAATGCCGCCTGCACGGTCAGGCGCGAAGGGGCCGTCGCCGTCCAGCGCGTTGTTGACATCGACGATGCGCCCTTTGCGGTGGGCGGCCACCGAGATGCCTCCGCCCATGTGGGCCACGATCAGATTCGACTGCTCGTAGACCAATCCCGCACGGTCGCAATGGAGACGGGCGGTGGCTTTCTGGTTCAGCGCGTGCGAAATCGGATAGCGCGTACACATCGGCATGCCCGTGATGCGGGCCACGTCGTCCATTTCGTCGACCACGGGCGGATCGGCAATGTAGGCCTTCACGCGGGCCATGTGGGCGATCTGCGCCGCCAGCAGTCCGCCGAGGTTGCAGGCGTGTTTCATCTTGGCGTTGCGCAGGTCGTAGCGCATACGGGAGTTGACTTCGTAGACGCCTCCCGGTACGGGGCGGATCAATCCGCCCCGTCCGATGACCGCCGAAAGTTCATGGAGCGAACAGCCGCGTTCGCGCAGCGCGTCGAGGATCAACCCCCGACGCCAGTCCAGTTGTTGGATGATGTCCGTGAATCGGGCCAGCTCGACGGTGGTGTGCCGCAGGGTGAAATCGAACAGGGGCCGCTCCTCTTCGTAGAGGGCGACCTTGGTCGATGTGGAGCCGGGATTTATCGCTAAAATTCGGTAGCTCATATAAATGCTCGGTTCGTTTGTCGGCGTGCGCCCCGCCCGAAAGGGCGGGGCGCGCCTTTGTTATTTTCGGATCGGCCCCCGACCCGCAGGTTGCCTATTTCGCTGCCAAACAAGCTAATGCGATGGAGTAGAGCTTCGTCAGACTCGAATCGCCGCGCGAGGTGAGCACGCAGGGAACTTTCGTGCCCATAACCATCGCGGCCAGCTCGCCCTTGCAGAGGTGGGTCGCCGATTTGAAGAAGACGTTCGCCGATTCCAGATTGGGGAAGAGCAGGCAGTCGGGATCGCCGGCTACCGACGAACCTTTGACCTTCTTGTGCTCGGCCGCCTCCTTGAAGAGGGCCACGTCGAGCGACAGCGGGCCGTCCACCACGACATGGCCTAATTGGCCGCGATCGCCCATCTTGGCTAACAGAGCGCCTTCGGTCGACGAAATGACGTTGGGCAGCAGCTGCTCCGACGGAGCGATGCAGGCGATTTTCGGCGTCTTGATTCCCAGCAGGTCGGCCGTTTGGGCCAGATAGCCGATCTGCTTCATCTTCTGCTTGAAGTCGGGCAGCGGAATGACCGCCACGTCGGAGATGATGAGCAGCTTGTGGTAGCAGGGCATCTCGATGATCGAAACGTGGCTCAACACGCCTTTCGGCGGAAAGAGACCGGCCTCTTTGTTCAGAATGCCGCGCATGTATTTGTCGGTCGACACGAGCCCTTTCATCAGCACGTCCGCGTTGCCCGCAACGACCGATGCCACAGCCTGCTGGACGCATTTCACGTCATTCGGCTCGTGGACGATATTGAACGCCTTGATGTCGAGGTCGTTCTCCTTGCAGACCTGTTCGATGATCTCCTTGTCGCCGTAGAGCGTCGGCTCTACCAGTCCCTCCTTGTAGGCTCCGTAGACAGCCGTCAGCGTGTGCGAATCCTGGCCGTAAGCGACGGCCAGCCGTTTTTTACCCTTTTTTCTCGCCTCTTCGACGATCTCCGTAAGATGCTGAATCATGTTTTTTGTTTTTTATGTTTCCGTTTTTGTTTTACCTTATTTCACCAGATTGTAGGTGTCCGTGGCGATGACTGACTCCTCGTTGGTCGAAACGACGGCGACTTTGACCTTCGAATCGGGCGCCGACAGGATTTTGTCCTCGCCGTGTACCTGCTTGTTGGCCGCCGCGTCGAACTTCAGCCCGAGGAACTCCATGTTCGAGCAGACCGATTCGCGCATCTCGACCGAATTTTCGCCGACGCCGCCCGTGAAGACGATCAGATCGACGCCGCCCATCTCGGCCGCATACGAACCGATGAACTTCTTCACCCGCCCGTAGTACATGTCGCGGGCGAGGATGGCCCGTTCATTCCCCTCTTCGTAGGCGCGGTCGATGTCGCGCATGTCGCTCGACAGCCCCGTGAGGCCCAATACGCCCGACTTCTTATTCATCATGGTGTCGATCTCCGCGAACGAAAGGTGCTCTTTGTCGCCGATGAAGGTGATGGCGCTGGCATCCACCGAGCCGCAGCGCGTACCCATCACCAATCCGTCGAGCGGCGAGAATCCCATCGACGTATCGTAGGATTTGCCGTTCAGCACGGCCGTGATCGAACCGCCGTTGCCGATATGGCAGGTGATGATTTTCGCGTGTTCGAAGTCGATTCCGGCCAGAGCGGCGCCCGCTTTCGCGACGAATTTGTGGCTCGTTCCGTGGAAGCCGTATTTGCGCACGCGATACTTCTCGTAGTATTCGTAGGGCAGGGCGAACAGATAGTTCTTGGCCGGAATGGTCTGGTGGAACGAGGTGTCGAATACCGTAACCTGCGGCACGCCCGGCAGCACTTTTTCGATGGCGTTGATGCCCTCCAGACTGGCCGGATTGTGCAGCGGGGCGATCTGGCAGAGCGAACGGATCTTCTCCTTGGCATCGGCGTCCACGAGGCAGCTTTTCGGGAAAAATTCGCCGCCGTGGGCCACGCGATGGCCGACCGCCTTCACCTCGTCGAGCGAGCGGATGACGCCGTGTTCGGAATCGGTGAGCGCCTGCATCACCAGTTCGATGCCGGTCGTATGGTCGGGGATGGGCCGATGCAGTTCGAACGGCGTTTTGCCGACGGGTTTGTGGGTCAGGTCGCCTTCGGGCAGACCGATTCGTTCGACAAGACCTTTCGCAAGGAGTTTGTTCGATGCGGCGTCCATGTCGATGATCTGGTATTTGATCGACGACGAGCCGCAGTTGAGAACCATGATAATCATATCCTGACAGCTGTTTTTTGATTTGTTATTGCGTATGCTGTTTCCGTTTTTGTTTTCGATGCGGGCTGTCTTTTGCCGCTGCCGGTTGCGGAGGAACGCATCGCGAGCCGCTGCGGCCCGAAAGCGGCCTTCGGGCAACGCGAAGCGCCGTATTTTCGGTTCGAAAAGGCAGAAAGCATCGAATCATCAGTTAAAGATAGCGGTTTTTTTGCATTCGTGCAAATTTTTCCGAAAAATGATAGTGAGACTTTTGGTGTGCTTTGAAAGATTGATTAATGAATAAATGAAAAATAAAAGGATTTTGTTAACTTTGTCCCGATAGAGGTATTCATTATGGCGAAAAATAAACTTGTCGTACCTTTTCTGAAATGGGTCGGCGGTAAAAGACAGTTGCTTCCGGAAATCGAAAGATTGCTTCCGAAAGAATGGCTGAATCTTCTTTATTATGAACCGTTTGTTGGAGGAGGTGCCTTGCTCTTCGATTTGCAGCCCAAAAAGGCTGTTATAAACGATTATAATGAAGAACTTGTCAATGTGTACAATGTGATAAGGGACACTCCTGATGAACTTATTGAGGATTTGAAAAAACATGAAAATACAGCGGCCTATTTTTATGAGATTCGATCCGTTGATAGAAATCCGTTGTTCGATAGCCTTACGGATATTCAAAGAGCATCACGGATTATTTATCTCAACAAAACATGTTACAACGGATTATATAGAGTGAATCATGCGGGAGAGTTCAACTCCCCGTTTGGGAAATATAAAAATCCGAATATAGTCAATGAACCGGTAATAAGAGCTGTAAGTAAATATCTGAATACTGCTAAAATACGAATAATGCATGGAGATTATGCTTCGGCTTTGAAAGATATATCCGCCGATTCGTTCGTGTATTTGGATCCGCCGTATCACCCGGTTTCGGAGAGTTCGAATTTTACAGGATATGTACAGGGTGGATGGACTGAACGAGATCAACTTCGATTAAGAGATGTTTGTAATATATTGAATGAAAAAGGCGTCAAGTTTTTATTATCGAACTCTGCTTCCGAATTTATAAGAGATATATATTCAGATTATCGTATTCATGTAGTAAAAGCGATTCGTGCTGTCAATTCGGATTCGACTAAAAGGGGGCAAATCGATGAATTTTTAATCAGTAATTATGAGTGATTCCAAGAATGAAAATGCATGGAACCAATTGTTTGTGCAGTATAACATCGAAGATGAAATAAACAGAAATGGACAATATATCATCAAGTCGAAAGATATAAATACATTCAGAGAGGCAAGGTTGATGACGAAATTCGATCATCGATTCCAACTTCCCAAAGCATTGTCGAATAGACATTTGTCGATACTTCCGGTATCTCGGGGATCGTATGTGATTTCTGATATTGAAACATTCGAATCATTTACGGAAAATCCGAATCTCGATATTACGGAGGTTACTATTCCATCCTATATCGAAAGTCTTGATTTTTCGACGATAACGAGTGAGGCTTTAGCAATTAATTGTGCTTATGCTTCTCAAATTTTGGCAGATTTCACTCAAGATGAGAATTTGATACCGACTGTCAGCGGAAGAATGAGCTCTCATATGTTTGATTTCACGATTCAAAAAGTCGGAAAAAATAATTCGTTTCTGTATGTTAATGTCCAAAATGCACAGATCGAGATCGACGGAGGATATGAGGGAATTTCTGCATTGAATTTGATAGAAGCCAAAAATAGTTTGTACTCGGATTTTCTAATCAGACAATTGTACTATCCGTATCGTTTGTGGCAAGGTAAGATAGAAAAGAAAGTACGTCCGATTTTCCTTACTTATACGAACGGAATATTTCATCTTCGTGAATATCGATTCAGCGATCCTTTGAAATATAATTCCATTGTTTTGGTGAAGGAAAAGAAATATCGATTGAAGGATTTTTCGGAGCAGATGCTCAATATTGAGATGATACAGAATCTATCGAGAACCGTGCCAATAGTAGAAGAACCGACAACAGTTCCTTTCCCACAAGCTGATTCTTTCGAACGAATCATCAATTTCTGTGAGATCTTGTATAATAACACGGGTGAGGCTTATACGAAAGAGGATTTAAGTGCTAATTATGATTTTAAGGAGAGAGATTCATTTGAAATGCGACAAGTGGATTATTATACGAATGCTGCAATATATTTGGGCTTTGTGAAGAAAGTCGATGTGAATGATAAACAGGTTTTTGAACTGACGGATGCAGGTGATGCTTTATTTGGAACAAACAGTATTGTTGAAAGACAAGTGAAATTCATTAAAACAATATTGGCTCATGGCGTATTTAATAAGACATTAGCCCTATATTTGCAAAAAGCAGAAAAGCCTACTAAAGACGAAATAGTAGAGATAATGAAAGAATCACATCTTTATAAAGTTAATTCGGAATCGACTTTTAGAAGAAGAGCTTCGACTGTTTTATCATGGGTTGATTGGATTTTAGGGGTGGTTGAAAATGAATGAATTCGGTTGAAATAGATTCTTTTTTTACGGTTCGAAACGGTAGCCGATTCCTTTGACCGTAACGATATGGCGTTCGCCGATTTTCTGACGCAGTTTGCGGATATGCACGTCGATGGTGCGGTCGCCGACGACGACCTTCGAGCCCCAGACCTGCGAGTAGATCGTTTCGCGCGGAATCAGCTCTCCGGGCGATGAACAGAAGAGTTGCAGCAGGTCGAATTCCTTGCGGGGCAGGTCGATGCGCCGGTCGCCGCAGTGCACCGTGTGGCTCGTCTCGTCGATTTCGATCCGATCCGGCCGAACCGGAGGCGCGTCCGGCTCTCCGTCGGCGGAGGGTGCCGGCGGAACGCGTTTCAGCAGCGCCTGGATGCGGCTGACGAGCAGTTTCATCTTGATGGGTTTCGTCAGATAGTCGTCGGCGCCGACGTCGAATCCGTCGAGCTGCCGCTCCTCTTCGCCCAAAGCCGAGAGAAAGACCACCAACGTGTCGTGCAGCGCGGGATGCTGCCGGATGGCGCGGCAGGTCTGGATTCCGTCCATCACGGGCATCAGCATGTCTAAAAGAATCAGGTGCGGAGGGGTCGCGGCGGCGATCCGCAGGGCCTCGGAACCGTTGCAGGCCGAGAAGACCTCGTACCCCTCCCGGACTAAATTGTAGCGGACGAATTCGAGGATGTCGATTTCGTCGTCGACTAACAGGATGCGGTATTTCATTTTCGGCAGATTCGCGGTTAGCGCTTGCGAATATAGCGAATTTTCGGCGGAAACGCGTTTTTTTCAGCATAAAATCGTTATATTTGCCGAATGTATGTGCTTCCCGTCCCATGGAAGCGAAACGATTACCGACAATGGCTACTGAAAAACCGACGCTCGCCGCTCCCGAGGAGGAGCAGAACAGCTGCCCGACCGAAGAGGTGCAATCCTCTTCCGTCCCGACCGAATCCGTTGCAACCGAATCCCCCGAGGCTCCCGATCCTGTGCAGGCATCCGAATCGGAAGAAGCGGCCGCGGAGATCGAATCCCGACCGGCGGATTCCGCCGAGGAGGAGGCGGTGCCCGCTGCCCGAGAGACCGGCCCGGCGGTCGAGGACGAACCGGTCGACGAGGCCGATGAACCGGTCGGGGAAGCGATTGACGAGCCGGTCGACGAGGCCGATGAATCGGTCGGGGAGACGATTGACGAACCGGTCGACGAGGCCGGCCGGTCGTCGGACGCATCCTCCGTCGGGGAGCTCTTCTCGGGAAAGAGCAAAACGGAGCTGCTGGACCTCTTCGAACGGATGTTGGCCGAACAGCCCGTGCAGTCGATCCGCCGCGATGCCGAAGCGTTGAAGATCGCCTTCTACCGGTTGCGGCGCGCCGAGGTCGAAACGGCCCGCCGGGCTTTCATCGAGGGCGGGGGCGCCGAAGAGGCGTTCGTGCCGACGGTCGACGGGGCCGAAGTGCGGCTGAAAGAGCTGTTCAAGGAGTACCGCCGCCGCCGCGACGAGTTTATCGCCGGTTTGGAGGGCGAGAAGGAGCAGAACTATCGCACGAAGTTGGCGATCATCGACGAGCTGAAGGAGCTGATCGACTCCGACGAGACGTTGAACCATACGTTCACCAAGTTCCGCGAGCTGCAGCAGCGTTGGAAGGAGACCGGCCCGGTGCCGATGCAGCACGTCAAGGATTTGTGGGAGACCTACAACCTGCACGTCGAGAATTTTTACAATTTCATCAAGATCAATAAGGAGCTCCGCGACCTCGATCTGAAGAAGAATTACGAGCAGAAGGCCGCTCTGTGCGAGCAGGCCGAAGCGCTCGTGCTGGAACCGTCGGTCATCGAGGCGTTCCACAAGCTGCAGAAACTCCACGACGAATGGCGCGAGACGGGCCCCGTCGCCAACGAATGCAAGGAGGCCCTTTGGGAGCGTTTCAAGACCGCATCGAGCCGCATCAACAAGCAGCATCAGGCGCATTTCGAGGCGCTCAAGGCCGAGCAGGTGAAGAACCTCGAACTCAAGAGGGAGTTGTGCGTGGCGGTCGAGGAGCTTTGCGGCCAGCCGTCGACGACCCGCAAGGAGTGGAACAAGGCCAGCGAACGGTTGCTGGAGATTCAGAAAACGTGGAAAACCATCGGTTTCGCTCCCAAGAAAGAGAACAACGCCATCTACGAACGCTTCCGTGTGGCCTGCGACCGCTTTTTCGAGGGGAAACGCCTGTTCTATGCCGGCTTCAAGACCGAAATGGAGCATAATCTCCAGCTGAAAAACGAGTTGTGCGAGGCGGCCGAAGCGCTCTCCGACAGCGAGGAGTGGAAATCCGCCACCGAGGAGCTGATCGCTTTGCAGACCCGGTGGAAAACGATCGGCGCCGTGTCGCGCCGCCATTCGGACGCCGTGTGGAAACGTTTCCGTGCGGCGTGCGACAAGTTCTTCGAGCGCAAGGCCGCCCATTTCTCGGGGGTCGACAGCGAACACGAGGAGAATCTGAAAAGGAAACTCGCCCTGCTCGACGAAATGGCTGCGGCCGATGTCGCTGCGGGCGGATTCGAGGTCATCCGCGAGTTCCAGCGCCGCTGGAGCGAAATCGGTTTCGTACCCATCAAACAGAAGGATGCCGTGCAGAAACGTTACAAGGCGTTGGTCGATGCGTTGTTCGATACGCTGCGCGGTTCGGAGCGCGACCGTTCCATGAATCGTTTCCGCGACAAGGTTTCGTCGTTGAAGGCTTCGGGCGACCGCCGGCTGCGTTCGGAGCGCGAGCGCCTTTATAATAAGGTGCGCCAGATGGAGCAGGAGATCGCTTTGCTGGAGAACAATATCGGATTCTTCGCCAAGTCGAAGAACGCCGATACGTTGGTGGCCGACGTGCAGGCCAAAATCGACCGCATCCGCTCGGAGATGGCCGCTGCGATCGAGAAGGTGAAACTCATCGACCGTGAAGCCGGTCAGGAGACCGCCCAAACGGAGCAGGAAGAGAGATAACCCCTGCCTCGGCGGGGGACTTCGGTCGGAGCTCCGAAACGGATCGAGGCTTGCGGCCGAAGGTACACGCATGGATAGAATGGCTTAATAATAACGATACGCATTGCAATGAAACTTACGAAACCCAAGTACATATTCGTAACGGGCGGCGTCGCCTCGTCGCTCGGCAAGGGAATCATTTCGGCCTCGATCGCCCGTCTGTTGCAGGCCCGGGGCTATTCGGTAACCATCCAGAAGCTCGACCCGTATATCAACGTCGACCCCGGAACGCTCAACCCCTACGAACACGGCGAATGCTACGTTACGGAGGACGGCGCCGAAACCGACCTCGATCTCGGCCACTACGAACGGTTTACGAACCAGCCGACGTCGAAGGCCAACAACGTTACGACGGGCAAAATCTATAAAAGCGTCATCGAGAAGGAGCGCAAGGGCGAATATTTGGGCAAGACCGTGCAGGTCATCCCGCACATTACGGACGAAATCAAACGGCGCATCCAGCTGCTGGCCCAGCGCAAGGAGTACGACATTATCATCACCGAAATCGGCGGTACGGTGGGCGACATCGAGTCGCTGCCCTTCATCGAATCGGTGCGTCAGCTGCGCTACCAGCTCGGTTACCGCAGTACGGCGTTGGTGCATCTGACGCTGATCCCCTATATGGCCGCTTCGGGCGAATTGAAAACCAAACCGACGCAGCACTCGGTCAAGGCCCTCCTGGAAAACGGTTTGCAGCCCGATATCCTCGTTTTGCGCACGGAGCATCCGTTGACGCTCGCGCTGCGCCGCAAGGTGGCCCTGTTCTGCAACGTCGACGCCAATGCCGTGATGGAATCCATCGACGTGCCGACCATCTACGAAGTGCCTCTGCGAATGCACGAACAGCACCTCGACGAGGTCGTGCTGGACAAACTGAACCTGCCGTCGGAGCAGGAGCCCGACATGGATGCCTGGCGCGCTTTCGTCGAAAAGATCAAACATCCGTCGAAGAAGATCGAAATCGCGCTGGTCGGCAAGTACACCGAATTGCCGGATGCCTACAAATCGATCAGCGAATCGTTCATCCACGCCGGTGCGGTCAACGATTGCAAGGTGAAGCTGCGTTATGTCAACTCCGAAAAGCTGACGCGCGAGAACGTCGCCGACAAACTCGGTTCGATGGCCGGTATTTTAGTTGCTCCCGGGTTCGGCAACCGTGGCATCGAGGGGAAGATCGAGGCGGTGCATTTCGCCCGCGTGAACAATATCCCGTTCCTGGGCATCTGTTTAGGTATGCAGTGCGCCGTCATCGAGTTCGCCCGCAATGTGCTGGGGCTGGCGGACGCCGATTCGAGCGAGATGGAGCAGACGGCTCATCCGGTCATCGACCTGATGGAGGAGCAGAAGGGCATTACGGCCAAGGGCGGCACGATGCGTTTGGGGGCCTACTCCTGCACGCTGCGCAAGGGCACGAAGGCGGCCGAGGCCTACGGCAAACTGAACATTTCGGAGCGGCATCGCCATCGCTACGAGTTCAACAACGACTACCTTGCGCAGTTCGAGGCGGCCGGTATGCAGGCCGCAGGCGTCAATCCCGATACCGGATTGGTCGAGGTGATCGAGGTGCCGTCGCATCCGTGGTTCGTCGGCACGCAGTATCATCCCGAGTACAAGAGCACCGTGCAGCGTCCGTCGCCGTTGTTCGTGGCGTTCGTGCAGGCGGCGTTGAGGTATAAAAACGAGAAATAGCTGGTAGATGGATAAGAAATCGATCATAGGGATCGTTGTGGTGGGCGTGCTCTTCGTGGGGTTCGTCTACTTCAACGGCAAAGAACAAAAACGTTACCAAACGGAGATGGCCGAGTGGCAGGCTTACCAGGATTCAGTGGCCGCGGCGCAGGCAGCGCAGGTCGCTCCCGTCGCGGCGGCCGATTCGACCGAGCTCGCGGCTCCGCGTCCCGCTGCAGCCGATTCGCCGGCGTCGGCAAGGCTCGAAACGGTGGTGGGCGCCTCGTTGGCGGCCGCCGCGGAGGCGCAGCCCGAAGAGTTCGCGATCGAGAACGAGGTGATGACCGTGCGCTTTTCGACGCGCGGCGGCCGGATCATCGGCGTAACGCTCAAGGATTACACCAAATACGCCCCGCGCGGCGAACGGCACGAAGCGGTGGAGCTGTTCGATCCCGCAACGGCCCGATTCGGCTTGACTTTCTATCTGCGGCATGGATTGAACAACATTCCCGTCAATACGATGGACTACACCTTCGCGGCGCCCTCCGTGGAGGAGCTTCCGGACGGCTCGCAGACCGTTGCGATGCGGCTCGACGTGGCCGACGGCGCCGCCCTGGTCTATCGCTATACGCTGCGCAACGGTGAATCGCTGGCGGAGAATTATTTGGTCGATTTCGACGTGCAGTTGGTCGGCATGGCGCCGCAGATGGCCAATCAGACGACCTTCGGCATCGACTGGTCGAACACCTCCTACCGGAACGAACGCGGCTTCAAGAACGAAAACATGTACACGACGCTTGCGTACCGGTTTCCCGACGAACAATCCGTCGAGGAGTTGGGTATGAGCGACGGTGCGAAATCCGCAGAGATCGCCACGTCGGTGAATTGGGTGGCTTTCAAACAGCAGTATTTTTCGTCGGTCTTCATCGCGCCGCAGAACGTCGCTTCGGCGAATCTTTCGTTCGAAACGGCCCGGCCCGATTCGGGGTTCATCAAATACTATTCGGCCCGCATGACCGTGCCCTATACGCCGCAGACCGAGGCCTATGATTTCGCCTTTTACTTCGGCCCCAATAAGTACTCCATCCTGCGCAAGGTCACGGTCGATGGCGTCGATGACCTTTGCCTCGAACGGCTCGTGCCGCTGGGGTGGGGCATCTTCGGCTGGATCAACCGCTGGGTGGTCATTCCGGTCTTCGATTTCCTGCGCAACTATATTTCGAATTTCGGCATCATCATCCTGATTCTCGTCGTGTTAGTGAAATTGGTGCTCTCGCCGATCACCTACAGGAGCTACGTCTCGATGGCCAAGATGCGCCTCATCAAGCCGCAGATGGACGAGCTGGCGAAGAAGTATCCCAAACAGGAGGATGCCATGAAACGGCAGCAGGCGACGCTGGAGCTGCAGCGCAAGGCCGGCATCAACCCGTTGAGCGGCTGTATTCCGATGCTGCTCCAGTTGCCGATTTTGATCGCGTTGTTCCGTTTCTTCCCGTCGTCCATCGAGTTGCGAGGGCAGGCATTCTGGTGGTCGGACGACCTTTCGTCCTACGACAGTATCTTGAACCTGCCGTTCTCGATTCCGTTCTACGGCGACCATGTGTCGTTGTTCGCCCTGTTGATGGCGCTTTCGACTTTCGGGTACTCCTATTACAGCTACCAGCAGTCCGCCTCGTCGCAGCCGCAGATGGCCGGCATGAAGTTCATGATGCTCTATTTCATGCCGTTGATGATGCTTTGCTGGTTCAACGACTATTCGAGCGGTCTGTGCTACTACTATCTGTTGTTCAACCTCTTCACCATCGCCCAGACGTTGATTACGCGCCGGTTCGTCAGCGACGAAAAGATTCAGGCGATCATGGCGGCCGCGGCGGCGAAGAAGTCGAACGGCAGGAAATCGAAGTTCCAGCAGCGTTACGAGGAGCTGCTCCGCCAGCAGGAGGCGCAGCAGCGAGCGCGGCGGCGGTAAGGAAAGACGGGGGATTCGGTCGGAGCGGCGGGCCGGAACGTAATGCCGGGCCGGAACGACCCCGCCCCGTCCCTTAATGAAAGAGCTCCGCACCGAAAAGTGCGGAGCTCTTCGTTTGCAAGTGTGGCGTTCGGCGCCGGACTATTTTTTCGCGGCGGGTTTCGGCTCGGCCTTGACCTTCAGCTTGGCGAATCCCTTGACGATGTTTTCGTCCGAATTTTTCGAGGCGTCGTAAACGACCGTTACCTCCTTGGTCGGCACGTCGATCTGCACGTCCTTGATTCCCTTGCCGAGCGCCGGTACGTTGTTCATGATTTTGTCGGCGCAATGCTCGCAGTGGATGTCCGTTGCGAATACCGTCGTTTTGGTGCCGGTCTTTTGCTCGTCGGCCCCGGCGGCCGTGCTGGTGCCCATACCCATCAGGGCGACCAAGCAGCATACAATCAGTTTTTTCATCGTATTAAAAGTGTTTAAGGTGTTCTATTGCGGCATTTCGGATTGCGGGGGAATGGTTCGGCCCCGCTAATTAAGGCTGCACCTTGCCCCGCAACTGCTAATACAGGTTGAACCGCAACGCTCCCCTTCGATAAGCCTCCCTTTTCAAAGGGAGGTTTGGAGGGATTGTCTGCACGGTTTATTTCGGATTGCGGGGAAAAGGTTCGCCCCGCAACTGCTAATACAGGTTGAACCGCAATCCGAAATAAAACTTGCGGCCCATGAGCGGCCCCCAGACATTCATCGAGTTGAATCCCGTCGAGAAGGGGGCGTCGGCATGCAGAATCGGATCGTGCTGCCGGTAGTCGCCGATATTCTCGCAGCCCACGTAGAGGTCGAATTTGCCGAGTTTGCGGGTTACCTGCGCGAAGAAGATCGGGTAGCGCGGCGACCAGTAGGTGTCGGCCGGATCGCCCGTCTGCGTCGGGATGCGCATGGGGCCGTTGAGCTGCGCCGTCGCATCGAATACCCACCGGCGGAACTTCGTGGCGTACTGGAGATTGAGCAGCGTTTTGTATTCGCTTACCAACGGCCGTTCGACGTGCGCTGCCGTGCCGTCGGGACGTTCGATGGTCATCTCGCTGTCCGTGTAGCGGAACGTCGCGAAAATGTCGAACCGGTCGACCGGCGTCCACGTGAAGTCGATCTGATAGGTGTCCGTGTAGCTGCGGCCGTCCGAACCGTAGAACAGGATCGCCGTCGGATCGTACTCCTGGTCGGTTACCACCGAATGGTCGAATTGCGTGCGGAAGAGGTCGAAACTCAACGTCGCATCGTCTTCGCGCACGAGTTTGAACGTCTGTGTCAGACTGCCGCCTACGGTGAGCGCCTTCTCCATGCGGTCGAGCCCTGCGAAATCCGTGCCCAAGAATCCGATGCGCCGCCCTGTGGCCAATGCGCCGATATTGTCGGTGAGGAGGTTGGTCGAGCGGTAGCCCAAACCGGCCGATGCCCGCAGTGTGGTCGACGGGGTGATATTCCACCGCAGGTGGCCGCGCGGCGTAACGAAGAAGCGGTCGTAATAGCGGTTGTAATCGCCGCGAATGCCCGCCACGATCGAAAATTTATCCTTGACGGAGTAGGTGTACTCCGCATAGGCGCCGGCTTCGCGCTCGTTGCGGTCGAAATGGCAGGTGCGTTGCGGATCGTCGGCGATCCAGGGGGTGCGGTTTTCCAGATTTTCGCGGAAGTACTGCAAATGACCCTGTACACCGACGATGAATGACGACCGGTGCGTGAAATAGTGGTTGTACATCAAGTTGACCGACAGCGAGTTTTCGTTGCCCGTGTAGTCGTTCAGCCCGAAGCAGGCATCCTCGTCGAAGTGGTCGAAGTCGGCGACGAACGCGATATTCGAGCGCAGTTCGTCCGCTTCCTCCTCGTCATAGACCGCCGCGCCTACGGGCATGCCGATCTTCAGATAGCCGTTGGCATTGCGGTTGCGAATGTGCGAGCCGTAGAGCGTGCCGGGTTTGTCCCAGTCGGACAGCATCTCGTCGCGCATGGACTTTTTGTATCCGTACATGCCGCCCAACCGGTTCTCCTGCACGAATTTCCAGCCCCATCGGATCTGCATTCCGTTGTCCGCCGAGTAGAGCCATTTGTTCGCGATATTGATCTGGTCGCTTTTCGGCAGGTCGCGGAATCCGTCGTGGTTGTGATCCATCTTGCGGGCATCGGTGTCCATCGAACCGTGCAGCAGCAGGATGCTCGTCAGTTTCTGGTCTTCGGTTACCGGAAAGGCCGACGAGAGGTTGATCTCGGGCCGCAGTTCATCGTCCAAATAGAGATTCAGAAAGAGCCGCTCCTGGTCGGTCGGCTTGCGGTGTTCGAGGTTAATCTGGCCCGTGATGGCTTCGTGGCCCGCCGTAACCGAGGCGACGCCCTTCGACACCTGAATCGAATTGAGCCACATACCCGGCGTATAGTTCAAACCGTAGGGGGCGCTCAACCCGCGCATGATGGGGCGGTTCTCGTCGAGTATCTGCGTATAGGTGCCCGCAAGGCCCAGCATCTTGATCTGACGGGCGCCCGATATGGCATCGCTGTACCCGACCGTAACCGAAGCCGAATTTTCGAACGATTCGGCTAAATTGCAGCAGGCCATTTTGCATAGTCCGGCGAACGAGATGGTTTCGTTCTTCAGCAATCCGTCCCGCTTGATATAATTGCCGTTCAAATCGCCTTCGATCGTAACGCTTTCCAGGGCGACGTCTTCGGCCCGCAGGGCGAAGTCGGCCCGTTCGACGCCCGGGGCGATCTGCAGCGTATCGTTGACATAGCCTAAATAGGTGGCGACCAATCGGTCGTATCCCTTCACGCGGTGCAGGCGGAAGCGGCCGTCGGCATCGGCCGATGCGCCGACGGTCGTGCCGGCCCAGTAGACCGCCGCACCGATGAGCGGTTGTTTTTCCGTATCGCATACCGTGCCTTGCAGCTCTTGGGCCCGAAGATTCGAGCCGGCGAAGAGCGCGAGCAGGCAGGCGAGGATCGATTCGTAATGTTTCATAATGACGTTCTTTCTATTATTTTCGCAGACAAAAGCAGCGGATTCCCGTTGCAACCGAGTTGCGGATCATCGCGCAGGTTCGGCCGCACCGTTCGCAGGGAAAACGGATGTGCGGTTCGTCGGGCTTGCCGTACGGGCATCCGTACCGCTGTCGGGCGTATGTCGTGGCGGAGGAGAGGCTCCCCGCCGTATTTTTCGTTCATGGATGGTCGGATATGCTGCCTGTGTAGGGACAGCCGAACGGTTTTGTGGAGTAAAAACACGAAGATTCCGCTCGTCCGCAGTTCCGGATTTTCGATCGGATCGGGAGGGGTGGGGAGCGGCGGCCGGCGGCGGTCGATCAGACGCGCGCGGGCGGGGCGCGGAGCCCTGCACAGCGTATGCTGCCGCGACAGAGGAAAGGTGTGCGACGGTCGGCCGCACGGCCGGTAAGAGAGACGTCCGGCGCAGCGGTCGGAGGATCGTTCGGCAGCGAGACCGTGAGTACCGGCAGCACGATGCGATCCGGACGTTCATCGCTCCCGTCGGTGTAGAGTGCGATCTCCGTGGAGTGCCGGTCGGTGCAGCACGGAGCGGCCAGGCAGGCGGATTGCTCCGGCGTCGTGCGGATCGAGTGGCAGCAGCAGCCGTGGCCGCGATGATGCCCGTCGACCGCCTCCGTGCGGGCCGTCATGACCCGGCACCGGCAGGTGAGCGAAGCGCAGGCGGGCCCGACGGCCGTCAGCAGGTAGACGACCAGCAGCCAGCAGGCTATGTAACGGGTTCGTTTCATCGCAACGACGTTTCCGAATGCAAAAATAGTGAATTATCGGAAGAAATGGAACGTTTCGCTTTTAATTTTTCGTCGAATGCGTACCTTTGTACTATGGAACAGCCGGTCGACATATATGCCGTTCTCAAACGGTATTGGGGTTACACGGAGTTCCGCTCGGTGCAGGAGCGGATCATCCGCGACGTGCTGGACGGCCGCGATACGCTGGCCCTGATGCCGACGGGCGGCGGCAAGTCGCTGACCTATCAGGTGCCGACGCTGGCCCGCGAGGGGCTGTGCATCGTCGTAACGCCGCTCATCGCCCTGATGAAAGATCAGGTCGACCGGCTTCGGGCGCTTCGGATTCCGGCCGTCGCCGTTCATGCGGGCCTTTCGCCGAGGCAGTTGGACATCGCGTTGGACAACTGTGTCTACGGCGATGTGAGGTTCCTCTATGTGGCGCCCGAACGGCTGGCCTCCGAGGCCTTCCGGCTGCGGGTCGTGCGGATGAACGTCTCGTTGATCGCTGTCGACGAAGCCCATTGCATCTCGCAGTGGGGCTATGACTTCCGGCCCTCCTATCTGCGGATCGCCGAATTGCGCGAAAAGCTGCCCGGCGTGCCCGTGCTGGCGTTGACCGCTTCGGCCACGCCGCGGGTGGCCGAGGATATCCGGTACCAGCTGAAATTCGCCGAGCCACATGTCGTGCGCGGCGACTTCCGACGTCCCAACCTCTCTTACAGCGTGCGCCATACCGATGATAAGAACGCCCAGTTGATGCGTTTGTTGCAGCATGTCGCCGGTTCGGGCATCGTCTACATGCGCACGCGCGAGGGTGCCGAACAGTTGGCCGAAACGCTGCGCGAGGCCGGAATCGCCGCGGCGGCCTACCACGGCGGCCTGGGCCATGCCGAACGCTCGGCGCGCCAGGAGGAGTGGCTGTGCGGCAAGGTGCGGGTGATGGTGGCGACCAACGCTTTCGGCATGGGGATCGACAAGCCCGACGTGCGGTTCGTTGTGCACTATTCGATGTGCGATTCGTTGGAGAGTTATTACCAGGAGGCGGGCCGTGCGGGGCGCGACGGCAAACGGGCCTATGCCTTGCTGTTGGTCGCTTCGGACGATGCCGACCGCATCGTCCGGCGTTTCAAGCAGGAATTTCCGCCGTTGGAGCAGGTCAAGGAGATTTACGAACGCGTCTGCTCCTATCTGCAAATCGGCATCGGCGACGGGGCCGGTGCGTCGGTGCTCTTCAATATCTACGAATTTTGCGCGCACGAACACCTCTATGCCGGTACGGTGCAGAGCGCGTTGAAACTGTTGCAGCAGAACGGTTATCTGACCCTCACCGATGCGCAGGATCATCCGGCGCGGGTCATGTTCTGCGTCAGCCGCGACGATCTTTACAAGCTGCGGGTCAAACGCGACGATCTCGACCATTTCATCCGCACGCTGCTGCGGCTCTACGACGGGATTTTCACCGATTTCCGGCCGATCGACGAAGGCGAATTGGCCACGTGGAGCGGCTACACGGTCGAGCGGGTCAAAGAGCTGTTGAAACGCCTGTGGCAGTTGCGCGTCATCCGCTATATCCCGTCGAACCGTTCGCCGCTGCTCTATTTCGACGAGGAGCGGCTGCCGCGCGCCGATCTCTACATTGCTCCCGAGACCTATGCCCGCCGGTTGGCGTTGACGCAGGAGCGGTTCGAACAGATGCTCGCCTATGCGTCGAACGATACGCGGTGCCGCAGCGTCGTGTTGGACGCCTATTTCGGCGGCGAGGGCGGCGAGGGCGCCGAGCCGTGCGGCATCTGCGATTGCTGCCTGGTCCGTCGGCGCGAGGAGAAGCGGCGGGCTGCCGAACGGTCGGGGGCGGCGTCGGACGATGGGTCGGATGCGGCTTTGCGCGACGAATTGCTGCGTCGGCTCGATGCCGGAGCAGCCGATCCGCGTACGCTGTGTGCCGGATTGCCCTGTCCGCCCGAACGGAGCGCCGAGCTGCTCCGCACGCTGATCGACCGAGGCCTCATCGGGATGCAATCCGACGGAACGGTGAAAAAAATCGGGGAACGGCCCGCGTGAGCGGATTTTTTTGCTACTTTTGTAAGAATCTTTTCGTCCGGATGAAATCCAACTCGTTTCTTGCTAAAATAGGCAACGAAGAGACCGCCTTGCTCCCCGCCATCGAATTTGCGGGGCCGATTCGCATCATCGACACGGAGCGCGATATCGAGGCGGCCTGTCGGGAGTTGCGACGCGCTCCGATCATCGGATTCGATACCGAGACCCGTCCGTCGTTCCGCGCGGGGGTAACCTATCGGGTGGCCCTGCTCCAGTTGGCGACGCAGGAGACCGCCTTCCTGTTCCGGTTGAACCGCATTCCGCTGGCGAAACCCCTCATCGACCTTTTGGAGGATAAACAGGTGCTGAAGGTCGGGGCCGCCGTTGCAGGCGACCTGCGGGCTTTGCGGCTGTTGCGTCATTTCCGCGAGCGAGGGTTCGTCGATTTGCAGACGCTGGCGCCGCAATGGGGCATCGAGGAGAAGAGCGTGCGCAAATTGTCGGCCATCGTGTTGGGACAGCGCGTGTCGAAGGCCCAGCGGTTGAGTAATTGGGAGGCTCAAACCCTCACGGACAAACAGACGCTTTATGCGGCGACCGATGCGTGGGTCTGCGTGCAGATTTACAACCGGCTGTTGAAATAAAACGGGCCTGCGCTCATAAGAATATGGTACCGAGAATTATACTCAAACGGGGCAAGGAGGAGTCGTTGATGCGTCGGCATCCGTGGGTCTTCTCCGGCGCCATCGACTTTATCGAGGCCGAGGAGGAGGCCGACATCGCCGAGGGGGCTTTGGTCGAGGTGTACGACCACGCACGGAAGTTCATCGCGCTGGGCCATTATCAGATCGGCTCCATCGCCGTGCGAGTGCTCTCGTTCGTGCAGGAGCCTATCGATTCGGCCTGGTGGTGCCTCCGCATCTCCGTGGCATTCGATGTGCGGCGTGCGCTGGGGCTGGTCGATAACCCCGAAACCGATTGCTACCGGTTGGTGCACGGCGAGGGCGACGGCCTGCCCGGATTGGTCGTCGACATTTACGGTCATACGGCCGTCGTGCAGTGCCACTCGGTGGGAATGTACCGTTCGCGCATGGAGATCGCCGCGGCCGTCCGGTCGGTTTACGGCCATAAGATCGAAGCCGTCTACGACAAATCGTCGCAGACCTTGCCTTTCAAGGCCGATCTGGGTGCGGTCGACGGGTATCTGTGGGGAGGCCCGGCCGCCGTGCCGCAGGTGGTTTCGGAGCACGGCGAACGGTTTCTGGTCAATTGGGAGCAGGGACAGAAAACCGGCTTCTTTCTCGACCAGCGCGAAAATCGCGAGTTGGTGAAACGCTGCGCCCGCGGACGGACGGTGCTCAATGCGTTCTGTTATACGGGCGGATTTTCGGTCTATGCGCTTGCGGGCGGGGCCAGGGAGGTTTGCTCGGTCGATTCGTCGGAGCGCGCCGTAGCGTTGGCAACGGAGAATATCCGGTTGAATTTCGGCGACGGGGCCGTGCACAGCGAAGTGGCTGCAGATGCCGTGGAGTATCTGCGGAATATCGGCGACCGGTACGACCTGATCATCCTCGATCCGCCTGCTTTCGCCAAACACCACAAGGTGCTTGGCAATGCCATGCAGGGATATAAACGCTTGAACGCCCGTGCTTTGTCGCAGATTCGGGCGGGCGGTATCCTCTTCACCTTTTCTTGTTCGCAGGCCGTTTCGAAGGAGCTGTTCCGCACGACGGTCTTTTCGGCTGCGGCGATCGCGGGCCGCAAGGTGCGCATCCTGCACCAGCTGACCCAGCCCGCCGATCATCCCATCGACATTTACCATCCCGAGGGCGAGTACCTCAAGGGATTGGTACTGTACGTCGAGTAGGACTTCGCTATTCCATCGGCCGGATGCGGACTTCCGTGATGCCTTCGAGCGCGGCCGACAGCGCTTCGAGGTCGGTGGTCTGCTCCACCTCGCCGTAGTGATAGGGGTAGAAGATCGTCGGACGGATGGCCTTGACGGCTTGCACCGCCTGCTCGACGGTCATCGTGTAGGGCTGGTTGACCGGCAGAAAAGCGACGTCGATATTGCGCAATGCCAACAGTTCGGGGGTCGGTTCCGTATCGCCGGCGATATAGATGCGGGTGCCGCCGATAGTCAGAATATAGCCGCAGTCCTCGCGCGCTTTCGGGTGGAATTGCAGATGCCCCTGCGTCGTGTTGTAGGCTGCCACGGCTTCGATTTTCACCCATTTGCGCGGCGAGACGACGCTCCCCGGGCGCATGACGTGGCAGTTGGTGTCGAGCGCTTCGTCCGATGTCCGGTCGCAGACGATATCGGAGGTCCGCGTCGTGAGATCGTCGATCGCCTGCCGATCCAAATGGTCGTAGTGCGAATGCGTGATCAGCACGAGGTCGGCCTTGGGCAGTTTCGCATAGTCGGCGTAGGTGTGTACGGGGTCGATATAGATGACCCGTCCTTCTCCGGCCGCGATGGAGAGCGAGGCGTGCTTGAAGAAAGTGAAGGTCAGTTCCTGCCCGTCGCGTGCGGCGAGGGTGTCGGTCGGGTAGGCGGGCGCGGTCGTGCGCCCGTGTCCTAAAAAGGAGAACAGCGACATGATAATGAATAGATTGAAACGTTTCATCGAATAAAGATAGGGATTTTCGTTTGTTTCGCAAAAAAATCTGTACATTTGTCCCGATGCGATATACGAAACGGTGCGGATAAATCGTTCACTGTTACGGAAACGACTAAAAACGATACGATATGAAGATGAAAAAAGGCTTGCTTGCATGGCTGCTGATCCTTCCGATTGCCCTGACCGCCTGTTTGGACGATTCCAACTCGGAACCGGATCCGATGGGCCCCGGGATCTCCATTTACAATAGCGCCCGCGTCAAGAATCAGCTTGCATTGTTGCCGGCCGATGCCGGCATCCGGTTGGCGATGCTGCTGGCCGAGGCCGAAAAACAGGGTCTGACCGAAAATCAATTGGATGTCAAGATCGGAAGCAGCGATTCCGAGGTGTTGCTGCGCGAAAAACTTTTCCCGAACGGAACCGTCATCACGCAAACCGGAACGAAATATACGCTCGTATTCCGTAGGGGTGCGTCTTATTACGAGGGAACCGTCGAGGTGGAGACCAACGGGGTCGCTTTGTCGGAGGATTCCGCCGAGTGGACGGTTGCCACTTCGGGGCTGAAAGCCGATGTCAGCAACGGTTTCAATGCCGTAACCTATACCTATGCGGACGGCGAAACGACGACGATCAGCGAAAACATGGGTGGCTATGGCATCGAATTGTCGGGGATCGATCTTGTTTCGAGCGACTCCATGCCGCTGCTTTCGGGGTGGTCGGGCAATTATACGTTGATGACCGGCGCCTCTTCGTTAGCCTACTCCGATTGCCGCGAAATGGAGTTCAAGATGAACGGCAAGGGCCGGGATTCGGCGCTCTCCTGGCAGGTTACGAATGTGAATTACAAGAGTGTGGAGAACACGCTGACCGGACAGAGGGACATCATTATCCTTTCGGGTGCGGTCGATTGCGCGCTGGTCGGAGATTACGATACGGAGGTCTATCCCAGTCCGAGCGTGAGGGTCGTCTTCTCGAACAACGGTCAATCCTATACGATTACCTACAACGGCATGGTTTCGCAGCGATAGTCGCGCGAAAATTCGACCGGCAGCGGACGGCCCTTGACGCATAGGCGCACGTCGTTGCAAAATCGGCGGACGAGCCGTTTTACGGCGCCCGTATCGTTGCCGAGCACCTTGTAGCTCAATCCGCACCCGTTCGGCAGGCGGGTGATGCCGGCGGGCTCGCGTCTTTACCGCAATTCAATCGGAACCAACATTCAGACCTATGTTCAAAGCGATGCTTATTGCAGGTTTAGGCGGATTCATCGGTACCTGCCTGCGTTTTCTGACGGGCAAATTCGCCCATTACCTCTGTAATTCGGCCTTTCCGTGGGGTACGTTCACGGTGAATGTCGTGGGGAGCTTCCTCATCGGCATCTTCTTCGGCATGGCCGAGAAGACCCACCTGATCTCCTCGTCGATGAACGTCTTTCTGATTACGGGGTTCTGCGGCGGATTTACAACTTTTTCCTCCTTTTCCGACGATCTGTTTCTGCTGTTGCAGCAGAAGCACGGGCTCTATTTCGGATTGTATGTCGGCTTGAGCCTGCTGCTCGGCCTGGCGATGGTCTGGTTGGGGCGTTCGTTGGTTAAGGCGGCGTAAGGCGTTTGCAACAACGCAAAGAGCGCTCCGACCCGAAAGTCGGAGCGCTCTTTGCGTATCGCGTCGGAGTGCGTTTACTCGGCGACGATCGCTTCGCTCGGGCATACGCCGGCGCAGGTGCCGCAGTCGATGCACTTGTCGGGATCGATGACGTAGATGTCGCCGGCCGAGATCGCTTCTACCGGGCATTCGCCGATGCAGGTGCCGCATGCAACGCACGAATCAGTAATTTTGTGTGCCATATTTGTGTGTTTTTTAGTGTGAGCAAATACAAAGATAGACCATTTATTTGATATAATCAAATCCCGTGTAGGGAATCAGCACCTCGGGAATGCGGATTCCTTCGGGTGTCTGGAAGTCTTCGAGCAGGGCGGCTACGATGCGCGGCAGGGCCAGCGACGAACCGTTGAGCGTATGGGCCAGCTGCGTTTTCTTGTTCGCATCGCGGTAGCGCAGCTTCAGACGGTTGGCCTGGAACGACTCGAAATTCGATACCGACGAGACCTCCAACCAGCGTTTCTGTGCTTCGGAGTAGACCTCGAAGTCGTAGGTGAGCGCCGAGGTGAACGACATGTCGCCGCCGCAGAGCCGCAGAATGCGATAGGGCAGACCGAGCGACCGGACGAGCCCTTCGACATGGGCGACCATGCCGTCGAGCGCTTCGTAAGAGCGGTCGGGCAGGCTCAACTGGACGATCTCCACCTTGTCGAACTGGTGCAGACGGTTCAGTCCGCGCACCTCCTTGCCGTAGGAACCGGCCTCGCGGCGAAAGCAGGGCGTATAGGCGGTCATCTTCACCGGAAAATCCTTTTCGTCGAGAATGACGTCGCGGAAGATATTCGTAACGGGCACTTCGGCCGTCGGCACCAAATAGAAATTGTCGACGGTCGCGTGGTACATCTGCCCCTCCTTGTCGGGGAGCTGGCCGGTGCCGAATCCCGATGCTTCGTTGACCATCACGGGCGGCTCCACCTCCTGGTAGCCGGCCCGGGTGTTGTAGTCGAGGAAGTAGTTGATGAGCGCGCGCTGCAAGCGGGCGCCTTTGCCCTTGTAGACGGGGAATCCCGCTCCGGTGAGCTTCACGCCGAGGTCGAAGTCGATCATGTCGTATTTGCGGGCAAGCTCCCAGTGGGGCAGCGCATCGTCGGCGAGCGGCGTGTAGTTCTCCACGAGCTTCACCACGAGGTTGTCCGCTGCGGTTTTGCCTTCGGGTACGATATCGGCCGGGAAGTTGGGCAGCGCCACGAGGGTGCATTGCAGCTCCTCCTGCACGGCGGTCGATTCGTTTTGCAGACGTGCCGACCTCTCCTTGAGGTCGGAGACGAAATGTTTGCGCTGTTCGGCCTCTTCGCGTTTGCCCTGGCTCATCAGGGCGCCGATCTCCTTGGCCGCTTTGTTCTGGGCGGCCAGCGTGTCGTCCAATTCGGCCTGGATGGCCTTGCGGCGGTCGTCCAACGTAAGGATTTTCTCGATGGCGGGCGCTGCGTCGACGCCTTTCTTGGCCAGCTTGCGGACGGCGGCCTCCCGATCATCGCGGATTTGCTTGATTGTAAGCATGGTTCTTTCGTGAATTTGGATTTGTCGGATTCCGACGTGCAAAAATACAAAACAAATCGAGAAAAATCGGTATTTTTGTCCGAAATGTTCCGTGCCGCATGAAATCCGTCGAGCTGCTCGCTCCTGCGAAAGATTACGTTTCGGCCGTCGCTGCCGTCGATTACGGGGCCGATGCCGTCTATATCGGCGGCGCCCGTTTCGGCGCCCGCCAGGCGGCCGGCAATTCGGCCGGCGAGATCGCCCGCGTCGTCGATTACGCCCACCGTTACGGCGTGCGGGTGCATGTTACGCTCAACACGCTGTTGTCGGACAGCGAATTGGCCGACGCCGAGGCCCAGGCCCGCGAACTGATCGCGGCCGGCGCCGATGCGTTGATCGTGCAGGACATGGCCCTGCGGCGGATGGATCTGCCGGTCGAGTTACATGCTTCGACCCAAATGTGCAACCGGACGCCCGAGGGGGCGCGTTTTCTGGCTGAGGCGGGATTCGCCCGGATCATTTTGGAACGGGCGCTTTCGTTGGAGGAGATACGGGCCATCTGTGCGGCGACGACGGCCGAGGTCGAATGTTTCGTCCACGGGGCGATTTGCGTCGGATACAGCGGCCGCTGCTTTCTGTCGCGGTCGATTTCCGCCCGCAGCGGCAATCGCGGGGCGTGCAGCCAGCCGTGCCGGCAGACCTGGGACCTGACCGACGGTCGCGGACAGCGTTACATTGCGGGGAAACACCTGCTTTCGGTGCGCGACCTGAATCTTTCGGGGCGCCTCGGCGAGTTGCTGGATGCGGGCGTTACGTCGTTCAAGATCGAGGGGCGGCTGAAAGATACGGGATATGTCAAAAACGTGGTCGCCTACTATCGGCAGGCGGTCGACGAGGCACTGGCTGCGCGGCCGCATTTGCGGCGTTCGTCGGTGGGGGAGAGCGTACCCGATTTCACGCCCGACCCGGCCAAGAGTTTCACGCGCGGCGAATCGGCGTGGTTTTTCGACGGGCGGCGCGCGGGGGTCGCTTCGTTCGATACGCCGAAATCGGTGGGCGAGCCGTTGGGACGGGTCGCGCGGGTGTTGCGCGACGGATTCCGGCTCGACGGTGCATCGCCGTCGGCCGGATCGCTTGCGGCGGGCGACGGCCTCTGTTTCGTAACGGCCGAGGGGTCGTTCGGAACGAACGTCAATGCCGTCGTCGGCGATGTCGTGTGTCCCCATCGGATGGAGGGCATCGCGGTCGGTGCGGCGGTCTATCGGAATTTCGATTTGCGCTTCAACCGCCTGTTGGAGCATAGCCGTACCCGGCGCGTCATTCCGGCCGCTGCGACGGTCGAGCTCACGCAATCGGGCATCCGTTTCACCTGCACCGACTGCGAGGGCGTAACCGCCTGCTCCGAGCGGCCGATGACGCTAGAACCGGCTAAAAATCCCGAAGCCAACCGTGCGGCCGTCCGAACGCAGGCGGCCCGAAGCGGCGATACGTTATTCGCCGTGCGCGACGTCGGGGTGTCGGGTGCGGAGTGGTTCGTTCCGGCATCGGTAATGGCCGAATTGCGCCGCCGGACGCTCGACGCATTGTTGCAGGGGCGTCTTGCGCGACCCTTGCCCCACCGCATTTTGCCCGACAATCCGGCAGCCCGTTATCCGTCGGAGCGGCTGGAGGCGGACGAAAATGTTACCAACCGCCTGGCCGAAGCCTTCTATCGCGACCACGGCGTGCGGGAGATCGCTGCGCCGTTGGAGTTCGCCCCGACGACCGCGGGCCATTGCGTCATGCGGTCGGCCTATTGCCTGCGGCGCGAATTGGGGCAGTGTCTGAAAGAGCATCCGACGCTGCGCGGCGACCTTTACTTGGAGCACGGTGCGTTCCGCTATCGGCTCGACTTCGATTGCGTCCGCTGCGAGATGGCGTTGATCGACTGCCGGACCACGAAAGAGCGGAACCCGCCAGACATTACCGCTTCGGTATGAAATTGTATAGAATCGCCGAAAATAAAATCGTACCTTTGTATCGTTGAACAACCTCTTGCAATCGCCATGCAGCAGCAACTGACGCCCGATTTCGGAGACTACGAACTGATCGACTCGGGCCATTTCGAAAAATTGGAGCGTTTCGGCCCTTATGTAACGCGGCGGCCCGAGCCGCAGGCCATCTGGCATCCGACGCTGCCCGAAACCGAATGGCAGCGGGCCGATGCGTCGTTTTTGCGCGATGCCCGCAGCGACGAACGGGGCGAATGGCGCTTGCGGCCGCAGATGCCCGACTGTTGGACGGTCGGGTACCGTTATCGCGGTATGCGGCTGCGGATGCGGCTGGGGTTGACGTCGTTCAAGCACGTGGGCCTCTTTCCCGAGCAGGCGGCCAACTGGAATTTTATTTATGACTGCTGTTTGCAACTCGCGAAGCGCGGAGAGGGCGTCTCTGCGAACGGTGCGCCGAAAGTGTTGAACCTCTTCGCCTATACAGGCGGTGCGACGCTGGCGGCCCGTGCGGCAGGCGCCGAGACGACGCATGTCGATTCGGTGAAACAGGTGGTCTCGTGGGCACGCGATAACATGGAGCAGAGCGGATTGGACGGTGTGCGCTGGATCGTGGAAGATGCCTTGAAGTTCGTGCGGCGCGAGGTGCGGCGCGGCAGCCGGTACAGGGGAATCCTGCTCGATCCGCCGGCCTACGGACGGGGTGCGAACGGCGAAAAGTGGATATTGGAGGAGAATATCGGCGAAATGCTCGCCTGCTGTGCGCAGCTGCTGGAACCCGAGGGTGCTTTTTTCGTGCTGAATCTCTATTCGATGGGTTTGTCATCGACGCTGGCCCGCACGGCCGTGCGGCAGGCGTTCGGCGTGCCCCGCGAGGAGCAGTGGGGCGAATTGTGCTTCACCGATCGGGGCGGCAAGGAGCTGCCCTTGGGAACCTACTACCGGTTCGTCCGTTGAAATACGATTGGTATTCCCCTGTCATCTTCGGAAAAGGAGAATAACGGCCGGCAGCGAAGAAAGCCTTGAAAAGCACAGGAACGCTCCACCGCACAGGGAACCCCGTTCGAACGGGGCGGGCCGAATCCTCCGCCCGCGGAGGCCCGCATCATGCGTGCCCCCCCCCGCACGCTTCGTCCCGCAAGCGGTTAATAATAGATCAGGATGCCTGCGGCGGCGGACAGGACGATCAAGACGATCGGGTTGACCTTGCGCCACGAACCGACGAATACGCCGCCGAACAGCAGCCAGCTCCATGCGTCGATGAAATTCCGTTCGCCCGGGGCGCTGCCGTGCGGGGAAATCAACAGCAGGGCCGCCGAGGCGATCATGCCGATGACCACGGGGCGCATCCCCTGCATCGCCCCTTCGACGATCGGATTGTTCCGGAGTTTGAGGAAGAAGCGGGTGATCAACAGCATCAACGTCAGCGCTGGCAGACAGACGGCGAAGGTCGCCGTGAGCGCTCCGAGCAGCCCCATCCATAGGCCGCCGGCTTGCGACCCTACCGTGTAGCCCACGTAGGTCGCCGAATTGACGGCGATGGGGCCGGGCGTGATCTGCGACACGGCCACGATGTCGGCAAATTCGGCATTGGTCATCCAGCCGTGCTGCATGACCACCTCGTTCTGGATGAGCGACAGCATCGCATAGCCGCCGCCGAATCCGAAAAATCCGATTTTCAGATAGCTGATGAAAAGGTGCAGCAGAATCATCGGTCTCCCTCCTTTCTCGACGGCCGCTCCGTTTCGTCCGTCCCGCATTTTTTATTTGTCGGCGCTTCTTTCTTTGGCAGGCGGTACAAGGCGTGCAGCATGCCCGCCGCCGCTGCTCCGATTAGGATCCAAACGGGCGACCAGCCTAAATACCGGACCGCGGCGGCGGTCAGCGCGATGACGGCGTACAGCGCCGGGTGCATTCCGCGGGCTAACGAGATGACCGGTACGATGATGAGCGCCACGACGGCCGGCCGCATCCCCTTGAAGGCGGCGTCGACTACCGGATTGTAGCGGATGTCGGCGAAGAGCAGGGCGATCAGCAGGATGATGACGAACGACGGCACCACGACGCCTAGAATCGACGCTGCGGCGCCGGCATATCCACGCATCTTGTAGCCCACGAAGACCGACGTATTGAGCGAAATGGGCCCGGGGGCCGATTGCGCCAGCGTCAGCAGATCGAGAAAATCCCGTTCGGCGATCCAGTTGCGACGGTCGATGACCTCGCGGCGGATCAGCGGGATCATCGCATACCCGCCTCCGAAAGTGAACAGACCGATTTTGAAAAAACTCCAAAAAAGTGTGAACAGGGGTTGCATAACAGATTGTGTGTGATTCAGTTTCGATTCTTTTTCCCTATTAAGGTGCGGATGCCGTCGATGAAGATCATATAAATCGTTAATGATTCACTACGGAGGCCATCACCGTGGCGACCACGGCAGCGGTTTCGGTGCGCAGGCGCTGCGGGCCGAGGGTGATCTCCTCGAATCCGTGCGCGAGGGCGAAGTCGATTTCAGCGGGCGAAAAATCGCCTTCGGGGCCGATGAAAACCACCGCCGATTCGCCCCGCTGCAGCGTGCGGGCTAAATAGGCCTTGCCTGCGGGTGTGCGGGCGGTGTCGCAATGAGCGATGAATTTGCGCCCGTCGAACGGCCGCTCGACGGCCTTGCGGAACGCCGTCAGCGGATGCAGCACAGGCCGGTAGGCCTTGAGCGATTGTTTCATCGCGGCGGTGATGACCTTTTCGCCGCGTTCGGCCTTGAAGCTCCGGCGTTCGCTGTGCTCGCTCTCGAGCGGCATGATCGCCTCGACGCCCACTTCGGTCGCCTTTTCGAGAAACCACTCGAACCGGTCGGCGTTTTTGGTCGGGGCGACGGCCATCGTCAGCCGGTAGGGCGGCCGTTCGAACTGCTCGTGGCATTCGATCACCCGTATCCGGCAGCGTCGCGGGTCGGCCCCGACCACCTCGCAGCGGTAGAGATGGCCCCGTCCGTCGGTAACGGAGAGCGGGTCTCCGACGTTCATGCGCAAGACGCGGATGCAATGCTTCGACTCCTCTTCGTCGAGCGTATGTTCGGGCGGAACTAAATCGGGTGCGTAAAAAAGTTGCATGCTTATTCGGTGCGTTATCTTTCTGTGAGGCGTTTGGCGTGTTTTTCGAAATGCTTTTCGAAATCTCCCTAAAAACATTTCGTCTCGGCAAAAATTGCAAACGAGTTTGCATTTTTGCACTCGACTTTTCGTATCTTTGGCTTCGCCGAAGATACTCCCGCTCGGCAAAACGAAAACAAGTTTTGTTTTGCTCTCGCTTATTCGTATCTTTGCCAATGAGTGCGGCGCGGGCCGCAAAGTTAATCAATTTAATTTAGAAAACAGATGAAACGCATTGCAGGTTTATTCATTTCGATGCTTCTTCCGCTTATGACGACCGTATCGTGCGACTCCGCGAAAAAGAGCACGGAGAATCCTTTTTTCACCGAATGGGACACGCCCTATGGAGTGCCGCCGTTCGACCGGATCCTTCCGGAACACTACATGCCCGCTTTCGAGCGCGGCATGTCGCTGCAGATGGCCGAAATCGACGCCATCACCTCCAACAACGACGAACCGACGTTCGAGAACGTCGTTTTGGCTTACGACAATTCTGGAAAAATGCTGGCACAGACCGCGTTGGTGTTCGGTATGCTCTGCGAAGCCGACAACACGCCCGAGATGCAGGCCTTGCAGGAGCAGGCGATGCCCTTGTTAGCGGCGCACGCCGACCGCATCCTGCTCGATGAAAAGCTCTTTGCCAAAATCAAGTCCGTCTACGACCGCCGCGAACAACTCGGCCTCGATGCCGAGCAGATGCGGCTGCTGCAGAAGACCTATGACGGCTTCGTGCGGGCCGGAGCGCTGCTCGACGCCGAACAGAAAGCGCACTTGAAGGCCATTAACGAAGAATTGTCGCTCGCGGCGGTGAAGTTCGGCAACAACCTGTTGGCCGAGAACAACGCATTCGTCATGGAGCTCGACAAAGACCAGCTGGACGGCCTGCCGTCGGGCGTGCGCGACCAGGCCCGCGAAAAGGCCGAAGCGATGGGGATCAAGGACAAATACGTCTTTACGCTCCACAAACCGAGCTGGATCCCGTTCCTGACCTATTCGACCCGCCGCGATTTGCGCGAACGCATCTACAAGGCCTATCTCGCCCGTGGCAACAACGGCAATGCGAACGACAACAAACAGCTGATCAACGATTTCATCCGGCTGCGCACCGAGAAGGCGCACCTGCTGGGCTACCCCTCCTATGCGGCTTATGTTACGGCCGACCAGATGGCCGGAACCCCGCAGGCGGTCTATGCGCTGCTCGATGAAATCTGGACACCGGCCCTCGATCGGGCCAAGGCCGAATTGGAGGAGATGACGGCCCTCTTCAAGAACGATCACCCCGACGGAACGTTCGAGTCGTGGGATTGGTGGTACTATGCCGAGAAACTGCGCAAAAAGAACTACGATCTGAACGAGGAGATGCTGCGGCCCTACTTCTCGTTAGCCAATGTCCAGAGCGGCATCTTCTTCCTGGCCAACCGGCTGTACGGCATCACCTTCCGTCCGATCACCGTGCCGCTCTACCATCCCGAAGCGTCGGCCTACGAGGTGCTCGATGCCGACGAATCGCATTTGGGCGTGCTCTACTTCGACTTCTTCCCGCGCGACGGCAAGAGCCAGGGCGCTTGGTGCGGCAACTACGTCGAGCAGACCTGCGATGCCGACGGCAAACGGGTGGCGCCCGTGGTTTCGATCGTGGCCAATTTCACCCGTCCGACCGCCGATGCCCCGGCGCTGCTGACCCTCGATGAGACCGAAACGCTCTTCCATGAATTCGGCCATGCACTGCATTTCCTGTTCCACGACGTGAAGTACCGCGGCCTTGCGGAGGTCGAGGGCGATTTCGTCGAGCTCCCCTCGCAGGTCATGGAGAATTGGGCGTTCGAACCCGAAGTGCTGAAAAACTATGCCGTGCACTATCGCACGAACGAGGTGATTCCGCAGCATTTGGTCGAGAAGCTGCGCCGCAGCGAGTTGTTCAACCAGGGCTTCATGACGACCGAACTGATGGCGGCGACCCTCTCCGACCTGGACATCCACTCCATTACGGAGTACGAGCCCTTCGATCCGGTCGCTTTCGAACGCAATGCGTTGAACGAACGCCGCGGATTGATCCCGCAGATCGAACCGCGCTACCACTATCCCTATTTCGCCCATATCTTCAACGGCGGTTATTCGGCCGGTTACTATTTCTATACGTGGGCCGAGGTGTTGGACAAGGATGCGTTCGAGGCGTTCCGCGAGAGCGGCGACCTCTTCAACCGGCAGATCGCGCACGATTTCCGGTACAAATTGCTCGCCCGCGGCGGATCGGAGGACGGCATGTCGCTCTATCGCGCCTTCCGCGGCAAAGACCCCGACAAGCGGGCGATGCTGCTCGGCCGCGGATTGATCGAGCCGGAGCCCGAACCGGCGGATTCGCTGGCCGGCGCGCATGAGCCTGCCGAAGGCTTCCGCGTAAAGGCCGCTCCCGAAAACTGACGAACCCTGTTAATGAAGAAACCGCAAACCGAAACAACGATGAAAAACGTACTCTTTATGATGGCCATTTCCGCTATGGCGACAGGCTGCGCCGACCATTCGATCCCCAAGGCGCAGCTGCCTGAATTGGATACTTCGAATCCTTTGTTAACCGAGTGGTCGACGCCGCACGGGACGGCTCCGTTCTCGCAGATCGAGCCGGCCCATTACGAACCGGCATTCGATGCCGCCATCGCCTGCTCCCGGGCAGAGATCGACGCCATCGTCAACAATCCCAAAAAACCGACCTTTGTCAACACGATCGTCGCATTGGAACGGCAGGGCGAACTGCTCGGACGCATCTCGGGGCTGTTCTTCAACCTCTTGGAGGCCGATGCGACCGATGAGATGCAGGCGATCGCGCAGCGCGTGCAGCCCAAACTGACGCAGCTGTCGAACGACATTTCGCTCAATCCCGAATTGTTCGCGCGCGTGAAGGCCGTCTACGAACATCCGGGCCGCCGGCTCTCCGTCGAGGATAAAAAACTGTTGGAGAATACCTACAAGAGTTTCGCCCGCAACGGCGCGGCCCTCTCCGACGATGACAAGGAACTTTACCGTCAGTACACGACCGAGTTGTCGGCTCTCACGTTGCAGTTCGGCCAGAATTCGTTGGCTGCGACCAATGCTTTCACGTTGCATATCACCGATCCCGCACAGGTGGCCGAGCTGCCCGCCTTTGTGAAGGAGACGCTGGCCGCCGATGCCAAAGCGCGCGGACAAAAGGGCTGGACGGTAACTTTGCAGGCTCCGAGCTACGTGCCGTTCTTGACCTATTCGTCGAATCGGGCGCTCAAGGAGCAGTTGTGGCGTGCTTCGAACAGCCGTGCATTGGGCGGCGAGTTCGACAATACGGAGGTAATCCGCAAAATCGTCGACACCCGTCTGAAAATCGCCAACCTGTTGGGTTACGAGACCTATGCCGATTACGTGCTCGAAAACCGTATGGCCGAAAACACGCCGACCGTGCAGAACTTCTTGCAGGAGTTGTTGACCGCGACGAAATCCTATGCCGACGCCGACTACAAACGGGTGAACGATTACGCTGCAACGCTCGGATTCAAGGGGGCGTTGATGCCTTGGGACTGGGCTTATTACAGCCAGAAATACAAAGACGCCCACTATTCCCTTAATGACGAACTAATAAAACCGTACTTGCAGCTCGAGAATGTGAAGAAGGGGGTGTTCCTCTTGGCCAATAAGCTCTACGGGCTCAACTTCACGCCGAATCCCGACATCGAGGTTTACCACCCCGACGTAACGGCTTACGACGTAACCGACGCCGAGGGCCGCTTCATGGCGGTGCTCTACCTCGATTTCTTCCCGCGTGCGACGAAACGGGCCGGTGCTTGGATGACCGAGTTCCGCGGTGCGAAGCGGGTCGACGGCAAGGAGACCCGTCCGTTGGTGTCGTTGGTGATGAACTTCACCAAACCGACCGAGACCGAACCGTCGCTGTTGACCTTCGACGAGTTGGAAACCTTCCTTCACGAGTTCGGTCATGCGTTGCACGGCATGTTGGGCGAGGGTTCTTATGAATCGTTGACCGGCACGAGCGTCTACCGCGATTTCGTCGAACTGCCTTCGCAGATCATGGAGAACTGGGCGACCGAAAAAGAATTCCTCGACTTGTGGGCCGTGCATTACAAGACTGGCGAACCGATTCCGGCCGAGATTGTCGAGCGGATCGTCGCCGCGCAGAACTATTTGGCGGCTTATGCGAATGTGCGCCAGTTGTCGTTCGGCATGACCGATATGGCTTGGCATACGTTGACGAAGCCGTTCGAGGGCAATGTCGCCGCGTTCGAGCAGCAGGCGATGGCTCCCACGCAGGTGCTGCCCGTGGTCGAGGGTACGGCGATGTCGCCGGCTTTCACCCATATTTTTGCGGGCGGTTACGCAGCCGGTTATTACGGTTACAAGTGGGCCGAAGTGTTGGAGGCCGACGCTTTCTCGCTCTTCAAGGAGAAGGGCATCTTCAATCCCGAAGTTTCGGGCTCGTTCCGGGAGAACGTCCTTTCGAAGGGCGGTACGGAGCACCCGATGGAGCTCTACGTGCGCTTCCGCGGACACAAGCCCGAGACGAAGGCGCTGATCGACAAGATGCACCTCGGTGAATAAGGGCGCCGTTTCGGGGTCGACTGTTTCGGGCCCATTCGTAAAAGGATCGCCCCGCTGCAATTTTGTTGCAGCGGGGCGATTGCCGTTTGCGCAGGCGGATTGCGCCGTGAATCGGCTATTTCGCTTTGCGGCGTGAGGAGCGGCGAATCACCGGCCCCGCTTCGCTTTCCTTGCGGCCGGTTTTCGAACGACGCGGCCCGCGATGCGTCTCCTGCTCGCTTGCCCCATTCGCATGATGCGCGGGAATCAATGAGAAATCGAGCTGCCGTTTGCGCAGATCGGCCCGTTCGACGCGGATGCGCACCGCATCGCCCAGCGTGAAGCGGCGCCCCGTCGATTGGCCGACGAGCTCGTAGTTCGTTTCGTCGAAGATATAGAAATCCCCCTCGATATCGCGCATGTGGGCCAGTCCCTCGATGTGCGTTTCGTCCAACTCCACGTAGGCGCCCCAGTCGGTCAGCCCCGAAATATGCCCTTCGAACTCCTCGCCGATATGCGCCTCCATGAACTCCACCATCTTGTATTTGATCGAGGCCCGTTCCGCTTCGGCTGCTACCGTCTCACGTTCCGAAGCGTGCTCGCAAAGGCGCTCGAGTGCCTCTTTGTCGGCCGGTTTGCCTCCTTCGAGGTAGCGGGCCAGCAACCGGTGCACCATCATGTCGGGATAGCGCCGGATGGGCGACGTGAAGTGCGTGTAGTAGGGGAACGCCAGCCCGTAGTGGCCGATATTGTCGGTCGAATAGTAGGCTTTGGCCATCGAGCGGACGGCCATCGTCGTTACGGCATTCTCCTCGGTCGCGCCTTTGACCTGGGCCAGCAGTTTGTTCATCTCTTTTGCGACGGCCCGTCCTTTCGAGGCGCGGAACACCCGCCCGAACCGTAGGATGAACTGACGGAACCGGTCGAGTTTCTCCTCGTTGGGGGTGTCGTGCACGCGATAGACCATCGTGCGGCTCATGCGGCGCCCCTTGTCGGTCGTGCGGTGTCCGCAGAACCCGGCCACCCGCCGGTTGGCCAGCAGCATGAACTCCTCGATCATCTGGTTGGCCTCTTGCTGCTCCTTGAAGTAGACCTCTACGGGCTTTCCGTTTTCGTCGAGCCGGAATTTCATCTCCTCGCGGGCGAACGAAATGGCTCCGTCCTTGAATCGCCGGGTGCGCAGCGCCTGGGCCAGCCGGTTCAGCGTCAGCATCTCCTCGGCGTAGTCGCCCTGACCGGTTTCGATGACCTGCTGCGCCTCGGCATAGGTGAAGCGGCGGTTGGAATGGATGACCGTGCGGCCGAACCATTCGTCGAGCAGCTCGAGGTTTTCGTTCATCGTGAAGACGGCCGAAAAACAGAGTCTCGTCTCGTTGGGGCGCAGCGAACAGAGCTCGTTCGAGAGCCGTTCGGGGAGCATCGGCACGGTGCGGTCGACTAAATAGACCGACGTGCCGCGCGCTGCGGCCTCGTCGTCGATCGTCGAATGCGGTCGGACGTAGTGGGTTACGTCGGCAATGTGCACGCCGATCTCCCACACGCCGTCGCGGATGCGGCGGATCGAAAGGGCGTCGTCGAAGTCCTTCGCATCCGCCGGGTCGACGGTGAAGGTCGTTACCTGCCGGAAGTCGCGGCGGGCGGCGATCTCCTTGGCCGTGATGCGTTCGTCGATGGCCTCGGCCGCCTCCTCCACCTCCTTCCCGAATCGGTAGGGCAGGTCGTATTCGGTTAAAATGGCGTGCATCTCCGTGTCGTTGTCTCCCACGGGGCCGAGAATGTCGACCAGTTCGCCCTCGGGGCAGCGGCTGCCCTCGGCCCAGTCGACGATGCGCACAGCGACCTTTTCGCCGTCTTTCACATCGGGATAGGCGCGTTTCGACAGGTAGATATCCGCAGGAAGTTTGCACGAGTCGGGCCGCACGAAGATCTGATGCGCACCGACCTCGGCAATGCCGACATAGGGCCGCCGATTGCGCTCGACGATGCGGACGATTTCGCCTTCGGGCTGCTTGTTTTTGCGGTTGTGCAGGATGATCGCCTCTACGCGGTCGCCGTCCAAGGCATTGGCCGCATTGCGCGGACTGACGTAGATTTCCTGCTCCAACCCTTCGACCCGTATGAATACGGCCCCCGTCGAGTTCATCGAAGCGATGCCCTCGTAGTTGGGCAGGTGGCTGTGCGTGAGACGGTATTTCTCGCGGGCGCACTCCTCGACGATCCCTTCGTCGAAGAGCGCGCCGAGGATTTCGAGCGTTTCGCGGCAGCCTTGTTTCGTCGCGCCGCCCGACACCGAAGCCAGATGCTTCAACGAAAAGACGTTGTCGGGCATTTCGCGGAACAGGTTGAGGATGACGCTTGTGCGATCGTTCCGCTCGTTTTTCTTATGCGGTTTTTTCATTTCGATTCGTTTTTATCGGTAAGTATTTGCAGGGCCAGCCGGTGCATGAAGCCGATGCCCACGGCGATGGCGCGTTCGTCGGGCGCGAAGGTCGCCGTATGGGTGCGGCCTGCCGCGGCGCCCACGCCGAGGCGGTAGAACAGCGACGGATAGCGTCGGCAGTAGCGGCCGAAATCTTCGGCCGTCGTGCGCAGCGGCAGTATTTTTATTGAAAGGCCGTCGCGTGCAGCGAGGCCGCTGGCGAGGTCGACTAATGCGGCATCGTTCACCACGCACGGATAGCCGCAGCCGATGTCGGCCTTGGTGTGTGTGCCGTGCTCTCCGTCGACGGCGGCGGCCAGCTCGGCGATGCGGCGGTGGAGGCCGGCGCGGCGATCTTCGTCGAACGTGCGCAGCGTGCCTTCCAAATAGACCTCGTCGGGCACGATATTCGTAGCGCCTGCGGCTTCGACGCGGCCGATGGAGAGCACGCACTCCGGGTCATTCAGCGCGAGCAGCTCGGTAATCAGTCGGGCGGCGGCGGCTACGGGGTCTTTCAGCTGCGGACGCAGGGCGCCGTGGCCGCCCGTGCCGTGCAGACGGAAGCGCAGTTCGTCGTTCGCGGCCATGTATTTCCCGGCGCGGAATCCGAGCGTCCCCACCTCAATCTGCGGTTCGACGTGCTCGCCCACAACGGCAAGGACGTCGTATCCCTCGAACGGATTTTCGGCCAGTACGAGCGAAGCGCCGCCCGGGTTGCACTCCTCGCCCGGCTGGAACAGCCCGAAGACCGTTCCCGCAAAATCGGGCGCCGCGGCGAGCCGCTGCAACACACCGAAAAGCACGGCGGCATGGAGGTCGTGGCCGCAGGCGTGCATGACACCCTCGTTCTGCGACCGGTAGGGCAGTCCGGTCTGTTCGGCGATGGGCAGGGCGTCGATGTCGGCCCGCAGGACGACGGTCGGCCGATGGGCCGATACGGGGCAGCGCCCCTCGATGCGGGCCAACACGCCCGTTCCGGCGATGGGGCGGCATTCGATGCCCGCAGCGGCGAGCTGTTCGGCGATGAAGGCGGCGGTGGCCGTTTCGTGGAACGAAAGCTCCGGATGAGCGTGCAAATATCGGCGGAATACGGTCGGATTCATACAACCAAGTGATTAAAAGATCGTTTTGGCGATTTCGATGATATTTTCGGCCTTGCCCATCGGATAGTAGTGCAGCACGGGCACGCCGGCGGCTTTCAGTTCGCGGCTTTGGGCGATGGCCCATTCGGTGCCGATGCGCCGGATGGCGGCCTTGTCGTCGCTGTGGGCGAGGATTTCGCGTTTCAGGTCGTCGGGAATGCGGCATCCGAAGGTCTCGGGCAGCAGGGTCAGCTGCCGCAGCGTCGAGATCGGTTTGATGCCCGGGATGATGGGCACCGTGATCCCGATTTCGCGGCAGCGGCGCACGAAGTCGAAGAAGCAGGCGTTGTCGTAGAAAAGCTGCGTTACGATATATTCCGCACCGGCGTCCGTCTTCTCCTTCAGCCGGCGCAGGTCGCTGTCCGCATCGGGCGCATCGGCGTGTGTCTCGGGATAGCCGGCGACGCCGATCGAGAATTTTGAGTGGTGGCACACCTCCACCTCGCCGTCGACGAACTCGCCGCGGTTCATGGCCGCGATCTGCCGCACGAGGTCGACCGCATGGGCATGTCCCTGCGGATGAGGCATGAAGAAGCGTTCGTTCTGCGACTTGTCGCCCCGCAGCGCCAGCACGTTGTGCAGGCCGAGGAAATCCATGTCGATCAAGGCATCCTCGATATCGTATTTCGACAGCCCGCCGCAGATCAGATGGGGCACCGTCTCGATGCCGTAGCGTTGGCGGATGGCCGCCGAGATGCCCACCGTTCCGGGGCGCCGCCGCACGACGTGCCATTCGACGCTTCCGTCGGGATGCTCGGTCTGCTTGATGCCCTCGCGGTGGAACGTAACGTTGATATAGGCGGGGTCGAACTCCGCCAGCCGGTCGATGGCTGCGAAGATGCCGCCCATGCCGTCGCCCTTGAGCGGCGGGAGCAGCTCGAAAGCGAAACGGGTCGCGCCCCGTTTCAGCGTATCGTGCAACAGTTCGGTTACGTTCATGGGCGGTAGTTGTTCGGGAGCAGTTTTTCGATCGCTTCGAGCGTGCGGCCGCGGCGGCGGGCATACTCCTCGGCCTGCTCGCGGTCGATGGGGCCCACGGCGAAGTAGTCCGCATCGGCGAAAAGCAATCCGCAGAGCGCCTCGCCCGGGTCGATCATGTAATGTTCGGTCAGCCGCATACCGGTGGTCAGCTCGACGCCCAACAGGTCGAAGACCTCGCGTTTCAGCGAGTGGTCGGGCGATGCCGGATAGCCGAACGCCATGCGGCGTCCGCGGTATTCGCCCCGCAGGATCGCTTCGGGAGTGAGCTGCGGCCCCTGCTCGTAGCCCCACATTTGGCGGCGCACGAAGCTGTGGACGGCTTCGGCGAAGGCCTCGGTCAGCCGGTCGGCGAGCAGTTTGATCAAGATGGCGGAATACTCATCCCCGTCGGCACGGAACTTCTCGCCCAACGCTTTCCGTCCGATGCCCGCCGTTACGGCGAAGCACCCCAACCAATCGCCCTCGGGTGCGAGGCAGTCGGCTAACGAACGGCAACCCGCGTCGCGGGTTTGGCTGCGCAGCATCGCGAGCCGTTTTTCGCCTCCTTTGGGGTCGGTAATGACCAAAGCGTCCGCTTCGCTGCGGGCCGGAAAGATTCCGACGGCTCCTTGGAGCGTCAGCAGCCGTTCGTCGCGGATGCGGGCCAGCAGCGCCTGCGCATCGGCGAGGAGCTTGCGGGCTTCAGCCCCCTTTTCGGGATGGTCGAGCAGCTCGGGATAGCGGCCGCCGAGCCCCCAGGCCGCAAAGAAGAAACTCCAGTCGATGAAGGGTTCGGCATCGGCCGCGTCGTAGTCCGGAAAGAGTAACCGGCCCGTGTGGAGCGGGACGATGGGTTCGTGGGCGGGGCGCGCCGCCGCGATGCGCCGCGCCTCGGCGAGCGGGACCCGATTGCGCTCCGTCTCGCGATGGGCGTAGGCCTCGCGGAGCCGTTGCTGTTCCGTCCGCACCTCCTCGGCGAACCGGTCGCCGTCGGGCCCCAACAGTCGTGCGAGCAGCTGGCTGTTGCGGCTGGCGTTGGGCGAATGGACGACCGTGCCGGAGTAGACCGGCGCGATTTTCAGCGCCGTGTGGAGGTCGGAGGTGGTTGCTCCGCCGATGATGACCGGAATGCGCAGCCGGCGCCGTTCCAATTCGCGGCACACGGCGATCATCTCGTCGAGCGACGGGGTAATCAATCCGCTCAATCCGATGCAGTCGGCGCCCCACGCGACGGCCTCGTCGACGATGCGCTGCGCGTCGACCATGACCCCCAGATCGCGTATTTCGTAACCGTTGCAGGCCATGACGACCGCGACGATATTCTTGCCGATATCGTGCACGTCGCCTTTGACGGTGGCGATCAGCACTTTGCCGGCGTGGTGCTGTTTGGCGCCCTGCTCAATGTAGGGGGTCAGCACCGCCACGGCCCGTTTCATGACCCTCGCCGTCTTGACTACCTGCGGCAGGAACATTTTCCCTGCGCCGAAGAGCGTGCCGACCTGCTCCATGGCGGGCATCAGCAGCGTGTCGATGACGGCTAACGGATCGCCCGATTCGTGATAGGCTTCGAGCGTGTCCGCTTCGATGAAGTCGGTCGTGCCTTTCAGCATCGCGCGGGCGATGCGTTCGCGCAGCGAACCCTGCCGTCCTGCGTCGGGGGCGTGCTCTGTTCGGGCCGCTTCACCGTGGATTTGCTGCGCATACTCCGCGAGGCGTTCCGATGCATCCGGACGGCGGCACAGCAGCACATCCTCGACCCGTTCGAGCAGCGTCGGCTCGATTTCGTCGTAGACGCGCAGCAGCTGCGGATTGACGATGCCCATGTCCATGCCGGCCCGAATGGCGTGGTAGAGAAAGGCCGAGTGCATCGCTTCGCGCACGGGATTGTTGCCGCGGAACGCGAACGAAAGGTTCGAAACGCCGCCCGAAACCTTTGCGTGGGGCAGGTGCTCCTTGATCCAGCGCGTCGCGTCGATGAATGCCTTGGCATAGCCGTCATGCTCCGGAATGCCTGTGGCGACGGCCAGAATGTTGGGGTCGAAGATGATATCCTCGGCCGGAAAACCCGCCTCGGTCAGCAGGCGATAGGCCCGTTGGGCCACCTCGATTTTGCGTTCGAAGGTGTCGGCCTGACCCCGTTCGTCGAAGAGCATCACCACGACGGCCGCACCGTAGCGGCGGATCTCGCGGGCCCGTTCGAGGAGGGCCGTTTCGCCCTCTTTGAGCGAAATGGAGTTGACGACGGCCTTGCCCTGCGTCGCTTCCAATCCGGCCGCGAGCGTCTCCCAGTTCGACGAGTCGATCATCGTCGGCACGCGGGCGATTTCGGGCTCCGAGGCGAGCAGGTTCAGGAACGTGCGCATGGCCGTCGGCCCGTCGATCAATCCGTCGTCCATGCAGACGTCGATGATCTGTGCCCCGGCCTCGACCTGCGCACGGGCCACGGAGAGCGCTTCCTCGTAGCTGCCCTCGCGGATCAGCCGCGCGAACTTGGCCGATCCCGCCACGTTGGTCCGCTCCCCGATATTGATGAAATTGGCCTCCGGAACGATGCGCAGCGGCTCCAATCCGCTCAAAATCGTTTCGTGGCGCGGTGCGGGCAGCGGCCGCGGGGCGAATCGGCCGACGATCTTCTGCAATTCGAAGATATGGGCGGGCGTCGTGCCGCAGCATCCGCCGACGATATTGACCAATCCGCGCCGCAGGTACTCGCCGACCTCTTCGGCGAACATCGCGGGCGTTTCGTCGTAGCCGCCCATGACGTTGGGCAGACCGGCATTCGGATAGGCCGAGATGCGCACCGGTGCGACCGCCGCCAACCGTTCCAAATAGGGCAGCAGCTGGTTGGCTCCGTAGGAGCAGTTGAGCCCGATGGAGAGCAGGCCGGCATGGGCGACCGAGGCGCAGAACGCCTCGACGGTCTGGCCTGAAAGCGTGCGGCCGCCGGCATCGGCCAGCGTGCCCGAGATCATGACGGGCAGCCGGCGGCCCGTGCGTCCGGCGATGCGGTCGATGGCGTAGAGCGCGGCCTTGGCGTTGAGCGTGTCGAAAACGGTCTCGATCAACAGCATGTCGACGCCGCCTTCGATCAATCCTTCGACCTGTTCGGTGTAGGCATCGGCTAACTGACGGAAGGTTACCTCGCGCGCGGCAGGGTCGGCGACGTCGGCCGACATGGAGGCCGTGCGGTTCGTCGGGCCGATGGATCCCGCCGCGAAGCGGGGCTTCTGCGGATTGCGGAGCGTATATTCGTCGGCCGCTTCGCGCGCGATGCGCGCAGCCGCACGGGCGATTTCGCGCGCGCAGTCGGACAGTCCGTAGTCGGCCAGCGAAACGGCATTGGCATTGAATGAATCGGTCGTTACGAGGTCGGCGCCGGCTTGCAGATATTTTTCGTGGATTTCACGCACGACCGACGGACGGGTCAGCGAAAGCAGGTCGTTGCACCCCTTGAGCGGCGTGGGCCAGTCGGCGAACCGTTCGCCGCGAAAATCCGCTTCGGTCAGCCCGTAGGTTTGCACCATCGTGCCGAACCCGCCGTCGAGCACCAGGATGCGTTCGTCCAATGCTTGCAGGAGGGTTTTCGTATGCGGGTGTATTTCAGTCGCTCGCTCCATGGCCTATTTCGGAATAATTTCGATTTCGAAGAGCTTGGGCCAGTTCTTGCCCGTTACGAAGATGCGGCCCGTCGCCGGGTCGTGCGCGATGCCGTTCAGCACGTCGGTCGCGGGCGTCCGATCGCTCTCCGGCAGCAGCCCCGCGAAGTCGATGACCCCCTCGACGACGCCCGTTTCGGGGTGGATGATGAGCACACAGTCGCTCGTATAGACGTTGGCCCAGATGCGGCCGTCGATCCACTCCAATTCGTTCAGCAGCTGCACCGGTTCGCCGCGATAGGTTACCGTGATGCGGTTCGTCCGCTTGAAGGTCTCCGGATCGAGCGTGAAAATTTTCTCCGAACCGTCGGTCATGTAGAGCTTCGTGCCGTCGGTCGTGAGCCCCCAGCCCTCGCCTGCATAACGGAACGTGCGGAGCTCCTGCCCCGTGGCGGCATCGTAGACATAGGCTTTGTTCGACTGCCAGGTGAGCTGGTAGAGCTTCCCGTTCAGCAGCGTGATTCCTTCGCCGAAGTCGGTGCGGGGCAAGGTCGCAACCACCGTTGTCCGGCCGGTCGCAAGATCGCGCTTCGTGATGCGCGAAGCGCCGTTCTGACCCGTTCCCTCCCACAGCACTCCGTCGGCGTATTGCAGCCCCTGCGTATAGGCGTCGGCCGCATGGGGATGGACGGCCCGAATGCGATAGGTATAGGCTGCGGGCTCGACGGTCGATGCCGATGCCCGACGGTCGGCGGACGGTCGTTTGGCGCGGGCCGAACCCGATCCGCAGGCAGCGAGCAGGAGACAAAAGAGAAGAAGCGGAATTTTTTTCATGATGCGTACAACCGAATCGACGGGCAAATTTACGAAAAGAGATTCGGAAAACATACGCCGGGAGAAGAAAAGCGTGCAGGCGGCGGTATTTTACGATAGCAGCGCCACCGGAAGACCCCGATGACGCTGCTTTTCTCTCTGCGCGGAGCGACTATTTGCGTACCTTGAAGATGATTTTGCGCACGACGCCTTCGCCGACCATCGGCGCATGTCCGTCTTCGGGGAAGAGCACCGTGAACTGGCCCGGGCAGAGCGTGTAGTAGGTCTGCGGCACGTCGTCGAAAAGCTGGATGTCCTTCGTCGTGTTGAACTCGCCCTGCGGCTGCTTCAGATTGCAGCGCTCGCTCCAGCCGAACGATTCGCATTTGCCCGTGATGAGCATCTGGATGTCGATGTAGTCGTTGTGCACCTCTAATTTGGCAGCCTCCTTAGTCTTCAGCTCGCGTTCCATTACGTTGACGTAGATGTCGCGGCCCTCCAATTCGTGGATGCCGGGCTCCACGTTCGTCCAGTCGGTCGAAGCCATCAGCTCGAATGCCTTCTTCATGCGCGGGCCCACTCCGTAGTAGAGCGCCGCATTCTTCAGGTTGTCTAAAATCATAATCAGGTCGTTATTTGGGTTCTCTGTCGTTCGTTTCGGTCTTTTGCAGGCGGACGACCACGGGCAGGTGGTCGGAGCAGGCAATATCGGGCACCTCGTAGGAGCAGGTCTCGAGCCCGTCGGACGAGAGCACGTAATCGATGCGCAGCGTATTGAAGAATCCGCGGTAGGTGTGCGAATAATCCACGCCGCACTCGCTGAACGCATCTTTCGCTCCGCGGGCCATCGTGCGGTAGACGTAGGACATCGGCGTATCGTTGAAATCGCCGCAGATGATATAGCGTGTCCGCGTGTCGGCGATGACCGGTGCGATGCTGTCGACCTGCCCGGCCCGCAGCACGCAATTCTTTCGGTGGCGGTGCACGATGCTCCGTATCTCCGTCCAACGGGTCGAATCGGTCAGATAGAGCCGCTGGGTGATGAATTCGTCGTCGTAGGCCTTGATCTCGGTCGTATGCAGATGGTTGTTGAATACGCGCACCGTCTCGTCGCCGATTTGCACGTCGGCCCACATCGAACTGCGGAACGACACGATCGTATCCGAGTGCAGAATCGGGGATTTACTCATGATCAGCAGCGGCCCCCCATCGGGCGTTCCGGCGCTTCCGGTATGCGAATAGCTCTCCAGCAACTTGGCGAAGGCCTCACTCCGACCGGCCAGCGCTGCGTTGTACTCTTGGAGGCAGATGATGTCGGGATCGAGCTGCGACACCAGGCGGGCTACTTGGTCGGCGCTGCTTCGGCCCCGATCGTCGTAGAGACCGCGTACGTTGTAGGTCAGTATTTTGAAGACGCTGCGGTCGTATTCCGCCTCGCCGTAGGTGCGGCGGAATTGCGGCCGGTAGAAGAGCGGGATGCTGAAACAGCCGAGCAGAATCGGCAGAAACAGCAGACCGGCCTGCAACCAGCGCCAGCGGATGATCCAGAAGAGCGCCAGTACGAGGGTCGCGACATAAATGGCGGGTGCGGTCAATCCGAGGATGGGAAAGATCGCCGCCTTCGCAGGATGGACATAGGGAACCAGCAGCGTGAGCAGCATCGTCGCCCCGACGACGAGGGACAGCGCCGTCATGCACCCGTCGAAAATCCGTACCGACAGGGAGCGGCGCTGCGGTTTCTCGTACCGCGTGTAATCCGAATAAAACTCTTTGGCCATGAATCAGAAGCGGATTTTGCCCTGCCGCCGCCACCAGCACAGCAGCAGCAGCCCCCACAACATGCCGCCGACATGGGCGAAGTGGGCGACATTGCCGATGCCCCGCCAGCCGGAGAAGAGTTCGATGACGCCGTAGATGATGACGAACCATTTGGCTTTGATGGGGATGGGCGGAATGAGCAGCATGATGACCGCATTGGGATGGAGGACGCCGAACGCGAGCAGCAGTCCCATGACGGCGCCCGATGCGCCGATCAGCTGCACGTAGTATTCGCCCGAGAACCGGACGGCCGCCATCTGGATCAGGGCGGCGCCCACGCCGCAGACGAGGTAGTAGGTCAGAAAGCGCTTCGAACCCAATTCGTATTCGAGCGACCGCCCGAACATCCACAGCGCGAACATGTTGAAAAAGATATGTTCGAAGTTGCCGTGCAGGAACATGTAGGTGATGAACTGGTAGGAGTGATAAAGCGGGTTCCCGAACCAGTAGAGGGAGCAGTATCCCATGATCTGCCGTCCCACGGGCAGCATCGCTGTCGCCATGTAGGCCAGCAGGTTGATGATTATGAGGTTTTTGACAACCGGGGGCGTCTTGAAGTAGGGATTCATGGCCGTTGCGGATAAACTTCTTGCAAAGATAGTGTTTTCTGCGGATTATCCCAATCGGTTTTTCATCTCTTCCGTTGCGATTTCGGTCAGGATGGCCTTGCCCGAGGGCGAAAAACTGTAATTTTCGGCAGCGAGGAGCCGTTCGAGCAGGGCGGCGGCCTCTTCGGGCGTCGGCGTGCGCGGCAGGTTCCGCGAACCGGCCCGGGCCATCAACGCAGCGATTTTGTCGCGCCACATCTCTTCGAGCGGCACCGGCGAGGCGAAAGCCTGCAGCAGCTCGTAGACGGCGCGGTCGATCGCTTCGGGCGGCAGATCGGCCGGTGTACCTTTGATTTCGACGCTCTCCTGCCCGCAAAATTCGATATCGAAGCCCAACGCTGCAAACTCTACGGCATGTTCTTCCAGCAGGGTGTATTCATCGCGCGTGAAAGTCAGTTTCTCCGGAAAGAGCAGCTGCTCGCTGACGGCGGAACCGGCATGAAGCCTCCGTAGGTAATCTTCGTAGAGGATCCGTTCGCGAGCCCGCCGCAAGTCGATGATGACCAATCGTCCGTCGATCGTCGTCGCTGCATACCCGCCGTTCAAGGGCAGCACGGCCCCCGATTTGGATTCGTGTTCCAGCTCGAGCCGCCGTTGCTCCGGTTCGGACGAGGGGAGGAAATCCAACTGCGAGGCGGCCGCCGCTTCGGTCGCTGTTTCGGAGACGGTGCCGGTTGCAGGGGGTGTGATAGCGACCGAAGGGAACTCTTCGAAATCGCCCGCCGAGGCGAACTCCTCGAAATCGGTGTTGGGCTGGATGCCCGTCGGGCGGAGACGTTCGCCGTGTGCCGAACCGGACTTCGCCGCGAGTTTCGGCGAAGGCGTCGAGGAGTCGGCTTCCGCGTCGGTGTAGGGGACGTCGAATCCCGTGAACTCGACATCCGGAGCCGGTGCGGTCGGGTCGATATAGCTCTCGCTGAACGGATTGTAGTCGGCATTGCTCAACGCGGACGGCTCTGCGTAGACGGCACCCTGCTGCAGGACGGGAATTTCGATCGTATCGCTGCGATCGAAGTCCATCATCGGCACGGCGCCCGTTTTGGCTAATGTCTCCCGTGCGGCGGCGTTGACGATCTGCCATACGGCCTGCTCGTCGGCGAAATGGATGTCGGTTTTGTGCGGATCGATGTTCACGTCGATGCGGTCGGGGGCGATCGTCAGGTAGAGAAAGAACGAGGGCTGCAAACTCTCGGGAATCAACTTCTCGTAGGCTTTCAGGATGGCGTTGTTCAGGTAATTGCTCTTGAAAAATCGTCCGTTGACGAACAGGAACTGTTCGGCGGCGGAGCGTCGTTTGACGGCGGCGGGCCGTCCGATGAATCCCTTGACCGAGGCGATCGACGTCTCGGCGGAGACGTCGAGCAGGTTCTGTTTGATGTGGCGGCCCACGACGTCGACGATGCGTTCGGCGAGCGATCCGGCCGCTAACGAATAGAGCGGCGCATCGTTGGCGTAAAGCTCGAAAGCGATCTCCGGATAACAGAGCGCGACCCGCTGGAATTCGTTTCGGATTTGCGTGGCGGCCGCCTGAATGCGGGTTTCGAACCGCCGCCGGCGGGCCGGTACGTTGAAAAACAGGTTGCGTACGAAAAACTGCGACCCCACGGGGCACAGGATCGGTTCCTGCGAGATGAGTTTGCCTCCGTTGAGGTTCGTTACGGTACCCAATTCGTCCTCCGGCTGGCGGGTGCGCAACTCGACCTGCGCCACGGCGGAGATCGCAGCGAGCGCCTCGCCGCGGAATCCGAAGGTGTGAAGATGATAGATATCGTCGGCCGAGACGATTTTGCTCGTGGCGTGCCGGTCGAAGGCCAGGCGGGCGTCGATGGGCGACATGCCGCATCCGTCGTCGACGATCTGGATCAATTCCAGGCCGCCTTTGCGGAAGTTGACCCGCACGCTCCGGGCACCGGCATCGAGGGCGTTCTCCATCATCTCCTTGACGACCGAGGCGGGTTGTTCGACCACCTCGCCCGCCGCGATCTGGTTGGCGACGATTTCGGAAAGCAATCGGATTCTGTCTGCCATTTTTATTCGGATTCTCCTTCTTCGTAATCGTTGGGTACGATCGTGATCGGGGCCGACGGGTCGAAGTCGCCGACCTCCTCCTGTATCTCGGTCCGAGTCGGCGTGCGTTCCATGTTCGTGAAGAACGAGGCCAACCGCGGGTATACCAACTGGATGAAAAGCAGAGCCAGAAACGCGATTCCCAAATAGAGCCAGATCCGCATGCGGCCGCTGTTCGTGCGCGAACGGCGGTTCGCACGCGCTTCGCGCTGCGTGCGGATGTACTGTCCGGGACGGTATTCGCGGTCGTCGTCGGAGCGTTGGCCGTGCAGTTCGGCGCGGCGCTGTTCGCGGGCCTCCTTTTCGGGGTCGTAGTACCGCGGAATGTAGTTGAACTTGTTGGCGTGTCTCTTGAATGGCGTGAACCCTAACATGCTGTCTCGTTTTTTTATGAAAAATCGAAAAAATTCGTATGCGGAATACCGCCCGCTCCTAACGGAAGAAATTCTTCATCCGTTCGAAGATATTCTGATTCCTGACCGATTCGGCTTTCTGGAAATCCGGCAGTCCGGCTAATCGCTCGACCAGCTTTTTCTCCTCGGCATTGAGTTTCGACGGTATGGTAATGTCCACGACGACCAATTCGTCGCCGCGGCCGTACCCGTTGACGTCGGGCAGCCCCTTGCCGCCCAATCGCAGCACTTTGCCGGCATGCGTGCCCGGGGCGATTTTGATTTTGGCCCGTCCGTCGACCGTCGGGACCTCGACCGTGCCGCCTAACAGCGCCGTCGTTACGGTGATATTCAGATTGTGGATCAGATCGTTGCCGTCGCGGATCAATTCCGGATTCGGTTCCTCTTCGATGAGGACCAACAGATCGCCGTTCACGCCTCCGTGCGACGCCGCATTGCCCTTGCCCGAAACCGTCAGGGCCATGCCTTCGCCCACGCCCGCCGGAATCTTGATTTCGACGACCTCCTGACCGCGCAGCGTTCCTTCGCCGTGGCATTTGTCGCACGGCTTGGAGATGGTCTTTCCGGTGCCGCCGCAGGTCGGGCAGCTGCTTTGGGTCTGCATCCGCCCGAAGAAGGTGCTCTCGACCCGCGTTACATAGCCGGTGCCGTTGCAGGTCGGGCAGGTCGCATAGGCGTTGCTGTCGCGGGCGCCCGTGCCGCCGCACTTGTCGCAGGCGACGGTCTTGTTGATTTTCAGCTTTTTGGTTACGCCTGCGGCGATTTCGGCCAGCGTCAGCCGTACCTTGATGCGGATGTCCGAACCGCGGTTGACCCGCTGTCCGCCGCCCGACGAATGGAAGCCCCCGCCGAAATGGCCGCCGAAGATATCGCCGAACTGCGAGAAGATGTCTTCCATTGAGAACCCGCCGAATCCTTCGAATCCGCCGGCTCCGCCTCCTGCGGCACCGCTCATGCCCGCATGGCCGAACTGGTCGTAGCGGGCCCGTTTGTCGGGGTTCGACAGCACGTCGTAGGCCTCGGCAGCCTCCTTGAATTTCTCTTCGGCCTCTTTGTCGCCCGGATTTTTGTCGGGGTGGTATTTGATCGCCGCTTTGCGGTAGGCCTTCTTTATTTCGTCGGCGTTAGCGTTTTTCTGGACGCCCAGCACTTCGTAGTAGTCCCTCTTTTCTGCCATGGCTTATTCTCCTACAACTACTTTTGCGAATCGCAGCACCTTGTCGCCCAGCAGGTAGCCAGTCTGCACGGTGTCGACCACCCTGCCCTTCATCTCCTCGCCGGCGGCGAATCGGGCCACGGCCTCCGAGGTCTCGGGATCGAACTCCTTGCCGGTTACCTCGATGGCCGTTACGCCTTTCTGCCGCAGGGCTTCGGTGAATTTCTGCGCGATGAGCACGACGCCCGAACGCAGGGCCTGGATGTCGTCGCTCTTTTCCATCGCCGCAACGGCGCGCACGATGTCGTCGTGAACCGGCAGCATGGCCAGCAGCACGTCGCGTCCGCCGGTCTGCACCAAATCCATCTTCTCCTTGAGCGTGCGCTTGCGGTAGTTGTCGAATTCGGCTTGCAGGCGGAGGAACTTGTCTTTCCATTGGTCGATCTCGGCCCGCAAACGCTCCTCGGCGGGTTGCTTTTCCGCATCGGCCGCCTCTTTTTGAGCCGCTTTTTCCGCTTCGGCGAACTGCCGGCTGTCGGCATTTTCTGTCATTATGTCAGACTGACCGTCGGTTTCGTCTGCCACATTGGCACACGGCTGTCCTTCGCACGACGGATAACCGTCGCCTTCGGTGAATCCTTCGTCGCTGCTAACCGCTTCATTGTAAACTTTTTCCTTTTTCATATCGGTTGTTTTTGTTTTCGCTTTTCGCAAGGGTCTGCACAAATTGCATACCAAGGGTTCGGAACCGTCGGAGGAGGGTCGGCACGCGGAGGAGGTGCCGGTTCCTGCGCGCCGGGGGCGTATGCGGGTCAGCCGATGAGGAAGATCGCCGGACGCTTGTTGCTCTCGGGCAGCGGACGGCGGCGCCATTCGGCTACGGTGTGCGTCTCGACGAAGGCGTTCGGGGCGGTCAGATCGACCGCTATGCTGAGCTGCGTTTCGGGGGCGAGCGTCTGCAAGAGCTGTTCTATCAGCTTGGCGTTGCGGTAGGGCGCTTCGATGAAGAGCTGCGACTGCCCTTCGGCACGGGCGCGGCGCTCGAAGAAACGGATGGCCCGCGCCCGTTCGGGCGGTTTGACGGGCAGGTAGCCGTTGAATGCGAACGATTGTCCGTTCAGCCCCGAAGCCATCATCGCCAGAATGATCGACGAGGGGCCGACGAGCGGCACGACGCGGATGCCGTGCCGGTGGCAGGCTTCGACGGCCCATGCACCCGGATCGGCGACCCCCGGTACGCCCGCCTCCGAGAGGAGGCCTGCCGAGCGTCCCTGCAACAGCGGTCGGATCAGCGCTTCGACCTCGCTGTCTCGGGTCGAGTGTTCGTTCAGCTCGCGGAATTCGATCGTGTCGATCGGCCGTGCGATGCCCGCTTTCGAGAGGAAGCGGCGGGCTGTGCGGGTATGCTCGACGATGAAGTAATCCAGCGCATCCATCACCGTGCGGTTGGCTGCGGGCAGCACCTCCCACGGATCGGTTTCATCGGAGATGGGGCAGGGGAGCAGGTAGAGGGTTCCGTGCATGGCTTACTCTTTCAGATAGATGCGTTTCACGCGGTTCGACACCGAGGTCATGATTTCGTAGGGGATGGTGTCCAGCACACGGGCCATCGTCTCGAGGTCGTTGCCTGCGGCGGCCGAGAAGATCGTTACCTCGTCGCCCTCGCGGACGCCTGCGATGTCGGAGATGTCGATCATGCAGCTGTCCATGCAGATGCGTCCGACGATCGGAGCCGGCTGTCCGGCCACGCGCATCGACCAGCGGCCGCATCCCAAATGACGGTCGAGCCCGTCGGCATAGCCGACGGGAATGGTCGCCGTAACGGTCGGGCGGATCAGCTTGCCGGCGCGTCCGTAGCCCACCGTATCGCCGGCTGCCAGGTGCTTGATCTGCACGATGCGCGTCTTCAGCGCCGAGACGGGGCGCAAGGCGTCGTTGTGTTCGCAGCCGAATCCGTAGAGTCCCAAACCGAGCCGGCACATGTCGAACTGCGCTTCGGGGAAGCGCTCGATGGCGGCCGAGTTGGCCGTATGCCGGATGACCGGATAGGGGAGCGAAGCGGCCACGGCGGCGCTCATCCGATCGTAGCGGGCGATCTGGGCGCGGGTATAGGCATCCTCTTCGGGCATGTCCGAGCAGTTTAGGTGCGAGAAGATCGTGGCGACCTTCACCTGCGGATAGCGGGGCAGCGTCTCGCACAGTTCGCCGAGCTCCTCCTCGACGAAGCCCAACCGGTGCATCCCCGTGTCCAATTTGAGGTGGATGGGATAGTGCGCCTCGCCCGCATGGGAGACCGCTGACGCAAAATCGGTCAGCGAACGGAGACTGTAAATCTCCGGTTCGAGCCGGTTGGCGATCATCTGGTCGAAACTGTCGGCATCGGCATTGAGTACCACGATCGGCATCGTGATACCCCGTTCGCGCAGCAGAACCCCTTCGTCGGTGAACGCGACGGCCAAATAGTCGACCCCTTGGTATTGCAGCATCTGCGCCACCTCGAAGTTCCCGGCTCCGTAGGAGTTGGCCTTGACCATCGCCACCAAACGGGTGTGCGGCGCCAACTTCGCGCGGAAGCAGTTCAGATTGTGGATCATCGCGTCGAGGTCGATCTCGAGCACCGTGGTGTGGCTCCGGCGCGAAAGGGCGTGGGCCAATTTTTCGAACCGGAAGTCGCGGGCTCCTTTCAGCAGCACGGCGCAGCCCGCGATCGCCTGGCGGCCGATGCGGGCGATGCACGCGTCGGTCGAGGCGAAAAACTCCTTCTCGCAGCCGAACAGCGACGCATGGCGTTTCAGTTTGGGGCCTACGCCGACCAACCGGTCGATATCCGCCCGGGCGACCATCTCCGCCACCCGATGATAGAGCGCGTCGTCGTTCAGCCCGCTCTGGGCGATATCCGACAGCACCAGCGTGCGCCGGCGTCCGAGCGCGACCGTGTGCAGATAGTCGAGCGCCAGCGCCAGCGAATTGAGATCGAGATTGTAGGCGTCGTTGACCAGGACCGAATCGTAGATGCCCTCCTTGACCTCCAACCGCATGGCGACCGTCGGCGTTGCGGCGAATGTCGGTGCGGGATAGTTCATCGCCGCACAGAAGGCTCCGACCAGCTGGGCGTTGCGGCGCGAGGCGGCATTGCCCATGAGGGCCGCCGAGGGGGCGGGGAACGCGGCGGCATCGACGATGCGCAGGGGCGTGTCCGGCATCGGCTGTTCGAATGCCTCGTCCGTCCCGCTTTCCGGCGCACCGGCCGGAATCCGGTCGGCGAAACGCGCGGCGATGCAGGCTTTCAACGGTTCGTAGTAACTGTGGTAGATGAGCGTCGGGGCGCGACGGGCCAAAACGAGCTTCTCCTCGCATTTCTGGCCCAAATCCTGAAAATTCTCCTGATGGGCGTCGCCGATCGAGGTGAACAGCACCACGTCGGGACGGATGATGCGCTCCAACCGCTCCATTTCGCCCGGTTGCGAAATGCCCGCCTCGAAGATGGCTAACTGCTCGTCGCCCTCCAACATCAACACCGAGAGGGGAACGCCCAGCTGCGAATTGAAGCTCTTGGGCGAGCGGAAGCACTTCACGCCGGCGGGCAGCTCCTCGGCGATCCACTCCTTGATGACGGTCTTGCCGTTCGATCCGGTGATGCCGACGACCGTGCCGCGGAACTGCGACCGATAGTCGGCGGCCAACGCCTGCAAGGCGTCGATGGCGTTTGCGGCCATGACGTATCCGCAATCCGGCAGCGGTTCGACCGGATGCTCGACGAGAAAGGCCCGCACGCCGCGGTCGTACATTTCGCGGAGGTAGTCGTGCGAATCGTGGTTGGCGCCGCGCATGGCGACGAAGAGCGGGTCGGCGCCCAGCTCGCAGGTGAGCGACCGACTGTCGGTTACGACCGTGCGCACGGCGCTGTCGCAGCCCGAAAAGGTGCCGCCGCAGACGGCGGCGATGCGTGAAAGCGTATAGTTCATCTCCTTGTACTTTTCTTGTACCGGCAGCGGTTTTCACCCCGTTTTTTCGAATCCGGCTACTGTTCTGCGCCGCGTATTCGGTTTCGACCTCACCCTAAACCCCTCCCCTTGGGAGGGGGCTCCGGTCGGGATGCCGGAACCGATCAACTCTTGCGGCCGTTGGTGCATCGATCCGTATGATCGCCTGCTGGTTTTTGCCGGATTACTCCGTAAAGGTAACGATGGTGATGCCCGCTCCGCCGCGATCGGCATGTTCGTCGACGGCACTCGCCACCTCCGGAATCGTGCGCAGGTAGCAGCGGATCTCCTCTTTAAGGGCGCCCGTGCCCTTGCCGTGGAGGATGCTTACCGAACCGACGCCCACCATCAGCGCGTCGTCGATGAAATCCTGCACCGCATCCAACGCTTCGGCCGCCCGCATCCCGCGCACGTCGATATGGTCGCGGAAATTGAGTTTGCGGGCCGAAATGTCCACCGACACCACCGTGCGGGCGCTTTGCGGACGGGTCGCTTCGCGGTATTCGTTGTTCGACACGACCGTAAGCCGCTTTTTGTCGACCGTGGTCAGCATCTGCCCGAAAGCCACTTGCGCCTTGCCTCCCTTGACCGCCTGCACGACCCCGACGACATCCTGTCCCGCCATGCGGACCTTCGAACCGATCTCCACTTCGAGGGGTTTCGGTGCCGCTTCGGGTGGTTGCGAGGCCGGTGCGGCTCCCTGCTGCGCCTTGCGCTCGGCCCGGCGTTGGCGGCGGCGTTCGATCCGCTCGATTTCGCGGCTGACCGCCTCGTCCCGGGCGGCGCTGTCGACCTGTTCCGTCCGTTCGCGGAAATCGTCCAACTCGCGGCGGGCCAGACGGGTCAACTCCTTCTCGGCCTGTGCTTCGCGGATGGTCTTGATGGTATTTTCGATTTGTCGGTTGGCCTCGGCCACCAACTCCTGCGCCTCCTGTTTCGCCTTGCGCAGAATCTCCTGCCGTTCGGCCCGAATTTTTATGAGTTGGTCGGAATAATTCTGCTCCAATTCTTCGATTTTGCGGTCGGTCAGCCGGATGCGGTCGCGTTTCTGCTCCCAGTAGCGTTTGTCGCGGGCGATTTCGCGCAGCTGTTTCTCGATGTTGATGTGGTCGCTGCCCGCCTTGTCGCTCGCCGAGCGGATGATCGCTTCGGGCAGCCCGATTTTGCGGGCGATCTCGATGGCGAACGAACTGCCCGGCTTGCCCGTCTCCAACCGGAAGAGCGGCCGAATCTGCTGCACGTCGAACATCATGGCGCCGTTGGCCACGCCGTCGTGGTTCGAGGCGAAGTATTTGATATTGGCGTAGTGGGTCGTGATGACACCGTAGCAGCCCTTCTCCAACAGCCGTTCGAGGATGGCTTCGGCGATCGCGCCGCCGATGGTGGGCTCGGTGCCCGACCCGAATTCGTCGATCAGCACCAACGACCGGTCAGTGGCCTCGGCGAGCATCCGCTTCATGTTCAGCAGGTGCGACGAATAGGTCGACAGGTCGTTGTCGATGGACTGTTCGTCGCCGATGTCGATGAACAGGCTTTCGAATACGGGCAGTTCCGAGATTTCCGACGTCGGCACCGGAAACCCGCACTGGAACATGTATTGGATGAGGCCCGTCGTTTTCAGACAGACCGATTTGCCGCCGGCATTGGGGCCTGAAATCACCAAAATGCGCTTGTGGGCGTCCAATTGCAGGTCGAGCGGTACGATTTCGCGTCCGGCGGCCCGCAGGGTCTGTTGTAACAGCGGATGACGGGCGTTTTTGAGCACTAACCGGTCGTCGGTCGAAACGATCGGCTTCACGCCCCCGTTCTCCGACGCCCAACGCCCTTTGGCCCGATAAAGGTCGATGTCGGCGAGGTAATCGCCCGAAGCGGCCAACAGTTCGGCGTCGGGCCGCAGCTGTTCGGTAAATTCGGTCAGGATGCGGATGATCTCGCGCCGTTCGGCATATTGGAGCTCGCGGAGTTCGTTGTTGAGTTCGACCACTTCGACCGGCTCGACGTAGAACGTGCGGCCCGTAGCCGATTCGTCGTGAATAAATCCGTTGAGTTTGCGTTTGTTCGAGGCCGAGACAGGGATGACCGTCTTGCCGTCGCGCACCGAAAGCTGGGCATCCGCTTCGACGATGCCGGCGCTTTTGGCTGCGGCCAGCACCTGTTGCAGCCGCTTGGCCGCTTGGCCTTCGCGTTCGCGGATGGCCCGACGGATTTGGGCCAGCTCGGGCGATGCGTTGTCGCGCACCTCGCCGAGCGAATCGACAATCCGGTCGATTTGTGCCACGATTTCCGGAAAGGTCTCGATGCCGCGTGTGCGGGCATACAGAGCGGGATAGCGCTCCTTACGGTTGAGCAGAAACGAAGCGATGTTGCCGATTTCCGTGAGCGCCTGCCGCAGGACGACGACTTCGGCGACGTCGAGAAACGAACCCTCGATGCGCAGTTTGGCGAACACGGCCGCGACCTCCGGAAAGTCGTCGTTGGAAAATTCGCGCTCCATTTCGAGCACGAGCCGCATCTCGTCGGCGAGCGACAGCCGTCGTTCGATTTCGCGGGCAGAGGTGCTGAATCCCTCGTCGGCGAGCCGTTCGCGGGCCGCCTGCATGGTGCATCGTTCCGCGACCTGCGCACGAACGCGGTCGAATCCGATTTTTCGCTCGAAGGATTCCATCTGTCGAAGAGTTATTCGGTGGCAGCGATGCGCACGATTCCGGAAGCTCCGTTCATCACCGATTCCGCTCGTTTGCCTGTTCCAACGAATCCCGACGTGCCTTTTCGGCCGCTTTCGCCGCTTTGCGATCGGCTTTAGCTTTCATCTTATCGGGGTTGCGTCCGAAGACCGAGAGATGAACGTAACGGCCCGGGTATTGTTTCACGTCGGCCAGCAAAGCCGAAAGATTTCCGACCGCTTCGTCCAACGATTCGTACAGCGCGGGGTCGTTCATCAGACGGCCCATCGTGCCGTCGCCATGGTCGATGCGGGCCATCAGCGACGAAAGTTCGTCGACCGCCTTGCCGAGCCGCGCAACGATTTGTTCGTCGGTCAGTTGGGCCGAGAACCGGTTCAGATTGCCGATCAGACTGTCGACCCGAGGGCTGTTGTCGCCGAGCATCTGCGCGAACTCCGCAAATTCGGTGATCGAACGTTGCAAATCGGCTTTCCGGTCGTTGAGCACCGAAGCCATGTCGCCCGAAATTTCGTTCAGATGGTTCAGCGTCCCGTCGATGTTTCCGGCGTTGCGCTCCAACAGGCCGTTGAGGTTCTCCAGCGTGGCGGTCAATTCCGTCGCGATTTTCGAAAAATGCTGTTTGAAGAAATCCAGCTCCGAGCCGGCGACGTCCATCAGATCGCGATCGCGGCCCGCCCGCAGCGTGTCGCCGCTCCGGAGGTAATCCGTCGAGGTGCCGTAGATGATTTCGATCGCCTTGTTGCCCATCAGTCCGTTGCTGAAAATTTTCGCTTCGGAATCCTCCGGAATGCGGTATTGGTGTTTGATGGTGAGCTGCAGCAGCACCTTGTCGCTGAGCGCGGGATCGAAGACGATGCCCGTAACCGAACCGATTTTCACCCCTTTCATCATGACGGGCGAGGCGTTCTGCACGCCGTTGATTTGGTCATAGGCCGCGTAGTACTCGGCGTTGCGGCTGAAGATGTCGAATCCGCTCAAAAACCGGATGCCGGCCCAAGCCGCTCCGAGCATCGCCACGGCGAAAATACCGATTTTGACTTCTCTTTTCATGCTTCACTGTTTTACGATTCGCGAGCCCTTGTAGCGCACGATGAATGCGTCGGGAAATTCGCGGCGCACTTCGCCCAATTTTTCGCGGGCTGCGGCGTAGGTGTCGAAATCGCCTACGCAGTATTTGTACCGATAACGATCCGTGCCGAGGATTTGTTTCGTCGCGTTCCGATAACTTTTGAACAGTTCCGAATCCAGCGGCTCTTCGGTCATGGAGGCCCGGATCTGCACCGTATAGCGAACCGGCCGCTCCTTGCCGGCGGCGGGCTGCCGTTTTTGCGGTTGCTGTGCCGGCATCACGGACGGTTCGGGCTCGTTCTCCGGACAAACCGTGCGTTCGGGATTCGTTTCCGGTACGGGGCGCTCCGCCGCCGGTTGTCCCTCCCCTGCGGTTTCGCCCCGCAGCTGCGACAGACGGGCGGAGTACTCTTTCACCGACTTGAACAGCGTTTGCACGACCTCGTCGATCCCCTTTTCCGATTTCAGATAGGCCGCCTCTTCCGGGTTGGAGAGAAAGCCGATTTCGGTCAGCGCGCCGGGCATGTCGGTGGCATAGAGCACCCGCAGCAGCTGGGGCTTCACGCCGCGCGAGCCGCGTCCGCAGGCCGCGTAATTCTTCTGGATGCAGTTGGCTAACGCCAGGCTGTATTCGCCGTAGGTGAATTGCAGGTTCTGGATGTAGGCGCGGACGATGGCGGCGGTGCGTTCGTCGGACATATCGATCAGGTCGTCGCGGTTGTTTTCGTAGAGAGCGTCTTCGTTGTAGCGCTGTTCTTTGGTCGATTCGCCCATGACGAGGGTTTCGGTGCCTCTCGCGGCCGACTGACGCGAGGCGTTCACGTGCACCGACAGAAAGAGGTCGCCGCCCGCCTTGTTCGCGATGTCGGCGCGGGCTTGCAGATCGTCGTATTTCGTGGGGCCCAGCGCCTTGTCGGTCTTGCGCGTGTAGACCACCTTCACGCCGGGCATCTCCTGTTCGATGCGTTTGCCCAATCGCAGCACCACTTTCAGCGTGATATCCTTTTCGTTGACCCCCGCATAGCGGGCGCCCGGGTCGGAGCCTCCGTGGCCCGCATCGAGCACGATGACGCTGATCCCGCGGCCGGACGATTCCGCCGCTGCGGCGTTCCACGGAGTGCAGAGCGCCGCGCAGAGAAAAAGAAAGCGTGCGGAAAGAGGGGTGCGCATGAACAGGAAATATAAGGGGTGTTTTGCCGTCATCTGTAAATTTTTATCTATCTTTGTCGGGTTCGGGAAAGCGCATTCCGTCTCTTCGGAGGGCTTTCGAAGTGCGTTTTGCCGACTTGTCGGCAAAGTTAGGGATTTTTTTTGAATTTTGGCCAAAACGAGGGTGAAATATACGTTGTCGGCGGCGATCGTCCTGCTCTTTTTCGCGCAGACGGTGGCGGGCATCTCCGCATTCCGCGGTGCGGGCGCACCGGCGGTGCAGGATACGGCACGTTCGACCGTTTCCGCCCCCGACAGCGCACAGCGGACGGCGGCCGAGGCGTTGCAGGGCCGATCGACCGATCCGGCTCCTGCCGCCGGTGTGCAGCGCCGGGCCATGCGGCGTGCTGCGCGCGAACAGACCCGTCGGACGTCCGAGTTCAATGCCCTGCCGCAGGAGAAGCGCGATTCGATCTTCTCGTCGCAGGTCGATTCGCTCGTCGCCCGCAAGGAGAACGAATTGGATTCGCTGCGCGGCGATACGCTCCGCCTCGCCGATACGGTCAAGACGCCCAAGGAGCCGAGCGCGTTCCTCGACAAACCGATCTTCGGCAAGAATACCGATTCGCTCGTCTACGACGTCCGCAACAAGTTGGTTTACATCTACAACCAAGGCGATATCACTTACGAGACCAATAATCTCAAGGCAGACTTCATGCGCATCGACATGGATACGAAGCAGGTCTACGCCTACGGCAAGGCCGATTCGCTCGACGGGCAGCCTGTCGTTACCAAACCCGAATTTTCCGACGGTTCGGGGGCCTACCAGATGGACACCATCACCTACAACCTCGATTCGAAAAAGGCGAAAATCAAGGGCGTGGCGACGCAGCAGGGCGACGGGTGGCTCATCGGCGGCAGCGTGAAGAAGATGCCCGACAACACGATCAATATCCAGCACGGCAAGTACACCACCTGCGACGAAACCGATCATCCGCACTTCTATTTGGCCATGACCAAGGCGAAGGTCATTCCGGGAAAGAAGGTCGTAACGGGCCCCGCCTACCTCGTGTTGGAGGACGTGCCGATCTATTTCCTGGGGATTCCCGAGGGCTTTTTCCCCATCAACATGGGGCCGAAGTCGGGCTTGTTGATGCCGACCTACGGCGAGGAGTACAGCAAGGGTTTCTTCCTGCGCGACATGGGTTACTACTTCACGTTGGGCGACCATGCCGATCTGGTCCTGCGGGGCGGTTTCTATACGCTCGGTTCGTGGGAGGCGTCGGCCGCGGCGCGCTACGTCAAACGCTACAAGTACAGCGGCAGTTTCAACGCGCAGTACTCCAGTGTCAAGACCGGCGAAAAGGGGGAACCCGACTATATCAAGCAGAAGAATTTCCGCTTGCAGTGGACCCATTCGCAGGACGCCAAGGCCAACCCGGGATCGACCTTCTCGGCCTCGGTGAACTTCGCGACGAGCGGCTACAGCCGCTATTCGGCCACCAATCTCAACGACATTCTCGCGACGCAGACCAACTCGTCGATCTCCTATTCGAAGAACTGGGCCGGCACGCCCTTCTCGCTCTCGGCGAACATGGCCGTTTCGCAGAACTCGCAGAATCAGTCCATTTCGCTCACGCTGCCCAATATCGTCTTCAACGTGTCGCGCATCTATCCCTTCAAGCGCAAGGAGAAGACCGGCAAGGAGCGTTGGTACGAGAAGATCGCCATGCAGTACACCGCCAAGATGACCAACTCGGTAACGACCACCGAATCGGACATCTTCAAACGCAAGACGTTGGACAACATGCGCAACGGCATCGAGCACACGCTTCCCATCTCGGCGTCGTTCAATCTGTTCAACTATATCAACGTGTCGCCGAATTTCAACTACACCGAGAAGTGGTACTTCAAGAAGGTCGACTTCGAGTGGAATCCGGTGCTGAACAAGGTCGACACGCTGCCGGCCGACTACGGTTTCTATCGGCTCTATAATTACAACATGAGCGTTTCGGCCTCGACGACCTTTTACGGAATGTACGATTTCACCAAGAAGAAGCGCGACCGGAAAATTCAGGCCATCCGCCACACGCTGCGCCCCTCTTTCGGGTTTTCCTATGCGCCGGACTTTTCCGACCCGAAATACGGCTATTACAGCACCTATCAGGCCGACGCCGCCGGCCGCACGAATACCTATTCGCCCTATGCGGTGAATGCCTACGGCGTACCCTCGTCGGGACGTTCGATGTCGATGAACTTCTCGCTCCAGCAGACGTTGGAGATGAAGGTGCTGTCGAAGCGCGACACGTCGGGCGTGCGGAAAATCAAGCTGATCGACGACTTCACGATCAGCGGTTCGTACAACTTTCTGGCCGATTCGATGCGGCTGTCGACCATTCCGGTGTCGTTCCGCACCACGCTGTTCAACAATTTCGGCCTCAATCTGTCGGCGACGCTCGACCCCTATCGCGTAACGCCCGAGGGCCGGCGGATCGACAAGCTCTTTTTCCCGGGCCGTGTCCTCTCCACGGGCTGGTCGTTCGGCTATACGTTCAAGTCGCGCCAGGATCGTTCCGATCCGGCGATCAACGATATCACGAGCCTGCCGCCCGAATACATGAACCCCTTCTATGACCCCTACGGGCGGATGGATCCCGTGCTGCGAAGGCAGTACATGGCCCAGAGTTACTATGATTTCTCCCTGCCGTGGAACATCGGGTTCAACTATGCGGTCAATTACTCCATCTCCTATGTCAACAACGGCACGACGGGCTATCGGAAGAACGTAACGCAGACCATCGGATTCAACGGTTCGTTGAATCTGACGCCGAAGATGGGCTTGACGTTCCAGGGCGGCTTCGATATCATGAAGAAGAAGCTGACCACTTCGTCGGTCTCCATTTCGCGCGACCTGCATTGCTGGCAGATGTCTTTTTCGTGGATCCCGTTCGGGTTCCACCGCAGCTGGAGCTTCAATATCGGGGTCAAGGCGGGTTCGCTGGCCGACTTGAAGTACGACAAGAGCGAATCCATGTACGACAACCTCTATTGAATTATGAGTTGCGAACGGTCGTCCGGTGTTTGTATCGGAACACGAGGGCGAAGACCACCGTTACGACCAATGCGTAGGCGGCGAAGATGAGCCACGTCGCCGTCCAGCCTCCGTCGACGCCTTCGCGGGCCAGCAGATAGCCCTCCTGCCACGAACAATAGCGGTTGACGATCTTGCCTGCGATCCACGTGCCGACCGACGCGCCGATGCCGTTGGTCATCAGCATGAAAAGTCCCTGCGCACTCGCCTGCATCGGTTTGGCGGCCTCCTGCTCGACGAACAGGGCTCCCGAGACGTTGAAGAAGTCGAACGCGACGCCGTAAACGATGCAGGAGAGGAAGAGCAGCGATACGCCCGCCGGATTTTCCGTCGTGCCGATGCCGAAGAACCCGAATCGCAGCACCCATGCGATCATCGCCATGAGCATGACCCGCTTGATGCCGAACCGTTTGAGGAAGAAAGGAATCAGGAGAATGCAAAGCGCTTCGGAAACCTGCGATACGGAGACTAACAGTGTCGGATTTTCGGCGAACCAACTTTGGGAGCGGGCGGCGAAACTGTTGATATAGGGGGTCGCATATCCGTTGGTGATCTGGAGCGAGACGCCCAACAGCATCGAGAATACGAAGAACAGCGCCATTTTTTTCTGCTTGAACAGCACGAAGGCGTCGAGGCCGAGCCGTTGCGACAGCGATTTTTTCTCCTGCGAGGTCGTGCGGTCGATGGGGCAGCGGGGCAGTGTGAACGAATAGAGTCCGAGCAGCAGGCCCAAAGCGCCGCAGACGATCAGTTGCATGTAGGTGAATTGGGCGGCGAGCCCGTCGGCGCCGAACCGGACGAAATTGACGAACCACATGGCCGCGATGAAGCCCACGGTGCCGAAGACGCGGATCGGCGGGAAATCCTTGACCGTGTCGCAGCCTTTGCTTTTGAGAATGGAGAAGGCGACGGTGTTGGAGAGCGCGATGGTCGGCATGTAGAAAGCCACGCTCACGCAGTAGGCGGTGAAGATCGGGGTGATGGAGGTCGCGGCTCCTGCGGCGGTCAGCGCGGTGGCCTGATGTCCGAACCAGGCGGCGAGCAGCATGAACGCGGCGGCTGTCAGATGCGACAGGCCCAGCAGTCGCTGCGGCTCGACGAACTTGTCGGCGATGGCGCCGATGATGGCCGGCATGAAGATCGAGACGACGCCCTGGGCGATATAAAACCAGGAGATGTATTCGCCCAGGCCGACGCGGCCTAAAAAATTGCCGATGCAAACCAAATAAGACCCCCAGACGGCGAATTGGAGGAAATTCATGAGCGTGAGACGGAGTTTGATATTCATAGCGTTCGAGTTGTTGGGATGGCTTCGTAAAATGCAAGTCAAAGGTATGAAAAATTTTGTCGATTTTCTTTGCAGTTGAAAAATAATATTCTACTTTTGCACCGTCGAAAGGGACATTGAGCTATGGTGTAATGGTAACACAACAGATTCTGGTCCTGTTATTCCAAGTTCGAATCTTGGTAGCTCAACACAGCGAACGGCCGCCCGAATCCATCGGGCGGCCGTTTTATTCGGGCGACGCTATTTGATACCGGTTCATACCGATTTATACCGAATTGGGTCGGCGGCCGGATTTGCATCGCCGCCGGTCGTGGTTCTCGCGGTTTCGGGCCGCATTCCCGGATTGGGCCCACCCCTGCCCCCCCCCCGTCTTGGCGGGGTTCGACGGAAACCCCGCCAAGGTGCTACGTTTGTGGCATATTCGCATGTGGCGGCTCTTTGAGCCGCGCGAGTCGCAGATAGCGTTTGTGATTCGCGGTTATTCGATTATTCGATAATCAGCTCCCCGATCCGCACTTTCGGCACGTAGTGCGTCCCGTCGGCGCGGTAGTAGGCGTGATCGTCTGCGGTGCCGATTTCGGTCAGCTCGATCCGCTCGGCCCCTTTGCCGATGGCGAGAATCAGCAGCGGTTTCCACGGCAGGGCGAACGCTTGGCGGATGGGCTCCCGATCGAACGCCCCGATACAGAGACCGTTCAGCCCCATCTCCGTGGCCTGCAGCAGCATGCTTTGCGCCGAAATGCCCAAATCCATATCCACGTATCGGTTTTCGGCGACGGTCGAGCAGCAGATGATGAAGGCGTTCGGCTCGGTGCCCGGCAGCGGCAGGTGCAGCTCCGGCAGCGCTCCGCCCAAATGGATATGGGCCAGTAACTTCGGGGCTTCGTCGGCCAGCACGGGGCGGAACCGCAGCACCTGTTGATTGTGGGCCGACGGAATGCGGGTGTTGACGGCGATGATGCGCCGGAGCTGGTCTTCGCGCACGATGAACCGGCTGTCGTAGCCGCGGAAGCTGCGGTTTTTCAGAAGCAGCTTTCCGAGATTGGCCGCGGGCGTGCGGCGGGAGGAGGGCCGTGTCCGATATTCCTCCATTTTGCGTTCCAAATAGTTGTCTGCCATAGGTCGTTCGGATCGTGGATGTTCACACGGACAAAAATACGAATTTTTTCAAACGATTGGATGCGATTTGGAGCGGGTGGTATGCTGCAAGCCGTAGGGCATTGCGCGTTCCGACGGAGGCTTTCGCCAAGGCGGGGGGGGTGCAGGGGTGGGCCCAATCCGGGAGCGGCGGCCGGATTTGAAAACAGCGTTGAAAATGGATCGACGGCCCCGTCTGTTCCGATCTACCCGGTTTTTGTCTGAAATCGAGCAAATCAAGGGTTCGATTTTTGCCGTATTCCGGAAATTTTTTCTAACTTTGTGTGCGGATCGGAAAAATTACAAAACTATCATATCTATGGATACTTCGAAATTGGACCAGCTTACGCAGAGACTCTACGACGAAGGGCTGGAAAAGGGGCGCGCCGAGGCCGATCGGTTGGTGGCTGCGGCCAAGCAGCAGACCGAAAAAATGCTTGCCGAAGCGCGGGCGCAGGCCGAGGCGATCGTCCGACAGGCCGAGAACAAGGCCGAGGATATCGGCAAGAACACGATGACTGAGATCGCGCTCGCCGGAAAGCAGGCCGTGGCGAAAATCAAGTCTGAAATCGCCTCGCTGATCGTGGCGCGCGCCACCGAAAAGGGGGTCGAGGCTGCCGGTATGGATGCGGCCTTTATCAAGGAGATGCTGATCGCCGTGGCGAAGAACTGGAACGGCGCCTACTCCGGAAAGGTCTCGTTGCAGGCGCTGCTGCCCGAATCCGAGCGTGAAAAACTCGATCAGGCGATGGCTGCCGAGGCGAAGGCGCTGCTGGAGGCAGGCATCGAGGTCGGTTATTCGAAGGAGGTCAAGACCGGCTTCAAGGTGGGAGCCAAAGAGGGAGGCTATTATATTTCGTTCTCCGATGCCGATGTCGAGGCGCTGCTCGGCGAATATCTGCGCGAAAAGGTCTCGCAACTCCTCTTTAATGCGTAACGGGCATGTTCCGCACGAATTATTACAGTCTGGTAGCCGGACTGAAGGAGTATGCGCTCGACGGCGAAAACAAGGGATTCGATGCCGGTGCCATCGTTCGGGAGATTCTCGACGGCGTTACGGCGGCCGATGCCCGTCAGGTTCGCCTGCTTTACGGTTATTACGACTGCGAAAATCTGATCGCGCTGCGGGCCGGACGCACGGCGTTCAATCCGTTGGGCAATTTCTCCCGTGAAGAGTCGGAGGAGGAGCTCAAATCGCCGAGCCGGCTGCCCGATGCCTTGGCGGCGGTGGTCCGCGCATTCGCCGATCCGGAGGGCGAGGACGCCGAGACGGTCGACACGACCGTGCGTTTCGAAACGGCGCTGTTCGAAGCCTATTACGGGCTTTGCCAGCGGCAGGGATGCGATTTCCTGCGGGCGTGGGCCGATTTCGACCGCACGCTGCGCAATGTAACGGCCGCAGTTACGGCCCGTGCGACGGGGCGCCCCGTCGAGGAGGTTACGGTCGGCGGCGGCGACGTGGTCGATCAATTGCAGCGCAGTTCGGCCGCCGACTTCGGTCTGCGCGGCGAATTGCCCTATATCGACGGATTGATCGCGGCGGTCAGCGAGGATGGCGATCTCATCGAAAAAGAGCACAAGATCGACGCCATCCGCTGGAACCAGGCGGCGGAGCTGGCCCGATTCGACTATTTCGACCGGAATGCCATTCTTTCGTATTTGGTGCGGGTGAATATCGTGGCCCGCTGGACGCTGCTCGATGCCGCCCGCGGCCGGGCGATGTTCGACCGGCTGATCGCCGAATTGGACGGCCGTCGATGGATTGCAGGAAACGAACGTTTTCGATAGGCCGAGGGCGGAGCCGTGCCTGCACGGGCCATGCCGAGGCGAGAAAAGGTGCATGAAATGAACAATGAAAAATACATACCGATGAAAACTACTGGAAAAGTGCACGGTATCATCTCGAACATCGTCATCGTGAAGGCCGATGGAGCTGTGGGCCAGAACGAAATCTGCTACGTGTACACGGGGGATACCAGGATGATGGCCGAGGTCATCAAGGTCATAGGCGACGATGCCTACGTGCAGGTCTTCGACAGCACCCGCGGGCTGAAAATCGGCGACCGCGTGGAGTTTGAAGGGCACATGCTCGAAGCGACGCTGGCCCCGGGCCTTTTGTCGCGCAACTACGACGGTCTGCAAAACGACCTCGAAAAGATGGACGGGCTCTTCATCGCCCGCGGTTCGATCACCGACCCCATCGACTACGATGCCGAGTGGGAGTTTGCTCCATTGGCCAAGGCGGGCGACAAGGTAACCGCCGCCGGCTGGCTGGGCGAAGTGAAGGAGCAGTGGGTGATGCACAAGATCATGGTGCCCTTCACGATGACCGATACCTATACGGTGAAAAGCGTCGCCAAGGCCGGGAAATACAAGGTAACGGACACCGTTGCCGTGCTGACCGACGCCGAGGGGCGCGACCACGATGTTACGATGGTGCAGAAATGGCCTGTCAAGCAGGCCGTGCGCTGCTATGCCGAGAAACCCCGTCCGTCGCGCATCATGGAGACGGGCGTGCGTCCGATCGACACCTTCAACCCGATGGCCGAGGGCGGTACGGGCTTCATTCCCGGGCCGTTCGGCGCCGGCAAAACGGTGCTGCAGCACGCCATTTCGAAACAGGCCGATGCCGATATCATCATCATGGTGGCGTGCGGCGAACGTGCCAACGAGGTGGTCGAAATTTTCAAGGAGTTCCCCGAGCTGGTCGATGCCCGTACGGGACACAAACTGATGGAGCGGACGATCATCATCTGCAACACGTCGAACATGCCTGTCGCCGCGCGTGAGGCGTCGGTCTATACGGGTATGACCATCGGCGAGTATTATCGTTCGATGGGCCTCAAAGTGTTGGTGATGGCCGACTCGACGTCGCGTTGGGCGCAGGCGCTGCGCGAAATGTCGAACCGTCTGGAGGAGCTGCCCGGCCAGGACGCCTTCCCGATGGACTTGTCGGCGATCATCTCCAATTTCTATTCGCGTGCCGGTCTGGTGAAGCTCGACAACGGCGCGACCGGTTCGGTTACGTTCCTCGGAACGGTGTCGCCTGCGGGCGGTAACCTGAAGGAGCCCGTTACCGAATCGACCAAAAAGGCGGCCCGCTGCTTCTATGCGCTTTCGCAGGGTCGCGCCGATTCGAAACGCTATCCGGCCATCGATCCGCTCGATTCCTATTCGAAATACCTCGAATACCCCGAAATCCGCGCCTACCTCGACGAACATATCGAGAAGGATTGGGTCGATCTCGTCTATGCGGGCAAGACCATCGTGCAGCGCGGCAAGGAGGCGAACGACCAGATCAATATCCTCGGCGACGACGGCGTGCCCGTGGAGTACCATGAGCGGTTCTGGAAATCGGAGCTGATCGACTTCGTGATCCTGCAGCAGGATGCGTTCGACGCCATCGACGCCAACTGTCCGATGGAACGTCAGCGGATGATGTACAAAATGGTGCTCGAAATCTGCCGCCGCGACTTCGGATTCCCCGATTTCGAGGCTTGTTCGCAGTTCTTCAAGGGCCTCATCAACCTCTTCCGCCAGATGAACTACTCGGAGTGGAAGTCGGAGAAGTTCGAGAGCTACCGCAAGCAGATCGAGCAGTATGTGAGTGAAAAATCGAAATAAGCAGAGCCATGACAACACGCGCATTTCAGAAGATATACACCAAAATCGACAACATCACCAAGGCGACCGTTACGTTGCGGGCCCAGGGCGTCGGCAACGACGAACTGGCGACTGTGGGCGGCAAACTGGCGCAGGTGGTGAAAATCATGGGCGAACACGTTACGTTGCAGGTGTTCGCCGGTACCGAGGGCCTTGCGACCGATTCGGAGGTCATCTTTCACGGCGAACCCCCGAAGCTCCGCGTTTCGGACAACCTTGCCGGCCGTTTCTTCAACGCCTACGGTGAACCGCTCGAAGGCGGCGAGATCGTCGAGGGCGAGGAACGCGAGATCGGCGGTCCGACGGTCAACCCGTTCAAACGTCTGCAACCGTCGGAGCTCATCGCGACGGGCATCGCGGGCATCGACCTGAACAACACCATCGTAACGGGTCAGAAGATTCCGTTCTTCGCCGATCCCGACCAGCCCTACAACGCCGTCATGGCCAATGTGGCCCTGCGTGCGAAGGCCGACAAGATCATCTTGGGCGGCATGGGCCTTACGAACGACGACTTCCTCTATTTCAAGTCGGTGTTCGAGAATGCCGGCGCCCTCGACCGAATCGTTTCATTCGTCAACACGACCGAGAATCCGCCCGTCGAGCGTCTGCTCGTGCCGGACATGGCGCTGACCGCTGCCGAATACTTCGCCGTCGACAAGGGCGAAAAGGTGCTGGTGCTGCTGACCGACATGACGCTGTATGCCGATGCATTAGCCATCGTCTCGAACCGTATGGATCAGATTCCGTCGAAGGACTCGATGCCGGGTTCGCTCTACTCCGACCTGGCGAAAATCTACGAGAAGGCCGTGCAGCTGCCCAACGGCGGTTCGATCACGATCATCGCCGTAACGACCCTTTCGGGCGGCGACATTACGCACGCCATCCCCGATAACACGGGTTACATTACCGAGGGCCAGCTCTTCCTGCGCAACGACTCCGATACGGGCAGGGTCATCGTCGACCCGTTCCGTTCGCTGTCGCGTCTGAAACAGCTCGTCATCGGCAGGAAGACCCGCGAAGATCATCCGCAGGTGATGAACGCCTGCGTGCGCCTCTACGCCGACGCCGCGAACGCCAGGACCAAGTTGGAAAACGGTTTCGACCTGTCGGATTACGACGAACGCACGCTGAAATTCGCCCACGACTATTCGGAGAAGCTGTTGGCCATCGACGTCAATATCGGCATCACCGAGATGCTCGACACGGCGTGGACGCTCTTCGCCGAGTATTTCTCCAAAGAGGAGGTGGCGATTAAGGAGGAGCTTATCAACAAATACTGGAAAAAAGCCTAATCGTTACGGTCATGGCTATCAAATTCCAATACAACAAGACTTCGCTCGGCGAGTTGGGCAAACAGCTCAAGATGCGGCAGAAGGCGCTGCCGACGATCAAGAGCAAGGAGTCGGCCCTGCGCTCCGAGGTGAAGAAAGCGCGGGATGCGGCGACCGACTACCAGCGGCGCGTCGATGCGCTCAAGGCCGAGTACGACTACATGCAGGCCTTGTGGGGCGAATTCGACAGCGATTTGGTGCGGATTGCCGACGTGGAGCTTGACGAACAGAAGATCGCCGGTGTGCGCACCCCCGTTTTGCGCGAGGTGCGGTTCGAACAGAAGCCTTACGACCTCTTTTCGTCGCCCGTGTGGTTCGTCGCCGGGGTCGATATTTTAGAGCGGCTGGCCCGGTTGGGGCTCGAACAGGCGGTCTATGACCGCAAGATGGAGCTGCTGGACAAGGCCCGCCGCAAGACGACCCAGAAGGTCAATCTGTACGAGAAGGTGCAGATTCCGGGCTACGAGGACGCCATCCGCAAAATCAAGCGCTTTATGGAGGACGAGGAGAATCTATCGAAATCGGCCCAGAAAATCGTGAAAACCAAACAACAACGAGCCGGGGAGGGCGCTATGCTATGATCGCTCCGATGATGAAATACGACTTCGTGCTTTTTGCGGCGCAGCGCGAAGATTTTATCGACAGGCTGCGGGAATTGGGATTAGTGGATATCACCGCGACCGGTTGGGAACCCTCGGAGGCGGAACGTCAACTGATGCTCGACATCGAGGGACATGCCAAGGCGATCGACTTCATTCGCGAATATCGCAAGGACGAAGCGCATGCCGGCCTGAAAGCCGAACCTTTCGCCACGCCGGCCGAGGCTTACGAACATTATCTGGCCGCTCAACAACAGGCCGCTGCGCTCCGTGCGGAGATCGGCCGGTTGGAGAAGTGCGCCGACGAACTGCGCCCGTGGGGCGGGTTCGACGTGCAGCGTGCGGCTGCTTTGGCCGAACGGGGTATCGTGCTGCACTATTTCTCGGCGCAGGCCGGAACCTATGACAAGTCGATCGCCGAATGGTCGGCGCAATATACCGTGTCGGAGGTCGCCCGCACCGAAACGATGGTCTATTTCGTGATCGTCGCGGCTCCGGGCGAGGAGGTCGCGTTGGATGCCCAGGAGATGAAAACGCCCGCGATTGATATTCGCGAGGCGGAACGGCAGATCGCCGAGAATGAACAGCGTCTCGCCGCATTGGATGCCGAGTTCGCTCGCGTGTCGGCTTCGGAAAAGCTGCTCCTGGCAGGCGCCGCTGCGCTGAAAGAGCAGTTGCAGGGTGCGCGCGTGAAAGCGACCGCCCGCAAGGCGGCCGACGATACGCTGTTGGTGATGGAGGGCTGGGCCGAAAAAGAGACTTCGGACAAGGTCGATGCCCTGCTCGAGGAGTATCCCAATGTGGTCTACCTCAAACAGGCCCCGACGCCCGAGGACGAGACGCCCGTGAAACTGAAAAACGGCCGCTTCGCCCGGATGTTCGAATTGGTCGGCGACATGTACGCCCGTCCGAAGTACGGCACGCTCGATCTGACACCCTTCTTCGCGCCGTTCTACATGCTCTTCTTCGGCATCTGTCTGAACGACGCCGGTTACGGCGCGATTCTGCTGCTGGCCGGACTTTTCATGCTCCGGAAATACCGTACGAACGGCATGATGCACCGCGCAGCTTGGTTCGCGACGCTTTGCGCCGTGTCGACCGTCGTGTTCGGACTGCTCTGCGGTTCGGTGTTCGGCGTGAACCTCAAGGAGTATTTCCCGTCGGTGCCGTTCATCGACTTCCAGAAACAGTTCTTCACGCTTTCGCTCGTCATCGGCGTCGTGCAGATTCTGTTCGGTATGGCGCTGAACCTGTGGACGAAAATCCGGCTTTTCGGACTTTCCAACACGTTGGGCGCCTTGGGTTGGTTCATCATCCTGTTGTCGTGCTGTTTGGCGATGGGGCTGCCGATGGCCGGCGCTGCAATCCATGGGTTCACAGCGGATTCTGTCGCTTTCTATGTCGCCCTGGGGATCGGCGGCGCGCTGCTGTTGCTGCTGAACAATCCGCGGCGCAACCCGTTGGTCAACATTGGAGCCGGACTGTGGGAGCTCTATAACAATCTGACGGGTCTGTTGAGCGATGTGCTGTCGTACATCCGTCTGTTCGCCATCGGCCTTTCGGGCGGCGTACTAGCGCTGGTATTCAATACGTTGGCTGACGGCTTCGTGCCCGAAGGGTCGAACATTGCCGTGCGGCTGCTCATCATGATCCCGATCCTGTTGATCGGCCACGGCATCAACCTCTTCATGTCGACGATCTCGTCGTTCGTTCATCCGATGCGTCTCACCTTCGTGGAGTTCTTCAAGAACGCCGGATTCGAGATGGCGCCGCGGGCATTCGACCCGATCCGCAAAATGAATGATAACGAATTATAAAATAACAAATTAAACAAATGATTATGGAAACAACAGCTTTGGTTTTGGCCTACGTCGGCGTAGCGTTGATGGTGGGTCTCGCAGGTATCGCTTCGGCCGTCGGAACCTCGATCGCAGGTCAGGCCTCGGTGGGTGCCATGAAGAAAAACGGCAACGCATTCGGCAGCTACATGATCCTGTCTGCGCTCCCGGGTTCGCAGGGCCTCTACGGATTCGTCTGCTTCTTCCTGGTGCAGAGCGGTCTGACGGCTCCCACGATGGTGCAGGGCGCCGCGATTTTCGGTGCCGGTCTGCTGGTCGGTTTAGTCAATCTGGCCGCCTCCATCTACCAGGCGAAAGTCTGCGCAAACGGTATCGCAGCCATCGGCAACGGCCATGACGTGATGGGTAAGACGTTGATTCTGGCTGCTTTTCCGGAGTTGTACGCCATCCTGACGGTTGCGGCTACGTTCCTCATCGCCAGCCTGCCCGGGGTGGATCTCTTCTAATCGGGAAGCGATTCGCAACAGGAAAAAGAGCTCTTCGGGGCTCTTTTTTTCTTGTTGCATTTTTGCGAACGGATCAACAGCCCGATCTTTGCAACCGTAAGCGTCCGGCGAAGCGAGGGGCGATCGGAACCCCTGTCGCGGCCGCGAAGATGCGGTCGGATTTGAAAAACAGGGTCGAAAAACGTGGGTATATCAGGGTATATAATCGCGTAAAAAATGTATCTTTGTGCGTCCGATCTTTTTGTCGTTATGGAATCGTTGAAAGAACTCTATAAAATCGGAAACGGCCCCTCGAGCAGCCACACGATGGGCCCCAAACGGGCCGCCGAACAGTTTGCCGCCCGTTGTCCGCAGGCCGACGCCTATCGCGTAACGCTCTACGGGTCGCTCGCTGCGACCGGTAAGGGCCACCTGACCGATGCGGCCATCCGCTCGGTGTTAGAGCCCGTCGCCCCGACCGAAATCGTCTGGAAACCAGACGTTACGCTGCCGTTCCATCCGAATGGCATGTTGTACGAGGGGGTGCGCAACGGTGAGGTCGTGGACAACTGGACGATTTACAGCATCGGCGGCGGTGCGCTGGCGAACGAGACGACCCGCACCGAAACGCCGCGTAAAGTCTATCCGATGACCACCATCACCGAAATCAAACGCTGGTGCTACGATGAGGGCAAAACCTATTGGGAGTATGTCGACGATTGCGAAGGGCCCGAAATCTGGGATTATCTCGACCATATCTGGACGGTGATGTGCGAAACGATCCAGCGCGGACTGAACAACGACGGCGTACTGCCCGGCGGGCTGAAGGTCGCGCGCAAGGCGAGCACCTATTGGGTCAAATCGAAAAGTTATACCGATTCGTTGAGCTCGCGCGCCAAAATCTATGCCTATGCTTTGGCTTCGGCCGAGGAGAATGCCTCGGGCGGCGTGGTCGTAACGGCGCCTACGTGCGGGTCGTGCGGAGTCGTGCCGGCCGTAGTCTATCATCTGGCGACTTCGCGGAATTTTTTACGGGTGCGCATCCTGCGAGCGTTGGCTACGGCCGGACTGTTCGGCAATGTGGCCAAGACGAACTCGTCCATATCAGGCGCCGAGGTGGGATGCCAGGGCGAGGTCGGTGTGGCGTGCGCCATGGCGGCGGCAGCGGCCTGTCAACTCTTCGGCGGGACGCCGGCCCAAATCGAATATGCAGCGGAAATGGCCCTCGAGCATCATTTGGGACTGACCTGCGATCCGGTGTGCGGATTGGTGCAGGTGCCCTGCATCGAACGGAATGCCGTCGCAGCGGCTCGTGCTTTCGATGCGAATGCCTATGCGACGCTCTCGGACGGTTCGCATTTGGTGAGCTACGATCGGGTCGTGGCGGTGATGAACGAGACGGGCCACAATCTGCCGAGTCTCTACCGTGAAACCTCCGAGGGCGGGCTCGCGCGTTCGTATGATTTGCACAGGCGCAAACGGTAACGAAGCGCCTTGACCGTGTGCGGGCGAAAAGAGGTCGCCCTTTGGAGTTGCCCCTTTTAGAAGACAGTGCGGCCGGATTCCCAATCGGAAATCCGGCCGTTTACCGTTCGTTCGCTTCCTGTGCGCCGACTTACAATGCGTTTACATGCAACTGCATGGCGCTCTTGAGATTCGCAGCCTTGTTCTTGTGCATGATGTTGTGTTTGGCGAGTTTGTCCAACATAGACGTAACCTTCGGAAGCAGGGCTTCGGCGGCACTCTTCTCGGTAGTGGCGCGCAACGCCTTCACCGCGTTGCGGGTCGTCTTGTGGAACAGACGATTGTGTGCACGCTTGGTCCAGGTCTGACGAATTCTTTTTTTCGATGACTTATGGTTTGCCATAATTCCGTTTTGTTTTTTATTTTTTTACTTTTCTCTGCTTCGTTCGTGGCGGACGGCACTTCCCCCCCCCTATCTATCTCTTCTCTGCTCTCTCTGCCCCCCCCCGGAAAGAAAGTAGGTAGCCCATAGCAGAATCGAACTGCTCTTTCAAGAATGAAAATCTTGCGTCCTAACCGATAGACGAATGGGCCTTACCGCTATTACACTCCCGCGGGAGCGGGTTTAGCGGTGCAAAGGTAAATAAAAAAAGTTACCCGAACAAGTGTTTCCGAAAAAAGTTGCCGCTTTTTTGAGGGATATTGCGGACGTTTTCGTAGGAATGATCGTCTGCGGAGAGAACAAACGAGCTTTCCTGTGCGCTGCGACACAAAAAAAGCTCGCCCCGAGCATATCGGGGCGAGCTTTTCAGCGGAGGGTACAGCCTTCCGAAAAACCTGCACGAACCTCGTCGGATTTACAATTTCGGGCCGGCGGCAACCAACGATTTGCCCTCTTCGTTGCCGCAGAACTTCGTGAAGTTCTTGATGAAACGTCCGGCCAAATCCTTGGCTTTCTCATCCCATTGAGCCGCGTCGGCATAGGTGTCGCGCGGATCGAGAATCGACGAATCGACACCCGGCAGCTGCGTCGGCACCTTGAAGCCGAAGATTGGAATCTCCTTCGTCGGGGCGTTGTCGATCGAACCGTCGAGGATGGCGTCGATGATGCCGCGCGTATCCTTGATCGAGATGCGTTTGCCCGTGCCGTTCCAGCCCGTGTTGACGAGGTAGGCCGTTGCGCCCGACTGCTTCATGCGTTTTACCAACTCCTCGCCGTACTTTGTGGGGTGCAGCGACAGGAAAGCAGCGCCGAAGCAGGCCGAGAAGGTCGGCGTCGGTTCGGTGATGCCGCGCTCCGTACCGGCCAATTTGGCCGTGAAGCCGGAGAGGAAGTAGTATTTCGTCTGCTCGGGCGTCAGAATCGACACCGGAGGCAGCACGCCGAATGCGTCGGCCGACAGGAAGATGACCTTCTTGGCAGCCGGAGCCTTCGATACGGGCTTCACGATATTGTCGATATGGTAGATCGGGTAGGAGACGCGCGTGTTCTCGGTTACCGATTTGTCGGCATAGTCGATTTGGCCTTTCTTGTCGACCGTAACGTTCTCCAACAGGGCGTTGCGGCGGATGGCGTTCCAAATGTCGGGTTCGTTCTCTTTCGAGAGGTTGATCACCTTGGCGTAGCAGCCGCCCTCGAAATTGAAGACGCCGTCGTCGTCCCAGCCGTGCTCGTCGTCGCCGATCAGCTGACGTTTCGGATCGGTCGAAAGGGTCGTTTTGCCCGTGCCCGACAGGCCGAAGAAGATGGCCGTTTCCCCTTTTTCGTTGGTGTTGGCCGAGCAGTGCATCGAAGCCATGCCCTTCAGCGGCAGCAGGTAGTTCATGTAGGAGAACATGCCCTTTTTCATCTCGCCGCCGTACCACGTATTGATGATGACCTGCATCTTCTCGGTCAGGTTGAATACGACCGCCGTTTCGGAGTTCAGACCCAATTTTTTGTAGTTCTTGACTTTGGCTTTCGATGCGTTGAGCACCACGAAATCGGGTTCGCCGTAGTTTTCGAGCTCGGCGTCGGTCGGGCGGATGAACATGTTCTTCACGAAGTGGGCCTGCCAGGCAACCTCCATGATGAAACGGATCTTCAGCCGCGAGTTCTCGTTGGCGCCGCAGAACGTATCGACGACGTAGAGTTTCTTGTTCGACAGCTCGCGGGCGGCAATTTTGCGCAGCTCTTTCCATGCGGCTTTCGTTACCGGTTTGTTGTCGTTCTTGTATGCGTCGGAGGTCCACCAGATGGTGTTGCGGGTGGTTTCGTCCATCACGAAGAACTTGTCTTTGGGCGAACGGCCCGTGTAGACACCGGTCATCACATTCACTGCACCGGTTTCGGTCAGCTGGCCTTTGTCATAACCGCGCAGACCTTTTTTCGTCTCCTCGCGGAACAGCTCGTCGTACGAGGGGTTGTACACGATTTCGGTTACGCCCGTAATCCCGTACTTTTTCAGCTCCTGTTTGTTCATAGTTTTATTAGTTTGTTTTTGAATCGTTCGCTCGTTTGCATGGATCGTCCGAATTGTCCTGTCGTTTTTTCGGGGCTGCGCCGCTGTTTTCCGAACAGCGGAAAGCGGGCGATCGACACCGCAAAGTTAGAAAAAGTTTCGGGATTGTGAAATAACTAACAACGAAAAATGAAGAAAATGCGAGACCGGATTCGAAACCTTGTTTTTGTAAGCATTCAGGGCTTTCGTTTCAAAGTGGATTTTCGAAAAGAGCCCCGAAACTTCGAGGTTTCGGGGCTCTTGCATAGGTTTTCGTCTTTATGGACGATTGTCTTTAGTTGAGGAACGAGAACGAATCTTCGACGTATTTGAATTCGCCCGTCTTATTTTCCACTACTTCGAATGTGTAGGAATAAATACCTCGTTCAACACCGTCTTCCGATTTACTGAAGTAGTTGTAAACGTTGATAACGACTTTCGCGTAGTTATCCGTCGTTACTTCGGGATACATATAGTGCAGGACGTTTTGGAATACAACGGCTGCATTCTTCTGCATGGCTGTAACGATGTCGCTGCCGGTGATATCGCCTTCAAGCGGTACATTGATATTGAGGTCGAGGCCTGCTTCCTTGATTTTGGCACGAGCATTCTCGTACGAAGCCTTGGCTTGGTCGGAACGCCAGTTCATCTCACCGTAATAAGCGTAGCTGCCTGCAAACCATTCGTTATTGCCATAGCTCGATACGAAATAGGTGCCTGCGGGGTTTTCCCCATTTACGGTAATTTTATCGGTCGAAAGGATCTCGCCGGCTTTGTCGCGTGCGGGAGCACCTAACACTACGTCGATATTGTCGTATACCCAGTTGGCGCAATATTGGCAGAATGCTTTGAATTCATCGGTTCCGTCGGTCAGGAAATTCAACTCGAGGGTCGGGTCGATTTTCCAGGCGTTGTTCGATTTGCGGAATTGGTCTGCGCGGGTCTCGAGATAGCTGCGTTTTACCCATTTCATACCGTCGAATACATATTCGTCGGTCGCCCAGCTTGCCGTTTTGTCCTTGTAGCGGAGGTACGAAACGTACTTCACGTCGTCCGCCTTGCCATAGGGGTAGTTGGCGGCGAGGAACTGCGGCAGATAGATATCTTGATCGGGGTCGGTGATATTGCCGTGTTGCTGGCCCATGGCCGTGTAGTCCGAAGGTTGGAGCACGGCATTGTCCGTGGCGGTGAACTTCGAGCCGTCCCACGTGTAAACTGCGTAACGATCCTCGGTTGCGACAGTTACGGGCTCAACGTCAGCCGGAGCTTCATCGACATGAGTAACGATGATGTTGACGAACTTCGGAGCGCCGCTCTGTTTCGAAACGGACGTGAAATATCCGTAAAGCGTGGCCTCCTTGCCGTTTTCGATTTTACCTTTGATCTCATCGGTGATGCCGTAGAAACTGCCGGTGGCGTTTTCCGCACCTGCAACGTTGAAATTGTAGTAGCTTCCGCTGATCGCTATGGTACCTTTCACCTTGACGAATTGTGCGTAATGATATTCGTTATAGTAGGTTTCCAAAATCTCGTCCATGTCAGCGCCGTCCAATTCGGTCGGCGTGGGATAGGTAACCGTTTCCGATTGTCCGGTTTGCTCGATTGTGGCCTTGCCGGCGTCAATCTGGAAACCGTTGTTGTATTGGGCGATCGTGCCGGAAACCTTGATGATTTCACACAATTTGAGGTGCGAGGTGGCGTTGTTCCCGTAGAGTAGAACGGAACCGCCCTGGTCGGTCAGGATCGGGCCCTGCTTCGAAAGAGCCGAGATATAACCCGTTACTTCGACAGCATCATTCAATGCTGCCGTGCCGAGTACGCTCGTGAGCTCCGGTTTTACGGTCCTGCTCCCGCTCCCGCTCCCGCTCCCGCCCGCAGTGGGCTCGGTTCCGGCGTATTGGTAGGTAACGGCTACATAATCGCCCGCTTCCAGCCCATCGGTCGGAAGAGCGTCGGGGAGTTTGCTCTCCGTAGCAGGCGTCAGGTATTCGATTGCCGATCCTTCGCCCCAAACTTTGGTGTAATCGAGATTTTTGATCTCTTTCATGGCGTTCATCGCAGCCACGTTCTCCGGAAGGTCGAGGGCGTAGGTGTAGGAAACCGAGACGGACGAATTGTTGTCGAGCACGGGGTAGGTCGCGGCGAGGTAGGCCGGAATGTAGGTGGCGGCATCTTCTTTCGTTGCGAAGTACTTGTTGGTGCCGACGGCTTGCAGCACATTCGAAGCGCCGGCAGCCGAAGCGATCGACTTGTTGGTACTGTTGTTGGCGATAGCGGTATAATCCGCATCGGTCAGCGTGTAATCGAACCGCTTGATATCGGTCGCTACGGTTCCATGCTGCAACCCCTCGAAATTATCTTCGTTGTAGTCGCACCCCCCCCCGAAGAAAATCAGGGTAAGAACCGTCGCCAAGGTTAAAATATGCTTGTTCATAATCTGTTACAGTTTTAGAAGTTGACTTTGAGTTTTACGGAGAAGGTACGGCCGAATGCGTAGAATATACGATAGACATTCTCCCATGTAGGAGCGACATTCGCGCTGTTGTAGGCATCGGTAATGTACTCCTGATCGAATACGTTGTTCAGATTGGCATAGATCGTGGCGCGGACATTGCCCATCTTGAAGCGATAGCTTGCCGACAGGTCGAACTGGTTGCCCCATGGAATCGTCCACGGATTGACGACATTGTAATCCTGACCTGCTGTTAAATCGCTGGCACTGACTTGATAGTCGGAATAGTTGCGGGCATAGACGTTCCAGTCCACACCGATGCGCAGACCCGTCATCGGACGCAGCGTAACGCCGAGGGCTGCGGTGGTCTGTGCCGAACCGCCGACCTTGATGCCTTTCTGGTTCAGTTTGACCCAGGCATGGTCGTCGGCCATGACACCGGAGGCGATTTCGCCCGTCGAGGTGTTTTTCAGCGGCTGGCCCGACATGTCATAGAAGTAACCTTTGGCATTGCTGGCCCATTCCCAGTCGCCCCACGAGAACATGCCGTCGATCTCCATCCAACGGGTCGGGTTGGCGACGAAGTCCAACTCGATACCCATGTGGCGTGCATCGACACCGGTAAGGTTCATATAGTAACGCTCGCCTGCCCGCTCACTGCCATCGCGGAACGTACCGGTACGGCTCATCGTCTTGTCCATCCACTTCGTGTAGTAGGCATTCACATTGGCCGTGAAGAGACGCGAGTGGTAGCCGTAGCCCAATTCGGCCGAGAATGCCTTCTCGTTGGTCGCTTTGGGGTTGATGGCATGACTGTTCTGACTGTTGAGGAATACACCGTTGGAGAAGTACGGAGCGCGGCTGATATAACCGACATTGGCGAACACATTCGAGTGTTCGGTAATGTTCCAGTTCGCGCCGCCCTTGATATTGCCGCCGATATAATTCGAGTGTTCCGATTCGGCGTGTGCGGCATCGTAATAGAAACGGTCGTAGCGCCAGTAGCCCGTATTCGAAAGCGAACCCGATACGAATGCGTTCACTTTGTTTTTCGTCCATTCGAGCTGGGCGAAGAAGCCCTCTTGGTGTACGTGTCCGTCGTAGTCGCGATAGATAATGTCGCCGACGCCTAATTTCTCGTATTTCCAGTTCGGATCGGCGGCCGCAGCGTTGTTTGCAGGCTGAACCGTGCCGCGATAACGTTCGTCGGTGTAGTAGGCGCCGTTGTAGAGGTCGATGATCTCGGCGGTATGGTGTCCGACATAGTAACGTACGTCGACACCGGCGGTCAGCTCCAGATTTTTGGTAATCTGATTCGTATAGGTCGATAACAGACCGTACCATTCGTGGTCGTTCCGGTTTTTGGCCATGACCATGTTCGAACCGTGATCGCTCTGTTCGTTCATCTCCTGAATCTGGTCGTATGCGAACGTACCGTCGGCGTTGCGATAGGTCGTGTTCAACGTACCGTTGCTTGCGCCGTACCATCCGCTCGAATAGGCCGATTTACCCTCGCCGCGATAACCCGAACCGCGGCCGATCGACATGTAGAGCGCCGTGGAGAGCGACGACTTGTGGTCGATCTGCCACTGGTGGTTCAGCGAAATCTGCGGTTTGTGGTATTCATTGAAGGACGAAGTCTTGCGCTCGCCGTTTTTGCCGAAACCGTAGGTCGGGTTGTAACGATAGGGGCTTTGGCCTTTCATATAGTTGGCAACCTGCTGCCAACCGGCGATCGAAAGGCCGTCCATATTGCTGCGCTGGTAGTGCTCCTGCGGCGAACCGAAAGCGGTCAGCGACAACTGGTGCCGGGCGTTGATGCGCTTCGAAATGTTGACGAACCAGTTGTAGGCCGTGTAGTCGGCACCTTGGACGTAGCCGTCCGCCCAACGTTTCGCACCCATGACCGTCATGGCCCAACCGCTCTTGGTCAGACCCGACGAAACGCTGAACGATAGGTTGTACAATCCGTCATTACCCATGCCGACCGAAGCCGTTCCGCCGCGTTTGGCGTCGATGGTGTTCGTTACGATATTGATCGAACCGCCGATGGAGGGAGCCGCCACTTTCGAAGCACCCAGACCGCGCTGTACCTGCATACTGCGGGTTACGTCGGACAGACCGGCCCAGTTCGACCAGTATACCGTACCGCCTTCCATGTCGTTCATCGGAACGCCATTGACCATGACGGCTACATTCTTGCTGTCGAAACCGCGCAGACGGGTCTGTGCGTCGCCGTAACCGCCGCCCGCTTTGGTCGAGTAGATACCCGGCGTCGACTTTAGAATTTCGGGGAACTCCTGGGTGCCGAGTTTGTAGTCGATATCGGCAGCCGACACGGACGATACGGCCACCGGCGTTTTACGCTGTACGGCCAACGACTGCGTAACGATGACATCCTGCATGGCGATGGCGTCGGGCTGCAAGGCGATGGTGCCCAGGTTGATGTCGCCTTTGCCCTTGAGCTCCTTGACGAGGGTCTGGTATCCCACGAACGAGATCTCCACGGCCTTCGCGTTGGGCGTAGTTTTCAAGGTGAATGCGCCGTCCACATCCGATCCGGTGCCGGCGTTGGTGCCGGGAACGACGATCGCCGCACCGACCAACGGCGCGTTGGTTTCGTCGACGACCCTACCGGTAACTATCGACTGCGCGATAGCCGATGAGGCACCGAACAGCGTCCATGCCGTCATCACAGTGAAAAGATTCACAAATTTTCTCATACTGTTTTTTATTAATTGGGTTATTGTGTTCCTTGTTTTTTATTAATCGATACGGGGGACGATTCGCGTCATGCGGATCATCCCCCGTGTCTTTTCTACACCGGTCGCGCGTAGGCCATACGATTCAACCGAGCAGGACATGCGAACCATCGGCGCTTATCAGCGGACTGCGATCGACTATGCAGAATTTGTTTCATTACGTCGCAAAGGTACGTTAAAAAATCGGCGGCTGCAATACGATCGACTGTTAAGTTTTTGTTAAATCGTTTCGGTTTGCCGGCTGAAGCCCCAGCCGAGGCGGGGGCTTGGGGGGGGCGGGCCCGATCCGGATACGCGGCCTGTGGCCGCGAGCGATCCCGTTCGGATGGGGAAACAACGTCTGAAAATCTTCGGTACGAGCAACTCGGCAACAGCGGAGAAGCGGTTTTGCGGCATGTTCCTTGCTTGCGGTCGGATGCGATGATTCTTGTGCGCGAAAAATACTGGCGCTATTCGCTTTTCGTGCTGATTCTCGGCATGGGAGCGGTGATATTCGTCGGACTCGCCCCGCTGTTCGGCGGCGTGCTCGGCGCCCTGGCGATCTACATTCTGCTGCGGGGACAGATGATCCAGCTCACCGAACGCCGCAGATGGCGGCGCAGCGCGGCGGCGACCCTGCTGCTGGTCGAGGCGATCCTCTGCTTTTTGGTGCCGGTGTCGTTGGTCGTCTGGATGTCAGTGGTACGGATTCAGGATCTGGCGGCCAATTCGCAGACGGTCGTGGCGCAGCTGCGCCATTTCGCCGACGTCATCGCGAGCCGAACGGGTTTCGATCTGTGGGAGGATTCGAGCGTCTCGTCGCTGCTCGGCTACCTCTCCAGCTTTGGGCAGTGGCTGCTGCACAATATCTTCCGCTTCACGCTGAATGTCATCGCGCTGCTCTTCGTGCTCTACTTCATGTTGATCGGAGGCGTCCGCATGGAGGACTATTGCCGCGAAATCCTGCCGTTCAACCGGACCGTCTCCCGCGATGTCCTGCGCGAAATCCACGTCATCGTGCGGTCGAATGCCATCGTCATCCCGCTGCTGGCGCTGGCGCAGGGTGCGCTGGCCTATGTCGGCTATCTGATTTTCGGGGCGCCGCTGCCCTTGTTCTGGGGCGTGGCGACCTGCTTCGCGACGGTCATTCCGGTGTTGGGCACGGTCCTCGTCTGGCTTCCGTTAGCCGCTTACATGGCGTTGGAGGGGCGCTGGGGCATGGGGCTCGGCCTGGCGCTCTACGGCGGACTGATCGTAACCCACGTCGACAACGTCATGCGGCTGCTGTTGCAGAAACGGATGGCCCACACCCATCCGCTCGTAACGATCCTCGGCGTCATCGTCGGATTGCCGCTCTTCGGATTCATGGGCGTGATTTTCGGCCCGCTGATCGTGGCGCTCTTCATCTTCTTCGTCGATCTGTTCAAACGCACCTACCTCGATCCGCACGACCTGACGCTGCCCTCGCAAGCCGATGGGCTGCCCGCCTCCGAGCGGTAATGCAGTGCGCTGCAAGCCCTTTTTGTGAAAAAAAACCGGCGATCCTCCGAAATTCGGAAATTGTTTCGTAATTTTGTCCCGTTGAAGCAAAATTCAGGAATTAAATCCGATCGTAATGGCTAAAAAATTAAAAATCAGAGATCTTACGTTACGCGACGGCCAGCAGTCGTCATTCGCGACGCGAATGAGCCAGGCGCAGATCGATCGCTGTCTGCCTTATTATAAGGATGCGAATTTTTATGCAATGGAGGTTTGGGGCGGCGCCGTGCCCGATTCGGTGATGCGCTATCTGAACGAGAATCCCTGGACTCGTCTCGAGACGATCCGCGAGGCGGTGGGCAAGGTCTCGAAGCTGACGGCGCTTTCGCGCGGCCGCAACCTCTTCGGATACGCCCCCTATACCGATGAGATTATCGACGGGTTCTGCCGCAACGCCATCGAGAGCGGTTTGGGCATCATGCGTATCTTCGATGCGCTGAACGACGTGGACAATGTGAAATCGACGATCAAATACGTGAAGCAGTACGGCGGCATCGCCGATTGCGCCGTGTGCTATACGGTCGACCCCAAATATCCCGAACCCGGGTTCCTGGCCCGCCTGATGGGCAGGAAGAAGCCGCAGCCCGTCTTCACCGACGCCTATTTTGTCGATAAGGCCGAACAGATGGCTGCGCTCGGCGCCGATATGATTACGATCAAGGACATGTCGGGCTTGATTCCGCCGCGTCGGGTCGCTGCGTTGGTCAAGCTGCTGAAGCAGAAACTTTCGATTCCGGTCGATTTCCATACCCACTGTACGCCGGGTTACGGGCTGGCTTCGGTGCTGTCGGCCATCATGGCCGGCGCCGATGTCGTGGACACCAACTGCTGGTATTTCTCCGAGGGTACGGGCGCTCCGGCCTTGGAGTTCATCTATGTGTTCTGCAAGAAATTGGGCATCGACCCGGGCGTGAACATGGAAGCCGTGGCGAAGATCAACGCCGAGCTGCGCGAAATCCGCAAGGAGCTCAATCTGTCGGTTTTCAACAAGGAAAAGCCCGAACCGAAGCCGTTCTACCCGTTGACAGACAAGCTGCCCGCCGAGATCGACGCGCTGTTCGATGCGGCGATCGCTGCCGTGAAGAAGGACGACGAGGAGGGGACGATCGCCGCCTGCCGCAGGATCGAAGCCTACTTCGGGTTCCCCGCGCCGAACGAATTGGTGCAGAAAGCCGAAATTCCGGGCGGCATGTATTCGAATATGGTGGCCCAGTTGCAGCAGCTCAAGTCCGAGGAGATTCTGCCCCGTGCAATGGAGTTGATTCCGACGGTGCGCCTGGCAGCCGGTCTGCCGCCGTTGGTTACCCCGACGTCGCAGATCGTCGGCGCCCAGGCGGTCAACTGCGCCCTCGACGAGAAGGCGGGCCGTGCGATGTACACCAACAAGAGCGCGCAGTTCGTCGGTTTAGTGAAGGGCGAATACGGCAGGACGCCGGTGAAGATCGATCCCGAGTTCCGTTTCAAAATCTGCGGCGTGCGTGAGGAGCAGCCCTACGACATGTCGAAATACAAGATGCAGCCCAATCCCGAGCTGCCCGAAGCCGGCGGCGTGAAGTTGGCCGAGAACGAGAAAGAGGTGCTTTTGCTGGAGCTCTTCCCGTTGGTTGCCAAGAAGTTCCTGACCGATCAGAAGGTCAAGGCCTACGCCGCCAGAAAAGCGGCCGAGCCGGTTGCGGCCGAAAAGCCGAAAACCGAAGCGAAACCGGAGACCGCCGTTACGGGCAATCCCGTTACGGCGCCGCTGCCGGGGCGTATTTTGGAGGTGTTGGTGAAGGTCGGCGACAAGGTGGTCGAGGGCCAGGATGTCGTCGTGCTGGAGGCCATGAAGATGGAAAATCCCATCACGACGGAGTTCTCCGGCGAGGTGAAGGCGATCTTCGTGCAGCCGGGCGATACGGTTCCGACCGACGCCGTGCTGGTGGATGTCGCTTGATGTCCGGGCTCGATTCCGAAGGAGATCGGTTAGCGCCGTCAATGACAACGTCGAATAGAAAGATAACTTAATTCATAAAAAAATGGGATTTTTAAGAGAATTCAAGGAGTTCGCCCTCAAGGGAAATGTGATGGATATGGCCGTCGGCGTAATCATCGGCGGGGCATTCGGTAAAATCGTTTCGTCGTTGGTCAACGACATTCTGATGCCGCCCATCGGGGCCTTGCTCGGCAATACCGATTTCACGCAGTTGAAGATCGTTCTGAAAAAGGCGGTCGAGGAGGGCGGCGAGCCCGTTACGTGGAACTATGGCAACTTCATCCAGCAGTGTGTGGATTTTGCGATTTTGGCATTCTGCATCTTCATGATGGTCAAGATGATGAATCGGATCGTGAAGAAGAAGGAGGCTGCGCCCGCTCCGGCTCCGGCCCCTTCGAAAGAGGAGCTGCTGCTCACCGAGATCCGCGATCTGTTGAAAGAACAGCAGAAGAAGTAGCCGGGAAGAGCCCATACGAAAATCCTTGCCGCCATGCAGCAAGGATTTTTTTGTGCGTCTGTTTCCTGCCGGGCGGAACGTTGCCGTCAGACCTCCTCTTTGCGGCCCGTATAGCGGTCCAGAATGTAGGTCGTGAAAATCGGGAAGAACATCATGCCCAACGACGGCAGCAGCACCGTAACGATCTTGCCGATGGCCGTCACGGCGAAAATCTGCGCACCGACCGTCGTAACGTTCATCCAGGCCCACCAGAGCGCGTTGCCGAATCCGGTCAGTTTCGTGTTGACGCCTACTTCGTAGTCGTAGAAGACTAACGCCGAGAGGTAGGTGAAGACGACGACCGTGAAGATATAGGCCCAGAAGATGCGGTTCATGCGGTACTTTTCGCTGACCATCCATTCGATGATGATCGTCATGGCGAGGAAGGCCCGAAGCATCGGGATCAATCCGACGAGCAGCCCCCAGTCATGGGTCGGCACGACGCCGCTCCAGTTGAGGAGGTTGAGCCAGGGGATGGAGATCAGCAGGTAGGGCAGATGGACCCAGAAAAAGCGGCTGCGGCGTTCGGCCAGACCCCACCGGATGAAAAAGTCGCACAGGAAGATGAGGCAGACGACGAATTGGGTAATCAGGTAGGCTTGCGAAAAATTGAGGTGGTCGCCCGAAATGATCTCCCACGAAAGGGCGAACAGCAGGACGCATCCTGCGATGACTTTCAGGATTTCCAGCGTTCGGCAGCGTTTGTCGGCGCTGCGGCCGCCGGTGCGATCGGTGCGCGGACTTTTCCCGTTTCTGTCGTTCGGTCGGCGGCCCTTCGTCTCCTGGAGGGTGCCCGTTCGGCTCGTTCGACTGAAATCCAGCCGGTTGTCGGCCGATTCGTTTTTGTTGCGGGCCGTGTTTTTCGGATGTTCGGCGCGGCGTTCGTAGGAACGGATGCTTTGTTCGCGGCGTTTGGCGCGGGCGCTGTCGGTTGAGAGGCTGTTTGACATGGTTCGAATTGTTTTACAGGAGGGTTGTAACAAATGCGGTACCATGCGGGGCTGTCCGACGGAAGAAATCGCGATTTTTCGGAAAAAGATTTTGCACGAACGAAAAAAAGGATTACCTTTGTCCCTGCTTTCGGGCGATGGCGGGATAGCTCAGCTGGTTAGAGCGCATGATTCATAATCATGAGGTCGAGAGTTCAAGTCTCTCTCCCGCTACGGAAAATCAAAAGGTTGCGCATCCGGACAGGATGCGCAACCTTTGTTTTTCAACGATCGGCGGAGCGGCAGTTCGGTCGTGCGGTTCCACGCCTGCGGAGGGTGGATGCTCTCTCAACGGACGGCGGGGCGTTACGCGGGCGGCTTTTCCCGATACTCGTTCGGGGTCATGCCGACGATTTTCTTGAATAACCGCGTGAAATGCTGCGGGTATCGGAATCCCAATTCGTAGGCGACCTGCGAAATGGAGCGCTCCGGATTCAACACCGACTCCTTGGCGAGGTCGATCAGCTTGAGCTGGATGTGTTCCTGTGCCGTTTTGCCGCTCTCCTTCTTGATCAGATCGCCGAAATAGTTGGGCGAAAGGCACAATTCGCCGGCGCACTGTCTGACCGTCGGCAGACCCTCCTGTCTCGCCCGTCCGCTTTCGAAGTAGCGGTCGAGCAGCGACTCGAAGCGGGTCAGAATGTCCCGATTGATGTGCTCGCGCGTGATGAACTGGCGCCCGTAGAACCGCAGGCAATACGCCAGCAACAGCTCGATATGGGTGGCGATGAGCCGCCGGCTGAACCGGTCGATGGCATGACGCAGCTCGTCGCGGATTTTGAGCAGGCAGTCGACGACCAATTCGCGTTCCTGCTGCGAGAGGTGCAGCGCTTCGTTCACCTCATACGAAAAGTAGGTGTACTCTTTCATACGGCTGCCGAGCGGCGTTCCCCGGATCAGATCGGGATGAAAGCACAGCGCCCAGCCTTTGGGCCGATAGGTTTCGCCGTTGTCTTCGATGCCGATCACCTGCCCGGGGGCGAGGCACACGACCGTTCCCTCCTGGTAATCGTAACGCTGACGTCCGTAGAGCAGGTCGCCGCACTTCGCCTCCTTCAGAAAGAGGGTATAGAATCCGAACGTGTACCGTGCGTGTTTCATCGGCCGGACTTCCGACAGGTCGATCACGCTCACCAACGGATGCAGGGTTTCGACGCCGAGCAGGTCGTTGTATTCGGCGACGGTTTCGATCGGGAACAGCTTCTTTTCCATGATATGGGTCATTCGGTTCGCTTCTCGGACAAAGATAGCTTTTTTCCGCTTTCGTTCGCAACGGAGGGCGGCACGATCCGTAATTTCGATAAATCGAACCGTAATCCGGTTAACCGGATTCGTGAAAAGGTCGCTATCTTTGCTTTCGGAAAAAACGGGAATGAACACGTATGAACAAAATCATGACAGCGGCCTTTTCGGCCGGTTTGCTGCTGCTGGGCGCAGCTTGTACGAAAACCGATAACAAAAAGAATATGGAACAGTTGAAACTGACGGCCGAGTGGGACAAAACCTTCCCGCAGAGCGACCGAGTGAATCATGCGAAGGTGGTCTTTCGCAACCGTTACGGCATTGCGCTTGCCGCCGACCTCTATGTGCCGAAGCAGGCCGCAGCCGGCAGGCTGCCTGCCATTGCCGTGTGCGGCCCGTTCGGGGCCGTCAAGGAGCAGAGTTCGGGCCTTTATGCCCAGACGATGGCCGAGCGGGGTTTCCTGACCCTCGCTTTCGATCCTTCGTTCACGGGCGAGAGCGGCGGCGAGCCGCGTTATGTCGCCTCGCCCGACATCAACACCGAAGACTTCTGCGCGGCGGTCGATTACCTCACGACGCGCGACGATGTGGACCCTGAACGGATCGGAATCATCGGCATTTGCGGCTGGGGCGGCCTGGCGCTCAATGCGGCGGCCATCGACACACGCATCAAGGCCACGGTGGCTTCGACGATGTACGACATGTGCCGCGTGAATGCCAACGGCTATTTCGACGCGATGGATGCCGATGCCCGCTACGAGCTGCGCCGCCAGCTCAACGCCCAGCGCACCGAGGATGCCCGCAGCGGCTCGTATGCGCTGGCCGGCGGGGTGGCCGATCCGCTGCCGGACGATGCTCCGCAGTTCGTCAAGGATTACTACGACTACTACAAAACCCCGCGCGGCTATCATCCCCGTTCGCTCAACTCCAACGGCGGGTGGAACAAGACTTCGGCCCTGTCGTTCATCAACATGCCGATCCTGGCGTACAGCGACGAGATTCGCAGCGCCGTATTGGTCGTTCACGGCGGGAAGGCCCATTCGCGCTATTTCAGCGAGGATGCCTTCCGCAAGCTGACGGGCGACAACAAGGAGCTGCTGATCATCCCGGGAGCCAGTCATACGGATCTCTACGACCGGACGGAGATCATCCCGTTCGGCAGGCTGACGGAGTTTTTCAACGCGAATCTTCGTTGAGCGGGGGCTGAAATCCGAGCAGGAGGTTGCGTCGACGCTTTGTGGTATAGCTTTTGCACCTGTCCGAACAGCGCATCCCCGCCAACGGGGAGGTGCGATCGACCGGCCGTTTCGGAACTCGGCCTACGGCTCCGAACGTCGGATATGTTCAACTTAACACTTTTTTATGCCATGAAAGAGTCTACCAACAAGACGACCGGCTCGCAGTCGAAGACGAACAAGTCCGCTGCGAAGAGCTCGAATTCCGGTGCTCAATCGTCTACCCGCGGCACGGCTTGCACGACCTCTTCGAGTCGGGGCACGGCCAGCAGCCAATCTTCGGGCACGGGCCGCAGCGGCTCGCGCAGCAACAACCCCGAAGGGCACAACCAATACACGAAGAAATAGGCCGATCCATCCGGATGACCCGATTTCGGTCGTGTAGGTTGACCGGAGCGGATTCGATTCCGCTCCGGTTTTTTGTGATTGCATGCTTTCATGTCTGCCGATCCGGATTCCGTCGAAGATACGGCGTTCGACTTTTCGTATTTTTTCCTAATTTTGCCCCGCAAACGAATCCGAATCCATGAAAACCGTGAGAACCGCATCCGTGAACGATACGCCCCTGTCCCGCGAGGCCGATGAAGCCGTCCGCATCCTTCGGTCGGGCGGAGTCATCCTCTATCCGACCGATACCGTATGGGGCCTCGGCTGCGATGCGACCGACGCCGCTGCCGTGCAGCGTATCTACGACCTCAAACGCAGCGTGAACAAGAAGTCGATGCTCGTGTTGTGCGCTTCGCCCGACATGGTCGTTCGTTATGTCAATCGTGCGCCCGGCATCGCTTTCGAGGTGATGGAGATGGCGACCTCGCCGCTGACCTTGATTCTGCCCGGAGCCGCGGGCGTCGCCGGGAACCTGATCCCCGAGGAGGGTACGCTCGGCGTGCGGGTGCCCGACCACGCATTCTGTCAGCGGATGCTGCGCGGATTGGGCCGCCCGATCGTCTCGACGTCGGCCAATCTCGCCGGCGAGGCGACCCCGACGAGGTTGCAGGAGGTGGCCCGGGAGATCGTCGAGGGCGTCGATTTCGTGGTCGATCCCCGTTTCGAGGGAAAGCCTGCGCGCAAGGCTTCGTCGATCGTGGCGTTCGGCGAGGGCGGCGAGGTGAAGGTGATTCGCGAATAGAAGATCCGCACGATGGCACCTACGATAGATACCCCGATCCAACAGCGGTTCACGGACATCGATCCGTTTCTGCATGTGAACAACGTCGCGCAGCAGATGTATTTCGATGCGGGCAAGACGGACTATTATAATAAGGTATTGGGCGCCGACGTCCTGACGGGAGCCCGGCGCATCGTAACGGTCTCGACTTCGACCTCCTACATGGCGCAAGTCCGGATGGGCGGCGAAGTGCACGTTACGACCGTGTGCGAGCGGATCGGGAACAAGAGCATGACGCTTTTTCAACGCCTTCTGGCGGACGGACGTGTGTGCAGCGAAAGCCGCTCGGTGATGGCCGCCTTCGATTTCGGGGCGCAGCGCGGGATTCCGGTGCCGGACGAATGGCGGCGGGCGATGACGGAGATCGAGTGATGGACGGAGGAAAACTGAAAGGCCATGCCGCTTTGTGGCTGGCGAATATCATTTGGGGGCTGAATGCCCCGATCTGCAAGAGCGTACTCCGGTCGGCGGAGGTTCCCGACGGAATCGATCCGTTCGCTTTGAGCGTTTATCGGATGGTCGGCGCGGCGCTGCTGTTCGGGCTTTGCTCGTTGTGGGTGCCGCACGAACGGGTCGGGCGACGCGATATCGTGCGGCTGTTTTTCGCGTCGGTGTTCGGTATCCAGCTCAATCAGATGCTCTTTTTGTGGGGGCTGTCGATGACCTCGCCCATCGATTCGTCGATCATCGCCACGGTCGTGCCGGTTTTGACGATGGTGCTGGCGATGCTCTTTCTGCGCGAACCGATCACCTGGCTGAAAGCCGGCGGCGTGCTGCTGGGAGCTGTCGGCGCCGTGCTGTTGGTGCTGTTGAGCCGGCACGGCAGCAGCCGCGCATCGAGCTTGGAGGGCAATACGCTCTGCATCGTCAGCGCGACGAGCTATGCGCTCTATCTCACGGCTTTCCGCGATACCATCGTCAAGTATTCGCCCGTTACCACCATGAAGTGGATGTTCCTCTTCGCGGCGATCGTTTCGGTGATCGTCTATTGGCGTCCGTTGGTCGGGGTGGATTACGCCTCCTTGTCGGGCGGCACGTGGGGCGGGATCGCTTACGTGGTCGTCTGCTCGACCTTCGTGGCCTATCTGATGGTGCCCATCGCGCAACGTTATCTGCGTCCCACGCTGGTCTCGATGTACAATTACGTGCAGCCGATCGTCGCCGTGCTGTTCACCGTGGCGATCGGGTTGGATACGTTCGGCCCGACGAAGGGATTCGCTGCGATGTGCGTCTTCGTCGGCGTGTGGCTCGTAACCCGTTCGAAGACGCGGGCGCAGCTGGAGGCGGAACGCGTGGCGCGCGAAAAGTGAGCCGGCAGGAGCGTTCGCCCGATAGAACCGGAAACAAAAAGCGGATCGTCGCGATATTTTTCGTGCGGATTGTTGCGGTATTGAAAACTTTTCTTAACTTTGCCCCCGATTTCGCTGCTCGACGAAATCCTCGCGAATAACGAGGGGGGGGGAGAAAAAAGTGAAAGAGAGAAGCGGAGCGGAGGGAATGATGAGTTCTTTGAGAAGTGTGAAATAAGTATGAAATGAGACGAAAAATTTATCCGCATTTATTTGGCCGATAAATTTTTTATACCTACTTTTGCAATCCCAAGGTCAAGTTCTGCCGATGTAGCTCAGTTGGCCAGAGCAGCTGATTTGTAATCAGCTGGTCGTGGGTTCGAATCCCTCCATCGGCTCGAGAAGCCGGAGCGGCGGAGGAGTGAGCAGCAGGGGCGAGCAGCGAACCGGAGCGGCGGAGCAGCGAGCGCGAACGGTGCGACGGATGAACCGACGTAAACGGCGGTCGTTCGAAGTAGGGCAAGTTAATGATCATTCGGGAAGTTACCAGAGTGGCCAAATGGGGCAGACTGTAAATCTGCTGGCGTACGCCTTCGGTGGTTCGAATCCATCACTTCCCACTCGAAAAAGGATGGAATGCCGATTGGAGGCGCAACTCCTCGGGATCGCGGATGCGGCAGCAGACGCGGACGGGATGAGAAAGCGGTCTCCGATACGGTGTATTTTTGCGGAAGTAGCTCAGTTGATAGAGCATTAGCCTTCCAAGCTAAGGGTCGCGAGTTTGAGCCTCGTCTTCCGCTCTGAAAGGATTTATGAGATAATTTACAAACTTTAAAACGTAAGCTAAACTATGGCAAAAGAGAAATTCGACCGGTCGAAACCGCATGTCAATATCGGTACCATCGGCCACGTAGACCACGGTAAGACGACCCTTACCGCAGCTATCACGACCGTTCTGGCCAAGAAAGGTCTGTCGGAACTCCGCTCGTTCGACTCGATCGACAACGCACCCGAAGAGAAAGAGCGCGGTATCACGATCAACACTTCGCACGTCGAGTATCAGACGGCTACCCGCCACTATGCTCACGTGGACTGCCCGGGCCACGCCGACTATGTGAAGAACATGGTTACCGGTGCCGCTCAAATGGACGGCGCCATCCTCGTCGTTGCCGCTACCGACGGCCCGATGCCCCAGACCAACGAACACGTGCTGCTCGCCCGTCAGGTGAACGTGCCGCGTATCGTCGTTTTCCTGAACAAGTGCGATATGGTGGACGATCCCGAAATGCTCGACCTCGTCGAGATGGAGGTTCGCGACCTGCTGTCGAAATACGAATACGATGGCGACAACGCTCCGATCATCCGCGGTTCCGCACTCGGCGGCTTGAACGGCGAGGCTAAATGGGAAGAGAAGATCCTGGAGTTGATGGATGCTGTCGACACCTACATTCCGCTGCCCGTTCGCGAGAACGAAAAGCCGTTCCTGATGCCTATCGAGGACGTGTTCTCGATCACCGGCCGTGGCACCGTCGTTACGGGCCGTATCGAAACCGGTGTCATCCACGTAGGTGATCCCGTCGAGATCATCGGTCTCGAAGAGGAGACGTTGAATTCGACCTGCACCGGCGTCGAAATGTTCCGCAAGCTGCTCGACGAGGGCGAGGCCGGCGATAACGTAGGTCTGTTGCTCCGCGGTATCGACAAGAAACAGGTTAAGCGCGGTATGGTTGTCGCTAAACCGGGTTCGATTACGCCGCACACCGAGTTCACCGCCGAGGTTTATATCCTGAAGAAGGAAGAGGGTGGTCGTCATACGCCGTTCCACAACAACTATCGTCCCCAGTTCTATCTGCGCACGATGGACGTAACGGGTGAGGTTCATCTGCCCGATGGCGTCGACATGGTTATGCCGGGCGACCACGTAACCATCACCGTGAAACTGATCTATCCGGTCGCTCTGAACGAAGGTCTGCGTTTCGCCATCCGCGAAGGCGGCCGTACGGTAGGTGCCGGTCAGATTCTGAAGATCGTGCAGTAATTGCACCCTGCGATCCCGGGAAACAGCCTTGATGAACGCCGAACGGTAATCGACAGGTCTGTTTCCCGATTTTAGGAGCATAGTTCAAGGGTAGAATAGCGGTCTCCAAAACCGTTGATGGGAGTTCGAATCTCTCTGCTCCTGCCGAATAAAGGGAAAACGATTATGTTCAATTACATCAAGGAATCCTACAACGAACTGGTCAACAAGGTAACGTGGCCGACTTTTGCGCAGCTTCAAAGCTCGACGGTCGTCGTGATGGTCGCATCGGTGATCTTCGCGGTCATCGTCCTTGCCATGGACTTGACGTTCGAAAATATCATGGCTTTCATCTACAAAACGCTGGGAAATTTGTAATCGATTGGTGCGGGTGATGAGTGAGATTGAAAAACAGTGGTATGTAGTCCGTGCGATCGGCGGTAAGGAGAACAAGGTCAAAGAGTACATCGAATCCGAAGTCCGTCATGGCCATTTGGAGGACTACGTTTCCCAAGTGTTGATACCTACCGAAAAAGTCTATACGATCCGCAACGGGAAGCGCATCTCGAAAGAGAAGGTCTCTTATCCGGGTTATGTGTTGATCGAGGCTGCTTTCGTGGGTAAAATTCCCACATTGATTCGAAATATCCCCAACGTGCTGGGTTTTCTCGGCGACACCAAGGAGGACAGTCAACAACTCAAAGCCACGCCTCTCCGTCCACAGGAGGTCGCGCGCATCCTCGGTCGGGTCGATGAAATGAATGCCACGGAGGAAGAAAACGAAACACCGTTCTTCGTCGGCGAAACCGTCAAGGTTACCGATGGTCCTTTCTCAAGCTTCCAGGGTATCATCGAGGCCGTCGATAACGAGCGCAAGAAACTCACGGTATCGGTGAAGATATTCGGGCGCAAAACTCCTATGGAGTTGAGTTTCACTCAAGTAGTTAAAGAATAACAAACCTAAGGAAAACTATGGCAAAAGAGGTTGCTGCATTTATCAAATTGCAGATCAAAGGCGGTGCCGCCAATCCTTCGCCCCCGGTAGGTCCTGCTTTGGGCTCTAAAGGAGTCAACATCATGGACTTCTGTAAGCAGTTCAATGCACGTACGCAGGACAAGGGCGGCAAGGTTCTTCCGGTCATCATCACCGTTTATACCGACAAGTCGTTCGACTTCGTCGTGAAACAGCCGCCCGTAGCGATCCAGCTTAAGGAAGCAGCGAAAGTGCAGAAAGGTTCCGCACAGCCTAACCGCGACAAGGTCGGTCAGGTAACGTGGGAGCAGATTCGCCAGATCGCGCAGGACAAAATGCCCGATATGAACTGCTTCACGTTGGAATCGGCTATGCGGATGGTCGCCGGTACCGCCCGCAGCATGGGTCTCAATGTTGTCGGAGAATTTCCTAATCAGTAATCGAAGAAGATGAGTAAGTTGACAAAAAACCAAAAAAACGCCTACGCTAAGGTGGAAGCTGGTAAGTCTTACAAACTCCCGGAGGCTGCCGCTCTTCTGAAAGAGATTACGTTTACGAAATTCGACGCTTCGGTCGACATCGACGTGCGTTTGGGCGTGGATCCCCGCAAAGCCAATCAAATGGTGCGCGGCGTGGTAACCCTTCCCCACGGAACGGGTAAGACGGTGCGCGTGCTCGTACTCTGCACCCCCGAAAAGGAGGCCGAAGCTACGGCCGCAGGTGCCGATTACGTCGGTCTGGATGAATACGTCGACAAAATCAAGTCCGGTTGGACGGATGTGGATGTCATCATCTGCACCCCCAACGTGATGGGCAAGGTGGGTGCGCTGGGTCGTATCCTCGGCCCCCGCGGCTTGATGCCGAACCCCAAGACCGGAACCGTAACGATGGACATCGCCAAGGCCGTCAAGGATGTGAAAGCGGGTAAAATCGACTTCAAGGTCGACAAATTCGGTATCGTTCACACTTCGGTGGGCAAGATCTCGTTTACGGCCGAGCAGATCGTCGACAATGCGAGCGAGGTGCTGAACATGATTATCAAGTTGAAACCGGCTGCTGCCAAAGGTTCTTATGTGAAGAGTATCTATCTCTCGACCACGATGAGTCCGGGCTTGCAGATTGATCCCAAATCGGTAGAAACCAAATAAGAGGGAGGAACCAAGAGATGACAAAGGAAGAAAAATCGGCTGTCATTGACAGTCTTGCCGAGCAGCTCCGGAACTATCCTCACTTCTATGTCGCCGACATCGAGGCGCTCGACGCCGAGCAGACCGCTGCCCTGCGCCGCAAATGCTTCGAAAACGGTGTCAAGTTGGTGGTCGTGAAAAACACGCTGCTGAACAAGGCGCTGGAGAAGGTGGAAAAGGCGGATGCCGAGTTGGTAAACGTATTGGAGGGTCCGACCTCCGTCATGTTCACCGAGGTAGCGAAAGCTCCTGCGCAACTCATCAAAGAGTTCCGCAAGAGCTCGGATAAACCTGTCCTGAAAGCGGCTTTCGCCGAAGGATGTATCTACGTGGGCGACGACAAGTTGGACGCACTTTGCAATATCAAGTCGAAGGAGGAGCTCATCGGCGACATCATCGCTCTGTTGCAGTCTCCTGCGAAGCGTGTTATTTCCGCATTGCAAGCTAATGCCGGACAAAAGATTGCGGGCCTCGTGAAGACGCTCGAGTCGAGAAACAACTAATCACAACAAGAAATTAAAAAACAAAATTAAAGATCTACAACTATGGCAGACGTAAAGAAACTTGCTGAAGAACTGGTAAACTTGAAAGTTACCGAGGTGAACGAACTCGCTCAAATCCTCAAGGAGGAATATGGCATCGAACCGGCTGCTGCCGCTGTAGCCGTTGCTGCTCCCGCTGCCGGCGCCGGTGAAGCCGCTGCTCCCGAAAAGTCGACGTTCGACGTGATTCTGAAGAACGCAGGTCAGGCTAAACTTCAGGTCATCAAAGCTGTGAAGGACATCGCCGGTCTTTCGCTGGGTGATGCGAAAGCACTCGTAGACGGCGCTCCGAAGGCTGTCAAAGAGGGCGTTTCCAAAGAGGAGGCCGAGCAGATCAAAGGCCAACTCGAGGAGGCCGGGGCCGAAGTCGAGCTCAAGTAGCCTTGGCTGCGGGCCGTTAAAGGCGAACAGGTGTAGGGCTAACCGTGTGTTAGCTCTATGCCTTTTCTTGGTCTAATGAATGGAAGGACCGATCGAGGGGAGGGGAAAGGGCCGTGCGCCCGATCCTGTCGTCCGATCGGAGACAGGCGCCCTGCACCGGGACGAACGGTTCCGATGCCGGTCGGGCGATCCCGAACTTTGTCGCGGGAGCATGCGCAGGAGGAGCTACCTGCTTTTTCAGAAGCGTAGTTACACACTTCAACCTAATTCGGATTTTTACGATGTCCACAGCAAAAACACAACAAAGAATTAGCTTTTCGACAGTAAAAAATCGGGTGCCTTACCCGGATTTGCTGGAGGTTCAGCTCAAATCGTTCCGGGACTTTTTCCAGATGGACACGACAGCCGAAAATCGCAAGAATGAGGGGCTGTACAAGGTTTTTCAGGAGAATTTCCCGATTACGGATACCCGGAACAATTTCGTTCTGGAGTTTATCGACTACTATATCGACCCGCCGCGCTATTCGATCGAGGAGTGTTTGGAGCGCGGTTTGACGTACAGCGTGCCGCTGAAAGCCAAACTGAAGCTTTCTTGTACCGATCCCGAACACGAGGATTTCGATGTCGTGATACAGGACGTCTATTTCGGGACGATCCCTTATATGACCGAACGGGGTACGTTCGTCATCAACGGTGCCGAACGCGTCGTCGTTTCGCAGCTGCACCGTTCGCCGGGTGTGTTTTTCGGGCAGAGCATGCACACCAACGGCACCAAACTCTATTCCGCGCGCATCATCCCATTCAAGGGTTCGTGGATCGAGTTCGCTACGGACATCAACAACGTGATGTATGCCTACATCGACCGTAAAAAGAAATTGCCCGTTACGACGCTGCTGCGCGCCATCGGATACGAGGCCGATCAGCAGATTCTGGAGATTTTCGACCTCGCCGACGAGGTGAAGGTTTCCAAAACCACGCTGAAAAAGGCGGTCGGTCGGAAATTGGCGGCCCGTGTGCTCTCGACTTGGGTCGAGGACTTCGTGGACGAGGACACGGGCGAGGTGGTTTCCATCGAGCGCAACAATATCATCGTCGATCGGGAGACGGTGCTCGAAGAGGAGCATATCGACCAGATCATCGAGAGCGGTGCCAAGACGATTCTGCTGCACAAGGAGAACCAGTCGGGCATCGATTTTTCCATCATATACAATACGTTGCAGAAAGACCCCTGCAACTCCGAAAAAGAGGCGGTGGTATACATTTACCGCCAGCTGCGGGCTTCGGAGCCGCCCGACGAGGCGACCGCCCGCGACGTCATCGAGAAACTTTTCTTCTCGGACAAACGTTACGATCTGGGCGACGTGGGCCGTTACCGCATCAACAAGAAGTTGGATTTGGCCATCGATCCGGCGATCCGCACGTTGACGCGCGAGGATATCATCGCCATCATCAAATACATGATTCTGCTGATCAACTCGAAGGCCGAGGTCGACGATATCGACCACTTGTCGAACCGGCGCGTCCGCACGGTGGGCGAGCAGCTTTCGAATCAGTTCTCGGTCGGCTTCGTGCGCATGGCCCGTACCATCCGCGAACGGATGAACGTGCGCGACAACGAAGTATTTACGCCCGTCGATCTGATCAATGCCAAGACGTTGTCTTCGGTCATCAATTCGTTCTTCGGCACCTCGCAGCTGTCGCAGTTCATGGACCAGATCAACCCGTTGGCCGAAGTTACCCACAAACGCCGTCTGTCGGCCCTCGGCCCGGGCGGTCTGTCGCGCGATCGCGCCGGTTTCGAGGTGCGAGACGTGCACTATGCCCACTACGGACGTCTGTGCCCGATCGAATCGCCGGAAGGCCCGAATATCGGTCTGATTTCGTCGTTGTGCGTCTATGCGAAAATCTCGCCGATGGGCTTTATTGAAACACCCTATCGCAAGGTTGAAGGCGGGAAAATCGACATGGACAATTCGCATATCCGCTACTACTCCGCCGAGGAGGAGGAGGGCCAGATCGTCGCGCAGTCGAACATACCGATCGACGACGAGGGTCATTTCTTGCAGCCCGAGCGTATCAAAGCGCGTGAAGGAGCCGATTTCCCCGTCGTTACGGCCAGCGAGGTTACGTTGATGGACGTCGCCCCGAACCAGATCGCGTCGATCGCGGCCAGTCTGATCCCGTTCCTGGAGCACGACGATGCCAACCGTGCGCTGATGGGTGCGAACATGATGCGTCAGGCCGTGCCGCTGGTAACGACCGAGGCGCCGATCGTCGGTACCGGTTTGGAGAAGGACATGATCATCGACAGCCGCATCCAGATCGTCGCCGAGGGTGATGGCGAGGTTACGTTCGCCGATGCCGCGAAGATTCAGATCCGCTACGACCGGACGCCCGATGAGGTGCTCGTGTCGTTCGCTCCCGAGATTACGACCTACGAATTGCCGCGCTACCGTCGGACGAACCAAAATACGTCGGTAACGTTGAGGCCGACCGTCCTGACGGGCGATCGCGTAACGAAAGGCCAGATTCTGACCGAGGGCTATTCGACGCAGAACGGCGAGCTGGCGCTGGGCCGCAACCTGAAAGTGGCTTACATGCCTTGGAAGGGCTACAACTTCGAGGATGCCATCGTGATCTCGGAACGCATCCAGCGCGAGGATATTTATACGTCGGTGCACGTCGACGAATACATTATGGAGGTGCGCGACACCAAGCGCGGTGTCGAGGAGCTGACCTCCGACATTCCGAACGTCTCGGAAGATGCCACGAAAGACCTCGATGCGAACGGTATCATCCGCATCGGCGCCAACGTCGAGCCGGGCGATATTCTGATCGGCAAGATCACCCCGAAAGGCGAGAGCGATCCCTCGCCCGAGGAGAAACTCCTGCGGGCCATCTTCGGCGACAAGGCGGGCGACGTGAAGGATGCTTCGCTGAAAGCCCAGCCGTCGTTGCACGGCGTCGTGATCGACACGAAACTGTACAGTCGGGCCAACAAGGAGAACAAGAAGAGCAAGAATGCCGAAAAACTCCAGTTGGAGAAGGTCGACGAACAGTTCGTCGCCGAAATTGCGGATTTGACGAAACGGCTCGTCGCCAAATTGTGGTCGCTGCTTCAGGGCAAGACCACGACCGGCATCACCGACTACTACGGGGTCGGGTTGTATCCGGCCGGTGCGAAGTTCACGCAGAAGATGCTGGACGAAATTTCGCGCAAGACGATCGACGAGAAGAGCGGCGCGGCGATGGGGTATCTCAACCTCGGAACCTGCAACTGGACGGGCGATGCGCATATCGACGGGTTGATCGAAACGACGGTCAACAACTATACGATCGAGTGGAAGAAGGCCGATGCCGCTGCGAAGCGTGAGAAATACAACCTCACGAACGGCGACGAATTGCCGCAGACGGGCGTCATCCAGATGGCGAAGGTCTATATCGCCAAGAAGCGCAAGCTGAAGGTGGGCGACAAGATGGCCGGCCGCCACGGTAACAAGGGTATCGTGGCGAAGATCGTGCGCGACGAGGACATGCCGTTCTTGGAGGACGGTACGATCGTCGACATCGTGCTGAACCCGTTAGGCGTGCCTTCGCGTATGAACTTGGGCCAGATCTACGAGGCCGTGCTCGGTTGGGCCGGCCGCGAGTTGGGATTGAAGTTCGCAACGCCGATTTTCGACGGCGCTTCGCTCGATCAGATCAACGAATACGTCGCCAAAGCTGGCCTTCCGCGCAGCGGCCGCACCTATCTGTACAACGGCGAAACGGGCGAACGCTTCGACCAGCCTGCGACGGTCGGCGTAACCTACTTCCTCAAGTTAGGCCACATGATCGACGACAAGATGCACGCTCGTTCCATCGGCCCGTACTCGCTCATCACCCAGCAGCCGTTGGGCGGCAAGGCGCAGTTCGGCGGCCAGCGTTTCGGCGAGATGGAGGTTTGGGCGCTCGAAGGCTTCGGCGCCGCCAACATTTTGCAGGAGATTCTGACCGTCAAGTCCGATGACGTAACGGGCCGTGCGAAGGCCTACGAAGCCATCGTCAAGGGCGACAATCTGCCGAAACCGGGTATTCCCGAGGCGATGAACGTCCTGCTGCACGAGTTGCGCGGTCTGGCGCTGTCCGTCAAACTGGAGTAGTTGAGTAACAGAGGATAAGAAAAACAACAAATTATATGTCAATTTCGAAAGACAATAAGATGAACAACGGTTACAGCCGCATTTCGATCGGACTGGCCTCTCCCGAAGAGATTCTGGCCCAGTCGAGCGGCGAGGTGCTCAAACCGGAGACCATCAACTACCGCACCTACAAACCCGAACGCGACGGTTTGTTCTGCGAACGGATTTTCGGCCCGGTGAAAGACTACGAGTGCCATTGCGGCAAGTACAAGCGAATCCGTTACAAGGGCATCGTCTGCGACCGTTGCGGCGTGGAGGTAACCGAGAAGAAGGTGCGCCGCGAGCGCATGGGCCACATTTCGCTGGTCGTGCCGGTGGTGCATATCTGGTATTTCCGTTCGCTGCCCTCCAAGATCGGTTATCTGCTGGGCATTCCGTCGAAGAAGCTCGAAGCCATCATCTACTACGAACGTTACGTCGTCATCAACCCGGGTGCCGCTTCGGAGCAGGGCATCGAGAAGCTGGCGACGCTCTCCGAGAAAGAGTATCTGGATATCTTGGCCGCTCTGCCGAAGGGCAACCAGTCGCTCGACGACAGCGATCCCAACAAGTTCATCGCCCAGATGGGCGCCGAGGCGATCTATACCCTGTTGAAGGAGGTCGACCTCGATTCGATGTCCTACGCACTGCGTCATAAGGCGTCGACCGAGACCTCGATGCAGCGCAAGGCCGAAGCCCTCAAACAGCTGAACGTCATCGAATCGTTCCGCGCGTCGGGAGGCAGGAACAAACCCGAATGGATGGTGTTGAGCGTCCTTCCGGTCATTCCGCCCGAATTGCGTCCGTTGGTGCCGCTGGACGGCGGCCGTTTCGCCACGTCGGACTTGAACGACCTCTATCGCCGCGTCATCATCCGCAACAACCGTCTGAAACGGTTGATCGAGATCAAGGCCCCCGAGGTTATCCTCCGCAACGAAAAACGCATGTTGCAGGAGGCCGTCGATTCGTTGTTCGACAACTCGCGCAAGAGCAATGCCGTGAAGAACGAATCGAACCGTCCGCTCAAGTCGCTGTCCGATTCGCTGAAAGGCAAGCAGGGCCGTTTCCGTCAGAATTTGCTAGGTAAACGTGTCGATTACTCCGCCCGTTCGGTCATCGTCGTCGGCCCCGAACTGAAGATGCACGAAATGGGCATCCCGAAAGATATGGCCGCCGAACTCTACAAACCGTTCATCATCCGCAAGCTCATCGAGCGCGGCATCGTGAAGACGGTGAAGTCGGCCAAGAAGATCATCGACCGCAAAGACCCCGTCATCTGGGGCATCCTGGAGAATGTCATCAAGGGCCATCCCGTGCTGATGAACCGTGCCCCGACGCTGCACCGCCTGGGCATTCAGGCTTTCCAGCCCAAACTGATCGAGGGCAAGGCCATGCAGCTGCATCCGTTGGCTTGTACGGCGTTCAACGCCGACTTTGACGGCGACCAGATGGCCGTGCACTTGCCGCTGGGCAATGCCGCCATTCTGGAGGCGCAGTTGCTGATGCTCGGTTCGCACAACGTCCTCAATCCCGCGAACGGCGCCCCGATTACCGTGCCGTCGCAGGATATGGTGCTTGGTCTTTACTATATCACCAAGCCCCGCAAGGGCATGAAGGGTGAGGGTCTGACGTTCTACGGCCCCGAAGAGGCCATCATCGCCTACAACGAAAAGCGTGCCGATCTCCATGCCTTGGTGAAATGTCAGGTCGATGACCTCGACGAAGAGGGCAATCCCGTCAAGGTGGTGAAAGAGACGACCATCGGCCGCATCCTTTTCAATCAGGTCGTGCCGAAAGAGGTCGGTTATATCAACGAGGTGCTGACCAAGCGTTCGCTGCGCGATATCATCGCCGTGGTCATGAAGAAGGCCGGTGCCGACAAGGTGGCCAACTTCCTCGACGACATCAAGGACATGGGTTACCGCATGGCCTTTCAGGGCGGTCTGTCGTTCAACCTCGATGCCGTGATCGTTCCGGAGCAGAAGGAGCAGCTCGTGCAGGAGGGTTACGAACGCGCCGACGCCATCATGGACGACTACAACATGGGTCTCATCACCAACAACGAACGTTACAACCAGATCATCGACGTCTGGACCAACATCAATACCAAGTTGACGAAGGCTGTGATCGACACGTTGGTGAAGGACAACGACGGTTTCAACCCCGTCTACATGATGTTGGACTCCGGTGCCCGCGGTTCGAAGGAGCAGATCCGTCAGTTGAGCGGTATGCGTGGTCTGATGGCCAAGCCGCAGAAGTCGGGCGTCGAGGGCGGCCAGCAGGTCATCGAAAACCCGATTCTCTCGAACTTCAAGGAGGGTCTTTCGGTGTTGGAGTACTTCATTTCGACGCACGGCGCCCGCAAGGGTCTGGCCGATACGGCGTTGAAGACGGCCGATGCCGGTTATCTGACCCGTCGTTTAGTCGATGTGGCGCAGGATGTCATCATCAACGAGGAGGATTGCGGCACGTTGCGCGGTCTGACGGCTGCGGCCATCAAGCGGAACGACGACGTGGTGCAGACCTTGTACGATCGCATTTTGGGCCGGACGGCTTTGAACGACGTCATCCACCCGTTGACGGGCGAGGTGCTTTGCAGGGCGGGTGAGGAGATCACCGAATCGATTGCCGAGGCGATCGAAAAATCGCCGCTCGAATCGGTCGAAATCCGTTCGGTGCTGACCTGCGAATCGCGTCATGGCGTCTGTGCGAAGTGCTACGGCCGCAACTTGGCTACGGCCCGCATGGTGCAGAAAGGCGAGGTGGTCGGCGTCATCGCGGCGCAGTCCATCGGCGAACCGGGTACGCAGTTGACGCTGCGTACGTTCCACGTCGGCGGTGTGGCCGGCGGCACGGCGGTCGAGACCAACGTCGTTTCGAAGTACGAGGGCCGTTTGGACATCGAGGAATTGCGCACCGTAAAGGGCAAGAACGCCGCCGGCGAACCGATCGATATCGTGATTTCGCGTCAGTCGGAGTTCCGCATCGTCGATCCGAAGACCGAAATCGTACTTTACACCCATGCTTTGCCTTACGGTTCGACCCTCTTCATGGCCGACGGCGCCGGGGTGAAGAAGGGCGATCTGATTTGCGAATGGGATCCGTACAATGCCGTCATCATCTCGGAATACGAGGGTAAGGCGGTTTACGACAGCGTGATCGAGGGCGTTACCTACCGCGATGAACGCGACGAACAGACGGGCCTGTCGGAAAAGGTGGTCATCGAATCGAAAGACCGCATGAAGAACCCTATCATCAAGATCGTCGACAAGGAGGGTCAGGAGGTCAAGCAATACAACCTGCCTGTGGGTGCGCACGTCGTCGTCAAGGATAATGCCCGCATCAAGGCCGGCGATATTCTCATCAAGATTCCGCGCGTGGTCGGCAAGTCCGGCGGCGATATTACCGGTGGTCTGCCGCGTGTTACGGAGTTGTTCGAGGCCCGCAACCCGTCCAATCCGGCCATCGTTTCGGAGATCGACGGCGAAATTTCGTTCGGCAAGATCAAGCGCGGTAACCGCGAGATCATCGTTACCTCGAAGCAGGGCGATGTGAAACGTTATTTGGTTCCGCTGTCGCGACAGATCGTCGTGCAGGAGAACGACTTCGTGAAGGCCGGCGGCGCCCTGTCGGACGGTGCCATCACGCCGTCGGATATTCTGAACATTCTGGGCCCGACGCGCGTACAGGAGTACATTGTCAACGAGGTGCAGGAGGTTTACCGTATGCAGGGCGTGAAGATCAACGACAAGCATTTCGAAGTGATCGTCCGTCAGATGATGTCGAAGGTGAAGATCGAAGACCCGGGCGATACCCGTTTCTTCGAGGATCAGATCGTCGACAAGTGGGAGTTCATGGACGTGAACGACGCATTGTACGACAAGGCGGTCGTTACCGATGCGGGCGATTCGACGTCGATGCAGCCCGGCCAGATCGTTTCGCTGCGCAAGCTGCACGATGAAAATTCGAGCCTGAAGCGTCGCGATCTGCGTCCCGTGCGGGTGCGCGATATCGTGCCGGCCACTTCGACGCAGATTTTGCAGGGCATCACCCGTGCGGCGTTGCAGACTTCGAGCTTCATTTCGGCAGCCTCCTTCCAGGAGACCACCAAGGTGCTCAACGAAGCGGCCATTCAGGCCAAGACCGACCCGTTGGAGAACCTCAAGGAGAATGTCATCTGCGGCCACAAGATTCCGGGCGGTACGGGTCTGCCGGAGTACGAGAATCTGATCGTCGGTGCCAAGGCCGACCTGGAATCCTTGCAGCAGGTGCAGGAATAACGCGATCAGATACTTTGCTGTATCCCGTTTTCGGCCCTGTTTTTCAAATCCGACCGCTGTTCCTTGCCGCACGGATTTGAAAAACAGGGCCGAAAAACGTTTGGTACATGAATGATAACAGGAATAAGATGATTGCTTGTTGCCTATTCGATTTAGACGGCGTGCTGGTCGACACCGCACGCTTCCACTATCGGGCGTGGGCCGGCCTGGCGCACGAACTCGGCTTCGAGCTCACGCCCGAGCAGGGAGAAGCGACCAAAGGCGTGAGCCGGGTGGCTTCGCTCGGCATCGTGCTGCGGGCCGGCGGCTTGGAGAACCGCTTCTCGCAGGAGGAGAAAGAGCGTTTGGCGGCCGAAAAGAATGCCCGCTATCTGGGTTATGTCTCGACCATGACGCCCGACGACGTGCTGCCCGGCGTGCGCGGTTTTTTGGCCGATCTGAAACGGCACGGGGTCAGGATCGCCCTCGGATCGGCATCGAAGAATGCCGGAACGATTCTCGACCGGTGCGCTTTGCGCGACGTTTTCGACGCCATCGTCGACGGCACGCTCGTTTCGCGGGCCAAACCCGATCCCGAAGTCTTCTTAAAAGGGGCGGAATTGCTGCACATGGCCCCCGAAGCGTGCGTCGTCTTCGAGGATGCGGCGGCGGGCATCGAAGCGGCGGCGCGGGCCGGTATGCGGTCGGTGGGCGTCGGCGGCGATCGGTCGCTCGCCCATGCGACGACGGGAATCACGACATTCGAAAATTTCACATACGAAGCATTATGCAAAGCAATCGATTGAATCTTGGCATCGACCCGTGGCTGTTGACCGAGAACGACTTCGACCCTTCGCGCGTGAAGTCGTCCGAATCGCTCTTCGCGTTGGGCAACGGCGTGATGGGCGGCCGCGCCAACTTCGAGGAGCGCTATTCGGGCCCTTCGTTGCAGGGCAATTACATCGGCGGCGTCTACTATCCCGACAAAACCCGCGTGGGGTGGTGGAAGAACGGTTATCCCGAATACTTCGCCAAGGTGTTGAACGCCGCTTTCTGGATCGGGGTCGACGTGCGTGTCGACGGCGAGGAACTCGACCTGGCGCAGTGCAAGGTGAAGCGGTTCTATCGTGAAATGGACATGCGCCGTTCGGTGTTGACGCGCCGGATGACCGTTGTCTTGAAGAACGGCGCCGAAGTGGAGGTCGAGGCCGTGCGGTTCCTCTCGCTGGCCCGTCGTGAGTTAGGGGTGATCCGTTACAGCGTTACGCCCGTGAATCGGGATGCCGAAATCACCTTCTCGCCCTATATCGACGCCGACGTGCGGAACTCCGACGCCAACTACGACGAAAAGTTCTGGGAACCGGTGCGCACCGAAGCGGATGCCACGCAGAGCCGTACCCGGAAAAGCGGCTTCGAGGTCGCTTGGGCGCAGGCCGTCGCATGGGACGGGGCGCCTTTCGTCTGCGAGACCCTGCCCGAAAAACCGCGTCGGACGGCGACCGTGCATCGCGACAGGGGGACGACCGCTACTTTATATAAATATACGGGCATCTGCTCGTCGTTGAACCATCGGCCCGAGGAGTTGCTGGCTGCGGCGCAGGCGGTGGCGGCCGACGGATTGCAGGCCGGTTTCGATGCGCTGGTCAAAGAGCAGGAGGAGGCTTGGGCCGCCCGCTGGCACCGTTGTGATGTCGTGATCGACGGCGATGATGCGGCACAGCAGGGCATCCGTTTCTGCATCTTCATGCTGCTGCAAACCTATACGGGCGTCGACCCCCGTCTGAATATCGGCCCCAAGGGATTCACGGGCGAAAAATACGGCGGTGTAACCTATTGGGACACGGAGGCCTATTGCCTGCCGTTCTATCTTTCGACCGCCGGACAGGAGGTCGCCCGCGAACTGCTCGTCTATCGCTGCAACCAGCTGGACAAGGCGATCGAAAATGCCGCGAAATTGGGCTTCAAGGAGGGTGCGGCCCTCTATCCGATGGTAACCGTCAACGGTGAGGAGTGCCACAACGAGTGGGAAATCACCTTCGAGGAGATTCACCGCAACGGGGCCATCGCCTATGCCGTTTTCAACTATATCCGTTATACCGGCGACCGGGCCTATTTGGCCGAGGGCGGGTTGGAGGTCTTGCTGTCCATCGCGCGGTTCTGGGCGCAGCGCATCACCTGGTCGGAGGCGCGGCAGCAGTATGTGTTGTTGGGCGTTACGGGTCCCAACGAGTACGAAAACAACGTCGACAACAACTGGTACACCTCCTATATCGCTTGCTGGTGTATGCGTTATGCGGCCGAGGCGGCGGCTTGGGTGCGGGAGAACCGCCCCGAGGCGTATGCCCGCATCTGCGCGAAGCGGCATTTCGACGAATCGGCCGAAACGGCCCGCTGGACGGAGATTGTCGACAAAATGTATTTGGGCGAAGACCGCGAACGCGGCATCTTCCTCCAGCAGGACGGCTATTTGGACAAGGAACAGGTGTTAGTCAACGAACTCGATCCGGCGGAGCGGCCCCTCAACCGGAAGTGGTCGTGGGATCGCATCCTGCGTTCGTGCTTCATCAAGCAGGCCGACGTGCTGCAAGGCATCTATCTTTTCCAGGAGCAGTTCGACGAGGAGACCATCCGCCGCAACTTCCGCTTCTACGAGGCCCGCACGGTGCACGAATCGTCGCTGTCGCCTTGCGTTCATGCCATTCTCGCCGCGAAGATCGGCGATGCGGCCAAGGCCTACGAACTCTATCTGCGCACCGCGCGCCTCGATCTGGACGATTACAACCGCGAGGTCGAGGAGGGGTGCCACGTTACCTCGATGGCCGGTTCGTGGTTGGCCGTGGTCGAGGGCTTCGGCGGTATGCGGATGGCCGACGGCGTGTTGAACTTCACGCCCCATCTGCCCGAAGCGTGGCGGTCGCTCGCCTTCCGCGTCGATTACCGCGGCCGGATATTGACCGTTACCGTAACGCACGACGGCGTCGAGGTGCGGAACGAAGGCGAACCGGTCGAAATCGCGATCGGCGGCGAACGCCGCCGGCTGCCCGATGACCGCCGATGACCGAACGATCCGGCTGCGGGCGGCGAAAGGCCGCACCGTTCGCGCCGACCCCGATCAGAATGCGAATTTGATGCCCGCCGTGAAGTTGGCGCCGTATTCGGGATACCACGGATACCGGTATAACCGTTGATTCAGCAGATTGTCGCCCTCTGCGAAGAGACCGAGCCTTCCCGTAATCTTCCAATCGAATGCCACCCGCAGATTCATTGTCGCAGGGGCTTTGAAGGCGCTTTTCCCCTCCGTTCCGAGGGTGTCCGTGCAGAGCAGCGTCCATTTGCGGGCCGTTTGGCCGGAGAGCGCGGCTTCGATCGAAATCCGCTTCACGGCGTAGCGGATGCTGAAATCCGCTTCGAACGACGGAGCGCCGTTGCCGAAGTCGGGGTCGTCATTGTACAGATAGCCGTGTGCGCCGAGCTTCATCCGCAGCGAACTGATCGGCTGAAATTCGGCCTCGCCGTGGAACGACGCAACCGTCTGTCGGGCCTGCAAGGGCTCCAACGAGCAGGCAGCGGCCAGGATGCGCTGCTCGCCCGGATCGTACAAGCCTGTGGCGTACCAGTAATTGTGGTAGTCGTGGATCGAAAAGGCGGCGTAGACCCGATAGGAAAAGCGGTTGCGCCACAGATCGCCGCGGATGCCGAGCCGGCCGTTGTAGTCGACCGAACTCTTTTCCAAACAGGTCGCGGGCGTTACATAGGGGCATTGGCGGGTCAGCGAACGGTAGCTGTTGTCGTGGACGGAGCCGTCCACCTCGAGGAACGGCCGGAGCTTCCGTATGCCGAGGTCGAAATCCAACCGGACGAACGGCAGCAGATAGTTCTGGTTTTCCGTGCCGGAAATCCGATCGTGGTAGTAGTCGATGCCCATTTCGAGATTCATCGCACCGCGTTCGGTTCCGTACCGGGCGCCTGCATGGATGCGGTGCTCCTTGAACCCGTCGATCGAACGGCGTCCGCTGAACCGGTCGTAGTCCACAGCGAGCAGAAAACGGCGGCGGCCGAATGCCCGTGCGATCTTTCCGCCTGCATGGAACGATGCCTGACGGGGCCGGTTGCCGTTGTCCACCCACGACGTTTGGTCGAAAAAGAGCGAATGCGCGATGGATACGTCGAAATTCAAGCGGCTCAAATCCTGAAAATCATCGCCGATGCGAATCTTGACATCGGCATCGCCGTAGTCGATGCGGGCGCCGGGCGCCGCGGGAAGCAGATCGGCCGCCGTCGAAGCCTCATAGGCCCCGTAACGATGATAGAGCCGGTTTTCGTAGGAGACGGCCCCTTCGAGCAGATGCCGTCCGAGGTGCAGACCCGCCGCCCCTCCGACGCGGTTGAGCATGTGCGCCGACTGGTTCTTGCATCCGAAATCGTTGCGGATATCGGCGTAGCGGCCTTCGTGATGGAGGAATCCCAAGAAATAACCCGTATTCGGATGTTGGGTCGCAGCCTGGAAATCGGCCGCCGAACGGAGCGGATAGCCGGCCCCGAGTTTGAGATAGCAGGGCAGCGGGCGGTTGAAATGCCAATAGGTTACCTCCGTCGGCCGGATGGGCCGCATTTCGAGCGGGGTGTTCAGCGAAACCGGCGTAACCGAATAGCCGATTTCGGGGCGCATCTGCGTCGTGTCGGTCATGTCGGGCGTTGCGGAGAGTTTGGCGGTCTGTTCGATGCTCGGGATATACTCTTTCGTTACCTCGACCTGTTTTTCGACCTGTGCGTCGGCCGCGAGGGGGGCGATCGCACACAAGACGGTCGACAATATGTATCTTTTTATCGTCATCATCGTCGTTTTCATCAATTCAGTTTGCGGAGACGGGCGTTCGCTTCGTCGATGATGCCGTCATCGGCGGGCGAATACCCGTTCACGATGCTTTGCCAGGTGGCCCGCGCCTGGAAGTCGTCTCCCTTGCGGAGGTAGACGTCGCCCAACAGCAGGTAAGCCTTGGCTAACCAATAGGCTTTCGGTTCGCGCTCGGAGTAGGCGAAGATCGCCTGCTCGGTCTGATCCCAATCGCCGCTCTCGAAGGTCGCCTGCAACAAATAATAGTTGGCTGCGGAACCTTCGGTCGTGCGCACCTCCTCGGACAGTTCCTTGTACAATTCGGATGCTTCGCGGCCGTTGCCTGCCGTTCGATGGCATTCGGCCAGGGCGAAGGTCGCTTCGCGGCGGGCCGTCGCACCGGCGTCGGAGCGGCTGCGCACCTCTTCCGCCATGCTGCGGATGCGCGCGGGGTCTCCGGCGGCCACCGTCGCACGGACATAGCCCGTCATCGCCTGTTCGCGTTCGGAATCGGTCGGCGCGGCATCGTAGAGCTTGCGGAACGCAGCGGCCGCTTCGTCGTAGCGCCGGTCGGCAAAGGTCATCTCCGAAAGGGTCTCCAATACCTTGAGCGTATAGGGATTGTTCGCCTCGTTCGACAGCTCGGTCAACGTCTCGATGGCTTTGTCGCGCTCCTTGCTGCGAAGGTAGCAGTCGCTCAACAGGTAGAGGGCGTCGCGGCGGTAGTAGCCTTTGGGATAGCTTGTCAGATAACTGTGGAGCGATTTGGCCGCGGTCTCGCTGTTTCCGGTGAGGTAGCGTTTCTGCGCTGCGGCATACGACAGCGAATCGCGGGCGAGTGCGGTCAGATCGCTTTCGACGCCCGCTTTGGCGGCATAGTCGAAGTAGGCGTCCGCATCGCCGCGCGAGATGTAGATGTCGCGGATGCCCTGCATGGCGTCGCGGGCTTCGGCCGAACGGGGCGCCGAAGCGACGATCATGTCGTAATATCGCAGCGATTTGTCGCGGTCGCCCAGATTGAGATAGGCCAGCCCCAGATCCGAAAGCGCCTGCGAACGATGCGCCGAATGCGGATACTGGCGGATGAATTTTTCCAATGCGGCGGCACCGTCGGCATACCGCTCCTCGGCCATGTAGCTGCGCCCCAGCTCGAATTGGGCCGATTCGACGTAGTCGCCTTTCCCTTCGGCGACGATCCGGCCGAGCGCCTCTCGTTTCGCGGACGTTCGCCCCATATGCCCGAGCGTTAGGGCCCGCTGGTACTGGGCATAGTATCGGTTTTCGTCCCCTGTCGCGATGACCCGATCGTATTGTTCGAGCGCCTCCCCGAAGCGGCGGTCGACGTAACGGATGTCGCCCAACCGATTGCGGACGTCGCTCCGGTAGCGGTCGTTCTGCGGATGCAGGGAGAGGAAGCGCTGGAAATTCGTTTCGGCCTCCTTCATGCGCTCCTGCGAGAAGCGGCAGTAGCCGAGGCCGTACCATGCCATGACGTACTCCGGCTCGCTTTGCGGCGCACGGCGGAGATAGCGGTCATAGAGGGTTGCGGCAGCGGTATAGTCGCCCTGCTCGAAGGCGATTTCCCCCTGCCAGTAGTCGGCGAGCGCCGTGTATTTCGGGCTTGCGCCGACGGAGGCCGATTCGGCCAAATAACGTTTCGCAGCGGTGCGGTCGCCGGATCGGTAGGCGTTCAGTCCGCGGAAGTAGGCGATTTTCTGCAAGGCGGCCCGCGTCTCGCCATCCTGTGCGGGCATGGAGCGGATGGCTCGATAGGCTGCATCGTAGTCGCGCGAATTGTAGTAGGCGGCGATCAGCAGCGTGCGCGCTTCGGCCGTATGCTCCGATTGCGGATAACGTTCGAGATAACGTTGCAGCACATGAATGGCGTTGTTGTAAAAACTCGCGCCCGATTCGTATTGCAGTTTGGCGTAGTTGAACAGGGCCTCTTCGGCGATGGCGGGGTCGAAATCCGTGGCCGCTGCCAGGGCGAACGATTGCATGGCCGCCGGTTTGTCTGCGGCCCGCAGGCAGCAGTCCGCCAGATGATAGGAGGCGTTCTGCGTCAGCGCATCTGCGGTTCCGCAGGCCTTGCGCAGCCATCCGGCCGCTTCGTCGTAACGGGCGGTGCGGTAGAGCGAAAAGCCCATCAGGTAGCAGGATTCGCGGTTCTCCGCTCCTCCGGCAGCGAGATAGGCGTGCAGATGGTCGATGGCGGCGTTGTAATTTTCCAACCGGAACCACGATTCGGCGATGATGCGTTCGATTTCCGTCTGACGTTCGGCCGCCGCTTGTGCGGCCAGCTCCTCGCCGTTCTCCACGACATAGCGATAATTCCCCTCCTGGAAAGCTATTTGCAGCAGATAATAGGGGGCCACGTCGGCGTAAGCCTCGCTGTGCAGCAGCTTTTCGAACCCTTGGCGGGCGCGTCCGCTGCGTCCCTCGGCGTAGTCGGCGTAGGATTGGTAGTAAAGGGCGTGGGCGGCCAGCTCGCTGTTGGCCGGAATGCGGTTGAGGTATGCGTACATTTCGGCGTAATCCCCTTCGACGAACGCGATATAACCGCATCGGAAGTCGTACTGTTCGCGACGCGAGGCGCTCAAGGCCGAACGATCGGTCTGACGGAACCATTCGCCGGCTTCCTTCCAATTCCCGTTGGCACAGTAGAACGATCCCAATGCGAACCGCACGTCGTTCAGATAGGTCGACCCGGGGTAGTTGCGCTCGAACTCCAAAAGAGCCGTGGCGGCATCGGGGCTGCCTAACTCGACGGCACACGCCGCCAGATAGAAATCGGCCTCCTGGATAGCTGCATGATCGGCGGGTTCCAGCTCGGTGCGGGCTATCCGGAATTCGTATCGTGCATCGCTCCAGCGTCCGTAATCGAACAGCTCGCGTCCTCGCCGGAGACGCCGGGCCGTTTCGGGGGTCATGGCGGGAACGTCGGTCGCGCAAAGGAGGCTTATAGCCAGAAGAGAGATTGCGATTCGCATGTTGTCAGCCTGTGTTAGTACGTTCGACGAGGTCAAAGGTACGAAAATTTATCGACCTGTTGTCTTTTCGGGAATGATTCTTGCCCGAAAAACGGGAGACTCTCCTAATATAAGTATTGGTATGATAGAAAAAGTAACTTTGCATCTGGTCGACGGCGTCCGTTTCGAACCCGAGGGCGAAACGAATTGCGATACGTTGAACCCCAAGGCCTTGCTGCTCTATGCGGGCGCGAAGTGTGCCGGACTGACGGTCCTGCATATCCTCGGAAAAGAACGCATCGTGCCGAAACGGTTCGAGATCGGCCTGTCGGGCGAACTGACCACCCCGACGGTGCAGGCGGGCAGTGAATTCCGTTCGTTCCACGTCGTTTACAACGTCGAATGCGATACGGATGCCGATCAGACGAAAATCGGCCGTGCGGTGAAGTTGGCGCAGGAAAAGCACTGCGGATTGATGCAGATGCTGCGGAAAATCGCACCGGTTACGCCCGAATATGCGGTCGTCTGCACGGAACAGGCGGTCGTATGACGAAGAGACGGATCGAACCGAAACGATGCCTGGGAGTGTAACCGGTAGGGTGCACTCCCTTTTTTTACGAGAAATGATTTTTTTTTCGGTACTCTGTATTGCATAATAGTAAAAGTTGTATTATATTTGCATCGTGAAAGTAGTAAGACGATTCAGAAAAACTGAAAAATCGCACGGAAAAACAGGAAACCTTACGATCATGAAACAGACTGTCAATGTGAATATCGGGTCGATGCCGTTCACCCTCGACGAAGATGCCTATCAGGCCTTGCGCGAATATTTCGCCGACGTTCGCAGCCGCCTGCCCGAGGAGGATATCGAAACGGAGGCCGACGTCGAAACCCGTATGGGCGAGATTCTTCGCGAAAAGGTCGCTTCGCCCATGTATGTCGTGTCGCTCGACACCGTGCGGGCGGCCATCGCCCGCCTCGGGACGCCCGATTGCTTCGGCGTCCGCCACGACGATCCCCGAAACGAGGCGGGGAGCTCGACGAACCGGCGTCTCGACAAACTGCGCCGTTCGCGCACCGACCGTTCGATCGCCGGCGTCTGCGGCGGTCTGGCCGAGCATTTCGGGATCGACTCGAGCCTGCTGCGTTTGATTACGCTGCTGCTGATTCTCTTCGGCGGTCTCTCCATCTGGATCTATGTCATTCTGTGGATCGTCATTCCCGAGGCCCCTTCGCAGTCTGCCCTGCACGACAAGAAGGGCCGAAACAAATAAATTCGAAAAAACTCGTCATTATGGAAACGAATCAGGAAAAACGACTTTATCGTGTGCGCAACGGCGTTGTGGCCGGCGTATGCGGCGGCATCGCGGAATTCTTCGGACTGCGTACAACGACGATCCGTTGGGTTACGCTGCTACTGGTCCTTTTCGGCGGTCTCTCCATCTGGGTCTATATCATCCTGTGGCTGATCGTCCCCAAGAAACCGAAAAATCTGTGAGCCATGACCGAAGATAACGTGAAAGCGCAGATGCGCAAGGGAATTTTGGAGTATTGCGTCCTCGCCATTCTTTCCCGCGAGGATTCCTATGCTCCGAAGATCATCGCCGAGCTGAAACAGTCGGAGATGATCGTGGTCGAGGGTACGCTCTACCCGATCCTCACCCGGCAGAAGAACGCCGGATTGCTGACCTACCGCTGGGAGGAGTCGCCGCAAGGCCCTCCGCGGAAGTACTACACCCTCACGGACAAAGGGCGCGAATACCTTGCTTCGCTGGATGCCGCCTGGGAGGAGTTGGTAGCCCAAATTCGAACCATTCGCCACGGAAAAGAGGAAAATTAACCCGAATCATCGAATAATCGAGAAAATTATGAAACACTGTCTGTTGAAAATCTTCGTTCTGACCGGATTGTGCATAGGGCTGTTGGCGGCTCCTGCGGATTATTCGGCTGCGCGCTGTTCCGGCAGGACGGTCGTATGGAACGGTCTCCGCACTACCGTCAGGGGAAGCGGCAATTTGACTGCCAGCACGAAAACGTTGCCCGATTTCCACGCCGTCAGCGCTTCGCGGGGCGTCGAAGTCATCATCGGCGGCACCGACAAAGTCGTTATCGAGGCCGATGACAACGTGTTGGAGTATGTGGTTGCCGAAGTCGAGAACGGCATCCTCGGCATTACGATCTCCGACGAGGTGAACCTGCGCAATGCCAATGTTACCGTGCGGATTCCGAACAATGGGAAAATCGAGGCGCTCCACGCATCGAGCGGCGCCGAAATCCGCACCGAATCGGCCTTGAAAGCCTCCGATTTGGATCTTCGACTGTCGAGCGCTGCTGCGTTGATCGCTGCGCTGAAGGCCGAACGATGCACCATCCGCCTGGCGAGCGGTGCGGTGATGAAGGCGGCTGTCGATTTCGGCACGTGCGACATCCGACTGTCGAGCGGTTCGGGTGCCCGACTTGCGGGCAGGGCCGATTCGATGGACGCAGCCCTTTCGTCCGGCTCCGAACTGAACGCATTCGAGTTGGAAACCCGCACGTGCGAGGTCGCGGTATCGAGCGGGGCCGAAGCCGAGGTCAACTGCTCCGGCGCACTCACGGCTTGGGTATCGAGCGGCGCATCGGTCGAATACAAAGGCGACTGCTCGGTCGACAAACAGGTCGGTTCGGGCGGCACGGTTCGGAAACGCTAACCTGAAAATCCGCATATCATGAACGAAGTCAAAAAATGCAGCATATCGGGCGTCGCATTCACGTTGGACAACGATGCCTACGAAGCGTTGGAACGTTATATCGAGAGCCTCCGACAGGCTTACAAAAATTCGCCCGACGGGGCGGAGATCATCGCCGATATCGAGGCCCGCATCGCCGAACTGATCCTCTCGGCGCAGGATGGCGGACGGGTCGTCGAGAAACCGCTGGTGCTGAACATCATCCGGCAGTTGGGCAGCGCGCAGGATATTTCCGAAAAGGACGAAAATCCCGATGCCGACCTGCAATCCGAATCGCCCCGCATTCCGCGCCGCCTCTATCGCGATATCGACAATGCCAAATTGGGCGGTGTCTGCGCCGGTCTGGCCCGCTATTTCGGCATCGACGCCGTATGGATCCGGTTGGGCTTCTTCCTGCCGATCCTCCTCAAAATCGTTTTCGGATCGTATTTTTGGTTCGCCGGCAATCTGTTCGGAAATATCTTCGGGGTCTTTCTGCTCTGTTATTTGATCATGTGGTTCGCCGTGCCGGTGGCCCGCTCCGCCCGTCAGAAGTTGGAGATGAACGGCGATCCGATCACGACCCAATCCGTGGCCGATGCGACGGCTGCTGCGGCCAACGATATCGACAGCAAGGCCAAATCCGTCGTGGCCGAAACCGTGTCGGTCTTCGGCAAGGTCGTGTTGATTTTGTTGAAACTTTTCGCCGGACTGCTCGTCTTCGGATTGATCTGCGCCGCCTGCGCCTTGGTTATCGGATTGATCTGGATGGCCGTCGGCGGATCCGAATCCCTGCATTACCCGTTCGATGAAGAGTCTGTCTGGCTGCCGATTACGGGCATCTTGGCCGTGCTGGTTCCCGTCTGTCTGTTGATTTACGTGTTAATGTGTCTGATCGCCTCGCGCAAACCCTCCGGCAAAACGATTCTGGCGACTTTCCTGCTTTGGATCGTTACGATCATCGCCTGCGTGATTTTCGCGGTTCGCGCCGATATTGCCAATGATGTGCGTCATATCATACGGAAAAACACCGCCCGGATCGAGACGCCGCGTCCGGATATGGAGGAATTGGAGCAGCAGCTCGAAGCGTTGGAGCGTTGCTCCATCGACATGCGCGACAGCACCGATACCCTCCGTTGACCGTTAGTCGAGTGTTTGGATAAAAGAGTCCCTTGCGAGGAGGAGGCCGTCCGACAATTTGTCGGACGGCCTCCTCCTCGCAAGGGCGGATCGTTCGGATCGCGCGGCCGCGGGGATTTACTCTTTCGGAACCGGATGATCGAGCCGGTCGAGCAGATAGGCGTGCAACACGTCCCACGAATAGTAGGGGCCGCCGGCGATGGGCAGACGGGCATCCCGTTCGTTGTGAAGCACCCGTACACGGATGTCGTGCGTTTGCGGATGACGGAAGAAAATCAGTTGGATATTCGTCCCCATCGGCGACACGCGGCCGGCATTCCAGACGGCGGCCACCTCGTCGACGTCGCTGACCCTGGCCGAAGCGATCTCCACACCGAGCAGCGCCGCTAACGGAATGAGGTTGCTGTCGTGCCCGAACCGCAGCGAAGCCGACAAATCCGAACGTCCGTCGATCACCGCCTCCGCCGTCTCGACAATGTTGCGCAGCAGGGGCACCGCATCGGTGTAGGCCGCATCGCCGAAACGTTTCGACGGGCCCATCGTCAGATAACGGTCGACGTTCTCGCACTCCCACAACGTGTAGAGCTCCTCCTCGGTGAACAGATCGTACATCGACAGGCCGAGATAGTCGACGTCCTGAAGAATGCCCGTCAGCGTAAACAGATCGTACATCAGCGTTTGGGCCTGCTTCTGCTCGGGAACGATCCGGCCGGGCTCCGTGAAGAGCGTGCGCATCAGCCGATCGGCCTGCACGCGGGCGTACAACATGCTGTCGGCGACGACATGCGCCGGTTTGTACTGGGCCTGCATGCCCGGCCCATGCGACAGATAGTCGACATAGCGTTGACCCGTTTCACGGGTGATTTCGAGTTCGGGATTCAGCTCCTTGAGCCGTTCGCTGAAAGCCGCCATGCTCAAAATGCAGCGCGGCACGAGCGTCGAGCGGCATTCGATGCGGCATTTCCGTCCGCCGGCGGTCGAAAAGAGCGTCGGATAGGCGGCATACATTCGTTCGGCGATGCCGCGGTGTTCGCGGGTGCCTCGCGGCGTGAGTCCTCCGAGCCGCCCTTCGGCATCGGCCCGGATCGTGGCGACCTTGGCGTAAACCGCCTTGCCTGCGGGGGTCAGCACGCCTAAACTGTCGGCCTGCCGCAGGACGCGGTAGGGCCGGTCGTAGTCGCCTCCGCCGATGAGAAAACGGCTTCCGTGCCGTCCGTAGTGGCTGATATAGAACGGCTCGTAACCAGCCGGAGCGGGTTCGGCATCCGCCTCGGGACGATACTCGTAGGAGTGGTAGAGGCAGGCCGACAATTCGGGATTGGCCGCGATCTGTTCGCGCGGCGACTGGGCCTGTGCCATCGGCAGCATGCCGAGACACCAGAGTGCAAGCAGGAATCTTTTCATAGATCGGAATGTTTTGTTAGTTCTTATGGGTCATGATATCGAGCACCGTGCGGTCGGTTTCGTTCATGCCGTCGCGGCCGATGCGGGTCAGATTGCGGATGCAGCGGTCGACATCCTGGTCGATGATGCCCTCGACCGGCGTAACGCAATGGCCGTCCATCGCCATCATCGCCGAGAGCACGGCCGTCGATACGCCGCTCATCAACTTCATCGCGCAGCTCGGTTTCGCGCCGTCGCAGATCATGCCCGTCAGATTGGCAATCATGTTTTTGACTGCCGCGGCGATCCGGTCGTAGTCGCCGCCCATCAGGTAGGTGATGCCGCAGCTCGATCCGGTTGCCGCCACGACGCAGCCGCACAAGGCCGAAAGCCGTCCGAGACTTTGTTTGATGTAGATCACGGCCAGGTGGCTCAACGTCAGGGCCCGGATCGTCTGTTCCTCCGATGCGCCGGTCTGTTCGGCGTAGACCGCCACCGGAAGCGTCGCGGCGATGCCTTGGTTGCCGCTTCCCGAATTGCTCATCACGGGAATCTTCGCTCCGGCCATGCGGGCGTCGCAGGCTGCCGAAGTGTAGGAGAGGATGCGCGAAAAGATGCTGTCGCCCATCACTTTCAACTCCCGTTCCCGACGGAGTGTGCGGCCGACGCTGTGCCCGTAGTCGCCCGTGAAGGCTTGTTCGGCCGCCGCTCGGTTCAGCTTTCGCGATTCGAGGATGAAACGCAGCTCCTCGATCGGCGCGGTCGTGGCGAAATCCCATACGCGGGCCAACGAAAGGTCGACCTTCTCTTCGGCCGCTTCGGCGGCCGCCGGCGTGCGTTTGTCGAGCGTCGCCTTTCCGTCGCGGGCCGTATAGACGAAACGGGTGTGTCCTCCGGCGATGACGGCCGTCGCCGTGCGGCCGGCTGCCGAGACATCCGCTTCGATATAGAGTTTTTCGTCGATTCCCTCTTTGAGCACGATGGCGATGCCCTTTCGGTCGATGAACGCCTTGCCGCGCTCCACGGCTTCGGGCGTAACGTCGCGCAGCACCTCTAATTGGTATTCCGATTTCCCGACCAAGGCGCCGAGCGCCACGGCGATGGGCAGACCGGTCATGCCGCCCGTGCCCGGAATACCGACACCCATGGCATTTTTCAGGATATTGGCGCTCAACCGGACGTCGATGCGTTCCGGCAGGCATCCCAACTCTTCGGTCGCACGAGCCGTGCAAAGGGCGACGGCGATGGGTTCGGTGCAGCCGATGGCGGGCACTACTTCGCGATGGATGAGTGCAATGATGCGCTCTCGTTCGGGTTTCGGTATCATGGCAGGACGGGTTTTGTCATGATACAAAGATACGAATAAGCGAGGGCAAAACAAAACTTGTTTTGATTATGCCGAGACGGAGTATCTTCGGCGCAGCCAAAGATACGAAAAAGCGCTTCGAATCCGAAGCGCTTTTCTTTGTTTGCGAATCGCTGTGTCGCCGGTTACTCGGCCAGCGGAGTTACGCTGACGAAAGAGCGGCCTTCGCGTTTCTTGCAGAACGATACCGTTCCGTCGACCAAGGCGAAGAGCGTATGGTCTTTGCCCATGCCGACATTCTCACCGGCATTGTGAACCGTGCCGCGCTGACGGACGATGATGTTGCCCGCCTTTGCGAACTGGCCGCCGAACAATTTGATACCGAGCCGTTTGCTTTCCGACTCACGGCCGTTCTTCGAACTACCTACACCTTTCTTGTGTGCCATGATGCTTCGTTTTTACAAGGTTTATGCAACGATTTCTTCCACAAGAATCTGCGTCAATGCCTGCCGGTGTCCGTTGCATTTCTGGTATCCCGTGCGGCGTTTTTTCTTGAACACCAAGACTTTGTCGTCTTTGAGGTGCTTCAGAATCTTGCATTTTACCGTGGCGCCTTCTACAACAGGTGCGCCGACTTTGACCTGACCGTCGTTGTCTGCGAGCAGGACTTTGTCGAAACTTACGGACGAATTTTCGTCGCCCTGAAGACGGTGGACATAAAGTTTCCGACCTTTTTCAGCCTTGAATTGCTGACCTGCAATCTCTACTATAACGTACATTGTTTTGGACAAAAGGGTATTTGAACCTTTTTAGCGTGCAAATATACGCATTTTTTATGAAAAAGCAATCGCCCGCAAGAAAATGTTTTCTTTCAGCGTCGGGGAAGCTGTTCGGGAGGGAATCATTATTTCCGCGTCAGGGTCATCACCAGCTTGCTTTCGAGGAAGGTCTGCATGACGATTTCGTTCTTCGTCCGTTTTATGATCGTCCATGTCTGCGTGAGCGCACCTTGAAAAGCGATGAGTTTCCGATCGATCGTGTACGAAAAATCCAATGTCCGCAGATAATCCCCGTTGGCATCCAGTTCCGTGCATTTGCCGGTTGTATCCGTCCGAAATTCAAGAATATAAGACGATTCGCCTATGATAGCTCCCTGCCCGTCGTAGGCGATTCTATGGGCATCCCAGGCGGTTTGTTCCAAAGAGGAGGCGTTCAGCTCCAACGGCAGGTCGTCGTCGTTGCATGCAGCGCACCATGTCAGGCTTGCCAGCAGGGCCGAGAGAAAAAGGAGTCTTTTCATAGCACAATGTGTGTTGGTTTTGCCAGCAAAGATAATGAAATAATTCACGGAAACAAAAAAATCATGATCCGTCGGGCTCTGGCACGGTTTTGGGCGGGGAGCTGCGCGCCGGAAGCGTTGTGCCGGCACACTGTGGAGGATCATGCACCGTCGTATATTGATTGTTGCCGGAGAGGCGTTCGTGCGCGACGTCGTTCGTTTGTCGTTGGTCGGATTGGGTGCCGAGGTGCGCTGCACGTCCGGCTGCGAGGGGATGCGTGCATCGTGCCGCCGCGCGACCTTCGATCTGATCATCGTCCTGCAAGCGGCGATGTTCCTGTGCGGCGGAAATCCCGTGCGCGAAGTGCGGCCCGCCGGTCTGCGGCATCCTGCGATCTATGTGCTGTCGTGGCAGCAGGCCGAGCAGACGGTGTTGAGCCTTTTAGAGGCGGGCGTCGACCAGTATATGACCTTTCCGGTGAATCTGCAGCGGCTGCGCCGCAAGGTGGCCGACGAACTCGACCGGCGATGGTGAACCCGATGATCGATACGCTCTATAAGATATATGCGGTTCTCGCGCTCGCGACGGCGTGTGCGTTGTCGGCGGGTGCCTTGTTCGCCGCCTTGCGCGAACGCCGTCGGCGGGGGCACGATGCGATGCTGCGGGCCAAGTACCTTCATGCGTTGATGCTGGCATTAAGCGGCGGCGAGCGGCGGATGCCCTATTTCCCGCTTTTCGGCCATCCCGGCACCCGTCTGCTGTTGTGCGAGACCATCGCGGGCCTCGTGTCGATCACCTATGGATTGGACACCGCCCTGTTGCGCCATGCGATCGACCGTTACGGGCTCGACCGCTGGATGCTGCGGCATGTCCGCCGTTGCCGGGGTTACCGGCGGGCGCGGGCGCTGGCCCTGCTTGCGTGTCTGCCCTCCGATGAGACGATGGCTGCGGCCGTCGCCCCGTATCTTCGGAGCCGGAACCGTTATGTCCGGTTTTACGCATTGACGGTGCAGTTGGCCGCCGATCCGGCACACGCCTTGCGCTATATCGAATCGTATGACGGCCCCTTGTCGGTTTCGGAGGTGGCCGAATTGATGGCTTTGCTGCGGCGCGGCATCCTGCCGCTCGCTTACGGGCCGCTGCTGGAGGCCCGTTCGCTCAAGCTGCGCAGAGTCGGATTGGCCATCGTCCGGCAGTTCGGCATCGAGGAGGCCGAAGGGCGGCTGTTGCAGTTCGTGGCCGACACCTCCGAACCCGAGCTCGGTCGGGAGGCCCTCTACGCGTTGTGTTCGCTGCGCTGCTCCCTGCTGCGGCGCGAGGTCGCCGTATTCATCGCGGGGATGGATCTTCGGGAGCGCCGCGCGCTGCTGCGCTGCATGGCGCTCGAAGGCTACGCGCTGAACACGATGCGGCGGCTCTTCGAGGACGAGGAGCGTCCCTATTACGAAACGCTCGTGCAATCCTATAAACGTTCGTTGGCATGAAAGCCCTCTTGCTGCTCCTGTTGTGCACTGTCGGTGCGGCGGCCTGCTTCGTTTTGCGATCGGTGCTTCGGGGGCGGAACAAACGGCGGCTGCTCCGCGATGCGCACGGCATCGGCAGCAGCCTGTCGGAGGAGATCGGGATTTCGGTGCTGTGCAGCGGCATCGACGCGCCCGAACGGATCGACGCGCTGTTGGGATCGGAGTACACCCGTTTCGAAACGATCGTCGTGCTCGACGCGGGCGGCTTTCCCGACGAGTTCGCCCGATTGACGGCCCGCTACCGGATGATTCGGGTCGAATGGCACGGCTCGCAGGAGTTTCCGACGTCGGACATCCGGACGCTGTGGCGTTCCCGACGGCGGAACTGCCGGCGCTTGGTGCTGGTCGACCGGCCGCAACGTGCGGACGGGTCGGCTTCGGAGGGTTCCGTTACCGATTGGAATGCCGCCGCTTCCGTAGCGGCCTACGATTACCTGCTTCCGTTGGACGGGCGCACGGCGCTGCTGCCCGATGCCGTGATGCGGATCGTGGCGGAGTTGGGCGAGCATCCGGCCGGTGCGGTCGATGCCGTGCGGTCGCGTATCGGGATGCCGGTTGCGTTGATCGCCCGCGACGTCGTGGTCGAGGCCGGCGGTTTCGGAAAGCGGATGCTGCGGCAGGTTCCGCGGCGGAGGCGGTTAGTGCTGTGGGAGCCGTTGGCCGGTCGGGCGGATCGGGCGGAGGCGGCGAAACGGGCGCGGGTGGCAAAAAACATGCTTCGCACGGCGGTGATTGCCGCGTTCCTCGCAACGGGAGGGGCCGTCGCGGCGGGCTATTGGACGGGAGCGGCCGTAACGGCTGCGGCGGCGGTCGTCGCAGGGGCCGCGGCTTATGGACGGCAGGCGCTGGCATTCGATGAAAGCGCGTTCGACGGAAAGACGCTCCCTTGACTATCGGGCCGATGGCTCCCGCTGAATACAACGGGGCCGATCGAATGTTCCCCCCCCCTTAATAATAGTGTTAAAAAATTCACAATATCGCAAAAATATCGTATCTTTACCATGACAACCGAAACTGCGCAACACCTAATAAGCACGACGATGATAAACGACGAGGTGAAAACCTATCTGTTGCCGCCGCTGTTCAATGCCGCGGTGCGGGCCGGAGCCGCCATCATGAAGGTCTACAAGCATTTCGACGATTACGATATCGGCATGAAAGACGACAAGACCCCGATCACCGTGGCCGATCGTCAGGCCCATCGGGTCATCCGCGAGTATCTGGGCCGCACGCGGATTCCGGTGCTTTCGGAGGAGGGGCGCGCGATGCGTTACGAGGAGCGCTGCAACTGGGAGCTTTACTGGTTGGTCGACCCGCTCGACGGCACGGTCGAGTTCATCAAGGGCAACAACGAATTTACGGTCAATATCGCGTTGATGGAGAACAATATCTGTATCGGGGCGGTCATCTATGTGCCCTATTTCGAGAAGATGTACGTCGCATGGCGGGGGAGCGGGGCCTTTCTCAAGGAACACGTTCCGGCCGATGCCGACAGCGAGTACGATTACGCCGCCATCCACGATGGGGGCCTTCGGCTGCCGCTTGCCGACGAACCGACGCACGACCATCTGGTCGTCGCCGTCTCGCGATCGCACCAGACGCCCGAGACGCATGAGCATATCGACCGGCTGCGCCGGCAACAGGGCGAGGTCGAGGTGGTGAAGCAGGGCAGCTCCTATAAATTTTGTCTTCTGGCCGAAGGGAAGGTCGATTATTATGTCCGCACGACGCAGACCTACGAGTGGGATACGGCAGCCGGCGAACTGATCCTTTCCGAGGCGGGCGGACGCATCGAATCGCTGCCCGATGGGCGTGCATTGCGCTACAACGAAGCGGATTTGCACAATCCGTGGTTCGTGTGCCGGTCGAAATTCTGCAAATTGTAGGTTTTCGGGCAGACTTCGGAGAGGAGGCCGGCCGTTTCGTGCGATTTTTTGTGCGGGAAGCGGCGGATTTACGCACGATTTTTATACCTTTGTGCCACGAAAATCATAAAACCGCATCATACCCATGGGAAGAGCATTCGAATACCGCAAAGCGCGTAAACTCAAACGCTGGGGGCACATGGCCCGTACATTCACCAAAATCGGCAAGGAGATCGAAATCGCCGTCAAGGCGGGCGGCCCCGATCCGTCGGGAAACACCCGTCTGCGAATCCTGATTCAGAATGCCAAGGCCGAGAACATGCCCAAGGAGAATGTCGAACGGGCGATCAAACGGGCGACCGAAAAGGATGCGGCCGATTACAAAGAGGTGATCTACGAAGGCTACGGCCCGCACGGCATCGCTTTCCTCGTGGAGACGGCGACCGACAATACCAACCGTACGGTGGCCAATGTGCGTATGCACTTCAACAAGTGCGGCGGTGCCTTGGGCAACAGCGGCTCGGTGGCATTCATGTTCGAGCACAAATGCGTGTTCAAGTTCCATCCGGCTGCGGGCGCCGATCCCGAGGAGCTGGAGCTCGATATGATCGACCTGGGAGTCGACGAGTTTTACGCCGAGGAGGACGGCGTAACGGTTTACGCCTCCTACGAATCGTTCGGGGCCATTCAGAAGTGGTTGGACGACCGCGGTTACGAGATCGTCTCGGGCGAATCGGCCTATCTGCCGATGGATACGAAGGAGTTGGACGCCGAGGGCCGCGAATCGGTGGAACGATTGGTCGAGCGGCTCGAGGAGGACGACGACGTTACGAACGTTTACCACAACATGAAAGAGGAGGAATCGGCCGAATAACGCTTCCGATAGCATCACGCCCGTATCATGCAAAGCCGCTCGATTTTGTCGGGCGGCTTTTTTATTGAGGCTGTCAGCCTGCGCTTCTCGCAAATGTCGGATATTCTCCCGACCGCGTTAATAAAAATGTACGAAACGGCCGCGTTCGGTCAGACAATAGGGGCAGAAATCGGGTTCGTGTTCCGTGAGCGTGAGGTTGCCGCATACGGGACAAACCGTGTAGGTGCGGATCGTGTCTTGCGGCGGCCGCCGGTTCAGGCGCTCCTCCAGCAGGACGATGTGCTGCCAGTCGCTTGCATCGGCCCGGGCCAGAATCTGGGCGGCATAACGGTTGCCCGCCGACAGGGCCCGATGAATCTCCCTGCCCCTTCGCGTGTGGAGCGATTGCTGTTCGTAGCGCAGGCTGCGTTCCAAATTGCCGTCGGTCGTGCCGCGGAATACGATCACCTTGACCGGCGGATCGTAGTGCCCGCCCAACCGGACGATGGCTTCGGCGCAGATGCCCTCGTGCACCCGTTCGGAGAGCGCCATGGCGCGGAACAGGCGCGCCGTATGCTCTTGCCGTTCGCGATGGGCAATGTCGGCGAAATACTCGTATTGCATCGACTTGGCGTGTTTGCGGCGGCCGCAGGCATCGAGATCGGCGAGCGTCTCGGCCTGTCGGGATGCCTTGGTGGGCGGCTGGTCGCGCTTTCGGGTCGCGGCGTAATAGATCCACGCCAGCACACCGGTGGAGAGCACGAAAAGCAGCAGAATGAAAAGAGGGCGCACTTTCATGTTTCGACGTTTTGGTTGCGGGATGCGCTGAAAAGTGCATCTTTTGTGCCAACTGGCCCCGTTAGGGCCTGGAAATGTAGAGAAAGATGGGCAGCCGCGATCCGTATCCGCCCCGATAGCGGGTGTATTCGTAGGTCGGCAGCGGTTTGCCGTTCTGCGGGTCGAGCAGCCAGCGGCGGACGTAGACGTCGCACCGCTCGACGCGCAGGGCCGTGTCGGCGGCGATGCGGTCGCGCATCTGCCATCCGGCGCGCCGGAAGAAGTTGCCCCGACCGGCCCTTTCGGCCCGTGCCGTAGCGTCGCGGAACCCTCGATCGCGGATTTCAGCAGGCTTGAAACGCCCCAGGATCAACAGTTTCGCGCCCGGCCGCTCTTTGCGCAGGCAGTTCGACAGCAGGCAGGCCATCCGTTCGTTGCGGCAAAGCAGCAGGCCCAACGTGTCGCACGGTTCTCCGACGTCGGACGCGAGCGAGCCTTCGATATAGAGGTAGTTGTTCCCGGGTTCGGTGTAGTGCGGAAAGAAGCGGTCGCCGTAGTAGAGCAGGGCGAAATCCAATCCGTCGGGTTTGTCGAGCGTGCGATGAAAGTAGGAATAATCGCCGCGGCAGGCCTGGACGAGGTCGCGCACGACCGCTTCGTTCTCCACGCCGTAGAGTGCGACGAGCGGAAGCGCCATCGAATCGAGGACGGCGGCCGTATGGGCGATCTTGCGGCGGTAACGTTCCGTGTTCCAGCGCAGACGCCCTTCGGGCGTATAGTCCGTATCGTTGTAGAAAGGCGAGACGACCGTATCGTAAAGCCGTTCGACGTCGTAGTAGGCGATGCCGAGCCGCTGGGGCTGCGACCGGCCTGTGCACGGGCCGATCGTCAGCAGCCAAAGGATCGCAAGTCGGCGCAGCATCGGTCTCGCAGTGTGCGCCTACTTCGTTTTATAGGCGCATTTGTACTTGCCCTTCGCTAAATTGAGCAATTTGCCCTTGAGCAAGTTGCGGCGCAGCGGCGAAACGCGGTCGGTGAATACGATCCCTTCGATATGGTCGTATTCGTGCTGGATGACCCACGCTTTCAGTCCGGTGAACGCTTCGTCGTGTGGCTGGAAATCGGTGTCCAAATAGCGCATCCGGATGGAGAGCGAACGTTTCACGTCGGCATAGAGCCCGGGAAACGACAGGCAGCCTTCGTTGTAGGTCTTCGTCTCGGCCGAACGTTCGTAGATTTCCGGATTGATGAAGGCCTGTTTGCAGCCCGCACAGGAGGGGTCGTCTTCGGCCCACGGCGTGCAGTCGATGATGAACAGCCGGAGGCTGCGGCCGATCTGCGGCGCGGCCAATCCGACGCCGCCCGCCTCGCCGAGGGTCAGGAACATGTTCTCGACCATCGTTTTCGTTTCTGCTGCCGTGTCGGGCGACAATGGTTCGCAGGGCTTGCGAAGCACCTCGTCGCCGTATATTACGATAGGGTAGATCATAGTCATTCGTTCGTTTGCATTCGTTCCATGTATCCTTGCAGGATGATCGTCGCCGAGATTTTGTCGACCAACGCCTTGTCGCGGCGGGCCATGCGTCCGATGCCGCTGTCGAGTATCGTCCGGTGGGCGATGACCGACGTCAGCCGCTCGTCGTAGAAGACCACCTCCTTGTCGGGATAGGCGTTGCGGAGCCGTGCGGCCAGCGGTTCGATATGGCGCCACATTTCGGACGGGGTGCCGTCCATGCGCGACGGTTTTCCTAAAACAAGGACGTCGACTTGCTCACGGGCGAGGTAGTCCGCTATCCACTTTTCGAGCGTCCGGGTCGGGACGGTCTCCAAACCTCCGGCAATGATGCGCAACGGGTCGCTCACGGCGATGCCCGTGCGTTTCGTGCCGTAGTCTATCGCGAGGATGCGTCCCACTGCCTCACGCGGCTTACAGGTTCAGCTTCTTGAAGAGCTTGCGGTAGGAGCACTCCTCGTCGACCATGGCGTGAAGGGCGTCGACCGCCACGCGCTCCTGCTGCATCGTGTCGCGGTGGCGAACCGTTACGGTGTTGTCTTCGAGCGTCTGGCCGTCGACCGTGATGCAGAACGGCGTGCCGATGGCATCCTGCCGGCGGTAGCGCTTGCCGACCGAATCCTTCTCGTCGTAGACAATGTTGTAGTCGTATTTCAGCAGGTCGACGATCTCCTGCGCCTTTTCGGGCATTCCGTCCTTCTTGACGAGCGGCAGCACGGCCGCCTTGACCGGAGCCAGCGCCGCGGGCAGACGCAGTACGACGCGCGTATCGCCGCCATCGAGCTGCTCCTCGGTGTAGGCCGCCGATATCACCTGCAGGAACATGCGGTCGACGCCGATCGAGGTCTCCACCACATAAGGCACGTAGCTCTCGCCCGTCTCGGGATCGAAGTACTGGATCTTCTTGCCCGAGAATTTCTGGTGATTGCCCAGATCGAAATCCGTCCGCGAGTGGATGCCCTCCACCTCCTTGAATCCGAACGGGAAGTTGTATTCGATGTCGGTCGCGGCATTGGCGTAGTGGGCCAGTTTGTCGTGGTCGTGGAAACGGTAGTTGTCGTCGCCGAAGCCCAATGCGCGGTGCCAGGCCATGCGGGTCTCTTTCCAACGGTTCCACCACGTCATTTCGGTGCCAGGGCGCACGAAGAACTGCATCTCCATCTGCTCGAACTCGCGCATACGGAAGATGAATTGGCGGGCGACGATCTCGTTGCGGAACGCCTTGCCGATCTGCGCGATACCGAACGGCAGTTTCATCCGTCCGGTCTTCTGGACGTTGAGGAAATTGACGAAAATGCCCTGGGCCGTCTCCGGTCGCAGGTAGATGGTGTTGGTTCCGTCGGCCGCCGACCCCATCTGGGTCGAGAACATCAGGTTGAACTGGCGCACTTCAGTCCAGTTGCGCGTGCCGGAGATGGGGCAGACGATTTCGCACTCCGAAATGATCTGGCGCAGGGCGTCGAGGTCGTTGGCATTCAGCGCATCGGCGAACCGTTTATGCACGGCGTCGCGGTGGGCGAGCGTCTCGGCCACACGGGGCGACGTGGCGCGGTATTTGGCCTCGTCGAACTGTTCGCCGAAGCGTTTGCGGGCCTTCTCGATCTCCTTTTCGACCTTTTCGTCCTGTTTGGCGAGCCACTCCTCGATCAGCACGTCGGCGCGATAGCGTTTTTTCGAATCGCGGTTGTCGATCAACGGGTCGTTGAATGCGCTGACGTGGCCCGATGCCTCCCACGTGCGGGGGTGCATGAAGATAGCGGCGTCGAGGCCCACGATATTGCCGTGCAGCTTCACCATCGAGTCCCACCAATAGCGTTTGATATTGTTTTTCAGCTCCACGCCGTTCTGACCGTAATCGTAGACGGCTGCCAGTCCGTCGTAGATTTCGCTCGACGGGAATACGAATCCGTACTCCTTGCAGTGGGCGACTAATTTCTTGAAGAGTTCTTCCTGCGTCATCGTGTATCTCGTTTTTTAGTTTTCGCGTCTGCAAAAGTACAAAATAAAAAGGGAATCCGTCGTATGTCGCAGCGGTTTTTTGCGGTCGCGGCTGTTCCGGTTCGGGAGTAGCCGCGACAAGGCCGCATGCAGCGGTCGGAAATTCGCCGTAACGCAGGTGCCGCAACTGAAAACGCCGGCGATCATCCGCATCCGGAGCTGAAGCTGCACCGCACGCGAACCCGATGGGGCTGAATGTGCGCGGACACGCTTCGTTATTCGAGCAGTCCGGCGCCGCGGAACGAAAATTCGCCTTCGTGCGAGAGGATGATGTGGTCGAGCAGATGGATTTCGAACAAGGCCGATGCCTCGGCGATTCGACGGGTCATGATTTTGTCCTCGGGGCTCGGCTCGGCGGCTCCCGACGGATGGTTGTGGATCAGGATCAATTGCGAAGCCAGTAATTCGAGCGCCCGTTTCACCACGATGCGCGGGTCTACGACGGTCGCCTGCACCCCGCCCTGGCTGATGCGCTGCCGTTCGATGATGCGGTTCGACGCCGTGAGATAGACCGCCCAGCACTCTTCGTGAACAAGCCCTTCCAATTGGGGCCGGAACAGTCGCACGATGTCGTCGCTTTGCCGGATGACCGCGTCGGAATCGACCGGTTGTCTGGCTGCTGTGCGCCGCCCGTATTCGGCCGCTGCCAGCAGCAGCTGCGCCCGCCGCAGACCCAACCCTCCGATCATCCGCAGCCGCGACGGATTGAGACGGCCTAACCGCTCGAGCGATCCGCCGACCTCCGTCAACAGCAGGTCGGCGATCGTTTCATCGCCCGTCAGAAGGGTCAGCAACTCTTTGTCCGTGAGCGATTCGGCTCCGTGCAGCGCGATTTTGTCATTAAGGGAATCCATCTTGATGGTTCGGCTCCTGCGGTCGGTCAGGAGGGCTTTGGCGGATGAAAGTTCGTTTGTGCAGCGATATTATCGGGTGAGCCGGTCGTAATGATCGAGCAGCGAGGCGCATTGTTCGTCGTTCATGGCATGGGCGACCGAATAGGCGGCTTGTTGTTCCGCCTCCTTTTTCGATTCGCCGGCTCCGAATCCGACCTCCATGCCGTCGATTTCGACCGTGGCGCTGAAATGCGGATGCGAAAGCGAACATCCTTCGTCCCGGTTCGACCGGAAAACGATGCGATGACGCCCTTTCTGGCACCATTCGATCAACCGGCTTTTGTAATCGGGGTCGGAGCGGGTCAGATCGTCGATATTCAGGTAGCGATAGTAAAGGCGGTTGATGAGCAGCCGGTTGACAAATTCGTAACCTTGATCTAAATAGATCGCCCCCATCATCGCTTCGAACGCGTCGCCGAAGATATGTTTCTGAACCAGACCGGCTCCGGCATTCGCGATGACCTGTTTGTCGAGCCCTAATTGGATGGCCAGCGCATTGAGCGACTGCCGCGAGACGATCCGCGACCGCAGCTGCGTCATAAACCCTTCGTCCTTGTCCGGAAACTCGATGAAGACGTAATCCGAGGTCGCGGCCTCGATGACGGCATCGCCTAAAAATTCGAGCCGCTCGTTGTTGATCGGCCGCCCGTCGTCCAAAATCAAAGAAGCTGACTTGTGAATCAAAGCCAGCTTGTAGAGTTCAATGTTGTGCGGAATGAATCCGAACAGGTCATCGACGAGTCGGTAATAAGCCTTGTCCCGACCGAAGTTCCTCCGAAAAGGGCGTAAGATGAAATCCACCACGGCGGGAGCGCGCGTTTCAGTATTTGCGGAAAATGACCGTGGCGTTGTGGCCTCCGAATCCGAACGTGTTGCTCAATGCGCAGTTCACTTCGCGTTTTTGAGCCGTGTTCAGCGTCAGATTGAGCTTGCTGTCGATTTCGGGGTCGAGTTCCTTGCAGTTGATGGTCGGGGGCACGGTGCCGTGCGTGATGGCATAGATGCAGGCCAGCGCCTCGACGGCACCGGCGGCGCCTAACAGGTGGCCGGTCATGGATTTCGTCGAAGAGATATTCAGTTTGCAGGCATGGTCGCCGAATACGCCCGCAACGGCTTTCAGCTCGGCGATATCGCCCAACGGGGTCGACGTACCGTGAACGTTGATATAGTCGACCGCTTCCGGCGCAAGATGCGCATCTTTGAGGGCATCGCGCATGGCTTTCATGGCGCCGAATCCCTCCGGATGCGGTGCCGTGAAGTGGTGGGCGTCGGCCGATGCGGCGCCGCCGGCGATTTCGCAGTAAATTTTCGCTCCGCGGGCTTTGGCGTGCTCCAACTCTTCGAGAATCAAGGCGCCGGCGCCTTCGCCGATGACGAAACCGTCGCGGTCTTTGTCGAAGGGGCGCGATGCGGTGGCCGGATCGTCGTTGCGCGTCGAGAGCGCCTGCATGGCGTTGAACCCGCCGACAGCCGGTTCGTTGACGGCCGCTTCCGAGCCGCCTGCAACCATCACGTCGGCCTTGCCGTAGCGGATAGCGTCGAAAGCGGCGATCAAGCCGTGGTTCGAGGAGGCGCAGGCCGAAACGCAGCAGTAGTTGGGCCCCATGAAGCCGTACTTCATGGAGATGAACCCTGCGGCGATATCGGAGATCATGCGGGGAATGAAGAATGGGCTAAACCGAGGGGTCATTCCGCCCTCGGCATAGCCCAGACATTCGTCGAAGAACGATTTGAGACCGCCGATACCCGAACTCCAGATGACGCCGACCTGTTCCTTGTCGATGGCGTCGAGGTCGAATGCCGCATCTTCGACGGCCTGTGTAGCCGCCACGAGGGCGTACTGCGTGAAGAGATCGTATTTGCGTACCTCCTTGCGGTCGAAGTACTGGGACGGATCGTAGTTTTTGACTTCGCAAGCGAACCGTGTCTTGAATTTTTCGGCGTTGAAATGAGTGATCGCTGCGGCGCCGCTGACGCCTTTTTCCAGATTCGAAAAATATTCTTCAACGTTGTTGCCGAGCGGGTTGATGGTTCCGATACCCGTTACTGCTACTCTTCTTTCTGCCATATCGAGACTTTGGTTGTTCTTGGTGTGAAATCCGAAAATCCGCATCCGCGCACTCGTCCGGCGGGGTCGGTCCCGGTTCGTCTTCTATCCGAATAGTATGTTATTATTTCTTGTGCTCTTCGATATACTTGATCGCATCGCCGACGGTAGCGATCTTTTCAGCGTCTTCGTCGGGGATCGTGATATCGAAAGCCTTTTCGAACTCCATGATCAACTCGACGGTATCGAGCGAATCCGCACCGAGGTGGTTCGTGAAACTTGCTTCGGGAACGACTTCCGACTCCTTGACACCGAGTTTGTCGACGATGATCTCGACAACTTTGGATTGAACTTCTGACATAATCGTAAAATTTTTAGTTAAACATTTATTAACACGGTTGTTCTTTTTATTCTCCCTAATTGTATGGGTCATCTTCCTAATTATACGGGGCCCGCCCTTATCGGCCGTTTTGCCTCCGCACCGGTTCGGTTGCAGCCGAACCATTCGCACTCCTGCCGTCAAACTATTCACGGCCCTGCCTTCAAACGGAGGCTTTGCACCGCGGCGTTCGATCCCCCCCCCTCCATCGGAGGTTCCCGAGCCGGTAACCCACGATTTTATGGAAATCTGCGCAAAAGTAACATTTTTTTTATTACTTTTGACAAAACATATGTTTTTTTTGCTGACAATTTTTCCGACCAATAGAACAACCGTTTATATAAACAATTAGCATATAGTTGTTTATGAAATTACTGCCAATCTCCAACTCGGCCAATGCCGGCGAGGAATATCTGCGTTATCCGATGCCCGGAATCGCGTCGTCCCTTCCGGGTGTCCGCGAAATCGGATTCGTGCCGTATGCGCAACCGCTTAATAAAAAAACCTCGGAGGCACTATGAACGATTTTCCGAAAAGAGACGCTCCGACGAAAGCGGCCGAAATCGGTCAGGCGGGCGAGCGGGCCGCTGCGGAGTTCTTGCGCCGCGAGGGATACGAGTTGTGCGCATGGAATTGGCGGGAGGGCCGTTACGAATTGGATATCGTCGCCTGCAAAGCGGGGGAGCTGCATATCGTGGAGGTCAAGACCCGTCGCGCCGAGGGCCTGACCGCTCCCGAGGCGGCCCTGACCCCGCAGAAACAGCGGGCCCTGTTCCGTGCAGCCCGGGCCTACGTCGCATGGACGCAGTGGGAGGGCGAGGTGCGGTTCGATCTGGTCGCCGTGGATTGTCGTGCCGACGGCTCGATGGCGGTGCGCTTCATCCCCGATGCCTGGCAAAGTCATTGGTAGGTTTTGCATTTCCGGCGAGGACCTCGCTGCGTTTGGCATCACCTCTCCCGAATTTGTAATTTTCGTTTGAAAACCGTATCTTTGTCTGCATATATCCGCAGCGGATTCGCGGAGGAGGAGCCTCTTCCCGGATGCTGCGCGGATTGACCGCAGGATCGACACACGACACAGAAGCAGAACCGAATCAATGACGAATTTCAGAAAATCAATCATCCTTGCCGGCATCCTCTCCGTTGCTCTCTTCGGGGCGCAGGCCCAAAAGCGGACGCGTCAGACGAGCGAGGAGTATATCGAGCGATACAAGTCGATCGCCATCGGCGACATGGAGCGTTACGGCATACCGGCCAGCATCACCTTGGCGCAGGGCATCTTGGAGTCGGACAGCGGCAACAGCCGGCTGTCGGTGCTGTCGAACAACCATTTCGGCATCAAGTGCAAACGCGACTGGAAGGGGGCGAAGGTCTACCACGACGACGACGCCAAGGGCGAATGTTTCCGCAGTTATCCGTCGGTCGAGGAGTCCTACCGCGACCATGCGGAGTTTCTCGACCAATCGCCCCGATACGATTCGTTGTTCGCCTACTCGTCGACCGATTACAAGAGCTGGGCGCGGGGGCTCAAGGCGGCGGGGTATGCCACGGCGCCCGACTATGCGCAACGGCTCATCCGCATCATCGAGGAGAACCAGCTCTACCTGCTCGACCGCCCCGACGGCAGCCGCCTGTACGCTGCGCGCGAGCAGGTGGCCGGCAGGTACGGCAGCCGGTCGGAGATCGGCAAAGCCGCTTCGGGCGCGGTCATCGATCCGGACAACTATCGGGTTACCGTCAACGCGCACAACGGATACAACGTGTATACGGCCAACGGCGTGCATTACGTGCCGGCCAAGGAGGGCGACACGTTCGAGAATATCGGAAAGCAGTTCCGCATATCGGCGCGCAATCTGCGCAAATTCAACGATCTGACGGATCGCCGGACGCAGCCGTCGAAGGACATGCCGGTCTATATCGAGCGGAAGAAGCGGCGATGGACGGGCGATGCGGCGATCCATGTGTGCCGTGCGGGAGAGACGCTCTACACCGTGGGCCAGATTTATGGCATCCGCAGCCGGTCGCTGGCCAAGATGAACCGCCGGTCGTATGCCGAGGATGCGGTGCTTCCCGAAGGATTGGAAATTAGAATTAAATAGAGGCGATTACCTGCGAATTTACACCGACGGCCAACCGAAACCGTAAGACCTTGCGGGCTTCGACATAAGCCCACCCCGCCAAGGCGGGGGCTTCGGAAAGCAGCGGTTTTTACGACCGTCGGTGCATGAAATGTTAAAATAACAATCGGAACCATGGACAATTCCCCGTTGCGGACGAAGATACTGGAGGAGGTCGTTCGCAAATCGAATCTGAAACAAAAGGTTTTCGACCAGGCATTTTCGGCATTCAACCTGTTGAAGGAGACGCTGCTGGAGATGGCTTCGGAGCTGGACGACGCTTTGGAGGGGCGGCTCGACCGCCGCGTCCGGATCGAATACCGCGACCGCGGCAAGTTCGAAGCGCAGCTGCAGGTGGCCAACGATCTGCTCCTCTTCCGGATGCACACCGATGTCTTTCAGTTTGCCTCGGACCATCTGTTGTGGCAGAATCCCTACGTGCAGACCGATCGCGAGAACGCCTATTGCGGCATCATCGACATCTACAACTTCCTTTCCGATTCGTTCAAGTTCAACCGCAATGCCGACGAAGGGTATCTGATCGGCCGGATCTTTATCAATCGCGAACGGCGTTATTTCGTCGAGGGCAAAGGGCAGACTTCGATGCGGGTCATGCACTTCGGCGAGCGGGAGATCGACCGCGAGGCGTTGGTCGCCGTATTGGAATCGGCGATCCGGTTCGCCTTGGATTTCGACCTGCTGACGCCTCCCTACGAGGAGAACAAACGGGTTACGGTGGACCAGTTCAATACGAAGATGGACAATTCGAAGTTCGTTACGGGCAAGCGGCTCGGCTACGATTTCGAAGTCGAAGATAGTTGAAGATGAAACGATTTTTTTCGATGGGGGCGATCGGGGGGTTGGCCCTCGCGGGGGCGCCGATGGCTGCTTCGGCTCAAAACGAGTTCGCCGAAATCGCACGGTTGCAGTCGTTGAACGCGCACGTCAGCGGCATCCGGTCGATGGCCGACGGGGAACATTATACCGTATTGACCGACGGGGGGATTTTGCGTTACCGTTACGACAGCGAGGCGGCCGGCGAACCGCTTTTGCCGGCGGGGGCTCCGAAAGTCGACGATTATGCCCTTTCGCCCGACGGAGAGCGGATTTTGCTCGCCTCGGGGCGGACGCCGATCTACCGGCACTCCTATACGACGACCTATTATCTCGTGCAGGACGGCAAGGTCGCTCCGGCGTTGCCCGAGGCCCGTCAGCCGCGCGACGCTTCGTTTTCGCCCGACGGCCGGATGATCGTCTACTCCGATCATAACGACCTTTACGTTTACGATTCGGAGCGGCAGTCCACCCGCCGCATCACCGACGACGGCGAGTGGAACGCCGTGATCAACGGGACGACCGATTGGGTCTACGAAGAGGAGTTCGGCTTTACGCGGGCCTACGCCTTTTCGCCCGACAGCCGCCGGTTGGCTTATTTGCGCTTCGACGAACGCGAGGTGCCGATGATGGAGCTGATGCGCTACGACGGCAAGTTGTACAATCGAGCCTTTTCGTTCAAATATCCCAAGGCGGGCGAGCGCAATTCGACGGTCGAGCTGTGGGTTTGCGACCTCGCTACGGGCCGGCGCGAACGCATCGACACGGGCCCCGAGACGGATCAGTATATTCCTCGCATCGGCTTCACGCCCGACGGCCGACTGTGGTTTTACCGGCTCAACCGATTGCAGAATCACTTCGAGATGATCGTCTGCGAGCCGCACGGCGCGCAGCGCACGGCCTACTCCGAGGGGGCGCAGCAGTATGTCGAACGGGTCGACGACGGGACGATTACGTTCGTCGATAACGACCGGTTCATCGTGCGTCAGGAGGGGCATACGGGCTACATGCACCTCTATCTGTACAGCATCCGCCGCGGCCTGCTCGCCCAGTTGACCAAGGGCTCGTGGGAGGTAACCGAGGTCGTCGGCACCGACGGCAAGCGGGTGTGGTTCCTTTCGACCGAGACGTCGCCGCTGCGCCGGAATCTCTATTGCGTGGGGTTGGACGGCAGGGGCAAACGCCGCCTTACGGCCGACGACGGTTTTTATTCGGCGGTCGGAAGCGCCGGCATGAACTATCTGCTCACGACCTTTTCCAATGCACGGACGCCCAACCGGATCGTCATCTGCAAGGGCTCGGGCGAACCGGTGCGCACGTTGGCCGACAGCCGCGAGCTGGCCGCCGAATGGGCCGCCTCGCAGCGCCCCGTTAAGGAGTTCTTCACCTTTGCGACCGAGCGCGGCGATACGCTGAACGCTTATATGATTCGGCCGCGCGATTTCGATCCGTCGAAACGCTATCCGGTCTTGTTGACGCAGTATTCCGGCCCCGGGTCGCAGTCCGTGCAGGACAAATGGTCGTTGGATTGGGAGGATGCGCTGGCCGACAAGGGATATATCGTCGTCTGCGCCGACGGTCGCGGAACGGGATTCCGCGGCGAGGCGTTCAAGAAATCGACCTACGGGCGTATGGGGGCCATAGAGACCGAAGACCAATTGTCGTTCGCACGTTACATGGCGGCGCAGCCCTATGTCGATCCCGACCGCATCGGCATTTACGGCTGGTCTTACGGCGGATTCATGGCATTGAGCTGCGCACTGAAGGGACACGGATTGTTCCGGATGGCGATTGCCGTGGCGCCCGTTACTTCGTGGCGGTTCTACGATACCATCTATACCGAAATCTATAACGGCCTGCCGCAGTACAATGCCGCCGGTTACGACGACTATTCGCCGCTCAACTTCGCGCGGATGTTCGACGACCGGAAGACGCGGCTGCTGTTGATCCACGGCACGGCGGACGACAACGTCCATTTCCAGCATACGGTCGAGATGGCCCGCGTGCTCAATCGCTGCGGCAAACGCTATGACATGATGGTCTATCCCGATCAGAATCATTCGATGCGTCCCGACGCGATGCAGGCCGTGCGGCAGAAGATGATCGATTACACGCTGGAGCATCTTTGAGCGATGACCTTTTCCTGTCGCATCGACTCGCTTGTCGGCCCGTTGACCGTCGTTTCCGACGAATCGGGCGTTACGGCCATCCGCTTCGGCGATCGGGTTCCGGACGATGCCGCATGGACCGGCCCGATCGGTTCCGTCGGGCCGCAGGTGTTGCGGCAGGCGGTACGGGAGTTGGAGGAGTTTTTCGCCGGTGAGCGTCGGAGCTTCACCGTGCCGCTCGCGCCGGTCGGCACGCCGTTCCGGCAGCAGGTCTGGCGGGCGTTGCAGGCGATTCCTTATGGTGCGACATGCACTTATCGCGACATCGCTTGCGCGGTGGAACGCCCTGCGGCTTGTCGGGCCGTGGGGATGGCGAATCATTGCAATCCCATTCCGATCATCATCCCTTGTCATCGGGTCGTCGGGGCCGACGGTCGTCTGACCGGTTATGCCGGCGGATTGGCGATCAAATCGAGGTTGTTGCGATTCGAACGGGAAAATTGCGGCGAATCTTCGTTGCAGCTCGTTTAGAATCGGTTAGGAAGAGGCTGCGTGCCGCATTTATAGGAATCAAGGCTCTTTTCCCCGTCCTAACAGAATCCGGGCCTGTGCCAGCGCTGCATCGGTGATGCGGCTGCCCGAAAGCATCTTGGCGATCTCGTCGACGCGCTCGTCTTCGGTCAGACGGGTGAGGCCGGTGTGCCCTTCGTGCTTGTATACCACGAAATGGGCCGTGCCTTTCGAGGCGACCTGCGGCAGGTGCGTGATGTCGACCACCTGCATCGTCTCCGAGAGCCGGGCGATGATTTCGCCCATCGCATCGGCGATGCGTCCCGAAACGCCCGTGTCGATCTCGTCGAACAGAATGGTCGGCAGCTGCATCCGTTCGGCTAACAGGGCTTTGATCGAGAGCATCACGCGCGACAACTCGCCGCCCGAGGCGATCCGTTCCACCGGCTGCGGCTCCCGATTCTTGTTCGCCGTGAAGAGAAACGCCGCTGCGTCGCTGCCCGTGCGTCCCAATGTCTCGCTCGGGGTCAGCTCCACGCGGAAAACCGTGTCGGGCATACCCAACTGGACGAGGGTTTCGAGAATGCGTCCGGCAAACTTCGGAGCCTGTTCCGCACGGGCGTCGTGCAGCTGTTTCGCCAGCGTTCGTGCCTCTTTTTCGGCCGTTTGCAGCTCTTTTTCGGCTGCGGCGATCGCTTCGTCGCTGTGGGCGATCGCCGATAATCGGGCAGTATAATCGTCGCGGACGGCGATCAATGCCGCTTCGTCCGCTGCGCGGTGCTTTTGTTGCAGCGAGAGCAGCAGATCCAGCCGGTTCGTGAGTTTTTGCAGCCGTGCGGGATCGGCGTCGATGCGTTGTCCGTCGGCCGTAACCGAAGCGTCGATGTCTTTCAGTTCCTCGACGACGGCATGCAGTCGGGCGGCATAGTCCGCAGCGGCCGGATAGTCGGCCCCGAGACGGGCGAGTTCGTTTTCGGAGTTGCGCAGGAGCGTCAGAATGCCTACCTCATCGGTCTCTAACGCATTTCGCAAATGAATGAATGTTTCGCCGATGCGATCGGCGTGTTCCAGCACCGTCAATTCCGCTTCGATTTCGGATTGCTCGCCCTTCCGCAGCGCGGCGGCCGTGAGCTCTTCGTTCTGATAACGGAGCCACTCCTCGTCGCGGCGGCTCGCTTCGGCCGCTTCGCGCAGCGCGGCGACCTTGCGCCGCAGCTCCTGCATACGGGTGTAGGCCGCAGCGTAGCGGGGGAGCAGGGCGCTGTTTCCGGCCATCGTGTCGAGCGCCGAAATGCGGAAATCCTCCGACGAAAGAATCAGATTCTGGTGTTGCGAATGGATGTCGACCAACCGGGTGCCCAATTCGCGCAGCAGCTGCAACTGCACCGGCAGATCGTTGACGAATGCGCGGCTCTTGCCTGCGGGCGTGATGATGCGCGTGAGGGTCGTCTCGGCGGCATAGTCTAAATCGTTCTCCTCGAAAAACGGCTCCAGTCCGAGCCCCGTCAGATCGAATACCCCTTCGATCCGACAGTTGCGGGCCGTATCTTTCATGGCCGCACTGTCGTTCTTCGCGCCGAGCAGCAGCCCGAGCGCGCCGAGCAGGATCGACTTGCCCGCACCTGTTTCGCCCGTGATGATATTCAGGCGGGCGTCCAGCTCTAATTGAAGCCGGTCGATCAGCGCATAGTTTTCGACTGTGAGGCGGCGTAACATGCCCGTAGGTGGTTTTCGATTTTATCGGCGATGCGGCTCGCGACCTCCGTTTTGCTCAATAGCGGGAGCTCTTCGCGGCCCGAGCGGTCGATGAAGCTGACTTTGTTCGTGTCGCCGCGGAATCCCGCACCCGCATCCCGCAGCGAGTTCAGCACGATGAAGTCGAAGTTCTTTTTGTGCAGTTTGGCTTCGGCGTGAGCCTGTTCGTCGTGCGTTTCCAGGGCGAATCCGACCAGCAGCCGGTCGCCTTTGCCGGCGCCCAATGCGGCCGCAATATCGCGCGTGCGCTTCAACGCGAGGGTCAGCTCGCCGTCGCCTTTTTGCAGCTTCCGGTCGGCTACTTCGGCGGGGGTGTAGTCTGCGACGGCGGCGCACATGACCGCTCCGTCGGCCTGTTTGAAGGCCTCGACCGCAGCGTCGTACATCTCATCGGCCGACAGCACGCCGACCCGTTCGACACCGGTCGGAACGTCGAGCGACGTGCGGCCGCTGACCAACGTTACCTCGGCACCGCGCCGGGCCAGCTCTCCGGCGATAGCATAGCCCATCTTGCCCGACGAGTGATTCGAAAGGAATCGCACGGGGTCGATCGCTTCGATCGTGGCGCCTGCCGTTACGACGAAGCGTTTACCTTGCAGCGTCTTTTTTTTTTCGGTGAGCAGCTCGCCGACGAAGGCGGCGATCGTTTCGGGTTCGGCCATCCGCCCCTTGCCATGCAGCCCGCTCGCCAACTCGCCTTCGGCCGGTTCGACGATGCGGACATGCCGTTCGGCGAGCGTCCGCAGGTTTTGCTGCGTGGCCGCGTGCGCATACATGTCCAAATCCATCGCCGGAGCGACGACGACCGGACAGCGGGCTGAAAGATAGGTCGTCAACAGCAGATTGTCGGCGATGCCTGCGGCCATTTTGGCCAGCGTATTGGCCGTTGCGGGAGCGATCAGATAGCAGTCGGCCCATTCGCCCAACGCGACGTGCGAATGCCACGCGCCGTTTTCGGGATCGAAAAATTCGACCCGAATCGGATGTTTCGACAGGGTGGCCATCGTCAGCGGCGTGATGAACTGTTTGGCGAGCGGTGTCATCACCACCTGCACTTCGGCACCCGCCGTAACCAACAGCCGGCACAGTTGTGCGGCCTTGTATGCGGCGATACTTCCGGTAACGCCCAACAGGATGCGACGCCCTTTCAGGTCGGCAGCCAACTCGTTCCGTTCCATATCCGTACGATGCGGAATACGCTGCTTTCGGGCGGCGTTACTCTTTTTTGGCGGGTTCGGCCATCCGGTATTGCAGCTCGTGATCGAGGAACTCCTCGGTCGCGATGATGGTCGGTTTGGGCAGCCGTTCGTAGTAGCGCGAAATTTCGATCTGCTCGCGATTTTCGAAAGTCTCCTCCATCGTCGTGTCGGCCGGCGACGAAAAATCGGCTAATTTGCGGTTGAGCTCGGTTTTCAGCTCCGAGGAGATCTGGTTGGCCCGACGGGCGAGGATGTTGACCGTCTCGTAGATGTTGCCCGTTTCGCGGTCCAGGTCTACGAGCTTGCGCGTAATGGTGTTGTTCGGAATGTTCTTCTTGATTTCCATCGTATTTCTCAACTATTGTTATCGGATTTGTTGCGTGCGAGGTAGTCGCGGGCGTGTTCGGCCATCCGTTCGACCTCCTTGAGGTGCTTCGATTCGGGATAGGCCTCCTTGAACGACAGGTAGGAGTCGAGCATGGAGAGGTAGCGGTCGGTCTGCTTTTCGGCGACGGAGTTGCTGGCTAATCGGTATCCGGAGTCCACGATAAGGTACATGATCTCCTCGCGGTATTTGCTTTCGGGATAGAGTTTCAACGCATTTTTCAACGCCACGATCGCCGACTTGTAACGTCCGATCTTATAATAAGTATAGGCGTTCAGATAGGCTTTTTCGTGCAGCCGTTCGGTCAGCTCCTTATTGATTTTTTCGAACTCTTCGATGCGGTCGCTGTCGGGATAGTGCGACATGAATTCGTTGAGGGCGACCAGGGCCTGCCCCGTTCGCGTCTGGTCGCGCGTGGGGCCCGGCGAGAGGAAGAAGTGGCAAAGCGCATACATTCCTTCGGCATCCTCGATGAAAGCGCTGCGGCCGAATTTGCGGCGGAAGTCATCTAACAGGGTGGCCGCCGTCTCGTAATCGCGTTCTTTGAATTTGCAGCGGGCGTTGTAGAACGAAATCGTATCTTCGCGCGTGGTGCCGTGATAGTAGCGTTCCGCTCCCTCGAAGAGGGTCGAAGCACGCGACCACTTCTCTTTTTCGTAGTATTCGAGGGCTTTCGCATAAATCTGATCGGGTTTGCCGGATCGCAGCACTTGGTTGATACCGGCACAGCCGCTCGCCAAGGCTGCCAGCAAGGCCCCATACACAAGATGTGGAAAGAAGACTTTCATCGCTGTTTCGTTTACGGCGCTTATCGTGCAAAGGTACGCATAAATTATGCGATTTCCAAAATTTTTATTAGCGCGATAGCTTCTTATTACAGCTCGGCAGGCTTTCCGCGCTTCCACAAACGGAGGCCCTTATTGCAGCTCGGCAGGCTTTCCGCGCTTCCACAAACGGATCGCCCCTTGCTGCAGCTCGGCAGGCTTTCCGCGCTTCCACAAACGGATCGCCCCTTGCTGCGGCTCGGCAGGCTTTCTGCGCTTCCACAAACGGATCGCCCCTTGCTGCGGCTCGGCAGGCTTTCTGCGCTGCCACAAACGGATCGCCCCTTGCTGCGGCTCGGAAAGCGGAGAAGCCTTTCCACCCTGCAATAAGGGCCTGTCGCGTCGATAGGAGCCTGCCGTGTTTATCGGAAGTCGAAAACTACGTCCAAATGCAACCCTTCGTCGCCGCGCTTGATGCGGATGTTCCCGGGCTGGCTGTTCGGGCCCTGCTGTTTGACGGGCTTGAACGACTGGATGGCGGGAATGTCTAACAGAAACGAAAGATCGCCTTCCGGAAATGCCGGCATCGTCTTCTTGCCGTCTCCTCCGGCCGGTTCGCGCGGGGTGAACAGCCGCAGGAAAACTCCGTCGCTCAACGCATAGACCGTCAGCGGGGCGGTCGGGTTTTCGAGCGTCGCCCAATAGAGATTCCCGTGATAGCCTTTGAACTCCGGATAGACCAACTGTTCGAATTCCGCGCCCGTCGTCGTATCGTTGTAGTCTTTGTACCAGATGCCGTAGCGGGCGCCTGCCAGCCGGTTTTTCCATACCCGGTAGGGGCCGCGGCCTAACCAGCGCATTCCCGTACAAGCCGTTTCGGGATAGGAGAAGGTCAGCCCCAGATTGTAGACTTCGTCGTCCATGAACGCATCGTCGAACCCTTGGCCGCCCGATGCTCGGTTGAGCAGCAGGGCATTCATGCGGAGCAGGCCGTCGTCGGTCAGCCGCCAGACGATCGAGTCGACGCCTCCGCTGTAGCGGGCGCAGTAGACAGCTCCTTCCGGCGTATTGCGGACGGTGCTTTTCGCCGGTTCGTAGCGCATCTTCATACTGACTGCCACCGGGCCGTTCGTGAGCGGAATCTCCGTACCGTCGTGCCTGCGGATGCCGCACAACATGCCGGTCGCCGCATCGAACGCAACGTGCAGCGCATCGTTCGCCAGCTCGATTTTGCCGTCGTGCTGCTCCGCGCGGGCCGTTCCGGCCGGTGCTCCCGCCTTGTATTCGCGGGCGAAATAGGGCGCTGTCAGCCGAATCGGCCAGCTCCATTCGCAAATGCTTTGTCCGTCGGGCCCGAACGCCTCCAATTCCAGCAGATCGCCTTCAAAGAAGGTTTTCGGCAGTTCGAAACGGGCCGTGCGGGTCTCACCGGGGGCGGCATTCGGAAGAATCACTTCGCCGCTGGCGACGACGAAGGGATTCGCTTCGCCCTGCAACGGCGACGGGGTTCGGAGCACGCGATAGTTCATCCGGCAGCGATCGAGGTCGGTGTAGATGTATTCGTTCGTTACGCGGAACGAACCGTCGAAATGCGAGGTGATGGCGAACGGTCGGATTTGGATCGGCGACCATTGTTCGCGGATGGCGTAATAGCTGCCCTCCTTTTCGCGGCGCGGGCCGAGGATGCCGTCCGGCGCGTTCGATCCGTCGGAATCGAGCTCTCCGCCGCGGTCGGTACGCATGGGGGCTTCGTCGCAGAAGGCCCAGATCATCCCGCCGGCGAAGTAGGGCGAGGTGTTCCAGCGATCCCAAAAATCGCGCAGTCCGGCACCGCCGCCCTGGTCGTACAGGGCGTGCATGAACTCGGTGGGCAGGAAGACCTTGCAGCCGTTCGCCAGACGTCCGACGCCGGTCAGATAGGCCGGATAGTGGTGGGTGTCCAACGCGTCGAAATCGGCCCACGGATGGATGACATGCCGTTGTTGCAGCGGATCGTGTTCGGCGAAGCGCTTGTCCAATTTCGTGTTCCAGCCGCCCTCGTTGCCGTTGCCCCAAAGGATGATGCAGGGATGGTTGACGTCGCGTTCGAGCATTTCGTACAGCAGCTTTTCACCGACTTGCGTGTCGTAGGCATCGTGCCAGCCGGCTAATTCGTTGAGGTAGAGCAACCCTAACGAATCGCACATATCCAGGAAATGCTCATCGGGCGGATAGTGCGAGCGGACGGCATTCATGTTCATGCCGCGGATGAGTTCGGCATCCTGACGGCTCCTCGCGGCACTGGTCGCACGGCCTCCTTCGACCGAGAACGAGTGGCGGTTGACGCCCTTCACGACTAATTTCTTGCCGTTCAGATAGAGTCCGTCTTGCGGGAAAAATTCCAGCGTGCGGAAGCCCGTGCGGACTTCGCGGGTCTGGACGACCTTTCCCGCAGGGTCGCACAGCTCCAGCCGAACCGTATAGAGATGCGGTGTCTCGGGCGTCCAGGGCTGCACCTCGGCCCAGCGGCTTTCCGCAAGGGTTACGGCCTCTTTCAGCGGCACGGTTACGCTCGCGGCGCCCGATGCGTCGTGTAGCGGGGTTCCGTCGGCCAGATCCTTGATCGACAGGCGTAGCGTGTAGCCGTCGGCTTTGTCCGAGAGTTCCGTCCGGCAGCGCAGCGTTCCGTCCTGCCGGCCGTCGAGCACGAAATGATGCAGGTGCACTTCGGGTACGACCTCCAGCCACACGGGCCGGTAGATGCCTCCGAACAGCCACCAGTCGGCTTTGCGTTCGGCGGCGTTGACGGATGAGTTGGCCGAATGTTTCGCCACTTTGACCTCTAACAGGTTGCGGCTTCCGAACCGGAGCAGCGGCGTAATGTCGTAGCCGAACCGGTAGAATCCGCCCTGATGGAGCTCGCCTGCGGAGCGGCCGTTGATGAAGACTTCGGTGTCGGTCATCACGCCGTCGAACCAAATCTGTACGCGCTGGCCGCTCCATTGCTTCGGGACATCGAACCGATAGCGGTAGGTGCCCTCTTCCCTGCTCGGCTGCGCGCCGCGCACCGTGTACCAGCGTCCGTAGGTGTAGTCGCCGAACCCTTGCAGCTCCCAGTTGCAGGGCACTTCGATCTTCTTCCATGCTCCGCTGTTCTGGCCGTCGGTGCAGCGGAACTCCCACGTTTTCGTGTCGTCGATGCCGGTTCCCGAGAGATAGATCCGTTCCGGATGCGGCGTCTGGGCTGCGACCGTGCCGCAGCCGACGGCCAGAACGAGGGCCAGCACTCCTCTGTGCAACATGCTCATGGCTTCTTTTTACTGCAATTTGTAGACTTCGGAGCCGGCCAGCAGGAAGCAGCCCGTACCGTAATCCTCGAAATCGGGCACCGAATCGTAAGCGACCGGCTGGCCGTCTTTCGGCTCTTTCCCCGTGCCCTGCACATAGCCCAGGAATCCGTTTTCGTGGACGGCCTCCTTGACCATCGCGTTCCAGCCCTTGATCGCGGCCGGCAGATACTCCTTGCGGTCGAGCACGCCGTTGTTGATGCCCCAGGCCATGCCGTAGACGAAGAGCGCCGTGCCGGTCGTCTCCTTGCCGCCGAAATCGGATTCGTCGAGCAGATTCACGTTCCAGAATCCGTCGGCGCGCTGGCAGGCTTTGGCGGCCTTGCATATCGCCTGCAAATCGGCTGCATAGGCGGCCCGATGCGGATCATCCGCCGGAAGGTCTTGCAGCACGCGCACCAGTGCGGCAGCGACCCAGCCGTTGCCGCGCGACCAGTAGCAGTTTTTTCCGTTGGGCGACTTGTAGGGGGGAACGAAATCCTTGTCGCGCCACCAGAATCCCTCTTTCGGATTGTAGAGACCGCCGGCCAGCGTATTGCGCGACCAGGCGTACATTTCCCACGCTTTCTCGTAGTAGCGCGGATCGTTTTTCAGTTTGCCCAATTTGACCAATACGGGCATTCCCATCTGGATGGCGTCGATCCACGTCCAGTCGTCGACCTGCGGCGTATTGACGAGCATGTTCATGCAGGCGATGGTCTTCGTCAGCATCTTCGGCTCGGGGGTCAGATTATAGAGGTCGATATAGGTCTGCGAGCAGCAGTAGTTGTCGGCGTTGCGGGTCGTCGTGTTGTCCTGACGCATTCCCCACTTGTGAAACTCGGCCCAGTCGTAGGCATAGTTGTAGTAGCGGTTGTCGGGATAGACGGAGTAGAGGGCCATCAATCCTTCGTAGTAGACGCTGCGCGTCCAGATATTCGATTCGTAGGTCTTCTTGCGCGAGAAGTAGGGCATGACGGCCGTGGGGTCGGCATATTTTTTCATGAAGTAGTCGTTGACCCGCAGCATGGCGGCGAGCGTTTCGCGCTGCGAGGGGATTTCCTGCGCCGTCGTGGTTGCGGCGATGGCCAGCGTGAGCAGGCCGATGAGCAGTTTTTTCATGGTCTTATAAGTTAGTCGTTTTGAGTCGATCGGTTCAGTGCGTCTTCGCTTTGACCGGACAGAGCCTTACGGCACCGCCCAATCCGGCCGGTTCGACCGGCCATTCCGAGGTGTCGAGCAGTCGGCCGTCGGTGGAGCTGACGATATTGGCATCCTTGAAGATGCGCCATTCCACGCCGCGCCGGTCGAGATCGGCGATTCGATTGGCCGGGAGGTTCGTTACTTCGATTTCGATGCGGTTGTCGCCCGCCGCGAGCCACTTCGTAATATCGAGTTCGAACGGTACCGACCACGCCGTGCCGGCTTCGTGGCCATTGACCCGAACGCGGGCCGATTCGTGGACTTCGCCCAACCGAAGCAGCCACGCATCGGCTGTGCGGGGATCCGCCACGGTGAAGGTCGCCGTATAGCGTCCGGTGCCGCAGAGCCGTACAAGGTCGGCGAGGGCTTGTCCCGTTTCCGACGAGCGTGCGTCGCCTTGTGCCGCAGCGTTTTCCGCGGCCGCTTCGGGCAGCGGAACGAGCTTCGTCCACGAATGGGGCTCGGCGATGGCGAACCGCCGGGTTACCGCAGGCTGCGATTGCGGAAAATCGATCTGCCAGCCGTGGCCCGAAACGGGGGGTCCGGCGGCTTCGTAGCAGGCCCATTCCGGAAGCGGGGCGGCGGCCGGTTGCGAACCGCTCTCCAACAGCAGCGATTGCCCGGGCTGCAGTTGCAGCGCGACCTCCGTCGTGCCGTGCGCCGTCTTGCGGGAATCGGCGATGCCCCGACGTCCGGTCAGCGGATCGGTTACGATGATCCGGTCGGCTTCGATGCCCAATTCCACCGTGCCGTCGATCGTTTTACCGTTCAGCAGGGCGATGAAATACCGATATCCGTCGTTCGTTCGGCGGCGGGTCAGCTGGCATCCCGCCTTTTTGAGCGGCTCGTATCGTGCGCCTGCCGTTTCCGCCAATTCGTTCAGGTCGCTTCCCGTGATGATCCGGCCCGCTCCGCAGGAGTGGATTTCGATGCGCGAGAAGTCGGCGGCAGGCAGCCGTCCGGCGAATTGATTAAATGTGCGGCGGCGGGCTTCGAGTTTGCCGAATCCGGGGACATCTTCGGGATAACGCTCCGTAAAGACGACCGTTGCGCCGTCGTTCGCTATCGAGAGCAGCTTTTCGAGCGTTTCGACCGGCATCAACCGGCAGTTCGGCAGGACGATCGCCTTATAGCGGGTGCCGCCCTGGGTTACGATCGAGCCGTTTTCGACCCGCGCACCGGCCAGATAGCGATCCGAAATGTAATCGGCTTCGTATCCGTTGCGCACGAGCGCGTTCATCGTCCGTTTCAGTTCGGGCATGGTTCGATCCATCTTGTGGATATCGAAGAGCAGCAGGTTGCTGCCGCGTTGCGAGTCGCTGATGTCCTCCATCGGAATGTAGAGCAGCAGTTCATTGTCGGGCCGGCCCTCTTGCAGGAAGGATTGGCAGCGGCCGATGTATTCGAGCATGGCGCCGGCATCGCGCCAGAGCGGGGCCGTGGGCGACAGGTTGATGGAGGCGTAGAAGAGCCATCCGGGGAAGGGCGCATTGTGGGGCGAGTAGGGGGCGCCGTGGAAGTAGACATGGTTCACGCCCGAGGCCAGAATCTGGTCGATTTCGGGCTTGCAGCCGGCTAACGAGGTGCGGAAATGTTCGGTAAGCCACGTCAGCGTCTCGCACGAGGTCAGCGGTTTGCCCATGACGTGGGCGGCCGACGAAGCGAATTTCAGCACCGCGGGATCGGCATCGCTGTGTTTGGCATCGGGATCGTGGCGCAGGCCCGGAATGTCGAACTCCGTGCGGCCGAACGATTCGCATTCGGGAATGTCGACCGCCGCATAGAAATCGAAGATATTGCCCGGCGAACCGTGCGCCTGGTTGCGGACGCGGCAGCCGTGCGAATGGGCCCAGTCCGCCCATACGGTCGTGAAGTTGCGCAGCAGCATATCGGCCAGCGTCTGCCGGTAGTCGCGCACGATGCGGGACGAACGATCGTCGGCTCCCTCGGCGGCGAATTCGGGCAGATAGTCCTGCAGCCGGTAGCCGTGGTCGTGTTCGAACTCCGCCAGCAGCGTCTTGTCCCAGCTGGCGCCGTAGACCTCGAACGAATCGTTGAAGAAGGTGTCCGGCCACGGGGCGTCCGAGGAGGCGAAGGCTTCGTCGAAACGGGCCAAATAGTGTTCTACGGCATCGCGGTTGTAGTGGTTCAGCACATAGCCGACGCCGCCCGGCGCGGCGCGTTTCACCATCTGGAACGTGCGCCCCGCATAGAGCGCATAGAGCGTCCATTCACCGGCGGGAGCCTGCCAGTCGAGCTGGCCGTCGGCATTCACCCGCGCGGTCAGATCGATCCGTTTGCCTTTGTCGCTGACGGCTTGCAGCGCTTCGAGCGTCGCCACCTTTCGTTGTTTGGCATCGGTCGGACGCAGGGGCTCGGTCAGCCGTTCGCCGCCCCGAAGCGTCCGTTTTTCGAGGATGTATTTCTGGGCGCTTTCGTCCGTCGAAACCCACGGCCCGCCGAAAGGCCAGCCCGTGCAGTTGCTCATGTCGACCTGGATGCCTAATTCCGCACCCCGTTCGACCGTGTAGCGATAGGCGTCCATCCATGCGGGCGAAAGGAACTCCAAGTCGTTGGCTTCGTTTCCTTTGACGCCGTAGATCGGGGTGATTTCGACCCCGCCGATGCCTTTGCGGGCGAACTCCGAGAGGTTGTAGTCCAATCCTTCGCGGTCGACGGCGCTGCCCAACCACCACCAACGGACATAAGGTTTGTGTTCGGGACGCGGCCCGCGGGCTTCCGGCTGCCGGTCGGCCAACTGCGCGGCCTCCGAACGCCGGGCGGCGCAGGCCGCACCGGTCGAAAGAAGGGTAGCCGCAGTCGCGAGCGAAAGCACGATATGTTTGAAATTCAGATTCATAGGTCTTATTTCCTTTGGAGGGTTACGGCCATCAGGCCGATCACCACGTCGTTCGATAAAGTTTCCAGTTCCAGCCGGTCGAGTTCGCGGGTCGGGTCGAGCGGAATATCCAGCAGCAAGCCGGCACCGCCGTCGATCAGACGGCCGTAAACGCCTTCGATGCCCAATTCATCGCCTAACCGGCGGCTGATGCGTCCCGAGCCGAAGTGGATGCGATAGGGCGGCACGCTGCCTGCGACCGGCCGGAACGCTCCGCAATCGTAATAGATGTCCTGTTCGATGGGTACCCACGTCGTCGGATTGACCAATTCGACCGCTTGTTCCGTGCCGTCCTTGTAGCGGATGCGGACGACCCCGTTCGCGATCTTGTATTGCATGTGGTTCGTCGAGCCCGCCATCATCAGATAGGCGTGCGAGGCTCGGCCGTGCAGCGGCACCGAAGCCGTGTCCGGATAGTTGTCCCACAGCGAGGTGTAGCGAATGTTCGCTCCCCGCTGCGGCGTGCGGAACGCGATGCCGAGCGAGGTGTGTAGCAGGCCCTCCGCATCGACGAGCGCCCGCAGACCGCTGTCGTCGATTTCAGCCGTCTGCGTCGGGTGGCACCATTCGCCGATCCCTTGCGATGGCAGTTGCAGGGTCGTGTAGGGCGGTCGGGGCGAGAGGTAGCGGTTCTTGAAAATGTCGCCGACTGAGGCGTTGTAATCCATCGGGATCGGCTCGCATTGCTCGGGAGCGATATCATCGAATCCTGCCGTCGGCACGGGCGTTTCAGCTCGGGGTGTCCCTGCGAGGTGCGGGAGCTCTTCGGGACGCCACCAGCGCAGCGAACCGGTTGCGACTTCGCGGAAACAGGTGGGGCCTACGCATTTTTCGGCTCCCGTGGGACGGATTGTCGGAAAGTCGCCCCATACGATCTCCACCGTCGCCCGACGGCCGGTGCCCGCCTCGATGGCGATGACGGCATGATCGATGGAGGGTTCGACCGCGCTCCATCGGGCCGGTTCGCCATTGATCGTTACACGATCGACCTTGCCGCGAGCCGCCACTTCCAACCGAACGGCGAGCGGTTCGGCGAAACGTTGCTCGATGCGATAGGTGTCGCGGTTCCCGTTCCGACGGAACGTATAGGCGATGTCCTTCATCGAGATTTCGGCTTCGTTCCATGCTGCGGGGAATCCCGGGTGCAGCGTAATGCGTCCGTGAAGGGCATCGGGCCGGATGCCGTACAGCCCTTCGACCATCGCACGGCTCCAAACGCCGATCGGATCGCCGAAATCTCGGTAACATTCGCCGCGGGCCGCATCGTAATGGCTGATCTGGCCGAAATTGAGCGGCGAGGCGCCCATATACATGTTGTCCAATGCCGTGCTTTTCATCAATCGGAACGCCTCTTCCGGACGGCCCGCCTGCCAGTAGGCTAATGCCGTGTGCATCACTTCGGCGATGGCCACGTTGTTGATGCTCCACGAATAGGGTTTCCAGTCGGTCGTGGAGATCATGGCGTAATCCCCCTCCAATCCTTCCGCCGCAACGGGGATATGGGGGATTTCGGTATCGACGTAACGGGTCGCCGCATAGGCCTGGAACGGGTCGGCCGTCTCCGAGTCGATGGCGTGATAGATCGTCCAGACGGCCGCATCGGGATGCAGGCGTTTGTGGCCCATGAAGTCGCGGTATTCGGCCCAATGGCCGCGATCGTTCATCCACAGCACCGTGTTCATGGCCATCAGGATGGCTTCGGCCTCCTCGCGATAGGGGGTCGGGTCGCGGCCGATCAGTTCGGCGATTCGTGCCGCCTGGAGGTTCGCATAATAGTTATAGGCCGACGAATGGGTTACGGCGCCGGCCGTGTAGTAGAGCGCATCGCTGGCCCAGATACAGCAATAGGCATCGTAGAGATGATCGCTGTCGGGGTCGCAGTTGCGCTTTTCCCAGGCCAAATGCCGTTCGATGACGGGGAAGATCGTGCGGGCATACGCCTTGTCGCCCGTCCAGGCGAGGTGGCGCAACAATTCGTCGATATAGCACAGATTCATGTCGTAGTGCGACATTTCATCCTTCTTGCCCGGGCGGCGGGTAATGTAGCCGTTGCTGTACATCGGCGTGCCCCACCGCTTTTCGGCCCGTGCCAGATTAAGCGCCGAATCTTGCCGCGGATGGGTCAGTACGGGCGGTATCTCCGTGATCTGATTGGCCGCATAGGTGTCGAAATGTTTGCGGGCGCGGTCGTGCCACCCCAACGCATCGCCCGCATAGGCGCCGCGCCATCCGCTGTAGGGAGTGCGCCAGCCGACAGCGCCGTGCAGCCAGGCTTCGCCGCTCCAGATGCCGTCGGCGGCCAGCGCAAGGGCCTCGCCGATCGGGGTGATATAGGGATCGGGCGTGCGGATGCAGAGCGCTTGCGCAAGGTTGGCGCGTTGGGCTTCGGCCTCGGCGAAGCGATCGGCCAAGGCTCGGTCGGTCGTGCAGTCGGCCTGTGTCGCATCGGGATAGACGGCCAAATAGCGCACCTCTTTCGGGGCGAGCGTGAACGTGGCTTGCAACGACGGATAGTCGGTGATCGTAATCCGGTCGGCGGGGAGCGTCAGATGAAGCAGTGCCCGCTGTTTGACGCCGTATTCCACCGTAACCCGAGAACCGTCGACGCAGTAGCGGTTCCCTTTGCAGTATTCGGGTTTGAAATCGAAGCAGTCGGGTTTGTCCACCCCGAGGTCGCCCTCGCGATAGAATTTTTTATCGGCCACGCCGCCGAAAGCGAGGTCGATCCGTTCCGGACGGGTGCCCGTGTTTTCGATCCGCCACAGCGCCGCATCTTCCGACCGCAGCACCTGCGCTTCGATCGTCAGCCGGTCGTCCAACCGATAGCTCATCCGCCCCGCTTCGTAGCGGGCCGTGCAGTGGCCGTAGTCGATCCCGAATTGCAGGTTGCCGCCCATGCGTGGCAGGTAGAGACCGAACTCGGGCCGGTCGCTGCACTCCATGCGGAAACCTGTGTGGGCGCCGTAAAGGGCCCGATTGAACCGTCGCGTGCCGTCGGTGATCTCGACGCCGTTCCCGACGGGACGATACCGCAGCGTACGCGGCACATCGGACGGCAGGTTCCACGAATAGTCTTCGTTGACGGCGGCCGGTTTTACGCTTTGGGCCAGCGCGACGGCCGATGACAGCTCGCCGGAGCCGCCGATTATCGACAATGCGATTAATAAACGCGTGCGTTTCATGGTTCGAACGGATTAAGGCAGGGGGCGTTGCAGGGCTCGTTATTTTCCCAATTCGATGCACCCCATGATGAACGGCCCCGTAGCTTTGGCGTCGTTCTCGCGGATGCGTTCGCCTATATAGTATTCGAAACTGCCGTCGCGGTAGGGATTTCCGCCTAATCCGCCCACGGCGCAGCAGCGGGTGAGCGTCAGCGTGCCGTCGGCATTTTCGACCAACAGCTGCTTGCGGAGGCCGTCGAAAGCCTTCTCGGCATATTGTCGATAAGAGGCGTCGATGAGCCCCTTGTTGACGGCCTTGGCGTAAGCGTACATGAGCTGCGATGTTACCGAAGCCTCCGGATAGTTTCCCTCGCGTTCGGGGCAGTCGATGACCTGGTACCACAGCCCGTCGCGCTGGTATTTGGGCAGTGCGTCTGCGAGCCCCTGCACGAGCGAGACGACGAAGGCCCGATCGGGGTGGCCGGACGGAATGAAATCCAGGTTGTCCACCAATGCCATGAACCACCAGCCGATGCTGCGCCCCCAGAAATTGGGCGAATGACCCGTTTCGGGATCGGCCCATCGCTGCGAGCGGCTCTCGTCCCACGCATGGTGATAGAGCCCCGTTGAGGCGTCGTAGGTGTGCTTGTGGCAGAGCTTGATTTGTCGGACGGCTTCGTCGATGCAGTCGGGCCGGTCGAACTCCGCGCCGAATTGCGAGAGGAACGGCGAGGCCATGTAGAGGCCGTCCAACCACATCTGATGCTGGTAGATCAGTTTGTGCCAGTAGCCGCCGTCGCAGGTGCGAGGTTGCAGTTTCAGCTGGCGGAGGAGCACGTCCATCGCCTTGCGATACTTCTCCTTGCCGGTCTCGCGGTAGCAGTCGAACAGCACTTTCCCCGAATTAATAAAATCGAGGTTGTAGGCGGCGCGGTCGTATAGATGGATATTCCCCTCCTCGTCCACGAGGCTGTCGGCCCATCGCTCCACATAATCGAAATAGGTGCGGTCGCCCGTCGTTTTCCACATGCGAAGCATGGCGCAGCATCCGACGCCCTGCGCATAGCCGAAAAAGAGACGTCTCCCATGATCTAATTGCCAGGCTTCGGGGAAACGCCGCCTTTCCGAATCGGCGAATCGGCGGGCATAGGATTTTTGTGATTTTTGTTCGGCGGCGGCCGTTTCGGTTGCGGCGGTGGGCTCCGTCGGACCGGTGGTTTTCACGGTTTCGGCCCCTGCCGCCGGCAGGATAGCGGCCAGCAGCAAGGCGAACGTGCAGAAGCGAAGTCGTTTCATGGTCATTTAGGCAAGCGATTCGGTCGGTTTCAATTCATCTCAACAAATATACGGAAAATTCGCGAGAAAAAGGCAGGGAATCGGGACATAATGCAATTTGTCGGGACTATGGCTTGTCTGCCTTCTCTGCTTTCTCTGCATGATACTCCGGCACGGTCTCCTTCATTAAATTTACTAAAAAACTTGTATTTTCAGAAATAAATGTTGACTTTTGTAGTACATCTTGAAGAAACGGGGGGGGGAGAACGCGTGGAGCTGCCGACATTGGTTGGAGCGATGAAGCGCAAATGTTCACAAGGTAAAAGCAGATAATTCCGCAATAGAATGGTACAAGCAAGAATTAAATGGCTGGATGCCCTTAAACTGTTTGCCATATTTTTGGTGTTGTGGGGACATGCTGTGCAGCATTTATTGTCGAGTGAATATTGGGACGAGCCGGTCTATCGCATCATCTACTCATTCCATATGCCCCTCTTTATGACCATATCGGGATTTCTCGGGGCCAAACTATTTTCAATTCCGGTTACAAGCGTATTGCGCAGAAAGTTTAGACAGCTGTTGCTTCCATCCATTTCTTTTGGACTAATATATTGTATTATAGCAATTTGTGTTGGAAATTCGGGGGGGGGATTTTCGTTCTTTATACATAGTTTCTGGTTTCTTAAATCTTTATTCCTGTGTTCGATAATTTATTGCATTGCATCCAAGGTTCCGAAACATACACTTTTCGCAATCGTCCTATCGCTTATCATTAGTCAAGCCATGCCCTATTATGGGTTTGATCGAATGTATCCCTGTTTTATATTTGGGGTGGCGCTGTATAAATACTTCGATTATTTTCAAAAGAATATTAGAGTAATGCTTGCAGTAAGTGCATCTATTTTTATCGTTATGCTTGTCAAGTTTGATGCTTCCTTTTTGAAAGGCTTTAATAGTGATGCTATAAAATCGTTCGATCTTATGGAAATAGGCCGCTATTTATACGTGAGATATTACCGCATATTGATCGGTTTTGCCGGAAGCATGACGTTCATAGCATTGTTCTATTCTCTATCTCGTTGGATTCCAAATAGTAAGTTAGGTGATACGCTGTGTAAATGCGGCAAATATACATTGGGGATCTATCTGTTACAGACATTCTTCTTGGAGATGATTTTGAGAGACTGCCTTTCTTGCGATGGATTGTCTTTCTGTATATTCCAATTTATCGTTGCACCTCTCATTTCAAGTTGCGTGTTGATAATTTGTTTGGTTTGTATCAAAATCATACACTGTTCCCCGATCGCCTCGTGGTTGCTATTGGGAGAATCGTTTCCGAAAGGAGAATAAAAATTATGGTAACTATATACTATTCTACACCGAATCGAGTTGGCAGATGCGTTTTTGCATCGCTGTCGGTCGCGTCGCTCGCGGCAAAGCCGCGTTTGCAGACTTGAACCACCCCCGCACCCCCGCCTTGGCGGGGGCTTCGGTCGGAGCCCGCAAGGTCTTACGGTTTCGGTTTGCCGTCGGTGTAAATTCGTATGTAATCGCCAAAATTATAATGAACCTGTCGGTTGAATTAAAATAGTGCATATTTTATCTGGCCAATCGGACGAATGTGAACATAAATTAGGATATTATTATTTATAGATTGAAATGCTTCGACGGGGGGGCAGCGGGGCGAGCGGCTTCGCCGGCCGATCCAACGTCAAGGGCCACCATCTTCTATTCACTGGCAGAGGCCGTCCGAACAAGGTTCGGACGGCCTCTGCCAGTGCGGAAAGAAGGGGATTCGAACCCCTGAAACCCTTTTGAGGTTTACTCGCTTTCCAGGCGGGCCAGTTCAACCACTCCTGCATCTTTCCTTTCGGGCGACAAAGATAAACATTATTTTCGTAATTCGGGAATTTTTCGCCCGCTTTTCCCGACCTCGCCCCCCCCCAATGCGTCCGAAAATCGGCGCCTCGGGTTCAGAATCTCCGCACCGCCCGTACGAGGAATTTTTGGTATTTCGGAATTTCGACGACGAACGGCGGTTCGAGATCCATGTGCGACGTGCAAGCCGACTTCTCGTCCTTCTCGGTCGACGAGAAGTAATAGACCAACCGATCCATCCGGTCGCCGCCGTGCTGTTTCAACGCATCGTTGAAGCGGTTGCGGGCCTGCCGGTTGTACTTCGCACGCGATCCGCCGTTGTAATTGTGTCCGATGGTCAGCAGCTCGTTGATTGCGGGCAGATACCACCCTTCGCCCTTGTCGCGGCACCACTTGAAGGCCGGAAAATCGTCCCACGAGCCGTTGTTCGCCGCAATGTAGGCGGTTACCTTCGCCATATTCGCCCGACCGTCGGCCACGTCATCGGCGCCCACGGTTCGCAGATCCGTTTTGTCGAACTCGCTCCAATGCAGATAAATCTCATCGAGCGAAAGAATCAGTCCGTGCGTCCGGTCTTCGTTCAACTGACAAACGACCCCCTTCACGCCGTCGACATCATAAAAATCGCCGATATCGTACCGTTGAAAGGCATTGGGCGCTGCCGGTGTTGGCGAATAGACGGGGGTCGGTGCAGCGGCTGTCTCGGCAGGCCGATCCGCCGGTGTTGCGGGTTGAGCCGGAACCGCTTGCGACGGTTGAGTCTCCCGGAACGATTCCGTTTCGCCGTTGGCATAACGGATGTAATCCACGGCGTTCACGGGCAGCACATAGGTTGGGCCGTCGGGATTGGAAAAACGCTTGTAACGAATCTGTTCGGGGCTGATCTCCAACACGCGGGCCTCCACCTGCGTGGCGTCGGTTTTCACGATCAAGTCCTGCGCGGAGAGCGAAACGGTCATCCCCAGAGCGACCGCCAGCAACATAATTTTTCGGTTCATCTCTTCATATTTATTATATTTATTAGGAAAAAGAGTCGGGCCGTCTCTGTCGAAAGGATTCCGAAGAGGCTCCGGCCCGCACGTCTTCGACAAAGATAACGTTTTTTCTCAAAATTTCTTACTATCTTCGGCCCTTATCTTCGCCGAAGATGCGTCGCTGCGGCAAAAAGCGAATCGATTAGGTGGATTCCGCTTTTATTCGTAATTTTGCAAGATCAAAAAACGACAAAAACGCTTCACGAAACATGGCATTTTTCGATATTTTCCGCAAGAAGCAGGAGCCGCCCCGCTCGCAAGAGGAACGGCAGCAGGAACAACAGGCGTTGAACGCCGGTCTGGAAAAGACCAAAACGGGCCTTTTCTCGAAATTGGCCCGGGCCGTAGCGGGCCGGTCGACGGTCGACGCCGAAGTGCTCGATGAATTGGAAGAGGTGCTGATTACCTCCGACGTCGGCGTCGAGACCACCGTGAAGATCATCCGGCGCATCGAAGAGCGCGTCGCCCGCGACAAATACATGAATGCGGCCGAGCTGCAGCGGATTCTGCGCGAGGAGATCGCCGCGCTGTTGGAGGAGGCCCACCGTTCGGAGGAGACCCTCGGCGGGGAGCTCAAGGCCGGCGAACCGTATGTCATGTTAGTCGTCGGGGTGAACGGCGCCGGCAAGACGACGACCATCGGCAAACTCGCCGCCCGGTTGGTCGAAGAGGGCCGCAAGGTGTGGATCGGAGCAGCCGATACGTTCCGGGCGGCCGCCATCGACCAGCTGAAAGTGTGGGCCGACCGTGCCGGAGCGACCTTGATCCGACAGGAGATGGGCTCCGACCCCGCTTCGGTGGCCTTCGACACGCTCACCTCGGCCAAGGCCAACGGCGCCGACGCGGTGTTGATCGACACGGCGGGACGGCTGCACAACAAAATCAATCTGATGAACGAACTGACGAAAATTCGCAACGTCATGTCGAAAGTCATCACGGGAGCGCCCCACGACGTCATGCTCGTACTGGACGGCTCGACCGGGCAGAACGCCTTCGAACAGGCCCGCCAGTTTACGCAGGCGACACAGGTTACTTCGCTCGCAATTACCAAATTAGACGGCACGGCCAAAGGAGGCGTGGTCATCGGGATCAGCGACCAGTTCCACATTCCGGTGCGCTATATCGGCATCGGCGAGGGGGTCGGCGACTTGCGCCGCTTCGACCGCCATGAATTTGTCGATGCCCTGTTCGACCATGAAAAAAATTAACGTCATCACCCTCGGCTGCTCGAAAAACACGGTCGACAGCGAACACCTCATGGCCCGTTTGGCAGCCGCCGGTTGCGAGGTGCACTTCGACAGCGACCGCACGGACGCCAAAATCGTGGTAATCAATACCTGCGGATTCATCGGCGATGCCAAACAGGAGTCCATCGAGATGATCCTGCGGGCGGCAGCGGCCAAGCAAGCCGGAAAAATCGAACGGCTGTTCGTTATCGGCTGTCTGTCGGAACGTTATGCCGATGACCTGCGCACCGAAATTCCGGAGGTCGACGACTATTTCGGCGCCCGCGACTGGAACGGCATCGTCCGGGCGTTGGGTGCCTCGCAAGACTCCGCATTGGCGACCGAACGGCATCTGACCACCCCGCGCCACTATGCCTATCTGAAAATTTCGGAGGGCTGCAACTGGATGTGCGGCTATTGCGCCATCCCGCTCATCCGCGGCCGCCATGTATCGGTGCCGATGGAGCAGTTGGAGGAGGAGGCCCGCAAATTGGCCGCCGCAGGGGTCAAGGAGTTGATCGTCATCGCACAGGACACGACCTACTACGGGATCGACCTTTACGGCGAACGACGGTTGGGCGAACTGCTCCACAGGCTGTGCCGCATTGACGGCATTGCATGGATTCGGCTCCACTATGCCTATCCGTCGGCCTTTCCCGACGAAGTGATCGAAGCAATGGTCTCGGAGCCGAAAATCTGCAAATACCTCGACATTCCGTTCCAGCATATCTCCGACGCCCAGTTGAACGCCATGCGCCGCCGCCACACGAAGGCCGAAGCCTACACCCTGATCGACCGGCTGCGGCGGGCGATCCCCGATCTGGCCCTGCGTACGACGTTGATGGTCGGCTACCCGGGCGAGACGGAGGCCGATTTCGACGAACTGCTGCAATTCGTCCGCGACATCCGGTTCGAACGGCTGGGGGTCTTCGCCTATTCCGAGGAGGAGGGCACCTATTCGGCCCGCGAACTGCGCGACGACGTGCCCGACGAGGTGAAACAGCAGCGCGTGGAGCGGATCATGACATTGCAAAGCGAAATTTCGATAGAGAACAACCGCCGGCGGGTCGGAAGCACGGAACGGGTGTTGATCGACTCGCGGCAGGGCGACCGGTACGTCGGCCGCACGCAATACGATTCGCCCGAAGTCGATCAGGAAATCCTGGTTCCGGCCGCGGGCAAACGGCTGTTACGCGGTCATTTCTACGAGGTTCGCATCGATGCGGCATCGGACTACGACCTTTACGGAGAGGTCGTGCCGAAAGCCGCGGCAGAATAAAAATTTGTTTTTTCGCGTTCTTATTCGTACCTTTGGCTTCGCCGAAGATATTTCGCCGCGGCAACAGAGGGGAACAGACCGGTTCCCTTTTCGTCGGCGGGTTTTCGTATCTTCGAAACGATAAACGGGGGTTCGTCTCCCCGAAAGCAGATGGCCGACAAAAGCGTCATAACCGAGCTCGGGAACCGTATCCGGCAACTGATCGACGACCACAGACGGTTGTCGGAACTCGCCGCGGAACTCGCCGCGGAAAACGGAACGCTGAAGGCCGAAAACCGCTCGTTGCAGGAGAAGCGGAAGGAGCTCGAAACCGAACTCTCCCGTATGCAGCTCACGGCCGGTTTCGCAGGAGACGACCGCGATCGGGACAAAGCACGTGCACGGGTCAACCGTCTTATGCGGGAGGTCGACAAGTGCATCGCCTTGCTCTCGGCATCCGATCCGGCGGGAAACGACACGGAACCCGCCCGTCGGTGAAAGAAATATAAACGGATATGGGCAAACAAGCGATAACACTCAAAATCGCCGGCGTCGGCATCCCGCTCACGATCGACCGTGAAAAGGAGGAGGTCTATCGTTTGGCCGAACGAGAGGTAAACAGCTATTTCGCGCGGATTAAAAAAGACAATATCCCGGGCTGGACGGACAGACATTATTTGGTGATGGTCGCGTTGCGATTCGCCATCACTTCGGTCAACCAGCGCCGCCAGCGCGAAACGGATAACGACGATCTCCGTCGGCTCGAAGCATTGAGTACGGAGATCGATGCGTACCTGAATGCGCCCGAACGCTGAAACGCTGAAACGCTGAAACGCTGAAACGCTGAAACGCAGAAACGCAGAAACGCAGAAACACGTTCTTTTACATACGAAGGAATTGAATCTACCCGCATAGATTCCTTACAGCTTTGCGAAACTGAACACTTTTTACATTGGGGCGAACTCGCGGCGCTTCAAAATCAGGCCTTGACCCCGCCCGTCGGGGTGCACGCCGCGCGCGTGCCGTTGGAAGATTGCGATTGTCGGAGACCCCACAAATGACAATCTTGCAGATTCGTCAAACAAGAATAAGGAATTTGTGCGGTTTTTTTATGAACAGCAAACACCTAAATTAATAACAAAAACAGAAAAACGATGATGAATATCTTTTTAGTAGCACTCGCATCGGCCGTGATCGCGGTCGGCGTCTATGCGGCCATCACCAACGTCGTGATGAAGAACAACCTCCGCAAGCGCCGCGAAACCGCCATCAAGGAGGCCGAAGCCGAGGGCGAGATGATCAAAAAGGAGAAGATCCTTCAGGCGAAGGAGAAGTTCATGCAGCTCAAGAGCGACTACGACCGCCAGGTCAACGAGCGGAACCAGAAGCTGAACCAGAGCGAGCAGCGCGCCAAACAACTCGAGAACAACCTCCTGAACCAGCAGCGCGAATTGGAAAACAGGATGCGTGAAAACGACCGGCTGAAAGAACAGATGCAGAACCAGTTGCAGCTGCTCGAGCACAAGAAGGAGGAGGTCGACCAGATGCGCCGCGAGCAGAACAACCGGCTGGAGCAGATCTCGGGATTGAGCTCCGAGGAGGCGAAAAACATTTTGGTGGAGAACATGAAAGCCGAGGCCAAGACCGAAGCCGCCGCCTATATCAACGAGACGGTCGAGGAGGCCAAACTGACTGCGACGAAAGAGGCGAAACGGATCATCGTGGCCTCGATCCAGCGGGTCGCGACCGAAACGGCCATCGAAAATGCCGTAACGGTGTTCAACATCGAGAGCGACGAGGTGAAGGGCCGCATCATCGGCCGCGAAGGGCGCAACATCCGTGCCTTGGAGGCTGCTACGGGCATCGAAATCATCGTCGACGACACGCCCGAGGCGATCATCCTTTCGGGTTTCGACCCCGTGCGCCGCGAGATCGCGCGATTGGCGTTGCATCAGTTGGTTACGGACGGACGCATCCATCCCGCACGCATCGAGGAGGTGGTCGCCAAAGTCCAGAAGCAGATCGAGGAGGAGATCGTCGAGGTCGGCAAGCGCACGACGATCGACCTGGGTATCCACGGGCTGCATCCCGAGTTGATCCGACTGATCGGCAAGATGAAATACCGTTCGTCCTACGGTCAGAACCTGTTGCAGCACGCCCGCGAGACGGCCAACTTGGCCGGCATCATGGCCGCCGAGCTGGGTCTCAATCCGAAGAACGCCCGTCGCGCCGGACTGTTGCACGATATCGGCAAGGTGCCCGATGACGAACCCGAACTGCCGCACGCAATCATCGGCATGAAGCTGGCCGAAAAATACAAGGAAAAACCGGAGGTCTGCAACGCCATCGGCGCCCACCACGACGAAATGGAGATGACCTCGTTGATTGCGCCCATCATTCAGGTGTGCGACGCCATTTCGGGCGCCCGTCCGGGCGCCCGCCGCGAGGTGGTCGAGAGCTATATCAAGCGGTTGAAAGAGATGGAGGACATTGCCCTGTCGTACCCGGGCGTCGTCAAGACCTACGCCATCCAGGCGGGTCGCGAACTGCGCGTCATCGTGGGGGCCGACAAGCTGACCGACCTCGAAGCGGAAAGCCTGTCGCACGATATCGCCAAGAAGATTCAGGATGAGATGACCTACCCGGGGCAGGTCAAGATCACGGTCATTCGCGAAACCCGCGCCGTCTCCTACGCCAAGTAACCGGCACCGCTTCTAAAAGCGGCCGGACGAAAAAAGGGGCTATCGAAAGATAGCCCCTTTTTTCGTCCGGCGGCGGATTCAATCCTCCAATTTGGCCGAGAGGAACTCGCGGTTGAGGCGGGCGATATGTGCAATGGAGATCGATTTCGGACATTCGGCCTGGCAGGCTCCCGTATTGGTGCAGTTGCCGAATCCGAGCTCGTCCATCTTGGCGACCATCGCTTTGGCGCGGCGGGCCGCTTCGACGCGACCCTGCGGCAGCTTGGCCAACGACGAGACGCGGGCAGCCACGAACAACATGGCCGAACCGTTCTTGCAGGTCGCGGCGCAGGCCCCGCAGCCGATGCAGGCGGCCGCATCCATCGATTCGTCGGCATCGGCCTTCGGAATGGGGATGGCGTTGGCATCGGGCACCGAATTGGTGCGCACGGAGATGAATCCGCCGGCTTGCAGAATCTGGTCGTAGGCGCTGCGGTTCACGACCAAGTCTTTGATGACGGGGAACGCCGCCGAACGCCACGGTTCGATGGTGATGGTCGCTCCGTCCTCGAACTTGCGCATGTAAATCTGGCAGGTCGTCGCCCCTTGGCTGGGGCCGTGGGCCTGTCCGTCGATATGCAGCGAGCACATGCCGCAGATGCCCTCGCGGCAGTCGTGGTCGAATGCCACAGGCTCCTTGCCTTCGTGCACGAGGTTGTTGTTCAGAATGTCGAGCATCTCCAGGAACGAGGTGTCGGCCGAAATGTTCTCCACCTTGTAGGTCTCGAATGCCCCCTTGCTTGCGGCGTCCTTCTGCCGCCATATCTTTAACGTGAATTTCATGGTTTTCAGTGGTATTGAAATGTTACGACGTCATTAGTCCTTGTAGTTGCGCTGTGCCGGATGGACGAACTCGAAGTCGAGCGGTTCTTTGGTGAGCTCGGGTTCCTGGTCGGGGCCCTTGTACTCCCAGACGGCCGCATAGACGAAATGTTCGTCATCGCGTTTCGCTTCGCCCTCTTCGGTCTGGTGCTCGATGCGGAAATGACCGCCGCACGACTCCTCGCGAAGGAGTGCGTCGCGGGCCATCAGCTCGCCCAACTCCAGGAAGTCGGCTAACCGCAATGCCTTTTCGAGCTCGACGTTGAAGCCGTCGGCACGGCCTACGACCTTGACATCCTTCCAAAATTCCTTGCGCAGGGCCTGAATCTCGGCGATGGCTTTCTCCAAAGAGGCTTTCGAACGGGCCATGCCGACATATTCCCACATGATGCTGCCCAAGCGCCTGTGGAGGTCGTCGACCGTCTGTTTGCCGTTGATCGAGAGCAGCTTCGCGATCTTCTCGCGCACGCCCTTCTCGGCTTCGTCGAATGCCGGCGTGTCGGTTTTGACCTTCGGAGCCTGGATCTTGTGCGACAAGTAGTCGCCGATGGTGTAGGGCAGGACGAAATAGCCGTCGGCCAGCCCCTGCATCAGCGCCGATGCGCCCAAGCGGTTCGCACCGTGGTCGGAGAAGTTGGCTTCGCCGATGGCGTAGAGGCCCGGGATGGTGGTCATCAGGTTGTAGTCGACCCAGATGCCGCCCATCGTGTAGTGCACGGCGGGGAAGATCTGCATCGGCTGTTCGTAGGGGCTCACGTCGGTGATCTCCTCGTACATGTCGAAGAGGTTGCCGTAACGCTGCTTGATAATCTCCTTGCCCAATCGTTCGATGGCGGTCTTGAAGTCGAGGAACACGGCTAAACCGGTCTCGTTCACGCCGAAGCCCGCATCGCAACGCTCCTTGGCGGCACGCGAGGCGACGTCGCGCGGCACGAGGTTGCCGAAGGCGGGGTAGCGGCGCTCCAAATAGTAGTCGCGATCCTCTTCGGCGATCTCCGACGGTTGTTTCTTACCGGTGCGGAGGGCCTGCACGTCTTCGAGTTTCTTCGGCACCCAGATGCGGCCGTCGTTGCGCAGCGATTCCGACATCAGCGTCAGTTTCGACTGCTGGTCGCCATGCTTCGGGATGCAGGTCGGGTGAATCTGCGTGAAGCAGGGATTGGCGAAACCGGCCCCCTTGCGGTAACATTGGAAGGCGGCCGAACCGTTCGAGGCCATGGCGTTCGTCGACAGGAAGAAGACGTTGCCGTAGCCGCCCGTAGCAAGCACCACGGCGTGAGCGCCGAACCGTTCGATTTCGCCCGTAACGAGGTTGCGGGCGATGATGCCGCGCGCTTCGCCCTCCTCGATGACAAGGTCGAGCATCTCATGGCGCGGATAGCTCTTCACGGAGCCGGCGGCGATCTCCTTGTTCAGTGCGGCGTAGGCGCCCAACAGCAGCTGCTGTCCGGTCTGGCCGCGGGCGTAGAACGTGCGCGAAACCTGCGCTCCGCCGAACGAACGGTTGGCCAACAGACCGCCGTATTCGCGGGCGAACGGAACGCCCTGTGCGACGCACTGGTCGATGATGAGGTTCGAGACCTCGGCCAAACGATAGACGTTGGCCTCGCGGGCGCGGTAGTCGCCGCCCTTGATCGTGTCGTAGAACAGACGATAGACCGAGTCGTTGTCGTTCTGATAGTTCTTGGCCGCATTGATACCGCCCTGTGCCGCGATGGAGTGTGCGCGGCGCGGCGAATCCTGGATGCAGAACACCTTGACGTTGTAGCCTAATTCGCCGAGCGAAGCGGCTGCGGAGGCGCCGCCGAGGCCGGTTCCGACGACGATGATGTCGAGCTTGCGCTTGTTGGCGGGGCTCACGACCCGAATGGCTGCCTTGTGATTGCTCCACTTCTGTGCGAGTTCGCCGGCAGGAATTTTAGCATCTAATTTGAAACCCATATTCTTACTTGATTTACTTATCTATATGCTTGACGTTGGGGAGATACTTGACGTTGAGGAGATACTGGATGCCGGGGAGATTCCCGATTTCCGAGGTCGGGAAAATCTCGGGCCGGATGCTTAAGCGCAGCAGGAGCAGCAACTCTTCATGAAGTAAACCGCCACTACGGCGGCGAATCCCAGGAAAACGAGCGTGGCGACCACGTTGGCGATACATTTCAGGCGCGGATACCACGTGTCGTTGGCCCAGCCTACGGTCTGGAACATCGACCATACGCCGTGGGTCAGGTGGAACCACAGGGCGGCGAACCACAACAGGTAGAGGGCGACGTAATACCATTTCGAGAAAGTGTAGGCGATCAGTGCGGCGCCGTCGGTCGCAGCGACGGTGTGGCCGCCGACCACCGAAGCGTGTCCGCCCAATACCTCGACGAGCTGCATCTTCGCCCAGAAGTTGAACAGGTGCAGCAGCAGACCGGCCAGCACGATGAATCCGATGACCAACATGTTTTTCGATGCCCAGCTTACCCCGGGTTCGGTAACGGTAACCGCATAACGCTGTTTTCCGCGCGCGCGATAATTGTCGACGGTCAGCATCAGCGCGTAGAGGAAGTGCACGAGGACGCCGAGCGCCAGAACGGCGGTGCCGGCCAGGGCGTACCAGTTGGCGCCCAGGAAGCGGCAGATCGCATTGTAGCCGTCGGGCGAGATGATCGCCGTGAGGTTCATCGACATGTGGAAGAGGATAAACAGCACGAGGAATGCGCCCGTGATGCTCATCACCAACTTTTTGCCGAGTGAGGATTTGGTTAAGAAACAGCTCATAGTGATGATTTTTGTAGTTGTATTGGTTTATGTGTTTTCTGTAAATTGCGTATATTTGCTCTCGGATTCCGACGGCTTCCGGTCGCGGCGGATCGGACGGTCTGTTTACGGCGCAAAGATAACCATTGTTTGCGGAATAACAATAAAAACGCCGCGGGATTTCTTGAAAAGCAGCATGATTTTATGACCAAGGACGAATTGCGCCGTGCGATGCGGCAGCGGAACCGGTCGTTGTCGATCGGGCAGAAGCGGGCGGCGGCGGAGCGGATATTTGCCCGGGTGGAGGCGCTGCCCGCCTTCGAACGGGCGCGGTGCGTGGCTTGTTTCTGCGCCCTGCCCGATGAACCGCCGACCGAGGCGGTTTTGCGACGCTGGGGTGCCGGCCGCCGGGTCGTCGTGCCGCGGGTCGAGGGCGAAACGATGCGATTTTACGATTATCGGCCCGACGCGCTGACATGCGGGGCCTTCGGCATCGCCGAACCGGTGGCAGGGGAGGGCCCGGATGCCTCCGGCGAGCGCGGAACGGGCGGCGCTGCGGAGGCCTCCTCCGTTTCCTGTTGTGCGCTTTGTCCGCCCGAGGCGATCGACCTGTTGGTCGTTCCGGGAGTGGCTTTCACGTTCGGGGGGGCGCGATTAGGACGGGGCAAAGGCTTTTACGACCGCTATTTGTCCCAGCCCGCGTTGCACGCCTGCTGCGTCGGTGTCTGTTTCGCGCATCAAATGGTTGCGGATTTGCCCGTCGAGCCGCATGACCGCGGCATGGATGCCGTCTGTTTCGGGTAAGTCCATCGGAGGATCGCTGCCCTTACGCTCGGGCTGTGTTTCGGAGGGTTGCGCAACGGGTCTGCCCGTTTCCCCGTTCGGTTTTTTAATAAGATGAGCCGCTTTTCAGTCTCGAAAAAAAAGGCCGATATTTGGTACTATAAGTAATTTTATCTACTTTTGTGCGCGAATCGGGCCGACTGCTCCTTGTGGAGGGCTTGATTCCGCCGCAGGAGGTTTCATACGCATTTTGACGCATTGGCACTTTTGCCGATGCGCAGGGAATCTCCCGGGTGGCCTGTTGTCGATACAAATAATTAAAAAAGAGGAATAAAACATGCGGATCAAACGTATTTCATTTCTGTTTCTGCTTATGCTGGCGATCGGATGCACGCTTCCGGCACGCGCGCAAATGACCGACGAACAGGTGGTCGAATATGGGAAGGCGGAAAAGGAGGCCGGCAAAAGCCCGGCGCAGATCGGCAAAGAGCTTTTGGCGAAGGGCGCTACCCAAAGCCAGCTCGAACGGTTGCGTGAGAGCTACAGCTTTGCTTCGGACGACAACAGCACGCGGTATCGTTCGCCTGAACAAAATCGGGTACGTAACCGTTCGTCATTGCCGGCTGCCGTAGTTGCGGACCAACCTGCGGGCCCTTCGAAGTTCGGCCATAACGTATTTTCAGACAAGAATCTGACATTCGAGCCGAACGAGAATCTTGCGACGCCGGAGAATTATCGGCTGGGCCCGGGCGATGAAGTCATCATCGACATCTGGGGCGCCAACGAAGACAATATCCGGCAGGAGATTTCGCCCGAAGGGAACATCATGGTTCAGCAGTTGGGGCCGATCTATCTGAACGGTCTCACCATCAAGGAGGCCAACGACAAGATCCGGCGCATCTTCGCCCAGAAGTATGCGGATGTGATGGGCGAAGACCCGCTTTCGGACGTGCGCGTTACGTTGGGGAATATCCGCACGATCTCGGTCAATGTCATGGGCGAGGTGTATACGCCCGGAACCTATCGGCTGTCGGCGTTCGCCTCGCTTTTCCATGCGCTTTACAATGCGGGCGGCGTAACCGGCATCGGTTCGCTGCGCAACGTTCAGGTGGTGCGCAACGGTCAGGAGATCGTCTCGGCCGACCTGTACGAATATCTGTTCGACGGCAAGTTGTCGACCGATATTCGATTGAACGAAGGCGACGTGATCATCGTACCGCCTTATGAGGTTCAGGTGCTCGTGCAGGGCAAGGTGAAACGCCCGATGTATTACGAAATGAAGCGGGGCGAATCGCTTGCGGACCTGTTCCGCTATGCCGGAGGATTCACCGGCGACGCTTATACGGAAGAGGTGGGATTGGTCCGCGAAATGGACAAGGAACGCAGCTACTTCGGGATCAAGAAAGCGAATTACGATTCGTTCGGTCTGGAAGACGGGGATGCCGTGTGGGTCGGCGCCATATTGGATCGGTTTGCCAATCGGGTCGAGGTGCGGGGCGCCGTGTTCCGTCCGGGTACCTACGAACTGAATGCGGGGATGAATACCGTGCGGGCTTTGGTGGAGCGTGCCGAGGGCGTTATGGAAGATGCCTTTTTAAGCCGGGCCCTGCTGCTGCGCGAAAAGGAGGATCTGACGAAGGAGATACTGGCGATCGACCTGCAAAAGATTCTTTCGGGAGAGGCGCCCGATGTGGCTTTGCGGAAAAACGACGTGCTGACGATTCCCAGCATTCAGGAATTGCAGGAATTCGGTGCATTCACCATCGACGGCGAAGTAGCCTGGCCCGGGAGCTATCCCTATGCGGACAACACGACGATCGAAGACCTGATCATCCAGGCCGGCGGTCTGTTGGAGAGCGCTTCGACGGCGCAGGTCGATGTCATGCGCCGGCTGAAATCGCCCAAAAGCAAGGTGCCCTCCGAGGAGATCGGCAAAATATACAGTTTCGAGATTCGGGACGGATTCGTCGTCGACGGTGAAGCGCATTTCACGTTGGAGCCGTTCGATGTCGTTGTCGTGCGCCGCAGTCCGGGTTACCAGCGGCAGCACATGGTGGTGCTCGACGGCGAGGTCGTCTTCGAGGGGGGATACGCCCTCATCCGTAAAAACGAGCGCCTGTCGGAATTGATCGAGCGGGCCGGCGGCGTTACGCCCTACGCCTATGTACGGGGCGGCCGATTGATCCGCCGTATGACCCCGGAAGAACGGGCCGTGCGCGACGATGCCATCCGGGCCGCTCAACAGAGACGGGGTGAAGACTCCATATCGTTGGAGCGTTTGACGCTCGGCGACACCTATCATGTAGGTATCGAACTGGACAAGGCGTTAGCGAATCCGGGGTCGGACTACGATGTGGTTCTGCGCGAGGGAGACCGTGTGGTTATTCCGCAGTATGTCAACACGATAAGCATCACCGGCGAGGTGATGAACCCCAACACGGTGGTCTATCTGAAAGACAAACCGTTGAAATATTACATTTCGCAGGCCGGCGGCTATGCCGATCGCGCGAAGAGGGGCCGCGTGTATGTGATTTATATGAACGGGATGATTGCGCAGGCCAAAGGCGGCACGAAGATCGAACCCGGGTGCGAAATCGTCGTCCCGAGCAAACGCCAGCGCACCCGGAATCCGTTGCGATTGTCCGAAATTCTGGGCTTGACGACTTCGGCGGCATCCGTTGCGGCTGCGGCTGCGGCAATAGCGAAATAGTATGCAATCGGTTGAAAAAATAAAAGACTGCAAAATGGCAAACGAACCTTTGGCGAACAGGCCGGAACAGATGGAGCAGGAGGAGTCGATCGACCTGATAGAGTTGGCCCGCAAATTGTGGAGCGCCCGCAAACGGGTGTTGAAATGGTGCGGCATCGGTGCTTTGGCGGGGATCGTCGTCGCTTTCAGTATCCCGAAAGAGTACAGCGTTACGGTGAAGCTCGCGCCCGAGCTTTCCAAGGGACAAAAATCGGGCGGTATGAGCGACATGGCCGCAATGTTGGGATTCGACGTCAGCGGAGGCGCTTCGGGCGGCGATGCCGTCTCTCCGCTGTTCTATCCCGATGTCGTCGGATCGGTGCCCTTTGCAACGGAACTGTTCGATGTGCAGGTTTCCGACAAAAAGGGGGAACTCCAGACCACGATCTACGAATATATAACGGAACACATGCGCCAACCGTGGTGGAGTGTCATTATCTCGGCTCCGTTCCGATTCATCGGTTGGACGGTTTCGCTCTTCAGCGATGAGGAGGAGGAGTCATCCGGCGAGGTCGACCCTTTCCGACTGACGCGCGAGGAGAACGAGGTCGTAAAGGCGTTGAACGAACGGGTTGTGTGTGAGGTCGACAAAAAATCGGCGGTGATCACGTTGACCGTAACGATGCAGGATCCGTTGATCGCCGCCACATTGACCGATACGGTGATGAACAATTTGCAGAATTACATCACCGAATATCGGACGAACAAGGCGCGTCATGATCTGGAATACACGCAGGAGTTGTACGACGAGGCTCGGGCCGACTATTATGCCGCGCAATCGAAATATGCGCGCTATATGGATGCGAATCAGAATATCGTGCTGCGTTCGATGCGGACGGAGCAGGAGCGGCTGCAGAATGAAATGGCGCTGAATTACAATCTGTATAATCAGATGGCGCAGCGGCTTCAGTTGGCCAAAGCCAAGGTGCAGGAATCCACACCGGTTTATGCCGTCTTGCAGCCGGCAACGGTTCCGCTGCGTGCGGCGAAGCCTTCGAAGATGCTGATTTTAGCCGGATTCGTGTTCCTTTTCGGCGCGGCCATATCCGCTTGGATTCTCTTCGGCAAGGAGCTCTTCGATCAATTCAGGCAGGACCCGAAAGAGGAATAACAAGGGAGTACGATGCGACGGACACCCCGCCGCACGTCCCTACGGACGAATATCGCGACAGTTCATTTTAGCCGTGATCGTTCCGTTGTCCAATACGACCAGGCCGTTGCGGGCCCGCAGCAGGGTCTTCATGGTCGATGCGTCGATGTTGTAGCAATGCACCTCGCCTGTGCCGAAATCGTACCACGTCTCGCCGTCGAGCGGGTAGGGGGTCAGGCAGACGACCTGCGCCCCCTCGGCGGCAGCCCGCGCCACCAAGTCGGCCATGCGCCGGATGCACCGCTTCGGCAGCCGGTTGAACGACGTTACGCAAAGCATGTACAACCGTCCGGGCGCGGTCAGAATCTCCTCCGTAACATCAATTCCGGCATCGCGCAGCGAAAATTCGCTCACTAACGGACGGATCGCAAGCCCGTCGTCGTTCGACAGCCGCGTGTCGACCCACTCCCAACGCAGCGTATCCTGCCACTCGGTCTCGTCGAGCGAGAAAGCACGTTCGCGGCCCGTCTCGCGGTTGCGATAGATCAGCACGGTCTCCGTTTCATCGGCCGTTTCAGCCGGCTCCTGCATCGCCTCGCGGATATTCACCCCCACCTTGTAGGGCAGGAAGTCGATGATCGGCAAGTGGATATAACAGTAGTACCCCAAGTACATCGACAGGGCGAAAAAGAGGCACGTGAGCGTGATTTCCCTCGGGTTGAAAGCGAACACCCGGTCGGGCCGGTAACGCCACCATACCGCCACGGCCATCGGCAGCAGCGCCAAATTCTTGAAAAAGGTCTCCCACGGAGAGAGTTTGATCGCTTCACCGAAGCATCCGCACTCTTCGACCGGCAGCACCGTGGCGCTCAAGAACGTAAGCACCGTGAAGAAGATCATCGAGACCAAAGCGAAGATGGAGATCAACCGGATGCGCACCTTGAAGAGCAACATGCAACCCATCATCAATTCGGCGCCGCAGAGCCAGATAGAAAAGACCATGCTGGCCGGCATCAGTGCTTCCAGACCGTAGATCGTCAGGTATTCGTCGACCTTCAGCGCCGTTCCCCACGGATCGATCACCTTCGTGAAGCCCGACAGGATGAATGTGCAGGCCAGCACGATGCGGCAGACATGGGCCGCGATTTTGAATGTGCGGTTGTTTCTCATCGCTTTTCCTCCATCCGTTCCACCTCCGTGCGGATGCGTTCGAAAATCGTCTCCGGAGCGGCCATCGTCCCCTCGGGTGTGCCGCAGTCCACCACCCGCAGCGTCGGATCGGTCTGCGCCGCAGCGAGATAAACCTCGCGCACCCGCTGCTGGAGCGTCAGCGAATCCTCGTGAATGTCGCGTGCGCCGTGCAGATAGCTGCGGTCGTTGCCCTCGCGCGTTTCGGCGAGTTTACGCTCCGTGAAGGCGAACGGCACGTCGAGAAAGAGCGAAACATCGGGTTGCGGCAGCCAGTTGTATCCGAACTCCAAATCGACGATCCAACGGGCCAGCCGGTCGCGTTCCGCACCGGCCGCCAATTTCGCACACTGGTAACCGACGTTCGAATAGACATAGCGGTCGAGCACGACGGTCTTACCCTGGTCGAGCCACTGCCGCAGCTGCGGAGCGGCATCGGCCCGGTCGCCGGCATAGATCAACGCCACGAGATAGGGGTCGACCGTCTCCACGCTGCCGAACTCCCCGCGTAGGAAGCGGGCGATCAGATCGCCGTAGACCGGCGCATCGAAACGCGGGAAATGGAGGTATTCGCTTGCCCGTCCCTGCCGGGCGAGCCACTCCCGCAACAGACGGACCTGGGTCGATTTTCCCGCGCCGTCCAATCCTTCCAACACGATCAACATATTAATTTTTCGCTAACTTTGGAGCATCCAAAACAATTTCAGAGACCTCGTACAATGCGGGAATCATTGGCGGGTTTATTCGGAATTTCGTTCCATGGTTATGCCCGGTCCGCGCATCGAAATCCACATATATTTCACCATTTTCAATCGCCCAAATAAATTTTTCCATCAAAAGATTTTTCAGCATATAAGCCTTGTAATAGTGAATATATTGCTTCCCATCCTCATTCTTTGTCTCTGCAATCACGAAAAAACAATTCAACAATTTGCCACGAGCCTTACTGAACAAATCGTCAAACCCCCAATACGGCACTATTTCCAATTTTTCCACATTGGCCACCCGTCGTCTGATCGTATCCGACCAATCGTAATCTTGTCGTTTGACCTGCGAAAGATCGAAAACAAGCGAAACTTTCCGCTCGTCTCTATCCACTCGAATGGAAAAACCGTGCGTATAGCCCTTCGCACTCAACGTCGCACGAAAAGACATTTCATCGGGCGGATACGATTTTCCTGCATCTTTGTGCAGCCATCCGTATTTTTTCAATAAAACGGAAGATACGATTTCAAGAGCCCGCGGAGATGGCTCCATATGAAACAAGGTCAGTAATGACATGGTATCATCCCTTTGGGTTTTCAACTCCCATTCAGCCGCATTGGGAATCGGTAGATTGTTCTCGGGAATTCCCAACAAATCCTCCAACTTATTCCCTATCGCACCGTCGTTGGTCAATCTCGTCGTGTTTTCGATCCACCCGATCCGCTCGATTTCATGAAGTTTCGAGATGAATTCCTCTTTGCTGATCGGTTTCAATTCTACATTCATAGGTCTTCAAATAATCCGGGTTGATGGAATCGGGCCACTTCACTATTGATCCTATTCCGTTGCAATCTTTTTTCCGCCATTTCGCAATATCTCGGCGAAAGTTCGATACCGATATATTTCCGTCCCAGCCCCTCGGCAACCACCGCCGTTGTACCGCTTCCCATAAAAGGATCCAAAATAACATCCGCCGCAGTGGAACTCACAATTCTGTCAATCAATGCCACAGGGAAAGGAGCGGGATGTTCATTTTTCAGTTCTTGCGTAAACTCCCAAATATCTCCAAAACGATTCGCTTTGGGAGCCAATTTGAATTGAGGTTTGGCGATCATGTAAATGACTTCGTAAGTCGGAAGAAAATAACCTGCATTGAAATTAATACCTCCCTTGCGTTTCCAAATAATGATCTGTCTCACGGGAAACCCGGATACAATATCTTGCCTGTCCTGCAAAAGTCCGTCTTGCACACGCCATTTGTGATTATAAAAAATTGCCCCGTCATTTTTAATCACCCGAAACATCTCCGACAAACAGGCACGTTGCCATTCGACATAATCTGCGTGAGGCATACAATCATCATAATCCGCATATCCGTCGATCAAAGCCGCATTCGACCATTTACCGCCCTTGCCGCATTTCATGCCGTTCCCGGTCGAATTTTTCAGATTATACGGAGGAGATGTAACTACCAAATCCACCGACTCGGATGGCAAGCGTTTCATGACCTCCTCGCATCGTCCGCAAATTATTTTATTGATGAACTCCTCCATAAAAACGCCTCCTTTATTTCAACATCTTCACGGCCCGGGCGACGCCTTCGGCCAGTGCATCGACTTCGGCGGGCGTATTGTAGAGCGCGAACGAAGCCCGGCACATGCCCGTTACGCCGTAATGGGTCATCACCGGTTCGGCGCAATGCTGTCCGGTGCGCACGGCGACGCCCAATTTGTCCAAAATCATCCCCAAATCGTAGGCATTCACCCCTTCGACGTTGAACGAAACGATGGCGCACTTGCGGGGCGTCGTGCCGTAAATTCGCAGCCCGTCGATGGCCGACAGCCGTTCCGTCGCATACTGTAACAGCGCCTGTTCATGACGTTCCACCTCCGCAGGGTCGAACCGCTGCACGAACCGCACGGCTTCGCCCAATCCGATGGCTCCGATGAAATTGGCCGTACCGGCTTCGAACTTCAGCGGAACGGGCGCATAGGTCGTTCGGGCGAAAGAGACGCGATCGACCATGTCGCCTCCGCCGAGAAACGGCGGCATCTGCTCCAGCAGCGCCCGTTTGCCGTACAGCACGCCGATGCCGGTCGGACCGTAGAGCTTATGGCCGGAGAAAGCATAGAAGTCGCAGTCTAACTTCCGAACGTCCGCCCCGCCGTGCACCGCGCCCTGGCAGCCGTCGACCACGACGATCGCCCCCACGGCATGTGCGGCCTCGATGACGGGTCGCAAATCGGGACGTGTCCCGAGCGTGTTCGACGCCTGCGTTACGGCCACGACCCGCGTGCGTTCGTCTATGAGCGACGGTAACAGGTCGATCCGCAAGGCTCCGGCATCGTCGAACGGCAGCATCCGCAGCTCGGCGCCCTGCCGCTCGGCCGACATCTGCCACGGCACGAGGTTCGAGTGATGCTCCATCTCGCTGACGACGAGGTTGTCGCCGCTGCGGACGAACCTGCCGCCCCAGGCGTATGCCACGGTATTGAGCGAGGCCGTAGCGCCCGACGTGAAGACGATCTCCTCTTTCTCGGCGGCTCCGATGAAGTCGGCGATCCGCGCACGGGCCGCTTCGTAGGCCGTCGTCGTCTCCTCCGAAAGGAAGTGTACGCCGCGATGGATGTTTCCGTTCAGTTCGCGGTGCAGCCGATCGACCGTTTCGATCACCGCCAACGGTTTCTGGGCCGTTGCACCGCTGTCCAAATAGACGAGCGGACGGCCATAGACCTTGCGCGAGAGAATCGGAAATTCCGTGCGTATCTTTTCGACCTCGAACATTTTTCGTAGAATTATAATTCGTTCATCTTTTCGGCCACCGCCTTCATCAGCGTCTCGCAGAGCGGGTCGATCCCGCAATGCCGCACCACATCGGCCGCAAATCCTTCGAGCTGCAGCCGGCGGGCCGCCGCTTCGCTCAAACCGCGCTGGCGCATATAGAGGATCGCCTCGTCGTCCATCCGTCCTACGGTGGCGCCGTGCGAACACTTCACATCGTCGGCATAAATTTCCAACTGCGGCAGGGTGTCGATCCGCGCCGTATCGCTCAACAGCACGTTGCGGCTCTGCTGCTGCGCATCGGTGCGCTGTGCATCGGGCGCCACGCAGACCAATCCTTCGAAACGTCCCGTCGCCGTACTGCCTGCAACCCCCTTGACCAGGGATTCGCTCCGGCAATCGGCCACGTTGTGGGCCGTATGCAGCCGCATGGCACAATGTTCGTCGCCTCCGGCCAGAAACAGTCCGTGCAGCACGCTCTCCGCCTGCCCGCCATCGAGCTCCGTGCGGTAAGCGGCGTCGGCACCGGCCAACTGCAACGTCGTGATGCGGCTTGCGCTGTGCGCCGCCTGCTTCAGATTCATTTCGACCGTTGCCGGAGCCAAAAATACCTCCGTCAGGGTCAGCCGAGCCTTTTCCTGCAGCCGAATCCGTATGTTCACGGGCGCATTCGCCGTCTCGCGGTGCACGATGACCAACCGCACCGCCGCACCGGCCGCGATCTCGACCTCCAATCCGGCCGGATCGACGGCGGCGAACGGCGCCGATTCCTCCCGTTCGATGCGCAACCGCCCCTCCTCGATGCGGCGGAACTGCCGGATGCTGTCGTCCAATCCGTTCATCGCTCCTCGTATGCGTTGATCAGCCAGTCGTAGCCCTCCTTTTCGAGCCGCAGGGCCAGGGCCTTGTCGCCCGTATGGATGATGCGCCCCTTGTAGAGCACATGCACCGCGTCGGGCACGATATAATCCAACAACCGCTGGTAGTGGGTGATGACCACGGTCGCATTCTCCGGCGTGCGGAGCTTCGTAACGCCCGTGGCGACGATGCGCAGCGCGTCGATGTCCAATCCCGAATCGGTCTCGTCGAGAATGGCCAACTTCGGGTCGAGCATCGCCAGCTGGAAGATCTCGTTCTTCTTCTTCTCGCCGCCCGAGAATCCCTCGTTGACAGCCCGAGAGGTGAGTTTCGACGACAATTCGACGATAGCGCTCTTTTCGCGCATCAAACGCAGGAACTCGGTAGCCGTCAACGGCTCTTCGCCGCGGTATTTGCGCTGTTCGTTGACGGCTAACTTCATGAAATTGGCCATCGTAACGCCCGGAATCTCGACCGGATACTGGAATCCGAGGAACAGCCCCGCACGGGCCCGATCCTCGATCGGCATCGCCAGCAAATCTTGACCGAGGAAGGTCGCTGAACCTTCGGTAACGGTGAATTTCCCGTTCCCCGCCAGCACCGAAGCCAACGTCGACTTTCCGGAGCCGTTGGGGCCCATGATGGCATGCACCTCACCGGCCCGCACTTCGAGGTCGATGCCCCGAAGAATTTCCTTGCCGTCGACCGACGCATGTAGATTTTTAACGCTTAACATAGAGTGGTTGCAATTATTTTCCTTTCCTATCCGACGCTCCCTTCCAACTGAAGCGCCAGCAGCTTCTGCGCCTCGACCGCGAACTCCATCGGCAGCTTGGCCAGCACCTCGCGGGCATATCCGTTGACGATCAGCCCCACGGCATCTTCGGTCGACAGCCCGCGCTGGTTGCAGTAGAAAAGCTGGTCGTCCGATATTTTGGAGGTCGTCGCTTCGTGCTCAACGATGGCCGACCGGTTGCGTACATCCAGCTCGGGGAACGTATGGGCCCCGCACCGGTCGCCGATCAGCAGCGAATCGCACTGCGAGAAGTTGCGGGCGTTTTCGGCGCCTCGCGCCACCCGCACCAATCCGCGGTAGGCGTTCTGGCTGCATCCGGCCGAGATGCCTTTCGAGACGATGCGGCTGCGCGTATTCCGGCCGATATGGATCATCTTCGTGCCCGTATCGGCCTGCTGCCGGTTGTTGGTCATCGCCACCGAGTAGAACTCTCCGACCGACCGGTCGCCGGATAGGATGCAGCTCGGGTATTTCCACGTGATGGCCGAACCGGTCTCGACCTGCGTCCACGACAGACGGGCGTTTTCCCGACAGATGCCGCGCTTCGTAACGAAATTGTAGACGCCGCCTTTGCCCTCCCTGTCGCCCGGATACCAGTTCTGCACCGTGGAGTATTTCACCTCGGCATCGCGCTCGACGACGATTTCGACGACAGCGGCATGCAACTGGTTTTCGTCGCGCCGCGGTGCCGTGCATCCCTCCAAATAACTGACATAGGCCCCCTCGTCGGCCACGATGAGCGTGCGTTCGAACTGACCCGTTCCGGCGGCATTGATGCGGAAATAGGTCGACAGCTCCATCGGGCAGCGCACCCCTTTCGGAATGTAGCAGAACGACCCGTCGGAAAAGACCGCCGCATTGAGCGCTGCGTAGAAATTGTCGGTATAGGGCACGACGCTGCCCAAATACTTTTTCACCAGATCGGGATGATCGCGCAGCGCCTCTGAAATCGAACAGAAGATGATGCCCTTTTCGGAAAGGGTCTTTTTGAAGGTGGTCTTCACCGACACGGAATCCATCACGGCATCGACCGCCACGCCGGACAAGGCCAGCTGCTCCTCCAACGGAATGCCCAACCGGTCGAACGTCCGTTTCAACTCGGGGTCGATCTCCTCGATCGATCCGCCTTTTTTCGGCTGTTTGGGTGCAGCGTAATAGATAATGTCCTGAAAGTCGATCGCGGGAATATCCAGATGGGCCCATGTCGGAGGGGTCAGCGTCAGCCAATGCCGATAAGCGGCCACGCGGCGTTCGGTCATCCATTCGGGTTCGCCCTTTTTGGCGGAGATCAGGCGCACGACCTCCTCCGACAATCCTTTGCCGATGGTTTCGGTTTCGATATCGGTCGTAAATCCGTATTTGTACTCCTGCTCTTGCAGGGTTTCCAATAACTCTTTTTCGTTTTCTGCCATTTTCAGCAAAATAATCGTACAAAGATACGAATAAGCGAGGGCAAAACAAAACTTGTTTTGTTTGCCGAGCGAGAGTATCTTCGACGCAGTCAAAGATACGAATTTCAATCAATAATTTCGCCATTTCGGGCTTTTCGCATCCGTAACCGTACCTGTAAAAACGGCGAACCCATAATCGAGTTCGCCGTGTCGCCTCCGGAGGAACGGTCGGCCTTGCTTATTTGCCGATCTTCACCGCCGAAGCAGCCCCCTTCGAAAGTTGGGCGTTCTCGGGCGTAATCTGTGCCGAAACCACCTGTATGTCGCGATTGCGGCTGCCGGTAACGGTCATCGCACACTCCATCCCTTCGGGGCAGGAGAAGTTCTCCACCGTCAGATCTTTCACATTGTTGATCATCAACGCGGGCCCGTTCTCGGGGATCACCGTTATATCGGTCAACCGAACCGCCGTCGATTCGTTGATCTGTGCGCCGGTTCGCGCATAGATGCTGGCGTTATCGACCGTTACGCGCTCGACATTCATCTCGGGCAGGCCGTTGAAGTACATTGCACGGCGTGCGCCGCGGCACCAAACGTTGCTGATATGAATATCGCGGAACGCCGGCGTCGTCTCGTCGACGGGTTTCAGCGCCAGGTCGGTGGGCTCGGCATTCTCACCGGCTGCGAAGGCCTCCGAAGCGGATTTGCCGCCATAGAAGAGGTCGAACAGCAGGGCTTCCTGCGCAATGTTGCACATGGAGATATTGTCGATATAGATGTTCTCCACGACGCCGCCGCGACCGCGCGTCGACTTGAAACGCAGACCGACATCCGTGCCGGAGAAGATGCAATTCGTTACGTTGACGTTCTTCACGCCGCCCGACATTTCGCTGCCGACCACGAATCCGCCGTGTCCGTGGAACACGATGCAGCCGTCGACCACGATATTCTCGCACGGAATGCCGCGGTCTCGACCGGCCTCGTCCTTGCCGCTCTTGATGCAGATGCCGTCATCGCCCACGTCGAAGCTCGAACCGGTTACGACGACGTTCCGGCACGATTCGATATCGATGCCGTCGCCGTTCTGCGCATAGTCGGGGCAGCGCACCGTAATATCCTTGACGATCAAGTTCGTACACATAGCGGGATGGATATTCCAGCAAGGCGAATTTTGGAACGTTACGCCCTCTAACAGCACGTTTTCGCAATGATGGATAGCGACCATCACCGGACGGAGGAAGTCGCGCATCTTTTCGAAATCCTCCTTGGTCCTGGCCCAGGTCGAGACATTCTGATCGGAGCCGCTCGTCGCACCGAGCTTGAAGCTCTCCGACGGATACCACGTTTTGCCGTTTTCGGAGACGATGCCGCCGCGTTTGAGCAGATTGTTCCACTCGTTCTCGGTCAGTTTGTCTTTCTTCACGGCACGCCACGCGGCGCCGTTGCCGTCGATGACGCCCTCACCCGTGATAGCGATATCCTTCGCGCCGATGGCCGACAGCGGCGACTGGCAGCGCCACGTGTTCAGTCCCTCGAACGTGATCTGCGTCAACGGATAGAGCGATTTGTCGTCGCTGAAAAGGATCAGCGCGCTCTGTTCAAGGTGCAGTTCGATGCGGTCTTTCAGCACGATCGGCCCCGTGTACCATACGCCGGCCGGAACGATGACCCGGCCGCCGCCCTTTTCGGCGAGTGCGTCGATCGCATCGGCGAATGCCTGGGTGCAAAGCGTATGGCCGTCGGGCACCGCGCCGTAATCGGTGATGCAGACGCTGCGATCGGGAATGGCCGGACGAGGCACGGCGGGCATGTCGAACGGCAGATTCTTCGACGCTGCGACGTCGGAGGCATCGGTTGTCTTGCAGCAGCAGGCAGACAACGCAAGGGCGGCGCAGGCGGCCAGCCCAATGGAAACAAGTTTTAGATTCATCGGTATTTAGGAGTTAGGGGTCATTCGGTAACACAAATATAAAAAAAAGCGTGGAAACGGCCAAGCGTTTCCACACTTGAACATCCAATATCTCTATATACAGTTGAAATACATCGTTTAAATTTGGTGAGAATTATCGAATGATACCATAAAGTTCCCAAGCATTGCAATTCTGCAAGATTGGGAAGGTGTTAATACTGTGTTATTTGAAATAGTCGTACAAAAATATCGGGAAGGAATTAAGTATTGCTACGGAGCAATCGTCCGTATTGACATATTTTTGAAATTGGGCTTCAAAAATGAGCTGTTGGGCGATATCTCTCTTTTGCTCCGGATAAGTGTTCGCGCCACAACAAAGGCTATCAAATAGGTATAATCATCCGCTGTGTGGGAGTAAGGCATTTGTAGGAGTAATGTAAAAGGAGGCTTCGCAGCGTGTGGC
>CANREN010000001.1 GCA_947629705.1 uncultured Alistipes sp. | reverse complement strand
TCCCTTTTTTTCGCATTGTTTCACAACCGTTTCTCTGCTGCAAAGGTTTGAATAATTTTCCGAAACGAGCGACAAAATGAGTAACAAAAAGAGATCCGAAATGTGATTTTTAAGGAAACAGACCGAAAGCACCCTATTTTTATAAACGCCGAAATAACACTATATTACCTGTTTTATTTTCATTTGTTTGGCTCTTGTTTTCATGGTAATGGATATTAGGCTCCCCCGACTATTGTCGGGCTGTAAATAGGTAAATATACCGATATTTTCCAATGGCTAAAATGGTGAATTACTATTCTACGGATTCGTTGTATCTATGTCCAATCTTTGAACCATCTTATTGCATTGCTCGTTTTTTGTGTGAAAGACGATAATAAGCTAATAAATAACAAATTATTGTTAGACGGCCCGAAAAATATGCTACCCAATGGTTGCCTATATTCATAAATATTATTATTTTTGTAAATTATATTGGATAAAGTGTTTTTATGACTATGGACGGATATTCTCAGACTCCCAAAGAGGAACGTATCAAGATATTACAATCGGTTATGCCCGAAATTTTCGATGAGGGTAAAATCGACTGGGAGAAACTGTGCGCCGCATTCAATCGTTGTTGCAGCAACGGCATCCGTCGCCGGTGTGATGTTCCAGTACAGTGTGTGGGATGCGTCCGTGCGAGATGATCTGTATCGGACAGTCGTAATTCCGTAACTGCTCCTCGGTCAACACATTCGAATGATGCCGGTGCACGTGCCGGTTGACGCACACGATCTCTTTCACCACGCTCGTGATGGTGCCGATATCGTGCGACACCATGAGAATGGCCATGCGCCGGTTCAATTCCGACAGCATCCCGTACAACTCTTTTTCGAACTGGTTGTCGACGAAATTCGTCGGCTCGTCGAGAATCAGCAGCTTCGGCTCGGAGATGACCGCCCGACAGAGAAGCGCCCGCTGCAACTGTCCGCCCGAGACCGCCCCGACCGGACAATCGGCGAACGATCCGATTCCGGCCATGTCCAATAATTCATCGATCTTTTTGCGGTCGGAACGGGTAAAACGAGCCGTGATGCCTCGTCGCCCCTGCAATCCGGAGCGCACGACTTCGGCAATCGAAATCGGAAAGGCTCGGTCGAAGTTCATGATTTGCGGCATGTAACCGATCAATCGTTCTTTCCCTCGAAATAGCTCCGGCGCGAACTCGATTTTGCCCGTATAGGGAACCGCTCCGAGGATCGCCCTGACGAGCGAGGTTTTGCCGCCACCGTTGGGGCCGATGACGCCCCAAAAATCGTCGTCGGCAATCGTCAGATCGACCTGCTGCAAAGCCTCGTAACCGTCGTACCGGACGCTGACGTCGTGCAGTGTTACTAAATTCATTGTGCTGTGATTGAACGGGTTATCTCCTCAATATTGGAAATGACATCTTCCCGCAACGGGTCGATCCGAACGGTCTCGGCTCCGATGTCATCGGCAATGACCTCTACGGTCGATACCGGAAATTGGCTCTGATAGAACAACTTATGAACCCGATGCTCTTTGGCTTGCTGGATCAGGCGGGCGAGATGACGGGCCGACGGCTCTTTGCCGTCCGTCTCGATGGCGATCTGCTGCAATCCGTAGTCCCGGGCGTAGTAGGTGAGGGCAGGGTGGTAGATGATGAACCGGTCGACGCCGCTTTCATCGATCAGCAGGGCCGTTCGGCGATCCAATTCGGCCAGTCGGGCATCCAACTGCCGGTAGTTGCGTTCGTACTTCGCCGAGTCGGGGCAGGCCTTGCGGATTGCCTCGTAAGCGTTTGCCGTCATGCGCCGCAAAGCCTTGGGCGAAAGCCAGATATGCGGATCGATTCCATGTGCATGATGATGGGCGTCTCCATCGGATGCTGACGTGTGCGAGCAGGAGCCGGCGATCAGGCCGATCCCTTCGTTGAGGTTGACGATTCGCTGCCGGTTTTCGAGTTTTCCGAGTAGGGTAGTCTCGAAGTCGAGCAACCCGACGTTGAAGACGAACCGGGCCCGATCGAGCTTGGCGAATTGTCGGGGCGTCGGTTCGAAGGTCTCCGGACTGGCTCCGGCCGGAACGAGCACCTCGATCGGAAAGTCGTCGCCGACAAGATCGTATATGAGGCTTCGCAGCGGCAGGATGGATACGAAAATGGTCTCTTGCGGGGCCGGTTCTTTCGGTTTGCAGGCCGTGAACAGCACGAGCGCAGCCGACAGGACAGCAAGCGAATGATAGATTCTTCGATTTATCATAATGAACTTGACAAAGGCATTAAGGGTGCAAAGTTAAGAAAATATATGCAATAGATAGATGGAAAAGCCGACGATATTTTGTCCGGTGAGCCGAGAGCCGATCATTTTCCTCGGTGTTCGGGTGTGAGCGCACGGCCCGCGGAGCGGATGCCGCCACTCCGGCGGGCGAGGGCGCGGTGTTCGGGTTCGGGTGTTTCGCATGATTCGATAGGTTTGGTTAAACGTTGTGTACAAGTGTGTTCGATGACAACCGTTCAACGAAAACGGCCCCCACGTAGTCGAATACGTAAGCATTTATTGTGCCTATTTTGTGTCCGCAACTGTCCGTAATGATTCACGCCGATAGATTCTCGACTGGTTGAGCTTTTTAGAGATCGACAAAACACGGTCGTAAGCCTCCCGCCAGTTATTCGTCTGCCGGTCAAACCTGATATCGAAAATCGGGCGACCGTCTGCGATCTTTGTTAGTGCAGTCATCGTATCGTCGTATATATGAATTAATATATATATTATGTTAAATATTTGGTAGGAATAAATATACTCACCCATTCATCCGTGTTTGCTCGTTGGGTCGGAGCCCAAAAGACGGCGCAGGAAATCCTCGTCTTTGTGTCGCCCTATTTGGTAATCGACAAATCCAGGATTTGATGCCTCGGTACGGTTCGCTTGAATCGCGTCGCCGTATCTTTTTGCGGCTAAACTCCGCTCAAATCAACTCTACCTATTATATAAAGGTGAATGATCGAGCCTATCTGTTTTTGTCGTTTGTCGGGATAAAGCTGTCGAAGGTGCCATCGGCATAGAAAAGCACGACATGGGTAACCGCTTTATTCGGTGTCGCTGGATGAACCTCGGTAGAAAGCTGCGTCAGGTCGGCATGCTCGGTGCCGTTCGATACGTCGGCCGAATTCGGGTGCGTTCCGAATTGTTCGTTGGTTTGTGCGTTTGGCGCAAATAGTGTTTGTTCGGATCGATCGGATGAGTGTCGTTCGGAGGGTATCGAATTTTTGTCAGGCAGAGGATTCCGAAACATCTCTCCGGAATCGAGCAACAGCCAATCCGGATTGACCTGCGGAAAGTTGATGAGAATCCGCTGGAGCAGATCAACGCCCGGTTTGTTTCGTTCTGCGAGAATGTGGGAGATAATCGCTGGATTGATGTCGAGCATTCGAGCGAATTGTCCGGGCTTCAATTGAAGCCGTTCCATCAATAATTGCAATTTCTCCTTCATGGCTGTAATTTTTTTACAAATATAAACGATTTTCTTTTGTAAAGCAAACTGTTTGTATATTTGTAAAATGTCAATAAATCCACATTCAGTTTATATTTGTAAATTACAATTTATCGTTAAATCGTGGCGATTGATTTTATATAAATAAAAAAGTTATATAAATGATTAATACACGTTGCTTACAGCGATTTATATGTGTGAATAACCAGAATATAGGTTTATTGCACGCAACAACCCTATTTTCGGTTGAATACTTGCATTGAAATTCTAAATAAATCGTATAAATTCGTAGCTTTTAATACAATATTGTTGTATATTCAACCGTTTAATCATCGTTTTGGAGATGCTTTTGGCCTCGATACATTTCTACCATCAATAATTTACAAATCCAACTATCAACACACGTGAAGCAATCCGATTAATTACAAGTATAAATTATCCCTGTTGTATTGTTGTTTACATTTGTAACGCTACTACCCTCTTGATCGATTTTTTCGAATGAATTTCGATTATTACGGATGATCCAAATCATTTTGTTTTTGCGGCCTTGCTGCTATATATTATGTTAAACAAAGAACAGGCAGACCGATTGATATGAAATCGATCTGCCTGTTTTCGAGCTGATTATAGATTTGTAAATGTTGCTCTACCCTGCTATTTCACTGGCGATTTTTTTGAACTCTTCCGGTGTCAATTCGAGCTTCGGACGACGAAAATCGACGTCGGTTTCACTTTGTATCGGGATCAAGTGGATGTGTGCATGGGGTACTTCCATGCCCAAAACGACGACCGCTACCCTTGCGCACGCTATTTTCTGCTTGATTTTGATGGCTACTTTTTTTGCAAAGACCATCATGCCGGCCAGCGTTTCGTCGTCGAGATCGAATAGATAGTCGACCTCCTTTTTCGGAACGACCAGCGTATGCCCTTTCGTAAGCGGGTTGATGTCGAGGAATGCGTAGTAATTTTCGTCTTCGGCTACTTTGTAGGAAGGGATTTCGCCGACAATGATGCGTGAAAAGATGGATGCCATGATAAAGATGTTATTAATGCGTATTCGTCTGTTATTCTTCGAATTTCCGTTTCAGGATCTCCGAGTAGATAATGGCCGCCCGAAGGTCGAAACCCTGCGGATTTTCGCTCTTTTCGGCTGTTTTTTCTGCTTCCGGCACGTTGATTTCGCTATCGTGAGGAGCGGGTGATTCTTTTCGGATCGGATACATGTGTCTGGATTTTTTTAACGTTCGGTTGCTATGGTTTTCCTTGTATGGACGGATTTTATCTGCGTAATTCGCCGGCGTATCCTCGGGCTTTTGGTCGACCGGTTTTGCCGGCTTCATTTGCTTCAAGCAGTTTCTGTATATGGAAAATCCGATGAAAGCAGCTAATGCAATACTTAATATATCATCCATATTAATTTAATTCATTGTGCGTTTCACGGTTTCTATTCCTTTGATCTTGCGCAGGCGATCCATGACGGCTTGCAGGCTCTCCGCATCTTTGACATACAGGCTGATGCCGCCTTCGAAGATGCCGTCGTGGCTGTGGATATTGATTTCACGGATATTGATATTGAAATCGCCGCTGACCACTGTGGCCAAATCGAGCAATAACCCCAGGCGGTCGAGCCCCCGCAGCTCGACGGTTACCAAATAGGACATGGCCTTGTGCTGCGACCATTTGATTTCGTCCTTGACGATGTTTTTCCCGAATTGCGAAGCCAATCGATTGAGTTCATCGCAGTTGGCTTTGTGAACGATGATATTGTCCGTCGCCGGATCCCGATACCCTACGACCTTGTCGCCCGGTATGGGTTTGCAACATTCGGCGATCACGAATTGCTGCGGGGTTTCGGGCGGTTTCGGCTCCGATAATTCGTCGCCGGCGGCTACATGCTCTTCGGCCTCGTCGCCTTCCTTTTTGGGGATGAAAAGCGTCCAGAATTTGAGCAGCTTGTTTCGGGAATTACTCTTCAGAATCTTGTCTAAATTGTCCAACGAGATGATACCGGCGCCGATTTTGCTGTACAGTTCGTCTTTGTTGTTGCTTTCGTAGATCGGTATGATTTTGCGTAATACCCTACCGCTCAAATTGATATTCAGCGCTTTCATCTGCTCCTCGAGCATCTGTTGGCCGCGTTCGATATTGTTCTGACGTTCCCGTTTCAGGAAATTCTTGATCGCTTGTTTGGCCTTGGCCGTGGTTACGACCTCTAACCATTCGGGTTTGGGGTGCGTCGTTTCGGCCGTGATGATCTCGATCTGATCGCCGCTGTTGATCTGCGTGGTGATCGGCTCTAATTTGTGGTTGATTTTCGCACTGATCGCCCGGTTGCCGATTTTCGAGTGAATGTCGTAGGCAAAGTCGAGAGCGGTTGCTCCGTATGGCATTTTTCGGGATTCGCCTTTCGGCGTAAATACCACTATTTCAGATGTATAAAGCGATAACTTGAAGTTGTCGAGGAAGTCGACGGCGCTTTCCGTCGGACTGTTCAGCGCGGCCCGAATCTGTTTCAGCCACTTGTCGAATTCGTCTTCGTCCTGTGAAATGGTCGCTTTCTTGTACTTCCAATGGGCGGCGAATCCGCGTTCGGCGATCTCCTCCATGCGCCGGGTGCGGATTTGCACCTCTACCCACACGCCGTCCGGCCCCATCACGGTCGAATGAAGCGCTTCGTAGCCGTTCGCCTTGGGCATCGAAATCCAGTCGCGCAACCGATCGGGTTTCGGCGTATAGATGTCGGTGATCGTCGAGTAAATCTGCCAGCACTGGGTCTTTGCCGACGGGAACGGCAGCGGATTGAATACGATGCGGATGGCGAAAAGATCGTAAATCTCTTCGAATGGAATCTGCTTGCGCTGCATTTTGCTCCATATCGAATAGATGCTTTTCACGCGGCCCGAAATCTCGTAGTCGATATTGTCGCGGTTGAGCGCAGCGATGATCGGCGCATTGAATTTGTTGATGAACTCCTGTCGGGTCGCTTCGCTCTCCTGCAATTTTTGGGAGATTTCGGCGTATTGCTGCGGAAAACGGTATTTCATGCAGAGGTCTTCCAGCTCGCTCTTGATCGAATAAAGCCCTAACCGATAGGCTAACGGCGCGAACAGGTAGATGGTCTCTCCCGTGATTTTGATCTGCTTGTTGAGCGGCATCGACCCCAGCGTGCGCATGTTGTGCAGCCGGTCGGCGATCTTGATCAGGATGACGCGAACGTCGTCCGACAAGGTCAGCAGCACTTTGCGGAAATACTCGGCTTGTTCGGAGGTGTCGGCATTGAATACGCCCGACATTTTGGTGAGCCCGTCGACCATCGAGGCGATTTTCGCACCGAATATGCGTTCCATGTCCTCTACGGTGTATTCCGTATCCTCCACGACGTCGTGCAGCAAGGCTGCGACGACGGACTTTACGCCCAATCCGATCTCATCGATGACGATCTTGGCCACGGCGATCGGATGGAGCAGATACGGTTCGCCCGACCGGCGTCTGACCCCTTCGTGCGCCTCCTTGGCAAGGAAAAATGCCCGTTTGATGAAGTTCCAGTCTTCATCGTTCTTGCATATTTTGGTACACGACAGCAGCAGGTCGTCCCATTTTTCCTTGATAAGGGCCTCGTCCTCGGCAGAATATCCCATAAAAAGCGCTTTACGTTGGTACACTTTCGGCTGTTGCGCCGACATTCGATTCCGGTTGCCTATTCTTCGTGCGGGGCTTTCATCGCTTCGCGCACTTTCTGTTCGATTTCGGCGGCCAATGCTTTATCGTTTTTCAGCAAATCCTTTACCGCATCGCGGCCCTGCCCGATTTTCTTGTCGTCGTAAGAGAACCATGAACCCGCTTTTTTGATTACGCCGTAATCGACGCCGAGGTCGATGATCTCTCCGATCTTCGAGATGCCTTCGCCGAACATGATGTCGAATTCGGCGCGTTTGAACGGAGGCGCCACCTTGTTCTTCACGATCTTCACGCGCGTGCGGGTTCCGAGCTGCTCTTCGCCGTCCTTGATGACCGAGACGCGTCGGATGTCGATTCGCACACTGGCATAGAATTTCAGCGCATTGCCGCCCGTCGTCGTCTCCGGATTGCCGTAGACGACGCCGATCTTGTCGCGCAACTGGTTGATGAAGATGCAGACGGTTTTGGTCTTCGAGATGCTCGACGTGAGTTTGCGCAGGGCCTGCGACATGAGTCGGGCCTGCAACCCCATCTTCGAATCGCCCATTTCGCCTTCGATTTCGGCTTTCGGGGTAAGCGCGGCCACCGAGTCGATGACGATGATATCGATAGCGCTCGAACGGATCAGCGAATCGGCGATTTCGAGGGCTTGTTCACCGTTGTCGGGCTGTGAAATCAGCAGATTGTCGACATCCACCCCCAATTTCTGGGCATAGAAACTGTCGAATGCGTGTTCGGCGTCGATGAATGCGGCGATGCCGCCCGCTTTTTGCGCTTCGGCGATCGCGTGGATGGCCAAAGTCGTCTTGCCCGACGATTCGGGACCGTAAATCTCGATGACGCGGCCTTTGGGATAACCGCCCACGCCGAGCGCCATGTCGAGGGTGATCGATCCGGTCGGAATGACCGGAATATCGGCGATCTCCGTGGAGTTCATGCGCATGATGGAACCTTTGCCGAAATCCTTTTCGATCTTTTCCATTACCGCATTCAGCACTTTGAGCTTGTCTGCGTTCACTTGTGTCTTCTCTGCCATTTTTGTTTATCGTTTTATCTGAATGATTACTCTAATTGATCTGCTTATCGAGTTGTTAGCGTTTAATTTGTCCGCTCGGCGACACCCTGCTCTCTGTTGTGCGGTTACGATGCCGCACAGCATAGCCCCGCGATCGTCCATCGGAAACGCTTTCCTTTCGTGGTTTGGATTCGGAATTGCATGGCCCCGACCTTTCTTCTTATCCGAAATTTTTATCGACCGATACCGGTTGCCCGATCGGAAAAATTTCACTCAAAGTTAGCAAATTTTTATGGATTTGCATCTGTCGCATGCGATTTTTGTAGGCGCGGCGGTCGGATATTCCGTTATAGGCGCATTCGACCGGTCGAAGGAGGACGAAAAAAAGGGGTCGCTGCATACAAAAAACCTTTCCGATTCGAACGGAAAGGAGTTGTCGTGTCATGCACGGGAAAACCTTTTGCACCCTGTTTCCGGCGGAATGCGGAGGTTAGGCGAGCACGAGTTTTTCGATCTCCTCGACCTGCCGACGGAAATTTTTGTCCGTATCGAGCAGATTGGAGACTGCCTTGCACGAGTGCAGCACCGTCGCATGGTTGCGCCCTCCGATCGCCGCTCCGATCGTCGTAAGCGGCGCTTTCGTATGCTGCTTGGCCAAATACATGGCGATCTGACGGGCTTGGGCGATTTCGCGCGTGCGTTCCGTCGAGTTGAACCGGTCGAAATCCATATGAAAGTAGTCGCATACCACCTCGATGATATGGTCGATGGTGATCTCTTTCTGGTAGAGTTGCACATACACTTTCAGAATCTCTTTGGCGAGCGAAATGGTGATCTTCCGACCGAGGAACGAGACGTTCGCCAACAGCAGCGAGAGGGCTCCTTCGATTTCGCGCACGTTGGCCGAAATGTTGTTCGCCAGGAAAGTTACGACCTCGTCCGAAATGTCGGCTCCTAACTTTTTGGCTTTGGCGCGGATGATCTTCACCTTCGTTTCGTAGTCGGGCTGCCCGATCTGGGCCGAAAGCCCCCATTTGAAACGGGTCAACAGCCGTTCTTCGATCTCCTTCAGCTCTACGGGCGGCTTATCCGACGTGAGAACGAGTTGTTTGCCGGCTAATTGCAGATGGTTGAAGATATTGAAAAACGCATTTTGCGTTCCCGTCTTACCCGTCAGCTCCTGAATGTCGTCGATGAGCAGCACGTCGATCATCTGGTAAAAATGGATGAAATCGGGGATTTCGCCCTTTTTATAGGCGGTCTGGAACTGCGCCTGAAATTTGTTCATCGAGACATAGAGCACGCGCAGCTCGGGATGACGCTGCCGGACTTCGTGTCCGACGGCCTGCATGACGTGGGTTTTGCCCAATCCCGAATCGCCCCAGATATAGAGCGGGTTGAACGGCGTGTTGCCCGGATTGACGGCGACGGACATGCCGGCGGAGCGGGCCAGCCGGTTGCATTCGCCCTCGATGAAAGTATCGAACGTCAGATTCGCATTGAGCTGCGGATCGATGATGATTTTCTTGACCCCCGGGATGACGAACGGATTTTTGATATTTTCCGTGTTGGTCTGCGTGTTGAAATGCGAGATCGCGGTCATGTCGGCCTCTGCGGAGGCCGTCGTTGCGTTCGCCGCCGGCATCGCGGGGCGTTGCACGGCGTAGTACAGCTTGGTTTGCTGGCCGTAGAACTGGGAGATGATCGGACGCAGGAACGAGATATAGTCCTTCTCGATCTTGTCGTAATAGCTCTTGTTGGGAATGCACAGACGCAACGTCGTCCCGTCGAAGCGCAACGGAACGATGGGCTCGAACCACTTCTCGAACTCCTCCGACGGAATGCAGGATTTGATCGAGTCGAGGCAGCTTTGCCAAATGTCATTGTTTGTCTGTGTGTTGGTCAACATGGAACTGATTTCACATAAATCCGACAGCACAAAGGTGTGAATAATTTCTCGAAAATATCTCCCGATTTCAGTTGGAAATGTTCTTTTTTTCATTATAGAAAAAGCGGATTTCGGGACACTAATTTTTAAGTGCCTGATAGTGAATAATTGATTTTTATTTATTAAATTTGCGTATAGAAATTTTGTGGCAGACAAAAATCAACCTATAAAAATAACTGATAGTTTATGGCAAACGAATTAGAAAAAATGGTCTTGAAAAAGGCCCAGATGTGGCTCGACGGGCATTACGACGAAGCGACGAAAAAGCAAGTCAAATATCTGATCGACAACGATATGAAGGAACTTGTCGAGAGCTTCTACAAGGACCTCGAATTCGGTACAGGCGGGTTGCGCGGCATCATGGGCGTGGGTACGAACCGGATGAATATCTATACGGTGGGTGCGGCTACGCAAGGTCTGGCCAACTACCTGAAGAAGAATTTCGCCGGCGAACAGATCCGGGTCGCCATCGGCCATGACAGCCGAAACAATTCGCGTCTTTTCTCCGAACACGTGGCGGATATTTTCGCTTCGAACGGGTTTACGGTTTATCTCTTCGATGCGCTGCGTCCGACCCCCGAGTTGAGCTTCGCCATACGCGAGCTCAAATGCCATTCGGGCGTAGTCGTAACGGCTTCGCACAACCCGAAGGAGTACAATGGCTATAAAGCCTATTGGACGGACGGCGCGCAGGTTACTCCGCCGCATGACAAGAACATCATCGAGGAGGTGAACAAAATTACCGACGTGAATATGATTCTGACCGGCCGGCATCCGGAGAACATCACGATTCTCGATGAGAAGTTCGACGAAATCTATTTGAATAAGATACATGAGCTGTCGCTGTCGCCCGAGTGCGTGAAGAAGCACCGCGACATGAAGATCATCTATACGCCGATTCACGGTTCGGGCGTGCGTCTGGTGCCTGCTTCGTTGAAGAAATTCGGGTTCACCAACGTGAAATTGGTGCCCGAGCAGGCTGTGGTCGACGGTAATTTCCCGACCGTGGCATCGCCCAATCCCGAAGAGCGGAAAACAATGTCGATGGCGATCGACCTGGCCGCCAAGGAGGGGGCCGATCTGGTATTGGCCACCGATCCCGATTCCGACCGCATCGGGGTCGCCCTGCGCAACAGGAAGGGCGAATATGTCTTGTTGAACGGCAACCAGACGCTCGTGCTGTTGATGAGCTATCAGTTGACGCGCTGGGCCGAACTGGGCAGATTGGACGGCAAGCAGTATGTCGTGAAGACCATCGTTACCTCGCAGATGGCCAATGCCGTGGCGGAGCATTTCAAGGTGAAGTGCTACGATTGCCTGACCGGTTTCAAGTATATCGCCAAGATCATTCGCGAGAACGAGGGCAAGACGAAATACATCGGCGGCGGCGAGGAGTCGTTCGGCTATCTCGGCGGCGACTACGTGCGCGACAAGGATGCCGTTTCGGCTTGTTCGTTGGCTGCCGAGGCGGCCGCATGGGCCAGGGAGACGATGGGCCTGACGCTTTACGAGTGGTTGCAGGAGCTCTACGTGAAGTACGGATTCTACCGTGAGGGGCTCGTCTCCGTCGTGCGCAAAGGCAAGGAGGGCGCCGAATTGATCCAGCAGATGATGGTCGATTTCCGTGCGAATCCGCCCAGGACGATCGTCGGTTCGCCGGTCGTGAAGATCAACGATTATCTGACGCTCGAAACCGCCTGTCTGAAAACGGGTGCCAAAACGCCGATCGAGCAGGACAAGAGCAACGTGCTGCAATGGTTCACCGAGGACGGTACGATCGTTTCGGTGCGTCCGTCGGGTACGGAACCGAAAATCAAGTTCTATTTCGGCGTCAAGGCTCCGCTTGCATCGGTTGCCGACTTCGAGCACGTGCAGGCGCAGTTGGATGCCAAGATCGAGGCCATCAAAAAGGATTTGAAACTCGAATAGCGCATTTTCGCTCCTCGTATTATTATGGAGATTCTTTTCCCGTCGCCCTTTCGGACGACGGGATTTTTGGTCAGGCTCGGCGGGTTCGGATCCATTCGCCGACCCGTTGTCGCAATGCTTCGATTTCCACCTATTTTACATATATCAGATTCAGCCCGTCCCGCAGCGGCGCGATGACGTTTTCGACCCGCGGGTCATCCGCTATCATGCGGTTGAACGCAACGAGGGCCTGCGTATGGCGGTCGTTGCGGGCTGCGGGTTGCAGTACCTTGCCCGACCAGAGAATGTTGTCGGCAATCAGCACGGAACCGCTGTGTACCAGCGGCTCGCCTCCGCCGTCGCCCATCAGCATCCGGTAGTAATCGGGGTATTCGCGCTTGTCGCCGTCGATGAATACGAGGTCGAACCGGCAGCCGAGCGTCGGGGCGATGGCGAGCGCCGAACCGATATGCAGCCGGATCTTTCGTCCGTGCGGCGAACGGTCGAAATAGGATTGTGCGAGCGGTTCCAGTTCGTCATCCACTTCGATGGTGTGCAATACGGCTCCGTCGGTCAGCCCTGCGGCCATCGACAGCGCCGAATAGCCCGTGAACGTGCCGATTTCCAGTACCGTCTGCGGCCGGATCATCCGCACGAACAGCTCCAACAAACGGCCTTGCAGGTGGCCCGAAAGCATCCGCGGCGCCACTTCGCGCATGTGCGTTTCGCGGTCGAGTTCGCGAAGCAGCGGCTCCTCGGGGGCCGTGTGTTCGTGCAGGTATTTTTCAAGCGCATCCATTTTCGGCTATCGGTAGACCAGGCGGGACATTCCGGTGAAGATTTCTTCGGACACCTCGGTCAGTTGCCGGGCGGTGAGTGCCTCTATTTTGGCGCAGACCTCCTCCATCGTGTCGATCGGCTCGCGCGTCAGCAGGCTCTTGCCGGCACCGAGCATATAGCTTTCGTTGCTTTCGCTCGATATGGCTAACTGGGCGATGAACTGTTTTTTCGTCATCGAAAGGCGGCGCGACGTGAGCGGCGTCGTGCGGAGCTGTTTCAATTCCCGTTCGATCAGCTCGATGCACCGGTCGGCATTCGCATGGTCGGAGCTGAAATAGATGGCCACGATCCCCGTATCGCCGTAAGGCGTGTAGGTCGCCTCGATGTTGTAGGACAAGCCGTGTTTTTCGCGGATGCTGACATTGAGCAGCGAATTGGCGCTCGGGCCGCCGAGCAGATTGACGACCAGCGCCAACGGCAGCCGGTTCCGTTCGCCGAGGCCGTAGGCTCGTCCACCGATGATGCAGTGGGTCTGGTGGGTATGTTTGGCGATGCTCTTTTCGAAGGCGCGATAGGGGCCGGGGGCGATTCGCTCGAACGTGCGTCGGGTGGCGGGCTGCCGGCCGAAATAGCGGTTCGCGATCGTCTTTGCCGTTTCGACCGAAAAATGGCCGATCGTCGAGAAGACCATCTGGTCGGTCGTATGCGTGCGTGCGGTGAACCGCTGCAAATCCTCGCTGTTGTAGCGCATCAACGACGCCTTGCGCCCCAGAATGTTGTGCCCCAATTCCGAACCCTCGAAAAGCAGCTCCTCGAACGTGTCGTAGATCAGATCGGCGGGCGAATCCTTGTAGGTGTTGATTTCGTCGCAGATGACCTCTTTTTCGCGATCCAGTTCGCGGGCCGGGAAGGTCGAATGGAATGCAATGTCGGCGATCAGTTCGGCCGCCTTGGCGAAATCGCCCCGCAGGGTCGTCGCGTGGAGGGTCGTATCCTCTTTGGTGGTGAATGCGTTCAGTTCGCCGCCGAGGTTTTCCAATCGGCAGTTGACCTGCCAGGCGCGCCGATGCTCGGTTCCCTTGAAGAACGCATGTTCGACGAAATGCGCCAGCCCGTATTGGTCGGGCTGTTCGTCGCGGCTTCCGGCATTGATGACCAGCGCGCAATGCGCCACGGTGCTCCTGACCTGCCGGTGGATGCCGCGGATGCCGTTCGGCAGCGTATAGGTGTGGAATTCGATCACTTTTCTCAAAGTCTTTCGCGCAGTTTCAGATAGTGGCCGGTGTGGCTCGCGGCGCATTGTTCCAGGTCGTGCGGTGTGCCCTCGAAGACGATGCGGCCGCCGTCGCGACCCGCTTCGGGCCCGAGGTCGACCACCCAATCGGCGCATTTGATGATATCCATGTTGTGTTCGACAATCACGAGGGTGTGTCCGCGTTCGATCAAGGCATGGAACGCCGCCAGCAGTTTCGATATGTCGTGGAAATGCAGGCCCGTCGTCGGTTCGTCGAAGATGAATATCACGCCTCCGTCGGCATGCTCCCTGGTCAGGAACGAAGCGAGTTTCACCCGTTGGCTTTCGCCGCCCGAGAGGGTCGACGACGATTGTCCGAGTTTGATATAGCCTAATCCGACATCTTGCAGCGGTTGCAGCCGCTCTACGATCCGCCGGCAGGTCGCATTGGTTTTCTGCTCTTCGCCGAAGAAGGAGAGGGCTTCGTCGACCGTCAGGTCGAGTACCTCGCAAATGTTCTTGCCGCGGTATTGGACCTCCAGAATTTCATCGCGGAAACGTTTGCCGCCGCAGGCCTCGCACACCAACTCGACGTCGGCCATGAACTGCATCGAAACCTTAATGACGCCTTCGCCCTGACACTCCTCGCAGCGGCCTCCGGCGACATTGAACGAAAATCGGGCCGCATTGAGCCCCGTGTGTTGGGCATAAGGCTGATCCGCAAAGAGTTTGCGTATCTCATCGTAGGCTTTGATATAGGTTACCGGATTCGAACGGATCGACTTGCCGATAGGATTCTGGTCGACCATTTCGACCGATTTGAGCAGGCCGATATCGCCCTCGATTCCGTCGAAATCGCCCGGTTTCACCCCCGCGTCGCAGAGCATACGGCGCAAGGCCGGGTAGAGGATGCCGCGAGTCAGCGACGATTTGCCGCTGCCGCTGACCCCCGTGATGCAGGTCATGGCCCCCAGCGGAATCTTCACGTCTATGTTGCGCAGATTGTTTTCGCGGGCCCCCTTGACCGTGATCGAATGGCTCCAACCGCGTGCGACGGCGGGGGCGGCGATATGCTTCCGGCCGGTCAGATAATCGGCGGTCAGGCTTTTCCGGCTTTTCAACAGTTGGGCGAACGGGCCGCTGAAGACCACCTCGCCGCCCAGATCGCCCGCTTCGGGGCCCATGTCGACGATCCAGTCGGCCGCCCGAATGACCTCCTCTTCGTGTTCGACGACGATGACCGTATTGCCCAAATCGCGCAGTTGCCCGAGCACCTTAATCAGCCGGTTCGTATCGCGCGGATGCAGCCCGATGGAGGGTTCGTCGAGAATGTAGAGCGAACCGGTCAGGTTGCTGCCCAACGAGGTGGAGAGGTTGATGCGCTGGCTTTCGCCCCCCGAGAGGGTCGACGACAGCCGGTCGAGCGTCAGATAACCCAATCCGACATCGGAGAGATATTGCAGCCGGTTGCGGATTTCGACCAGGATGCGGGCCGCAGTTTTCGTGTCGTGCTCGTCCAATTGCAGCTCGCGGAAGAAACAGAGCAGATCGTCGACGGGCATGACGACCAAATCGGCGATGGTCTTGCCGCCCACCCGGACATAAAGCGCCTCTTTGCGCAGCCGGCTGCCGTTGCATTCGGGACAGCGGGTTTTGCCCGTGTAGCGCGATTTCATGACCCGGTACTGGATTTCGTGCCGCTTCGAATCGATATAGGCGAAGAAGTCGTCCAATCCGTGGAAATATTCGTTTCCTCTCCAAAGCAGCCGTTTTTGGTCGTCCGTCAGTTCGTAATAGGGCGTGTGGATCGGAAAATCGAATTTCGAGGCGTTGCCGACCAATTCGTCTTTCCAGCGGCTCATCTTTTCTCCCCGCCAGCAGGCGATGGCCCCTTCGTAGATGGTTTTGCCTTTGTCCGGAATGACTAAATCTTCGTCGATTCCGATGATTTTGCCGTATCCTTCGCATCGCGGACAAGCCCCCAGCGGATTGTTGAAACTGAAAAGATATTCCGTCGGCGGCTCGAAACGGATGCCGTCGGCTTCGAATCGGGCCGAATACTCCGTCGCCCCCTGTTCGTCGATCACGATGCAGGTTTCGTCGCCATAGGAGAAGGCCCGGGCGACCGAATCGCGGATGCGGGTTTGCGTATCGTCATCGTCGGCGACCTTCAGCCGGTCGATGACGACCGCGATCGCGTCCGCTCGGGTTTCGGGGCCGACTTCGGGCAGGAGGTCTTCGATCAGCCGCGTCTGTCCGCCTGTCCATACGCGCATGAATCCGTCCGACAGCAGCAGGGTCAGTTTTTCGATGAGGCCCTGCCCTTCGACTATCCGGAGCGGCGCCGCAATGAGGATGCGGCTGCCTGCCCTTGCGGCGAGTATGCGATCCGCCACGTCGTCGACGCTGTAACAGCGCACCTCCTGCCCCGATACGGGCGAAAAGGTATGGCCGATGCGGGCGAACAGCAGCTTCAGGTAGTCGTAGATTTCGGTCGTCGTTCCGACGGTCGAACGGGGATTGCGCGTGTTGACCTTCTGTTCGATGGCGATGGCCGGGGCGATGCCCGTAATGAGGTCGACATCGGGTTTGCTGATCTTTCCGAGGAACTGCCGGGCATAGGCCGACAGGCTTTCGACGTAACGCCGCTGGCCCTCGGCGAAGATGGTGTCGAACGCCAGGGTCGATTTTCCGGAGCCCGAAAGTCCCGTGATGACGATCAGTTTGTCGTGCGGCAGTTCGACCTCGATATTTTTGAGGTTGTGCACCCGCGCACCTTTGATATGGATCGAATTTTCGTATGCCATCGGTTCGTTCGCGTTTCTCTGTTTAGGTCCCTGTACTTCCGCCCTCGATTTTCAAGTCCGGATATTGCGATTCGCCGCCTGCTGGGGCGGGTTCGGTTTCTACCCCATCCCCGAACCAGGGTCTTCGGTCGGTATGCCGAACGAAATCGAAAGATCGGTTCGTCGGTACGGAAAGGTATGTATGCTTCTATCTACTCCTTTTCGGGGATGCTGCCCCCGGCTTTTTTCAGTTTTTCGATCAGCCGATCCGCCTTGCTCGCCCGGATGGCGAACTCCATCGTACACAGATTGTCGAACGATTGCCGCAGCAAGTCGGGCTGTTCGTCTTTGACGACCCGCATGATTTCGTTCATCGCTAAATAGGGGAAATCGACCCGAACGATCCGATCGACGGTTCGTTCGACAATTTCGGCCGCTTCCAACACGGCCGCCGCCGTCTCTTTGTAGGCGGCGATCAGCCCGGGAACGCCGAGTTTCGTCCCGCCGAAATAACGGACGACTGCGACGAGACAATTCGTAACCGAACGCGACAACATTTGCCCGAGGATGGGTTTTCCGGCCGTTCCCGAAGGTTCGCCGTCGTCGTTGGCCCGCCAGGACGCTCCGTCCGCTCCCAATCGCCAGGCGTAACAGTGATGCGTCGCGTCGAAGTAGCGTTTGCGCAGCGCTTCGAGGTGCGTCCGAATCTCCTCTTCGTCCCGCACCGGCCAAGCGAATGCGAGAAATTTGCTGCTTCGTTCGCGCAGGGCCGCTTCGGCAGGTGCGGCAAGGGTCAGATAACAGTCTTCCGCCACGCCGTTATTGCACTTTTCGGAAAAGACGCTTCCAGCGGATGTTCGAGGGGAACGACCGGTTCGCATCGAGCGACAGCCAGATGAAAGAGGCCTTGCCGACGATATGATCCTCGGGCACATAGCCCCAGAACCGCGAATCGGCCGAATTGTGGCGGTTGTCGCCCATCATCCAGTAGTAGTCCATCGCAAAGGTGTATTCGTCCGTCTCCTTGCCGTCGATATAGATGCGCCCGTCGCGTTCTTCGAGCGAATGACCTTCGTAAGTCTCGATGACGCGGCGGAAGAGCGGCAGATTGTCGGCCGTCAGCTGTACGGTCGCACCCTTTTTCGGAATCCAGATCGGGCCGTAGTTATCTTGGCTCCAGCGCGGCATCTCCCATTGCGGGAAGACGTCGGTGTTGGGCGTGTAGACGTAACGGCGCAGCGACAAGACGTTTTTCAATTCGCGAATCTTGTCGGCCGCTTCGTCCGTGAGATACATGTAGTAGACCGATCCGTTGCCGCTGTATTCGGTGATTTCGAGCTTGTCGACCGCATACTGCGAAAAGGGCTCCGACGTCTGCACGATATACATGTATTGCAACCCTTCGATAGGTTCCTGCGGCGAACCGTTCACCCAGACCCGTCCGTCGCGGATTTCGAGCGTATCGCCCGGAATGGCGACGCAGCGTTTGATATAGTTCTCCCGCTTGTCGACCGGGCGGCTGATGACCGTGTACTCCTTGGCCAGCTCTTCGCGGGCCTGTTCCTTCCCGTAGGAGCTCTCGTATCCGCGCAGCACGTCGTAATAGCTGACGGCCTGGTTCTCGAGCAAGACCGTGTCGCCGGCCGGGAAGTTGAAGACCACGACGTCGTTGCGGCGGATTTTCCGCAAACCCTTCAACCGGTGATAGGGCCATCGGATGATTTCGGAGAACGACTTGCGGGTTTTCGAGAACGGCATCGTGTGGTGGACGAACGGGAAGGATACCGGCGTGTTGGGCATTTGCGGCCCGTAGGTTACCTTGCTGACATAGAGGTAGTCGCCCACAAGCAGCGATTTTTCCATCGACGAGGTGGGGATGACGTACATCTGGAAGAAGAAAATATGGACGAGCGAGGCGACGACCGTGGCGAACACAATGGCATTGACCCATTCGTAGACGATTTTGTAGGTTTTGCTGCGTTCGCACATTTCGGCATTGCGGTGCCATACGAAACGGTAGAAATAGCGCGTGATATAAAAATCATAGAGGATCGGCAAGCCCAACAGCATCCACGGATTGCCCGTCCAAATCACGAACCACAGGGTGTAGAGCACGGCAGCCAGCGTGAACCCCACCCACTTGTTTCGTAGGAACCGTTTGATTTTCTCTTTATTCATCGGTTTTGGTGTGATTGTTTCCGAGTAAGTCTTTCATCGTGTAAACGCCCCGTTTGCCACAGAGAAATTCGGCGGCGATGACGGCGCCGAGCGCCAGCGTGCGCCGGTTTTTGATGGCGTGCCGCAGTTCGATCCGGTCGTCGGCCGATTCGTAGCGGACGGTATGGATGCCCGGAATGTCCCCTTCGCGAACCGAACGGATTTCGATTTGATCGGGAGCCGCAGGGCAATCGTTCACCCAACTGCGTTTCGTATGCAGATGCTCGATGATCCCTTCGGCCAGCGTGATGGCGGTGCCGCTCGGCGCATCTTTCTTTTGGGTGTGGTGGATCTCTTCGATTTCGACTTCGTAACCGCCTACACGGTCGATCATGGCGGCTAATTGGCGGTTGAGCTGGAACAGCAGATTGACGCCCAAACAGAAATTGGAGGCATAGAACAATGCCCCGCCCTTTTCCCGGCAGCGGGTTTCCAACTCCGGCAGCCGGGCCGTCCAGCCGGTCGTTCCGCTCACCACGGGCGTTCTGCAGTCGATGCAGCGGCGGATGTTTTCGTAAGCCGTGGCGGGTGTCGTAAATTCCAAAGCCACGTCGATTCCCGCAAGGTGCCGGGCATCCAAATCCGCTTGGTTGTCGACGTCGATGATGAGCCCTATTTCATGACCGCGTTCGGCGAGCATCTTTTCGATCTCGCGTCCCATTTTGCCGTATCCTATGATCGCTGTTTTCATGTCGTTTGTCTACATGCATGACTGCACAAAGATAATGCAAGTCGCGATGACTGCTTCGTGCCGAATTTTATTCGGCAAAGATACAAAAATTTTTATTAGCGCGGCAGTCTGTTAGCTTGCTTTCTGCGCTTATCCTCGCTTCCGCTGCGAAATCCGCTTGATTTGTTTGCTTTTTTTGCCGAGGCACAGTATCTTTGGCCTAAAAATGAGGTACTTCGCGGAATTGAAATACGATGGAGCCGCTTATTGCGGCTGGCAGCGGCAGCCCGATCAGCCTACCGTGCAGCAGACGCTCGAACGGGCGTTGTCCACCCTGTTGCGGACGCCGATCGAGCTGACCGGTGCCGGACGTACCGATACGGGGGTCAATGCTTCGTATTTCGTGGCGCATTTCGATGTCGCAGAGCCGATCGCCGATCCTCGGCAGATTTTATACAAACTCGATTATCTGCTGCCGCCCGATATTGCGGTCGGGACGCTGACGCCGGTTTCCGATGAGGCTCATGCCCGCTTCAGCGCGCGCGAACGGGAATACCGTTATTTCATCGAACCGCACAAAAATCCCTTCACGAGCCGCAGTTCGTGGCAGTATTACGTGCCGTTGGACGTGCCGCGCATGAACGAAGCGGCGGCCCGGCTGCTGGAGTTCGATGATTTCACGTCGTTCGCCAAACTCAATTCGAACAACCATACGAACATTTGCCGCCTTTTGCGGGCCGACTGGCAGACGGAACCCTCCGGTATGTTGTGTTTCACGATTCGGGCCGACCGGTTTCTGCGCAATATGGTGCGGGCGATCGTCGGAACATTGGTCGATGTCGGTCGGGGACGTTATACGCCGGAGCAATTCCGTGAGATCGTAGCGGCCCGCGATTTGTCCCGTTCGAGCGGTGGAGCGCCTGCGCAGGGCTTGTTTCTCAACGATATACGCTACCCTTCCGATCTTTTCGAACGGCGTTGGCGCTGATCCGCCGCGCTTCGATTGCCGATCTTTTTCGGCGCCGGTTGCGGCGATGACAACACGGAATGGGCCGAAAGCATTTTCGGCCCATTCCGTGTTGTCCGTGGAGCTCGGATTACAGATGAATCGCTGCGCCGAGGAAGGCTTCGGCCGCCTCCATGATCCCTTCGTTCATCGTCGGATGCGCATGAATGGTGCGGGCGATTCGGTGGGCCGTGGCCCCGAGCGTTTTAGCGACCGTAGCTTCGCCGAGCATCTCCGTAACGTGCGCACCGACCATGTGAGCTCCGAGCAGTCGTTCATCCGCCCCGAAAAGCAATTTGATGAATCCGTCGCGGTCGCCCGTCGCGGTCGCCTTGCCCGAGGCCGTGAAAGGAAAACGGCCGACTTTGTATTCGATCCCCTGCTCTTGGAGCTGCTGTTCGGTCGCGCCGACCGATGCGACCTCCGGCGTGGTGAAGATGCACGACGGAATGGTCGTGTAATCGACCGGCTGCGGATTCAGCCCGCAGATATGTTCGACGCAGCAGATGCCCTCGGCCGAGGCTACGTGCGCCAAGGCTGGCCCGGGTACGATGTCGCCGATCGCATAGATGCCCGGTATATGGGTGCGGTAGTATTCGTCGACCTTGATTTTGCCGCGTTCGACCTCCACGCCGACCTCTTCCAATCCGATGCCCTCGATATTCGCCTGAATGCCGATTGCCGCAAGCACTTGGTCGGCCGCGAGCGTCTCCTTGCCCTTTTTGCCTTCGATTTCCACCCGGCAGACGCCGTCCGGCGAAACCTCGACCTGTTTGACCGTTGTCGAGGTGAGCACCGTCGCCCGAAGTTTGCGGAATGTGCGTTCCATGACTTTCGACACTTCGTCGTCTTCGAGCGGCAGGATGCGCGGCAGGTATTCGACGACGGTAACTTTCACGCCTAACGTGGCGTAGAACCAGGCGAATTCGATTCCGATCGCCCCCGATCCGATCACGATCATCGACTGCGGCAATTTCATGAGTGTCAACGCCTGTTTCGAGGAGATGACGTGCTCGCCGTCGATTCGCATGAATGGCATTTCTCGCGGGCGGGCTCCTGTGGCGAGAATGATGTGTTCGGCTTCGTAATCGACGCCATCGACATCCAGATGGCCCCGAGACGTAAGCCGTCCGAATCCTTGGATCAGCTCGATTCCGTTTTTGTCGAGCAGGAACCGGATGCCTTTCGACATCGTTTGGGCGACTTCGCGCGACCGTGCGACGATCTTTTCCAAATCGGGTCGAATTTCTCCCGAAAGTTCTATTCCGTAGCGGGCGGCGGCGGAACAATCGGCATAGACTTGTGCGCTTGTCAGCAGGGCTTTCGTCGGAATACACCCCCAGTTGAGGCAGACGCCCCCGGGTTCCGCCCGTTCGACAAGGGCGACTTTTTTGCCTAATTGGGCCGCCCGTATGGCTGACACATAGCCGCCGGGCCCGCTTCCTACCACGATAATGTCGTATTTCATAACAGATTGTCTATTTTTTCGGTACGCGCAACACCTCTCCATTGTCCGCTGCGACGGCCCGTTTCCACTTTTCGTTGTATCCCGGGAATCGGATTTTGTCCGGGATCCGGCGGCCGCTGCCGTTATCCGCGAAATGGGCCGCACGATTCGTGCCATCGAGATAATCCAGCACATCGGCGTGCTCGCTCTTCACGTTGCCGTCGACATATTTTATCAAGAGGTACTCGTTCAATTCGTTCCAGCGGGAGAACAGCTTCTGCGCCGTACGGACGGAATAGTCCGTCAGATAGCGGGCCCGTTTTTTCGCCGGAAGTACAGCCGCTTCCGCATCTGCGAGCGGCAGCTGTTTTTGCAGTTGTTTGTTTTCCCAGTCGTCCGCGACTTTGCGGATATCGGCCGAAACCATGTCGTAGCGCATGTAGGCGAAGTTCGTCGTCCGGTTGAACAGCCAGAAAGCCGAGGTCGGCGAGTAGTCGAGCATCGAACCGTTCGTTTCGCTGAAACATTCCGGCGCTTCGGTCGTCGAGCAGTAGATCGGGGTCAGACAGGAGGTGGCAGCATCGTCGACCCCGAACCACAAAATCCCCATGTCGTCAGGCAGTTGCGGACGGGCCTGCGCCACGAACCAGAATCCGGTTTGCTGCGTAGCGGTCGCCCGTTCGTTGACGTAGGTTTCGCCGTCGACTTCGAATTCCATCGGCCGCCAGCGATAGGGACAGGCGTGGCCGCCGGCTCCGAGATCGCGGGTCATATCCATCGGCGTGCCTTCGAAATGATCGCGCATACAATCGAATACGGTCTTGGGCGACACTTTTGTCCGCGGTTCGACCCACAAAGGCATCCTGTTGGCAGGATTGTACCCCATCGCATAATCCCGATAGGCATCCATTCCGTCGGCTACCGTGCGGAAAAAGGCCCATACACGAGCCTCGCAACTGCGCAGGGTACCGAAATCGGCCGGACAATAGGCATCGCAGAAACTGAAATCCGCATCCGCTCCGTCGTAATACCCCATTTCGCGGGCGAACGCAATGACATCGGGCGCATACAGACAGTTCTCGGGATCATCGAGCGGGAAATTCGTGATGCGCGATTGATTGGCGTGGGCGCAGACATAGCCGTCGGGAATCCGGCGCGCTACCCAGACGATGCCTTTCCGGAGGTTGTCGCCCGACCCGTCGTCTTGGTATCCCTTGCCGATCAGCTCCATGATCCAGGCCTCCTCGGTATCGGCGATGGAGAACGATTCGCCCGACGATGCGTACCCGTAGGTGTCGGCCAGTTCGGCGATGATCCGGATCGCCTCGCGAGCCGTGCGGGCACGTTGCAGCGCAATGTAGATCAACGAACCGTAGTCGATTTTTCCGGTCGGATCGGCCAGCTCGGATCGGCCGCCGAAGGTCGTTTCCCCGATGATCAGCGAATGTTCGTTCATGTTGCCGATCGTGGAATAGGTCTCGGCGGCCTGCGGAATGTCGGTCAGATAACGGCCCGTGTCCCATTCGTAAACGGGTATCCTCGTGCCGGATTTGTGTTTGCCGCCCGGGGTGTGGTAAAGCGCGCCATAGAGGGAGTGCGAATCGGCGGCATAGGAGACCATGATCGACCCGTCGGTCGAGGCGCCTTTGGTTACGATGAAGTTGGTGCAGGCCGATGCTGCACCGTAAGCGGATATTGCGGTCGCAACGAGTAGAGAACGTACTTTTTTCATTCTTTTGGCTTTTTGCGGTATAAAGATAGCAAACTATTTGCAAACGGCCAAAAACAGAGTTTGTCCGGCATGCGAACGACGTGAATAAATCGGCGGTTTCGCGCCGTTCGGAGCGGTTTTATGGGCACTGGATTTTTCCGTTGCAGGATTTTTGCGTATTTTTGTCCGTATGAACACCGAATCGAATTGTAAGATCGCCTGCCAGTTGTCGCTTGTGCGGTCGACCCTGCCCGAGAACGTAACGCTCGTGGCGGTGTCGAAAACGCACCCCATCGAGGCGCTTCAAGCGGCCTACGAGGCCGGACAGCGCATCTTCGGCGAGAGCCGTCCCCAGGAGCTGGCCGAAAAGGCGAAAGCCCTGCCGAAAGAGATCGAATGGCACATGATCGGCCATTTGCAAACCAATAAGATCAAGTTGATCGCCCCGTTCGTCGCGTTGATCCACTCGGTCGACAGCGCCCATTTGGCGGAGGCGATCCAGCGCGAAGCGGCCAAATGCGGCCGGACGATCGACATTCTGTTGGAAATTCGGGTCGCGGCCGAGGAGACGAAAACCGGCTGGGATTTTACGGAGTTGATGCAGTATGTCCGTTCGGCTCCTTTCGCACGGATGGAAAACGTCCGTGCGAGGGGCGTGATGGGCATTGCGACCCATACGACCGATGCGGAGGCTGTTCGGCGCGATTTCACCGAATTGAAACGCTGCTTCGATCTGCTTCAGCCCTATTTCGGCGCACGGTTCGACATCCTGTCGATGGGCATGTCCCATGATTACGGTTACGCTGTGGAATGCGGGGCTACGATGGTGCGCATCGGATCGTTGATTTTCGGCGAGCGGAACTATGCTTTGAAAAAGGACTGACCGAAACCCGTTTGCATTCCCCTTCGGGCCGTGCGGCCTGCACCCTACCGTACGCGCAACGTTTTTCCGATCCGAAGGATGGTCGTCGGTTTGATTCCGTTCAGCCGGCAGAGGTTGTTCACCGTCGTGCCGTACTTGCGGGCCAGGGCGCCGAGCGTGTCGCCTCGGCGGATCGTGTGATAACGTCGGGCATTCTGTTCGGCGAGTTCCTTTTTGTCCTCCTCCTCGTTGGCCAATTCATCGTCGAAATCCTGACCGGCATTCGAATAGATGCTGAAGAACGATTTTTTCAGGAGAAACGTTTCCCGACAGAGGATTCCGTTTTTGAAATCGATCAACCGTTCGGGGTCGAACGAATGTCCGTAATAGCGGGTTTCGAAATGCAGGTGCGGGCCTGTCGAACGGCCCGTCGAGCCGCCCCGCCCGATGATCTGACCGGCTTCGACCCATTGGTTCGCCTCGACCAACCGCTCGGAAAGGTGGCCGTAGTAGGTCTCCAATCCGTTGTCGTGCCGGATGATGATTAAATTGCCGTATCCGCCGGTGTTGTATTGCGAGATGCGCACGCGGCCGCTGAAAGCGGCGTAGATCGGGTCGCCGGTCTTCAAGGGCAGATCGATGCCCTGGTGCTGGCGACGGCGGCGCGGCCCGTATTTTCCGTGCGGATGGATGGCTCCCTGATAGGGGCAGTGGTAGCTCGTTACGGAATCGAGCAGCTCGATGACGATGGATTGCGGCAAATCCGACAGATCGACTTCGCGATAGGGAAAGAGCGTAGTCGTATCCCAATATTTTTCGAAGATCGTGCTGTCTCGGGCCACTTCGCGGTCGAGGATATATTTCCAGGTGTTGTTGCTGTAGAGGACGACCCGCACCGCTTCGTTGCCTGAATCGAGCGTGTCGATGGCCGTCAGGTCGTTGGTGTCGGCATTCGACAGAATCTGTTTGCGTTCCAAACGCAGACGGAGCGCCGCTATGGAGTCGGCCGCATGGGGGTCGATCTGCGTTTCGGCTTCGTTCGCTTCGGCGACTAACGTTTCGTTTTCGGGCGCTTGCCCGTGCACCGCGAGGGTCGGCAGCGTCGCTGCGAAGAGGAGGGAAAGGATGGATCGGTTCATATTGCGTTATTTTGTGGTATGCAAATGGTTTTCGGCCGCTTCGAGCGCCCGGTAGAAATCTTCGCCGAACTTGCGGACGATGGGCTCCCGCAACGCCTTGTAGACCGGTATGCCTGCTCGTTTGCCGCAGATGCGGGCCGCCTCGCAGACTGACCACCGATGGTAGTTGAGGCCGGTGGAGCCGTTGGAGAAGCGCACGAGCCGGATCGGATAGAGGTGGCATGAGATGGGTTTCCGGAACGTGGTGCGCCCCTCTTTCCACGCCCGTTCGATGGCGCAAAAGGTGATGCCGTTTTCGCGGCAGGAGTAGGCGCATTCGGCATCGTCGACGAGCGGGGTCGTATAGTCGCCCTCCTCGTCGATGACCATGAACCCCTGCCGCTCGACGGCGGCGATGCCTTCCGGGGTCATATGGGGCTTGTAGGCTTCGTATTCGCGTTCGAGCGTGTCCGCTTCGCCCGTCTCGAGCGGCGCTCCGGCATTCCCTTCGACGCAGCACGCCCCTTTGCAGGCCGCGAGGTCACAGACGAAACATTCGCGCAGCAGGTCGGCGCTTACGATTTTATCGTCGATTTCGATCATGGACGGTACGTGTCGGCGATAATCAGGTCATAGAGCGCACCGAGCGACAGCCCCATGGCGCGGGCCTGCTTCGGAACGATGCTTCCGGAGCTCATGCCCGGGATCGAATTCAATTCGATGAAATAGGGCTTGCCCTCGGGCGTAACGATGAAATCGACGCGCACGACCCCGCTGCAACGGCAGATTCGGTAGGCATCGAGCGTCATGCGGTTGAGTTCCGCACGTATTTCGGGGGCGATGCGGGCCGGTGTGATCTCTTCGGAACGTCCGGCCGTGTATTTCGCTTCGTAGTCGAAAAAGTCGTTTTTCGGCACGATTTCGGTCTCGGGGAAGATATATTCGCGCCCGCCGGCGATCATGACGCCGCACCCGATCTCCTGCCCCGCAATGCACTCTTCGATCAGAATCTCGTCGCCCTGGGCGAATGCCGCGGCAATGGCGGCGGGCAGCTCCTCCGCCGTGTGCACCCTCGTTACGCCGAACGACGATCCGTTGGCATTGGGCTTGACGAAGAGCGGCAGCCCCAGTTCGCGGACGATTTTTTCAGGATCGCAGGCCTCGCCCCGGCGGAGAAAAACTTCGCGGGCCAGATTGACGTGGCCGACTAACGTGCGTTTGGTCGTGATTTTGTCGAAGGTGATGACCGAGGAGAGCATCGAACAGGACGAATACGGAATCCCCATCATGTCGAGGTAGCCTTGCAGCCGGCCGTCTTCGCCCGGGGTTCCGTGGATGATGATCAGTGCATAATCGAAAGATTTGCGGACGCCCTCGACCGTCAGCGAAAAATCGTTTTTATCCACCTGCCATTCGCGGCCGTCGGGCGCCGTGTAGTGCCAGTTGCGATGATGCAGGTCGATCAGCGTGATGTCGTATTTGTCGTGGTCGAGCGCCTGTTCGATCTGGGCGGCGCTTTGCAGGGCGATCGCCCGTTCGGGCGAATCCCCTCCGGCCAAAAGGGCTATTTTCAATCGTTTCATGGGTTATAAATATCTTTGTAGCGGAATGCGAGAATCTCCTGGATCATTTCGACGAACTGCCGGGCTTCGATATGCGCTGCGTCGATTTGCAGAATGCGGTTGAAATCGTTGAGCGCCGCCCCCCACTCGTTGAGCCGGTAGTGCAGTTTGCCATGCTCCAGCAGCAGGGCGACGTCGTCGGGCCTCTCGGCCAATCGGGCCGTAAGCGCAGCTAACCGTGAAGCCGGGCTCCAAAGCCCTTTTTGACGGATATAGGCCGCCACGTCGGGATGCAGCCAATCGGCCGTATCCTCGCCGGATTCGATGCGCCGTCGGATTTCGGTGGAGGACACCTCCAGCATCGGCGCATTTTCCAGAAGGGTGATGCGCGCCGCGTATTCCGTCGGAATCGTCAGATACCCTTTCCGCGGATAGACATACACCGGATAGGCGAGAATCTGTCGGTACGCTTTCCAGCCGTCGAGCCGCTCCAACTGGTCGCTGCCCATCAGGACGGAAAATTCCATATCCTCGCCGTAATGCTCCGAAAGATATTGCAGCGTGTCGATCGTGTATGACGGCCGCGGAAGCAGGAACTCGATGACCGACGGGCGGATGCGTTCGGGATAGGCGGATGCCTTGCAGGCGATTTCGGCCATTTCGAAACGTTCCGTCTCCGGCGCCAGCATCGATGGATCCTTGTACGGATTCTGCGGCGAAACGACTAATGCGACTTCATCGCACAGGTCCAGTCCGATGACCCGTTCGGCCAATGCGACGTGGCCTTTGTGGATAGGGTTGAACGACCCGAAGTAAAGCATCATGCGCCGTTTCATTGCCGGATGCCGATGAAGGTTTCGAGAATGCGGGCGGTTTCGGCGACGGCCTCGTCGAGGCGGTCGTTCAGTACGATGTGGTCGAATCCCGATGCCTTGGTCAGTTCGTATTCCGCCTTGGCGACCCGCCGGTCGATGACCTCCGGCGCATCGGTGCCGCGGTTTTCGAGCCGGCGGCGCAGCTCTTCGATCGAGGGCGGCATGATGAAGATCGCGCACGCATCGTCGCCGAAGATGCGCCGGAGGTTCAGCCCTCCGATGACGTCGACGTCGAACAGAATGGTGTGCCCCTTGGCCCAGATGCGCTCCACTTCGGTGCGCAGCGTACCGTAGCAGGTGCCTTGGTAGACCTCCTCCCACTCCACGAACCGGTTTTCGGCCACGGCCTGCATGAATTCCTCCTGCGTGAAGAAGTAATAGTCCTTGCCGTGCCGTTCGCAGCCGCGCGGGGCGCGGCTGGTGGCCGAAATCGAAAATTCGAGCTGCGGATACCGTTCCAGCAAGGCCCGGACGATGGTGGTTTTTCCGGAGCCGCTCGGTGCGGAGAATATGACGACTTTGCCCATCGTTTACAGAATGTTCAGTACCTGTTCCTTGATCTTTTCCAATTCGTCCTTCATCTTGACGACCAAAATCTGAATGTTCGTTTCATTGGCTTTCGAGCCCATCGTATTGATTTCGCGGCCGAGTTCCTGGGCGATGAATCCCAATTTGCGGCCTACGCCCTCCTCGGAGGCCGCCACCTCGCGGAAATAGTTGCAATGGTTGGTCAATCGCACCTTTTCTTCCGTGATATCGAGCTTTTCCAAATAGAAGATCATCTCCTGTTCCAGCCGGTTGCGGTCGACCTCGGCGTTGAGTTTCGACAGGTTTTCGAGCAGGCGGGCCTTGATATTCTCCGTCCGGCTCTGTTCGAAGGGAATCACTTCGTTTTTATACCCCTCGATGAGGTCGATGCGGCGCAGCAGGTCGGCGATCAGGGTCGCTCCCTCCCGGGCGCGGAATGCGTTCAATTCGGCGGCGGCTTTTTCAGCAGCCGCAAGCAAGGCGGCGTGTTCTTCGCCGGAGATGGTTTCGGTTTCGGTCGCCACGACGTCCGGCAGGTGCAGGATGCAGGGTACCAATGCGTCGTAGTCGGCGTCGATGCCCGAATAATCGAGCGCATCGGTCAGCTGGCGCAGGTATTCGCGGAACGCATCGCGGTTGATATGGGCGGAGGTCTCGACGGTCTGCGCCTCGACCGTTACGAATACGTCCACCTTGCCTCGTTCGAGCGCGCGGGCGATGATGCCGCGGATTTCGTATTCCGACTGCCGATAGACGGCGGGCAACCGCAGATTGAGATCCAACTGCTTGGAATTGAGCGACCGGATTTCGACCGTGATCTTTTTGTTCGAGAACGTAACTTCGGCTTTCCCGAAGCCTGTCATTGATTTTACCATGAGGACGGAACGATTTTTCCCTGCAAAAGTAATAAAAACTGCGATTATATCCTTCATCTGTACTTGCGTTTTTGCCCCGGCTTTTCAAATCCGGCCGCCGTTCTTCGCGCCTTTTGGCCGCGTATTCAGTCGGGGCCCACCCCGACTGCGGCCGAAAATACTGCGCCTCGGCAAAGAGCGAAACAAAATAAATTTGGTATTGTGCTCGGCTTTTCCTATCTTTGTGTTAGCGTTGTAACAGACGACGGAAATTCATTGTCTAACCTCATAAACCGAACGGATATGAAAAAACACAATTTCAATGCGGGGCCTGCCATTCTGCCGCAGGAAGTGATCGAACAGGCTGCGAAAGCGATCATCGACTTCAACGGAAGCGGACTGTCGCTGCTCTCCATCTCCCATCGTACCAAAGATTTCGATAACGTGGTCGCCGATGCGGACGCTCTGTTCCGCGAATTGCTGCATATCCCGGACAATTATCGGATTTTCTACATCGGCGGCGGCGCCAGCACGATGTTCTACGAAGTGCCGGCCAACTTCCTCGGTCGAAAAGCCGGTTATGTGAATACCGGCGTTTGGTCGAAAAAGGCCATCAAGGAGGCCAAGTTTTTCGGCGAGGTCGAAACGCTGGCTTCGTCGGACGACCGGAATTTTACCTACATTCCCAAGGGATTCGCCATTCCGGAGGATTTGGATTATCTGCATATCACGTCGAACAACACGATTTACGGTACGGAATATCACGAGGATCTGACCGCTCCGGTGCCGCTCGTTGCCGATATGTCGTCCGATATTCTTTCCCGTCCGGTCGATGTGTCGAAATACGCCCTGATCTACGGCGGCGCCCAGAAGAATCTGGCTCCGGCGGGCGTAACGTTCGCTATTATCCGCGAGGATATGCTCGACCGGCAGGTGCGCGCACTGCCTACGATGGTTTCGTTCCGGACGCACGTCGAAAACAATTCGATGTTCAATACGCCTCCGGTATTCCCGATTTACGTCTTGTGCGAATCGCTGAAGTGGCTGAAATCCATCGGCGGCGTGCCCGAAATCCACCGGCGCAACCAGGAGAAGGCGGCCTTGCTCTATGCGGAAATCGACCGCAACCCGCTGTTCCGCGGTACGGTCGAGAAGGAAGACCGTTCGCTGATGAATATCTGCTTCGTGATGGCCGACGGCTACGAAGAGCTGGCGCCCGAATTCCTCGAATTCGCCAAGGCGCGGGGCATGGTCGGCATCAAGGGACATCGGCTGGTGGGCGGATTCCGCGCATCGTGCTACAATGCCCTGCCGAAAGAGAGCGTCGAGGCGTTGATCGCTTGTATGCAGGAGTTCTCCGAAAAGTACGAATAGATGGCAGCCTATGCGAAAGTTCCTGCGGGCTACGATGCGCTGACCGGCAAAGTCGAAGCGTGGGACTCTATCGAAACGAATGAAACGACGATTCTGAAAAGTATGAAAATTCTTGTTGCAACTGAAAAACCGTTTGCGAAAGAGGCCGTCGAGGGCATTCGCGCAAGCATCGAAAAAGCCGGATTCGAGCTGGCTTTGTTGGAAAAATACACGGGAAAGGCCCAGCTGCTGGGGGCGGTCGCCGACGCGGATGCGTTGATCGTCCGAAGCGACAAGGTAACGGCCGAGGTCATCGCTGCGGCGAAAAAGCTCCGGATCGTCGTTCGCGCCGGCGCGGGATACGACAACGTCGATCTCGCTGCGGCGACCGAACGCGGAATCGTGGTGATGAATACGCCCGGCCAGAATTCGAATGCCGTGGCCGAACTGGCGCTCGGCATGATGATCTACATGGCCCGCAACCGTTTTACGCCCGGCACCGGTTCGGAATTGCGCGGCAAAACGTTGGCCATTCATGCCTACGGCAATGTGGGACGGTTGGTCGGCTGCAAGGGCAAGGCGCTGGGGATGCGTGTGATCGCTTACGATCCGTTCATCCGGGATGCGCAGCTCTTCGAGGCGGACGGCGTGGAAAAGGTGGATACGGTCGAGGAGCTTTACAAGCGGGCCGATTATCTCTCGCTGCACATTCCGGCAACCGAACAGACGAAAAATTCCATCGGATACGACTTGTTCATGTCGATGCCGAAAGGGGCGACGTTGGTCAATACGGCCCGCAAGGAGGTGATCAACGAACAGGGCGTGCTTCGGGCTATGACCGAACGCGAAGATTTGAAGTACATTACGGATATCGCTCCGGCCCTTCAGCCGGAGATGGAGGCGCAATTCGGCAAACGGTTCTTCGCCACCCCCAAGAAGATGGGCGCCGAAACGGCCGAAGCGAATATCAATGCCGGTTTGGCAGCGGCCGATCAGATCGTCGCCTTTTTCAAAGAAGGGGTAACCCGTTTCCAGGTCAACAAATAAAGAATCATGGTACGCATCAAACCTTTCCGCGGAATACGCCCTCCGAAGGAGCTCGCCTCCGAAGTGGCGTCGCGTCCTTACGACGTGCTGAACTCCGTCGAGGCCAAGGCCGAAGCGACGGAACGTTCGCTGCTGCACATTATCAAACCGGAGATCGATTTCGACCCGATCGCCGATGAACATGCTCCGGAGGTCTATGCGAAAGCGGTCGATAATTTCCGCCGGTGGCGCGAAAAGGGGTGGCTTCGGCAGGATCCCGAGGAGTACTATTATATCTATGCCCAAACGATGGAGGGCCGCACGCAGTACGGATTGGCCATGTGCTGCCATTTCGAGGACTATCTTTCGGGAGCCATCCGGAAACACGAACTGACCCGTCCCGACAAGGAGGAGGATCGCATGATCCATGTGCGCAACCAGCAGGCGAATATCGAACCGGTGTTTTTCGCCTATCCCGATGATCCCGGGATCGATGCGATCGTCGCCGGCATCGTGCGGAGCCAGGCTCCGGAATACGATTTCACGGCGGCCGACGGTTTCGGCCATAAGCTGTGGGTGATTCGGGATCGCAAGACCAACGAGCGCATCACGGAGCTGTTCGCGAAGATTCCGGCTTTGTATGTTGCCGACGGACACCATCGGACGGCTGCCGCGGCGCGCGTGGGCGCCGAATGCAAGGCGAAAAATCCGCATCATACGGGCAACGAGGAGTACGCTTACTTTTTGGCCGTTACGTTCCCTGCGAGCCAGCTGCGCATCATCGACTACAACCGGGTCGTCCGCGATCTGAACGGACTGACTGCTGCGCAGTTTTTGGATCGGCTGCGTGAAAACTTCGAGGTCGAGGACAAGGGCGTCGAAATTTACCGTCCGGCGGCGCTCCACAATTTCTCGATGTATTTCGAGGGCCGTTGGTGGAGCTTGACGGCCAAAGCGGGCACTTTCGACGACCATGACCCCATCGGAGTGCTGGATGTAACGGTGCTTTCGAATCATGTGTTGGGGCCGGTGCTGGGTATTACGGATTTGCGCACCTCCAAACGGATCGACTTCGTGGGGGGTATCCGCGGGTTGGGCGAATTGAAGCGGCGCGTCGACAGCGGGGAGATGCGGGCGGCATTCGCGCTCTATCCCGTTTCGATGCAGCAGTTGATCGACATTGCCGATACGGGCAATATCATGCCCCCGAAGACGACCTGGTTCGAACCGAAACTCCGCTCGGGGATCGTGATCCACTCGTTTGCGGAGGAGTAGCCGAAAAGGCCCCATTTTCATCCCACCCCGAATCCGCACGGATTCGGGGACGGTTTTTATCTCTCCCGCGCAGTACATTCCCGGAAAAGGCGGCGGCCGACGGAAATTTTGCGTTTCTTCCGGAAAATGCTTATATTTGTCGTATCATATCAAAAGCAGGAGGTTATGGCTAAAATCAAAGGTACGGTCGTCGTCGACAGCGAACGCTGCAAGGGATGCGGGGTTTGTGTGGCTTCGTGCCCGTGCGATGTGCTCGCATTGTCGTCCGAGGTGAATGGTAAGGGCTATCCCGTCGTGCGGATGACTCATCCCGATGCCTGCACGGGCTGCGCCTCGTGCGGCGTGATCTGTCCCGACAGCTGCATCACGGTGTACCGTCAAAAATTCGAATAGACTATGGCAGAGAAAGAGGTGAAGTTAATGAAAGGCAACGAAGTGATCGCCCATGCGGCGATCCGATACGGTTGCGACGGCTATTTCGGCTACCCGATCACGCCCCAGTCGGAGGTGATGGAGACCTTGATGGAAATGAAACCTTGGGAAACGACCGGCATGGTCGTCTTGCAGGCCGAATCCGAAATCTCCTCTATCAACATGCTCTACGGCGGGGCCGCGACCGGCAAACGGGTCATGACCTCGTCGTCGAGCCCCGGCATTTCGCTGATGGCCGAAGGGATCAGTTACCTGGCCGGTGCCGAACTCCCCTGTCTGATTATCAACTGCCAGCGCGGCGGCCCCGGGTTAGGCACGATACAGCCGTCGCAGGGCGACTATTTCCAGGCGACGAAAGGCGGCGGGCACGGCGATTATCATTTGATCGTGCTGGCGCCGAATTCGGTGCAGGAGATGCACGATCATGTGGCCGAAGCCTTCGATCTGGCTTTCAAATATCGCAATCCGGCGATGATTCTGGCCGACGGCGCCATCGGCCAGATGATGGAAAAGGTGGTGCTGGCTCCGCAGCGTCCGCGCAAGACCGATGAGGAGACCCGCGCCGCAGCGCGCGCGTGGGCCGTTTACGGCAAACCGGCCGACCGCGAACGCAATATCGTTACCTCGTTGGAGTTGCAGTCCGAGAAGATGGAGATCATCAACCGGCGGTTGCAGGCAAAATACCGCGAATTGGAGGAGAACGAGGTGCGTTACGAAGCGATTGCGTGCGACGACGCCGAATATGTGATCGTGGCGTTCGGTTCGTCGGCCCGCATCTGCTCGGCGACGGTCGAAATGGCCCGTGCCGAGGGGCTGAAAGTCGGCTTGTTGCGTCCTATCACGCTCTATCCCTTCCCGAAGAGACAGATCGCCGAGCTGGCGGCCCGCGGCGTGAAGGGATTCCTTTCCGCCGAACTGAATGCCGGTCAGATGGTCGAGGATGTCCGGCTCGCGGTCAACGGAAAAGCTCCCGTAGCGCATTACGGACGTCAGGGAGGGATGCTTTTCAATCCCGACGAGGTGCTGGAAGCGCTTAAAAGACAACTTATTAACAAGTAACGACGATGGCAGAGGTTGAGATAAAAGCGGAAAACAGGGTCTATGCGAAGCCGCGATTGATTTTAGATAATACGATGCACTATTGCCCGGGGTGCAGTCATGGTACGGTACACAAGTTGGTCGCCGAAGTCATCGACGAATTGGGCCTGGCCGAGCGGACGATCGGTATTTCGCCCGTCGGGTGTTCGGTCTTCGCTTACAACTATATCGACATCGACTGGATCGAGGCCGCGCACGGCCGGGCACTGGCGGTCGCTACGGCGGCCAAACGGCTCAATCCCGACCGTATGGTCTTCACCTATCAGGGCGACGGCGACTTGTCGGCGATCGGTACGGCCGAATCGATCCATGCGGCGGCTCGCGGCGAGAATGTCGTGGCGATTTATATCAACAATGCGATCTACGGCATGACCGGCGGGCAGATGGCGCCTACTACCCTGTTGGGCATGAAGACGGCGACGACGCCGTATGGCCGTGATCCGCGTTTGAACGGCTATCCGTATAAAATCGCCGAGATGCTGGCTCATCTGGACGGCGCGACCTATATCACGCGCCAGAGCGTACACAAACCGGCCAACGTGCGCAAGTGCAAGGCCGCTATCAAAAAGGCGTTTCAGCATGCGATGGACGGAGAGGGCTTTTCGCTGGTCGAGGTCGTCTCGACCTGCAACAGCGGCTGGAAACTCTCGCCCGTGGCAGCGAACGAGTGGCTCGAACAGCACATGCTGCCCTACTATCCGTTAGGAGATATTAAAGACGAAAAATTGGATCCGACACGATGAAAGAGACATTGATCATAGCAGGTTTCGGAGGACAAGGCGTCCTTTCGATGGGGAAGATTCTTGCCTATTCGGGCGTGATGCAGGATTACGAGGTAACGTGGATGCCCTCTTACGGGCCCGAGATGCGGGGCGGTACGGCCAATGTAACGGTCATCCTCTCCGACCGGAAAATTTCGTCGCCTATTGCGCATGAGTTCGACACGGCGATCATTCTCAACCAGCAGTCCATGGAGAAATTCGAACCGATGATCCGGCCGGGCGGCGTGTTGATTTACGACACGAACGGCATCACGCGGCATCCCGTGCGGACGGATATTTCGGTGTATTCGATCGACGCTACGGCCGAGTGCGCCCGCATGGGGCAGTCGAAGTTGTTCAACACGATGATTTTGGGCGGATATTTGAAGATTTGTCCCGTCGTCGAGATGGAGAATGTGATGATCGGTCTGAAAAAATCGTTGCCCGAGCGTGCCTGGAAGATGCTGCCGGCCAACGAGGAGGCCATCCGCCACGGCGGCGAGCTCATCCGCAAGATTCGATAGCGATTTGAAAGACGAAAAAAGGAGCCCGATTCGCGAATCGGGCTCCTTTTTTCGTATGCGAACAGCGCGGAATATGGATTTTTGTTGAAAATCGGTCGGGCGCTTTCAGCGGCCTACTCCACCGCTGCGCATTCGTTGATGAACTCCTCGGCCAATTCGGTCAATGCGGCATCGGTCTTTTTCTCCTCGGCCAGGATCGTCCCCAGCACTTCCTGAACCCTCTTTTCGGGCAGGTAGGCGGCCAACGCATACAACGTTCCGTAGGTGGCGATCTCGTAGTGCTCGACCTTTTGGGCAGCCAGAATCAAACCGGCATCCCGCACGAAGCTGTTGCGTTTCGTGTCGGAAACGATCGATTCCGCCTCCTCGAGCAGACCGGCCATCGCTTCGCAGCGTTTGGCTTCGGGTTTCTCGCCCAGCAGGGAGAATACCGTTTCTAATTCGGCGATTTGTCGGTCGCCTTCGTCGTAATGCTTGTCGAATGCGGCCGACAGCTGCTCGGTCGTGGAGGCCTTGCACATCTTGGCCAGCCCCTTTTTCAGGTGCAGTTCGGCCCAATAGATGTCTTTGAGCGCCTCTACGAAAAAGGTGTGGAAGTCCGATTCGGCATCGCCCGTGTAGCTGCTTTTCTTGGCAGTCGAGGCGGTCGATTTGGAAGCGCCGGTCGTTTTGGCCTTCGCGGAGGCCGTCTTGCTGGAACCGGCTTTGGTCGCGCTCATCGATTCCGACTTGCGGCCGGAGGCGCCGGTTTTTACCTCTTTCTCGTCGTCGTTGTACGTTTTCATCGTTGCGGATTTTTGGTGTATTGACTCGTCCGGCAAATTGCATACCACAAAAAACGGGTCGGAGGCACTTCGCGGCGGGGCATTGTATTTGCAGGAGCGGCAGTCGGAAAAACAACACGCTCTGATTATGGAAAATCAAACATGTACCACGATGCCGCTTATCGGCGACAAGGCTCCGTCGTTCGAAGCCGAGACCACGCAGGGAAAAATCCGCTTTCCGCAGGAATTCAAAGGGAAATGGGTGATCTTATTCAGCCATCCGTCCGATTTTACGGCGATATGCACGTCGGAATTCGTTCTGTTCGGGGCGATGCAGCAAGAGTTCGAAGCGCTGAATTGCCGGTTGATCGGATTGTCGGTCGGCACGCTTTCGAGCCACATCGCCTGGCTGCGCTCGATTCATGACCGGATCGAATACCGAGGGCATAAAAAGGTCGATCTGCGTTTCCCGTTGATTGCCGATATGTCGATGGAGGTCGCCCGGAAGTACGGCATGGTACAGCCGAATGCCAGCTCGACGACGGCCGTGCGGTCGGTTTTCTTCATCGACCCGACGGCGACGGTGCGGGCGATCATCTGCTATCCGGCGCAGTTGGGCCGGAATTTCGACGAGCTGAAACGGGTATTGGTCGGATTGCAGACGGTAGACAAGTACAAGGTGTCATTGCCTGCCGACTGGCGGCCCGGCGAGGAGATCGTGGTGCCCGCTCCTACGACCTACGATGGTACGGAACAATCGTCCGAGGGGATGAAATGTTATGAATGGTATTTCTGCATGAAACCGCTGCCGCAGGCCGACACGAAAGCCGAAAAGCCGCAACCGGTGGAAGCCTGAATGCGAATCGAAAATCCTCCCCGTTTCGGCCTGCGGCCAGCGAACGGGGAGGATTTTCATCGATCGCGGAACCGGAAGGCCTCGATTTCGCGGAATCCCAGCAGCAGATCGTGTACGGACAGGCGGCGTTTGCCGGCCAACTGGATTTCGATTACTTGTATCCAACCGTCGGCACAGGCGACGGCCAGCTCATCGTGCGCATCGCTGCGGATCGCGCCCGGACGAGCTGCGGCCGAAGCCGGCTCGAAGCGGGCTTGGAAAATTTTGGCTGTGGTCGCCTCCGCGCCTTGGCGGTATAGCGGGCTCCAGGCTGCCGGATAGGGCGAAAGGCCGCGAATGAAGTTGATGATGCGCTCGCCGTTCCAATTCCAGTCGATGCGGCAATCCTCCTTGAAAATTTTGGGCGCCGGTTTGAGACCGGCCGTTTCGATCTGCGCCTGCTCCAAGGGCCGGAGCGCTCCTGCGGCAAGCCGTTCGACCGTATCCGTTACGAGTTCCGGCCCTAAATTCATCAATCGGTCGTAAAGCGTGCCGACGTTCTCTTCGGGGGCGATCGGAACCCGTTTCTGCCCGAGAATGGCCCCTTTGTCGATTTCGTGATTGAGCAGGAAGGTGGTGATTCCCGTTTCGGTTTCGCCGTTGATGATGGCCCAGTTGATCGGCGCAGCCCCTCGGTATTGGGGCAACAACGAAGCGTGCAGATTGAAAGTTCCCAAGCGGGGCATGGCCCAAATCACCTCCGGAAGCATCCGGAAAGCGATGACGATTCCCAAGTCGGGTCGAAGTGCGCGCATTGCGTCGACGAACTCCGGCGCTTTGAGCTTTTCGGGCTGCAATATCGGCAGGCCCAATTCCTCGGCGGCGATTTTCACCTCGCTTTTGTGCAGCTGCCGACCGCGGCCGGCCGGTTTGTCGGGAGCCGTAACGACGCCCGCGACGTTGTAGCCTTCGGCGGCCAGTCGCCGGAGCGAGGGTACGGCAAATTCGGGCGTACCCATGAATACGATGCGTAAATCCTTGGCGTTCATGGCTGTCTCTTGCAATGCAATCCCAATTTGTGGTGCATCCGCTCCTCTTTGGTCTCCAAATAGTGAAGGTTGTACGGATTGGGCGCGATGACGATGGGCACGATCTCCTCGATGCTCAATCCGTAACCCTCCAAGCCGGCCCGTTTCAACGGGTTGTTGGTCATCAGACGCATCCGTTTGATGCCCAACTCGCGGATGATGCTCGCTCCGACCCCGTAGTCGCGTTCGTCGGGCCGGAAGCCCAATTCGATGTTGGCGTCGACCGTGTCGAGCCCTTTCTCCTGCAATTTGTAGGCGCGTATTTTGTTGAACAGGCCGATGCCCCGCCCCTCCTGATTGAGGTAAACGATGGCGCCTTTCCCCTCTTTCTCGATCATCTGCATCGCTTCGTGCAGCTGGGCGCCGCAGTCGCAGCGGCAGGAGCCGAGAATGTCGCCCGTGGCGCACGAGGAGTGTACGCGAATCAAAACCGGCTCGTCCTCCCGCCACTCGCCTTTGGTGATCGCCATGTGTTCCAGTCCGTTGCTCTTTTGGCGGAAAGCGGTGATCTTGAAATGCCCCCACTGGGTGGGCATGTCGGCCGTTTCGCCCCGTTCGATCAACGATTCCTCTTTGAGCCGATAGGCGATGAGCGAGGCAATGGAGATGATTTTCAGCCCGAACCGGCGGGCGATCTCGACCAACTGCGGCAGGCGGGCCATCGTTCCGTCGGGATTCATGATCTCGATCAAGGCTCCGGCGGGTTGCAAACCGGCGAGCTGCGCCAGATCGACGGCCGCTTCGGTATGTCCCGGGCGTCGCAGAACGCCTTTCTGACGGGCCCGCAGCGGATTGATATGCCCCGGCCGGCCCAAGTCGCACGGACGGGTCGCGGGGTCGGCGAGCGCTCGGATGGTCGCCGCCCGGTCGTGGATCGAAACGCCGGTCGTACAGCCGTGCCCCAACAGGTCGACCGTAACGGTGAACGGCGTTCCCAACAGCGAGGTGTTGTTCTCTTCCATCATGTTGAGTTCCAACTCCTCGCAACGCTCTTCCGAAAGCGGCGCGCAAAGTACGCCCCTCCCCTCCTTGAGCATGAAATTGACGATCTCGGGCGTGATTTTCTCGGCGGCGACGATGAAATCGCCTTCGTTCTCACGATCCTCGTCGTCGACGACGATGACGATTTTCCCCTTCCGGAAATCTTCGATGACCTCCTCTACCCTATTTAATACAGTCTCTTTTGCCATGGTGTTTGCGTTTTATGACGTGCAATAATCCGACGATGCGCGGTTCGATCTTTTCGCGCAGCGCTTTGATTTTTCCGATGTACCAATCGGTGTCGAGCAAGCCGGAATCGTTGGTTGCCTTGTAGGTCAGGTAGGCGGCGATGGGGGTCAGCACCATCGTCGAAAGCCACATGCCGTAGACGGCGTCCCACGTTCCCTCTTTGGCGAATTTCTCGCCCGAAAGGCTGATTATATAATAGATGACGAAGAAAATCACCGATACGACCACCGGCAGCCCCAATCCGCCTTTGCGGATGATCGCCCCTAACGGCGCTCCGATCAGGAAAAAGATCATGATGGAGACCGGAAGCGAAATTTTCTTGTGCCACTCCACCTTGCTGCGGTAGAGTTGGTTGAGCGATTCTTTCGACGCCGATTCGTCGAAGGCGAACATGTTGCGGGAGTTCTTGGCCAATGTTCTGGCCCGGTTCCAGATGCGGTTTTTCTCCCGAACCGGCAGATCGACGAGCGAATCGGTAATCAGTGCATTCCGAAAGTCGCTTTTGTCGAAACGAAGGCTGTCGGGGATCGGAAGAACCGAATTGTCGCGAACGAAAAGCTGCTCCTTCAGCAGCGGTTCATAGGAACGTGCTGTCGATGCGTTCACGGTGCGTTCTAACGAGTCGATGTCCTGTTGCAGTTCGTTGATGTTTTTCGTCTGGCTGTTCGAGAAGAGGCTGGCGTCGGTGCGCCCCATCGCGAATCCGTCCATCGCGATCTTCTGCTCCTGCATGTCGAACCGGTGGTGCCGCAGCGAACTTTTGTTGAACCACTGGCTGTTGCGGGTCTGTTCGTAGGTCTCTCCGTTGAAAAGCGTTACGAGCAGATAGCGCTTGTCGTCCGACAGGCGGATATATCCCGAATCGGCGACGACGGTGTTCATGTTGCCGTTGACGGAACGGTTGTCGTAGATCAGCACGTCGTGGAGCAGATGCGTGTCGGGTTCCTGCCGTTCCACGCGGATCGACATGTTTTCGATGCCGTTGAAGAACAGTCCGTCCTTGAATTCGAGCGCCTGCTTTTGCTGCCGGATGTCGAAGATGAGGCTGAACATCTTCCGGTTGGCGTAAGGCACGAGGTTGTTCGTGATGAAGAAACTCCCGACGGCGATGAATCCGGTCAGGATGATCAACGGTTTGGTGATTTGGATCAACGACATGCCGGCCGATTTCATGGCCAGCAGTTCGTAGTTTTCGCCCAAGTTGCCCATCGTCATGATGGCGGCGAGCAGCATGGCCAGCGGCAGGCCCATCGGAATCATGTTGGCCATCGCGTAGGTGAACAGCTCGATGATGATGCCCGTGCTCAACCCCTTGCCGACCAATTCGTCGATGTAACGCCACACGAAATTCATCAGCAGGACGAACATCACGATGAAAAACGTGAGGATCATCGGCCCGAGGTAGGCTTTCAGTACGAATTTATGGATGGTCTTCATGCGAGGAGTTCCGTTTCTTGCCGACGTTTGCGCCCGACAAAGTTAATAACTTTATCAGAATAAGCGCGACGGTGAGGATAAATATGATGGCGGCGCCGGGGGGCACTTCGTATCGGTAGCTGACGACGAGACCGGCGACATTGCCTGCGACGGCGACGGCGGGGGCCGCTGCGGTCAGCGTGCGGTAGGAGTGCGACAGCGCATTGACGATGACCACGGGCATGGTCAGCAGCGAGATGAGCAGGACGATGCCCATGATGCGGATCGACAGGACGATGGTTACGGCGACCGTAACGGCCATCAGATAGGAGATGAGACGGGTCGGGATGCCCCGGCTGCGGGCGAATTCGCGGTCGAACGCGACGTACATCACCGGCCGGAGCCAAAGCAGGGCCCCTGTGAGAATGGCGAAGGTCAGTCCGGCGAGCGCCAGGACATCGCTTCGGGTTACGGTAACGATGCTGCCGAAAAGATAGGCCGAGAGGTCGCCCGAGGTGTAGCCCGGGCGCAGGCTCATGAAAAACGCCCCGATCGCCATGCCGACCGACCAGATGATGCCGATGGCGGAGTCCTCGCGGATGCGGCCGCGGCTTCCGGCCCATTCGATGCCGAGGGCCGACAGAACGGCGAAAACCATCGCCCCGCCGATGGGATCGGCCCCCAAATAGAAGGCGATGCCCAATCCCCCGAACGAAGCGTGGGTGATCCCTCCGGCGAGGAACACCATGCGCCGGCAGACGATATAGGTGCCGATGATCCCGCAGGTGATGCCCGACAGGACGCATGCGACGAACGCATGGGACAGATAGCCGTATTGGAGCAGATCGTTGAAAAAATCCATAACCCGTTTCGGTAAAGCCTGCAAATTTACGTTTTTTTGGCGGGTGTTCCAAAAAATGCGTAAATTCGCGGACAGATTCAGTTTCCAACGATCGCCATGCAATCCCGAAAGGTCAATTTCCATACGCTCGGCTGCAAACTCAATTTCTCGGAGAGTTCCACGTTCGCCCGTCAGTTCGAGGCGGGCGGCTTCGAACGGGTCTCCCCCGATGCGCCGGCCGACATTTGCATCATCAACACCTGTTCCGTAACGGAACATGCCGACAAGAAATGCCGTAATCTGATCCGTAAGCTCCACCGCCGCAATCCGCAGGCCCTTATTGCCGTAACGGGTTGCTACGCACAGCTCAAACCCTACGAAATCGCGGCGATCGAAGGGGTCGATCTCGTGTTGGGCAACAACGACAAGGGCGAACTTTACCGTCGGGTCTGCGCACTCTCCGGCAAGGGCCGTGCGCAGGTGTACAGCTGCGAAACCGACGAATTGACATCGTTTTTCGCCGCTTTTTCGAGCGGAGACCGCACCCGTGCGTTTCTGAAGGTGCAGGACGGCTGCGATTACTGCTGTTCGTACTGCACGATCCATTACGCCCGCGGATCGAGCCGGAATCTGCCCATTGCCGATTTAGTGAAGGAGGCGCGGCAGATCGCGGCAGCCGGACAGAAGGAGATCGTCCTCACGGGGGTCAATACGGGCGATTTCGGCCGCACGACGGGCGAACGGTTCGTCGACCTGCTGCGGGCGCTCGATGAGGTGGAGGGCATCGAACGCTATCGCATTTCGTCCATCGAACCCAATTTGCTGACCGATGAGATCATCGCGTTCTGCGCTTCGTCGCCCCGATTCCAGCACCATTTCCATATCCCGATCCAGAGCGGCTCCGATCGGATTCTCGCGGCGATGCGCCGCCGTTATACGACCGCCCGTTTCGCCGAGCGCATCGCGGCCGTGCGTCGGGCAATGCCCGATGCCTTCATCGGAATCGACGTCATCGTCGGATTCCCGGGCGAGACGGAGCAGGATTTCCGCGACACGTACCGTTTTTTAGCGGATCTGCGCCCCGCTTTTCTGCATATTTTTCCCTTCTCGGAGCGCCCCGGAACGCCGGCGGTCGATCTGCCGGACAAAGTGCAGCCCTCCGTGGCGACCCGTCGGGCCGAGGAGCTCGAAGCGTTGTGCGGCCGGCTGCATGGCGATTTCTGTGCCGCGGCGGTCGGTTCGGAGGATACGGTGCTCTTTGAAAGCACGCGCCGGAATGGCATGATGTTCGGTTATACGGGCAGCTACCGGCGGGTGAAAGTCCCTTACGACCGGTCGCGGATCAATACGATTTGCCGCGTGAAGCTCGGCGCGATGGATGAATTTCATGACCTGGCAGGCGAAATCTTGGATTAAAATTCGTATATTTGCATGATGCACGAAAGTGCAGCTACGTTAAACGTATATTATCGCAGGTAATTATAATAAAATGACGGGGTTGCATAAACGGGTTACGGTCGGCTTCCTGAGCATCGTTTGTCTGCTCTTTTTCTCGGGGATGGTGTCGTTTTTGGAATTGAGCCACTTGAGCCGCGATACGGGCGATATTCTCGAGGCCAATCGACGGAATATTTCGCTGGCGAAAGAGATGCTCGATGCCGCCCATGAGCAGAATGTGGCGTTGATCCACTACTCGGTCTTCGGCGACCGCTCCTACGACAGTCTGTGCCGGGCCAGCCTGCTGCGATTGGAAAATACGCTGTCGATCGCACAACAGGAGGCGGTCGATAAATCGTTTCTCGATTCGCTGGCTTTCGCTACGACGGAATTGCGGCTGCTGACCGATTCCTATTTGGCCTTCGGCGGTGTCGAACCCCATGTCGAACCCGATTCGGTCGCGGTGGATCGGAGCGAAACGGCCGGCAGCCGATGGTATAACGACGAATACGAAGCGCTTTACGTCCGGTTGACGGCAGCCATCAAGAATTACATGACTTCGACCCAGAGTTCGCTGGCCCCGCGGGCGGAGCAGATGAAAAAGAATGCCTATCGGGCCGTTACGCCGGTCTTGACCTCGTTGGTCGTGATGATCGCCATCGTGTTGATGCTCTACTATTTCATGTCGATCTATTGCGTGCATCCCATTGTGCGGATGAACAAGGGACTGGGTGATTTCCTGACGTTCCGCATCCCGTTTGCCGTGAAGGGCGAACTGAAGGACGAAGTGCTGGAGCTGAAGGAGAAAATCGATACGTTGATCGCCCTCTCCAAACAGACCCAATTCTGAAAACATGCGTTTGGATGTCGTTTTACGCTATGTCGGTATCGTGATGCTCTTCATCGCGGCGTTCCTGCTGCTGTCGGCGGGGATTTCCTACTTCAACAACATGGATTCGGCATTCTATCCGCTGCTGCTTTCGGCCTTGCTGACGACGCTGCTGGGCATCTTCCCGTTGATTTTCGTCGAACGGCAGGAACAGCTGACGACCAAAGAGGGCTTCTGCATCGTCGTCGGGGCTTGGTTGCTGGCGTGCGTCGTCGGAACGTTCCCCTATCTGATCTGGGGCGGCGAATTTTCGTTGATCAATGCCTGGTTCGAAAGCGTCTCCGGCTTTACAACGACCGGAGCGACCATATTGAACGATATCGAATCGCTGCCGCGCGGACTGCTTTTCTGGCGCATGTCGACGACCTGGATCGGCGGTATCGGGGTCGTCATGTTCGTTCTCGTGATTCTCCCTTCGATGGGCCGCAATAAGCTGACGTTGACCAATCTGGAGCTCTCCTCGCTGGCCAGGGACAACTATCGCTACCGCACGCAGACCATCGTGCGGATCCTGTTGGGCGTTTATGTGGGCCTGACGGCCGCCTCCATGCTGCTGCTCAAATTGGCCGGCATGAACTGGTTCGATGCGCTGAGCCATGCCATGTCGGTCTGCGCGACGAGCGGCTTCTCGACGAAAAACGCCTCGATTGCCTATTTCAACAGTCCGGCGATCGATTGGGTGCTGATCTTCGCGATGGCGGCGGCAGGCTTGCATTTCGGATTGATTTTCGCTACGGTAACCGGCCGGCGGAACAACCTGTTCCGGTCGGAGGTCGCGCGATGGTATTTCGGCATGTTGTTTTTGTGCGGATTCCTGATCGCGGTGAGTCTCTTTGCGGCAGACCGCTACCCTGCCTTTTCCGTCGCTTTCCGCGAAGGATTGTTCCAGTTCGTCTCGTTGGTTACGACGGTCGGTTTCGCGACGGCCGATACCAATCAATGGACGTCGTTCGCGATTGTGCTGCTGCTGTTCGGCTCGTTGGTGTGCGCTTGTGCCGGATCGACTTCGGGCGGATTGAAAATCAACCGCCTCATCCTTTCGCTGAAGATGATTCGGGCGCGGTTGAGTCAGCAGCAGCATCCCAATGCCATCATCCGCATCCGGCTCGACGGAGCGATTCAGGATCGGGAAGCGTTGCATTCGGTGCCGGTTTTCATCGTTACTTATCTGTTGCTGATCTTGATCGGTACGGTGTTCGGAACGATGCTCGATGTCGATCTGATGACCAGTTTCTCGGCCTCGATCGCTTCGATCGGCAATGTCGGGCCCGGATTCGGCGCCGTCGGGTCGATGGATAATTTTTCGGCCCTGCCGGCAGCATTCAAGTTGTCCAATTCGTTGTTGATGTTATTCGGACGTTTGGAGATTTTCGGTTTGATACAGCTCTTTTTTATAAAATGGTGGAGATAAAAACCTGGCTATTGCGTAAAATCATTTCATTCGCGGCAGCGGTTCTTCCCGTCGCGGGCTGGTTGTATGCCCAGCAGCCGACGGCGGAACCGCGTCCGGCAAGATTGGAGGACGATCGGCAATACGTCGCTCTTTTGGAAGAAGACAAGGCATTGCAGACGCAGCAGGATTCGATCGCGCGGGCGATGGAGAATCTGCGGATTCAGTTGCGGACGAATCCCGCAGAGCGTGGCCGTATTTCGGAAGAAATTTTGGAATTGGAAAATCGGATTTTCGAGATTCGGAGTGCCAAGAGCCGGGTCGTCGACCGGATCAATGCGCTGGAGCAGGAATGGGTGCTGGCCCAATTAGCAGGCTCCGATACGCTGGGGGAGACTGCGTGGCCGGAGGAACCGGCAGCGGATGTGCTTGTCGCTTCCAAAGAACCGAAGTCGCGCAACTTGGTTTACAACGGCTATTTCCGCGAAAATCTGCCGGAAGCCGATTATGCCGCCTTGATCGAGGCGCAGCGTTTGGAGAAGCAGGCCGAGGAGTTCGCAACCCGTTATCGGGTTCGTTACGACACGTTGTCGATGCTGGCGCGGTCGTATGCGGAGGCGACGGCCGAAGAGGAGGCCGGGGCGATTTATGCACGATTCAGTGCGCTGGCCGATTCGAACCGCGCGCTGGCGGATTCGCTTGCCGCAGTGTGGAACTATATTTTCGACAACAAGAGTTACGCCTACGGGTATCTGTTGGATAAACTCGGCTGCGAAGAGCAGCTGGCGGATCAGGAAACCCGCCTTTCCGAAGCGATGCTGCAATTGGCCGAATTGCGCGATAAGACGGCTTCCGATCAGGTGGCCGACTATTTCCTGCGCAAGCAGGTGTCGGTCGATTTCGAAGTGGAGGTCGCGCGGCTGCTCGGATTGGATGCGGCTTGCGATTCGCTCATGCAGGCGGCGGCCCGATTGAAGGCGGTCGATTTCCGCGTGCCGAAGATCGAGGTCGCCGAACGGTTCTTCATGGATTACGAGGAGCTTGCTTTCTCGAAGGTACCGAAATATACGGCTCAACACCCCATACCAGAATGCCGGATCTACGAACGCGGCACGATCTATCGGATTCTGCTCGGCAGGTTCAGCACGAAACGGCCGGTTTCGCTCTTCAAGGGGGCTTATCCGCTCTCTTATCGGATCGACGACGAAAAGAAGTGGAACTATTATGCCGGCGGCTTCGCAACGCTTGCCGAAGCGGAAGCCGCGCAGCGACAACTCAAGGAAAAGGGATTCATCCGTCCGAAGATCGTTGTCTGGACCAATGGCATTTATCGCAATCTGGCTGAATCGACCGATGCGGATGCCCGGGCCTATCGGGTCGAGATAATGAACGCCGAGGCCCTCTCCGACGAGGTTCGGACGGCTATTGCGACCGTTGCCGGCGATGCGGAAATCTCCAAAGTCGGCCAAAATCTCTTCGTGGTGGGGCTCTTTTACGATCGGGCCGTCGCCGATGCCGTGGCGGAAACCGTCCGGAATACGGATGACCGATTGCAAATAAATGTAGCCGAAATGCCGCAATAATCGAAATTATTGATTATCTTTAACCCTGTTAATTTTCCCAATCGTCGCGTCATGTTTTATATCGTCTTGCTCATTTTTCTCGGGCTGCTTTTTTTAGTGGCGGAATTGGTGTTGCTGCCGGGTGTGTCGATCGGCGCTTTGCTGTCGTTGGTATGTTACGGCAGCTCGATTTATTTGGCTTTCCGCGATTTCGGCCCGTCGACGGGATTCATCGTCGTACTTGTGATTGTGGTTTTTTCGGTCGTGGCGGTCGTCTTTTCGCTGCGGGCCAAAACGTGGCAGCGCTTCTCGCTCAAACAGGAAATACGATCGTCGTCGATGCCCGATCCGGACGGCGAAGTGCAGATCGGCGCGCGCGGGAAGAGCGTTTCGCGGCTCTCTCCGATGGGAAAAATCATGATCGACGGCCGTCTCTATGAGGCCAAGTCGCAGGATGTCTATATCGATCCGCGCAGCGACGTGGAGGTCGTCGGTTTCGAAAATTTCAGTGTGATTGTCAAAAAAGTCGAATAATCAATAAATCATGCGATTATGTTGGATCAAGGAATGCTTGCTTTGGTTGTTTTCGTGAGCCTCGTCGCCGTATGGCTCATCTTCTATTTCATCCCTGTGGGGCTGTGGTTCTCGGCGTTGGTGTCCGGTGTGCGGATCAGCCTGTTGCAGTTGATCCTGATGCGTTGGCGCAAGGTGCCGCCCTCGACCATCGTATCGTCGATGATCGAAAGCACCAAGGCCGGACTCTCGCTTAACCCCAATGAATTGGAGGCGCACTATCTGGCCGGCGGCAATGTAACGAATGTCGTCCATGCGCTGGTGTCGGCCCAGAAAGCCGGTATCGTGCTCGATTTCCGGATGGCGACAGCGATCGATCTGGCCGGCCGCGACGTGTTCGAGGCGGTGCAGATGTCGGTGAATCCCAAGGTCATCAATACGCCGCCGGTCGCTGCTGTGGCCAAAGACGGTATCCAGTTGATCGCCAAGGCCCGCGTGACGGTGCGCGCGAATATCAAACAGTTGGTCGGCGGTGCCGGCGAGGAGACGGTGCTGGCGCGTGTCGGCGAGGGAATCGTTTCGTCCATCGGTTCGGCCGATACGCACAAAATCGTGTTGGAAAATCCCGATTCGATCTCCCGCGTCGTATTGGAGAAGGGCCTCGATGCCGGAACGGCTTTCGAAATCCTTTCGATCGATATTGCGGACATCGACGTCGGCAAGAATATCGGCGCTCAATTACAGATGGATCAGGCGCAGGCCGATAAGAATATCGCGCAGGCCAAGGCCGAAGAGCGTCGTGCGATGGCCGTCGCTCTCGAACAGGAAAACAAGGCCAAGGCGCAGGATGCCCGCGCCAAAGTTATCCTGGCCGAGGCCGAAGTGCCGCTGGCGATGGCCGAAGCGTTCCGTAACGGCAATCTCGGCGTGATGGACTATTACAAGATGAAGAATATCATGGCCGATACGTCGATGCGCGAGACGATCGCCAGGCCGGAAAAGAAGTAGGCGGAGCGAATGGTTCGCATCCGCAGCATCCTTGGCCGGATTTGCAATCCGGTGCGGGAACCCGGGCCCGTTCGTTTTGGTGAAACATTCGAATCAATGCACCTTTTCCGGCAGGGTCTCGCCGACCGGTTCGCTTTCGAGCCGGTCGCGCCACTTGACGGCTGCATGGGTGCCGTCGCAATAGGGTTTGTTGGCCGATTGCCCGCAGCGACAAAGCACCACGCGGTTGCGGATTTCGTAGGTTTCGCCCGACGGATGGCGGATCGGTATGCCTCCGCGGACCCACAGCCCGCCGCTGGAGCCGATGGCGTCATCCTCGATCAATCCGAGGCTGGGTTCGAATCGGAACTCGAACGGCTGCAAGGTCTGGCGGTCTCGGGCGGTCAGTCGTCCGCTCGGACACATCGAGGCTTCGCGGATCGCCAAGCGGCGGGCTTCGGGTGCTTCGGAGTGTTCCGTCAGCTCCCAGGCGTCGCCGTGCGGATGGCAAAATCGGGCGAAAACGCACAGCTCGGCACGATCCAGCAGGTCGACCGCAGCCCCTTCGATCGTCTCCGTATCATCCGGATTCGCCTCGGTCGGGGCCGTCAGCTGCGAATTCCATTCCGCCTGCGTATGACTGCCGTCGCAGTACGGGTGTCGTCGGGATGAACCGCATCGGCAGAGAGCGGTCGGTTCCGTCTCGGTGGAGAAGTGGCGCCCCTCCTGGAAGTACCAGCTTTCGTTGTTTTCGTCCGGCATAATGTATTGGGCCGAGAGCGGCGGACGCCCGTAGACGAAATAGGGCCCTTGCGCCGATATGTCGATGCGGATCGTTTCGTCGGTGTCGTTTGCTTCGTTTTTCGGATGCTGCATACTAATTCCGTCTGTTTTTCGTTCGTTCACCGATGGCAAGAATTGTTCCATCCGGTTATTCCGGAAGCAGGAGACGGATGATAATTATCTACATTGGCGTATCAACGGCCGGATTTGAAAATTCGGGACGAAAACGCGGGTACATGGAAGTAAGTATATGATCGCGGGGCGGATTTTATATGACGATAATTTGTTTCTGCGTCCGTATTATGCTATCTTTGCGCAGAATATGCTGAATATGAAAGATACGAAAGTTTTTTTTAAGTGGAGCTCCGTCGCAGCGATGACGCTGATGGCGGCGATGGCTGTTTCGTGCAGCAAAGACGAGGAGGACGGCGGTCTGTTGTCGTTCGAGGTGCCGTCGGTCTATTTTTCCGGTGCGGGGGCGCAAACCGTCGTTCCGTTTTCGGCGGTCGGGGTCGAACGCTTCTATATCTCGAGCAAGCCGAAAGGTTGGGGCGATGACAATGTGGTGCTCGATGCCGTGAAAAAGGAGCTGACGATCGTCGTTCCTGCGCAGTCCGGGGATGGCAGCGTCGAACTGTCGGGAACGATAACGCTCAACGGTTATAATGCGGCGAATAAAGTCAAGAGCGCTTCGCTGTTCGTCGGGGTCGTTGCCGAAGAATCGCTCGAAGGCCCGGCCAACAGCTTTATCGCCAATAAAAAAGATACGCATTACTCGTTCAGTCCGGTGCGGGGCGACGGAGCCGAGGTGCAGCCGGCCAGCGTCGGTGTGATTTGGCAAAGTGCCAGCAAGCTGCTGCAATACGTCTATCTCGATGAAAACAACCGGATTTCCTTCTATGTCGGTGCGGATGCCGAACGGACGGACGAAATCATGCGCGGCAATGCGTTGATCGGTGCTTACGATGCGGCGGGAGCCTTGTTGTGGAGCTGGCACGTCTGGACAGTGCCGTATGATCCGGAGCAGGATGTCGTCGAGTGGAACGGCTATCGGTTGATGGGCCGGAATCTCGGCGCCCTCGACCAATCCAATGCGACCGCCGAAGAACGGCTCGCTTCCTATGGTCTGTTCTATCAATGGGGGCGGAAAGAGCCGTTCGTCGGGCCGTCCGGCTATCGGGCGAATAACGGAAGCTCCGCATCGATTTACGATGCGAAGAATGTGAGCACGAAACTCATGTTCGTCGAATCCTCCGAGGAGACCGGAACGGAGGAGTATGCTTTGCAGCATCCGTTGAGTTTCATCACGAGTACGAGCGCGAGCGGGTACGACTGGATGTGGAATGCGGCCGAGACCGGATGGAGCAGGAAGAACGATCCTTGCCCTCATGGGTGGCGGGTCGCACCGGCGGATGCATTCAGAGGTTTGCAGTTGGAGGGAACGCCCACCGCTGCCGATGACGATCTTTTCGGATGGAGATTGACCGACGGCGCTGCGAGTTCGCTCTTTATGGCGGCCGGACGCCGGGTCTATCTGAACGGCAAGATTCAGAACGTCTATCAACCCGAACCCGCTCCGGAAACGATCGCCGCGCGCGGCAATTCGGCGGAGGAGGCGCAACCCTGGGTCGGCCTGTATTGGTCAGCGGATGCGGTCGATGCGCGAAAATCGGCGGCGCTCTATTTCTGGTACGACAAGAAAAACGCAACGGGCGGAATCGCACCGCTGGTATCCTATGCGCGTGCGAACGGCTTGTCGGTGCGGTGCGTGAAGGAGTGATCGGGCGGTATTTCGCGATATTTTTGTGGAAAATAATTTTGCGGATTCGGAAATTCGGCTTATCTTTGTGCGCTCTTAAAAGACAAGGGTATTCGTTCGGGGTGTAGCGCAGTCCGGTTAGCGCGCCAGCTTCGGGAGTTGGAGGTCGCTGGTTCGAATCCAGTCTCCCCGACGAGATGAAAAAGATTTCCGCAGGAAAAGCGGAAATCTTTATTTTGTCGGATACCGAATCGAGGGATGATACCGTATGAACAAATTGGTCGTTTTTACCGGTGCCGGTGTGAGTGCCGATAGCGGATTGTCGACTTTCCGCGATGCGGAGGGTTTATGGGCGAATTATCGGATCGAAGAGGTCTGTACGCCCGAGGCCCTGGCGCGGGATCGTGCCACGGTCGTGAAGTTCTACAACGAACGGCGCCGTGAAATGCTGGCCGCGAAACCCAATGCGGGTCATGGTGCGATCGCCGCTTTGGAGCAGGATTTTGCTGTCGAGGTGGTAACGCAGAATGTCGATAATCTGCACGAGCGGGCCGGTTCGACCCATGTAACCCACCTGCATGGCGAATTGACCCTGTTGCGCTCCTCCCGTAATCCCGATTTGATCGTGCCGCTCGATGGCTGGGAGCAGCGCCTCGATGCCACGGCTCCTGATGGTTCGCTGCTGCGGCCCCATATCGTCTTCTTCGGCGAGGCGGTTCCCGAGTTCGAAAGGGCGGCGGAAATCGCTGCGCAAGCCGATCTGATGGTGGTCGTCGGTACCTCGTTGGCGGTCTACCCTGCTGCCTCTTTGGTGCGTTACGTCCGTCCGGAGATTCCGCTTTTCGTGGTCGACCCGGGCCGTCCGGATACCTCCGGCATCCGGAATCCGCTGACCGTTATACGCAAACGCGCCGCCGAGGGAATGCCCGAAATAGCAACGCTGTTACGCGAAAAATACCGCTGAAAAGTTCAGCGGCAGCGAGTCGAAAGCGAGCAACGGAGCCGCGCACGTTATTTTTGTCTGCGTGCGCGTGCTTCGATTTTTGTTTGGGGGGGTGCCTTATAATTTATGGTAATGGCAATACAGCAGCTGCCCGTTGTCGTCGTGCAGGTGCATACCGCCGCCCAAACAGTAACGGAACATCTTGCAGCCGGCGCACTCCCCTTGTCGGGCCCATTCGCGGTTGCGGAAAGGGCCGAACCGATTTTCCCAAACCTCCCAGAAATCATCGCGATAGATATTCCCTTGGTGGAAATTGCCCCGGATGGAGGTACATCCCGATATGGCTCCGTCGACCCGTATCGATGCTACGGATATTCCGGCGGCGCATTGATAGAAATGGTCGCGCACTTCGGCTTCGTAACCGCCTAAAAAACCTTCGCACGCATAGCTGACGTCGATCGACTTTTCGCGGCGGGTGCGGCGGATGAAATCCAATAACGTGCGGAATTGTTCGTCGTTCAATCGCAGCGAGGCGTCGTCGCGTGCACGTCCCATCGGGAAGATCGAGAAGATGCGCCAATGTTCGACGCCTTCGGCGATCAACCGGTCGCGGAACGGTTCCAAATGGGGAATAAGGGCGCCTGTGGCACAAGTGATAACGTCATACGCCAAGGCCGGTTCTTGCACGATGAGCCGAATGGCCTGCATCGCCCGTTCGCAGCTCGACGGATTGCCCCGCAGGTAATTGTGCTCCTGTTCGAATCCGTCCAAACTGACGGAGATGCTTCGCAAACCGGCCTGCATCAACCGTTCGAACCGCTGCGGTGTCAGCGCCATGCCGTTGGTAACCATCCCCCACGGATACCCGCGGCGCGTTACTTCGCGACCGGCTTCTTCCAAATCTTCGCGAACCAGCACTTCGCCGCCCGAAAAGATAATGAACACCTTGTACGGATCGACATGGGGCGTGATTTGTTCGTCGAGCACCTTCAGAAAATCCGCTAACGGCATGTCCGGCACACCGGGAGCCACCCGACAATCGCTTCCGCAATGTCGGCACGCAAGATTGCAGCGTAAGGTGCACTCCCAAAAGAGCGTGTTCAGCCGATGCTCGGCGACCGTTTCCTTGTAAAGATTCGAGAAAAGATCGAGGGCCCATCGTTTCCGGAGCCCCAATTTGCAGCCGGAACCCATGAACGGTTATTTTTCGGCCGGCTGCGGCTGCGATTCCGGAACCTGAACGGTGCTGTCCTGCTGCAGGACGGGATTCAGGGGTTTGGAAATGATCGGAGCGTCCGGGATGCGAACCCCGTACATGACCATGAAAGGATGGTCGATTCGGGTTGTATCGGTCATGGCTTCCGGATCGCCCGATCCTTTCGACGGAGCGTTTTTTACGGTGGAACATGCCGCCGAGAATCCCAGAAGGGCCGCCAATGCGAGTTTCAGTTTCCTGTTCATGATCTTGTATCCGATGGTTTTGATACGACAAATATAAAAAAATTTATTTCGCAGATGAAAAAACATGCCGAAAAGTTTTGACGGCGCAGGTTTTTTACGTTACTTTGCCCTGTATTTTTAACACTAAACAATTTTTTTATGACAGGTACGGTGAAATGGTTCGATAGCAAGAAAGGCTACGGATTCATTACGGAGGAGAGTGGCAAGGAGATATTCGTGCACTATTCTGGCATTGTTGCAGGCGGATTCAAGTCGCTTAACGAGGGCCAAACGGTGGAGTTCGAGGTCGCCGACGGCGCAAAAGGCGAACAGGCCGTGAATGTAACCGTCGTTAAGTAAACGATAGATGGTACAGGCTGTGGGGACGATTTCCGGTTCGGAATTCGTCCCTTTTTCATCGGTCGAAAATTCGATGGAAGCGTGCGGCTAATTTCGAAAAAAAGACGTATCTTTGGACGCTCGTTCCGATTTTGAGAAAAACGGGCGGATTCGGACGCAAGACCGTTTAATTCAAACAATCAATAAACCAAATTCAACGAAGATGAAAGAAGCAATTGCCATTCTGACCGGCGGCGGCCCTGCACCCGGTATGAATACCGTGGTCGGCAGCGTCGCAAAGACGTTTCTGCGCAAAGGTTATCGTGTGATCGGACTGCACGAGGGTTACACGGGCCTGTTCATTCCCGATCCCCGCACGGTGGACATCGACTATCGGATGGCCGATGGAATTTTCAACCAGGGCGGTTCGTTCCTTCAGATGAGCCGTTTCAAACCGAAAGATTCCGATTTCGAAAACAACTTCAATCTGAAGTTCTTCACCGACAACAATGTGAAGCTGCTCGTAACCGTGGGCGGCGACGATACCGCTTCGACGGCCAATCGCATCGCCAAGTTCTTGGAGGCGAAGAAGTATCCGATCGCCAATATCCATGTGCCGAAGACCATCGACAACGACCTGCCGCTTCCGAGCGGAACGCCGACATTCGGTTACGAATCGGCTAAAGACAAGGGGGCCGTCATCGCCCGTGCCGTCTATGTCGATGCCCGTACCAGCGGCAACTGGTTCGTGTTGGCCGCTATGGGCCGCAGCGCGGGACACTTGGCTTTCGGTATCGGCGAGGCCTGCCACTACCCGATGATCATCATTCCCGAGATGTTCGACAAAACCGAAATCACGATCGATAAGATCGTGCGGTTGGTCATTTCGTCGATCGTCAAGCGTAAGATCATGGGCATGGATTACGGTGCGGCCGTGATTTCCGAAGGCGTGTTCCATGCACTTTCCGACGAGGAGATCCGCAAGAGCGGCGTGCATTTCACCTACGACGAACACGGCCATCCCGAATTGGGCAAGGTGTCGAAAGCACATATTTTCAACGAATTGATCGAAAAACGCGTCAAAGAGTTGGGCCTCAAGGTCAAGAGCCGTCCCGTAGAGCTGGGTTACGAAATCCGCTGCCAGACCCCGATCGCCTATGACCTGACCTATTGCTCCGAACTCGGTCTGGGCGTTTACAAACTCTTTTCGGAGGGCAAGACGGGCTGTATGGTCTATGTCAATTCCGAGGGAAACGTTTTGCCGCTCTATCTGAAGGATTTGCAGGATCCGACGACGGGCAAGATTCCGCCTCGGCTGGTCGACATCCATTCGGACAAGTTCTGCGCGGTGGTCGAGAATATCCTCAATGCCATCGTGCCGGCGGATTACGAAGCGGCCAAGGCCTATCTGCCTGATCCGGAGGAGTTCGATTTTCATAAGATTCTGAACTGGAAATAGGTCTGCGGTTTATGATCAAGTCCAACATTCTTTCGAAGACGGCCTGCTGCGTGTGGCTGGTCGCGATGATCTGCTCGGTTTCGTTCGTTCAGGCGAAAGAACGCAGCGAGCTGCCGGTGCGTCGGCCGTTCAGCAATTTCGCTGTCGGCGTGAATGCCGGTACGGTCGGTTTCGGTGCGTCGGTCGCTACCCCGCTCTGGAGCCATATTTCGTTGCGGGGAGGGTTCTCGGTAGCGCCGTTCAGCTACAGCTATACCTATGACGATTTCGATTTCTCCGATATTTTGTCGGAAATCCCCGATCCGTCAACGTCAGTGGCCGATCTGAACGTCGAACTCGGCCTGAAAGCCGAATTGCAGATGACCTCGGCGCATCTGCTGTTCGATATCGCCCCGTTCCGGCGGGGCAACTCCTCGTTCTTCATCTCGGCAGGTCTCTATTTCGGTACGGGAAAGCTGATTACCGTGAGCGGTAGATTCGATGATGCCGCGATGCAGAAGCTTACGGACTGTGGCGTGAATCTATCGGATATTCCTGTCGAGATCGGCGATGTCGAAGCCAAGATGAACCCGGACGGTTCGGTGAGTGCCGATTTGAAGGTGCGGTCGGTAAAGCCGTATGTAGGAATTGGCTTCGGTCGTGCCATTCCGCGGAGACGGGTGGGCTTCCGTTTCGAATTGGGTGCTTTGTTCCACGGCAAGCCCGAAATCGTGTCGAACAACATTTCGGATACGAACAGCGAAGAGTTGAGCGATGTGAATAAGTTCTTGAAGGATTTCAAGGTCTATCCGCAGATCAATTTTCAGGTAACGGTCCGTCTGTTGAAGGACAAAGCGGGAAAGTAGCGCCGCTTATTAGGCTGCAAACCGATGAAAACCGCTCCGACGTTTGCAGTCGGAGCGGTTTTTTCGTTTCGTCAGGGTCTTATCGGAACAATTCGGGAACCGGATAGGCCGAGAGCGGGGTCGCCGGATGCAGATGGATCAGTTTCCGATTTTGCGCCCGTGCTCGTTCGACCGTATAGCGGGTTCCGCCCGCCGTACCGTCGTACCAGGTTACGAGCGTGGCGGCATGGGCGATCAAATAGTTGTTGCGAATGGCATAGCTTCCGCGCGAATAGGATTCGGAGAGAAAGAGCGTTTCGTCCGCTTCGGCGAGGATTCGTTCGAAACGGGCTCGGTCATGGGCCGAAAATCGCTGTTGCTGTCCGCGAAACGAGACGACGGCAACCAATCGGAGGTCTGCATGGGCCGCTTTGCAGCTCAAGACGGCCTCGGCTGCGGCTAAATCGAACCCTACGGCCATCCCGCTCAAAAAGGTGCGGATTCCGGCCGCATGAAGCATCGCTATCGTTCGGCGCAGCAGCTCGTCGGCTTCGTGGCGGTAGGTGCGGTGTCCGGTGAATGCGGCGCAAGCGGCCGAAGATAGAGGTACGGTGTCCATAGCGATAACAGGAACAAAGATACGAATTTTGGCGCGGACTTTGTATTTTCCGGATCGAATTTCAATAAACATTTTCGATTATGAAACACACAGGTATTGTCGTTGCATCGCTGCTCGGCGGTGCATTGATCGGCTCCGCGGTCGCCCTCCTCTTTACGCCCCATTCGGGCCCGGAAATGCGCCGCCGCATCAAGAATTTCGTCGATGACGAGATGGATAAGGTGAAGGAGGAGTTCGAACGTCTCCGCTGCAAATGCGACGAGAACGGCCACTGCGACTGCGCGGATTAAAAACAGGTAAGTCGCGGATCGCTCATGGCAACGCAAAAATCATCCGGCGGTCATCTCCTCGTATCGCTGCTGCTGTTCGTCGCTGCGGCCGGAATAGCCATTCTTTTGTTGATCGTATCGGCAGTCGTATGGCTGTCGGTCGTTTTGGATTCGGTCGTTTGGTCGGCGTCGATTCTCGGCGGTGCGTTTGCGGCGATTGCCGCAGCGGTTTATTTCCTGCTCGTGCGGAGATCGCTCGCTGCGATGCGTGAACGCCTCGAAACGATCTATGAAGTGGCCCGAAAGGTGCAGAACGCATACGAATGGGTAGCGGATAAATTGCGTTGGATCGGGGCATTGTGGAACATGTTCCGCGAAAGGCCGGAATAGGAATCGCGAAAGCGGTCCCCTGCCGGAGAGCATCCGATCGGTTTCGGCACGTTCCGAAATCGATCGGATATTTTTATTGCGGTGAAGAACAAATGTTCCGTATTGTTTTGCGGAGGTCGAGATATTTCGGACGCATGTTCGGGCAAAACAAAAGACAACGGATTGTAACGGTCGTTACAATCCGTTGTCTTTCCGCGAGCGGAAAACGGGATTCGAACCCGCGACCCTCAGCTTGGGAAGCTGATGCTCTACCGACTGAGCTATTTCCGCATCTCGATCTGCAAAGTTACACTGCTTTTTGGAATTTTCAAGTTTCGGAGCGATAAAATTAGCGTCCGTGCAGTATTTTTTCGAGCGAGGCCAAATTTGCGGGATTATCCGGTTTGCGTCCTTCGGGCGTATAGAGATAGTTCAACCGGTCGGCAAAATGGCTCTCCACTTTGTTGCGCACGATTTTCATCGTGCTGTTGACCAATCCGTTCCGTTCGGTGAATGCCTCGTCGACGATGACTAAACCGGTTGGCAGCCATCGCTCGGGAAATTCGCCTGCAAAGGTGCCTCCGGCCCGATAACGGTCGATCTCGGCGCTGATGATTCCGACGGCGGCCCGCGCCTGTCGCTCCGGCGCAATGCCTCGTGCGTTCAGTTCGCGCTTCAACGCCTCCCCGTCTGGCACGACGATAGCTCCGGTGAAAGGCGATTGGTTGTTGTGGATCAGAATCTGGGCAATGTAAGGCGATTTGTCGACGATCGCCTCTTCCATCCCTTCCGGACTGTATTTCTCGCCGTCCGCAGCGATCAACAGGCTCTTGAATCGTCCGAGAACGTACAGAAATTCATCTTCGGAAACGTAGCCCCTGTCGCCCGTATGCAGCCACCCGTCGCGCACGGTCTCGGCGGTAGCCTCGGGGTTCTTCCAGTAGCCGGCCATGACATTCTCGCCGCGGATGATGATTTCGCCCTGCTGTCCGTGCGGAACTTCGTGCCCTGCATCGTCGATGATTTTCAACTCCAAGGGGATCAGAATCTTGCCCGACGATCCGAACCGGTGCCAATGTCGGCGGGGCGAATTGGTCGAGATCACGGGCGTCGCTTCGGAGAGTCCGTAGCCTTGATACATCGGTATGCCGATCGCGTAGAAGAACCGTTGCAGCTCGGCGTCGAGCAGCGCTCCCCCGCCGACGAAAAATTGCAATTCGCCGCCGAATGCCTGCCGAACCTTGCGGAACAGGAGCCGGTCGAAGCGTGCGACGAACGGTTTCAACAGGCCGCGCCAGCCTTTTCCTCGGCTGTATCCGTCGGCATTGTAGGCGTAGGCGACGCGCAGCGCGAATCGGAAAAGCCGTTCCGCGGCGCGGCCTTTCGCCTGAATGGATTTCTCGATATTCTTGCGGAAATTTTTGGCTAATGCCGGAACGGAGAGCAGAAAGTGCGGCCGGACTTCGCGGATATTCTCCGGAATGTGTTTCAAGGTCTCCATCGGCGTCGCTCCGATCTGTACGGTGGCGACGGCCGCACCGCAGGCGATCATGATATAAAAACCGACGACGTGGGCGAAACAATGATCCAACGGCAGGATGATCAGCGTCCGGAACCACGACGGAATGCTGACCCGCGAAAGCGCCTGTTCGACGTTGGCCGTGTAGTTGCGATGGGTCAGAATCACGCCCTTGGGGTCGGAGGTCGTTCCCGACGTGTAGGTGATGGTCGCATAGGTGTCGTTTTCGATCGCCTGTCCGATTGTCAGAAATTCGGTACGATGATCTGCGAGATATTCGCGTCCGAGACGTTTGAGGGTGCCGTAGGCCGTTTCGCCCGCTTCGAGCGGAATGGAGCCGAAAACGATAATGTGCTTTATTTCGGGCAGCTCGGCGCGGATCCGGCGAATCTTGGCCAGCTGCTGTTTCGATACGAAGAGGGCCTTTGCTTCGGCATGGCGCAGACGGAACAGCAGGTCGTTCGACTCCTCCAATTTGACGGATAACGGGACGCTGACGGCACCCGCGTAAAACAGCCCCAGTTCGGAGATGATCCATGCGTTGCATCCTTCGGAGAGAATGGCGATTTTGTCGCCCGGTTCGATGCCCGATGCCGCCAAACCTGCGCCGACTTCAATCGCCTCTTCGCGGGTTTCGGCATAGGTCGTGGGTTCGAAACGATGATGGCGTTTCTCTAATAGGAACGTTTTGTCTCCGTACTTCGCGACGGAGGATTCGAACAGATCGATCAGGGTCTTTTTCATGAACGTGTCAATCCATTTTCAGTACGGCGAGGAAGGCCGACTGGGGCACTTGGACGTTGCCGATCTGACGCATCCGTTTTTTGCCCTTTTTCTGCTTTTCGAGCAGCTTGCGTTTGCGGGAGATGTCGCCGCCGTAACATTTGGCCGTTACGTCCTTGCGGACGGCCTTGACCGTCTCGCGGGCGATGATCTTTGCGCCGATGGCCGCCTGGATGGCGATGTCGAACTGTTGGCGCGGAATCAGCTCTTTCAACTTTTCGCACATTTTGCGGCCGAAATCGTAGGCATGCTCCGCATAGATGAGCGACGAAAGCGCATCGACCGGCTCTCCGTTCAACAGAATGTCCAATTTGGCCAGTTTCGAAAGCTGGTAGCCCGTGCGATGATAGTCGAACGAAGCATACCCTTTCGAAATGCTTTTCAGCTTGTCGTAGAAATCGAACACGATCTCCGATAACGGCATGTCGAAATTGACCTCTACCCGATCCTGTGCGATGAATGTCTGGTTCTTCATCGCGCCGCGTTTGTCGATGCAGAGTTTGATGACATTGCCCAGGAACTCGCTCTTGGTGATGATCTGGGCCAGAATGCAAGGTTCTTCGATTTTGGCGATTTTGGTGATCTCCGGCAGCCCCGACGGATTGTGGACTTCCAGCTCCTCGCCCTGCGTGGTGGTGATGCGATAGGATACGTTGGGCACGGTGGTGATGACATCCATGTCGAACTCGCGGTAGAGCCGCTCCTGAATGATCTCCATGTGCAGCAGCCCGAGGAATCCGCAACGGAATCCGAATCCCAGGGCCAGCGAACTTTCCGGTTCGAACGTGAGCGACGCATCGTTCAACTGCAATTTCTCGAGCGAAGCGCGCAGATCCTCGTATTGATCGGCTTCGACCGGATAGACACCGGCGAAGACCATCGGCTTGACATCCTCGAATCCGGCGATGGCCTCCCGGGCGGGACGGGCCACCGAGGTGATCGTGTCTCCGACCTTCACGTCCGCCGAAGTTTTGATCCCCGAACAGATATACCCTACGTCGCCGACATGGATCGCGTCGCGCGGCTGCATCTTGAGCTTCAGCACGCCCACTTCGTCGGCATCGTATTCGCTTCCCGTGTTGAAAAACTTGACGTGCTCGCCTTTGTGGATCGAACCGTTGAAAACGCGGTAGTAAGCGATGATTCCCCGAAACGGATTGAATACCGAATCGAAAATCAAGGCCTGCAAAGGAGCGTTTTCATCGCCTTGCGGTGCCGGAATCCGCTGTACGATCGCTTCCAGAATCTCTTCGACACCGGCGCCGGTCTTTCCGGAAGCGAGCAGCATCTCCTCCTCCTTGCAGCCGATCAGGTCGATGACCTGGTCTTTCACCTCGTCGATCATGGCCGAATCCATGTCGATTTTGTTCAGCACAGGGATGATGGCCAGGTCGTGGGCGACGGCCAAATAGAGGTTCGAGATGGTTTGCGCCTGAATGCCTTGCGTGGCGTCGACGACCAATAAGGCGCCTTCGCACGACGCAATGGCGCGCGAAACCTCGTAGGAGAAGTCGACGTGCCCCGGCGTATCGATCAGATTGAGCGTATAGCATTGGCCGTCGTGCGCCGTGTACTCCATCTGGATGGCGTGGCTCTTGATGGTGATGCCCTTTTCGCGTTCGAGTTCCATATCGTCGAGCACCTGCGCCTGCATTTCGCGCTGGTTGAGCGTGTTGGTCTTTTCCAACAGGCGGTCGGCGAGGGTCGATTTGCCGTGGTCGATATGGGCTATGATGCAGAAATTGCGGATGTTTTTCATAGACAAGGTAAAATCTGTCGCAAATATACGCAAATTTTTGAATATATGGGAAGCCCCCGATTTGCCGGAATGACGCACATTGCTTATATTTGCAGCCTCAACAAATTAGGATCAAGATGTTAAGCAGACAAATCGCATCCAGGCTCCGGGACTATGAAACCCCCTTTTACCTTTATGACACGGCGCTGCTGCGCCAGACACTCGAAAGCGTCGTCTACGAGTCGAAAAAGTACGGTTATAAGGTACATTACGCCATCAAGGCCAACTACGACGACCACCTGCTGGCCATCATCCGCGAATACGGACTGGGCATCGACTGCGCTTCGGGCAACGAGCTCCGCAAGGCCGTCGAGGCGGGTTTCGATCCCAAGGGCATCGTCTATGCCGGCGCGGGCAAACGCGACAAGGAGCTGAAATACGCCATCGAACAGAATATCCTCGCCATCAACTGCGAGTCGATTCAGGAGCTGGCGCTCGTTGACGCTTTCTCGGCCGAGATGGGCAAGGTAACCGACATTGCGCTGCGCATCAACCCCGATATCGACCCCAAGACCAACCATTGTATCGACACGGGCCAGGCCGACAGCAAGTTCGGCATCTCCTACGAAGAGGTGCTCGAACACGCCGCGGAGATCCGGGCGTTCAAGCATATCAATATCATCGGCCTGCACCTGCATATCGGATCGCAGATCCGCGAGCTGCACGTCTTCGAGAACATGTGCAACAAGGTTAACGTCATCGTCGAGAATCTCGAAAAGATAGGCTGCAAGTTCCGCTTCGTCGATGTGGGCGGCGGTCTGGGCGTCAACTACGACGTTCCCGAGAACGAGCCGATCCCCAATTTCGCGTCGTTGTTCTCGATCGTCCACAACCACCTGCGCATCGGCGACCGCGAGGTTCACTTCGAGTTCGGGCGTTCGATCGTCGCCGAATGCGGCGAGCTGATCACGACGGTGCTGTTCAACAAGACCACCGCCACGGGCCGCAAACTGGTGATCGTCGATGCTTCGATGACCGAGCTGGTCCGCCCGGCAATGTACGGCGCGTACCACAATATCGAGAACATTACGGCCCGCGAGGAGGAGGCTCCCAGCGAAAAATATACGGTCGTGGGCACGGCCTGCGAATCGACGGACGTTTTCGACGAGAACGTCAGCCTGCGCAAGACGCGCCGCGGCGACCTGCTGACGATCAAATCCGCCGGGGCCTACGGCATGTCGATGGCCTCGCGCTACAATCTCCATGATCTTCCCGGAGCCGTTTACAGCGACGAGTTGTAGAAATTAAACATGAGAAGTGAAAAATTTCGGGGACCTGCCGAATCATGTTTTTCGGAGTCCCGAATTTTTTACCATGTATGGGTGATTTTGAATCCTTGATTTTTCATTTTCGATTCCACCATGTGGCTCACGCTGGCATTCGCTTCGGCAGCGTTGCTCGGTTTATACGATGCTGCCAAAAAGAGATCGCTCACGGATAATGCCGTCCTGCCCGTATTGCTGCTCAATACGTTGTTCTCGACCTTGATTTTTCTTCCGGCGGTCGTCTCTTCGGTGTGGCATCTCGGCTGGTTCGACGGGACTGTCTTGGAGACCGAACCCGGAACGCCGTATGCGCATGGACTGGTCGTACTCAAATCCGTCATCGTACTGACATCCTGGATTTTCGGCTATTACGGCATGAAACAGCTGCCCATCACGATCGTCGGCCCGATCAATGCGACCCGTCCGGTGATGGTGCTGGTCGGCGCGATGCTGGTATTCGGCGAACGGCTGAACGGCTATCAATGGATCGGTGTGCTGCTGGCCATGATTTCGCTCTTTCTGTTGAGCCGGTCGAGCCGTCGCGAGGGGGTCGATTTCGTGCATAACCGTTGGATCTGGTTCGTAGCCCTTTCGGCGTTGACGGGCGCCGTGAGCGGCCTTTACGACAAATTCATCATGTCGCGGCTCGACGCGGTTTTCGTGCAGAGTTGGTACAATCTTTACCAGTTTCTGATGATGGCGGTCGTCGTTGCCGTCATTTGGTGGCCCCACCGTCGAACGGCCGCGCCGTTTCGGTGGAGCTGGGCGATTCCGGCGATTTCGATCTTCCTCACGTTGTCCGATTTCTCCTATTTTTATGCTTTGAGCGATCCCGATGCGATGATTTCGGTCGTTTCGATGGTGCGGCGCGGGTCGGTGATCGTTTCGTTCCTGTGCGGGGCGTGGTTGTTTCACGAACACAACCTGCGGTCGAAAGCGATCGATCTGGCCTTCATTCTCGTCGGTATGGTCTTTCTGTGGATCGGCTCCCGATGAATGAACGTCGCCCGCAGCGTGATAAATTCGTACATGGCAGTCGCGGAACCTGTTCCGCAAATCTCTCCCGAGGGAGGAGCTTGGGCCGGAGCCCGCAAGGTCATGCGGTCGGATTACCGGCGGTGTGAATTTGTATATAATCGTCAAAATTGTTACCTTTGACTGTTTTTGTGCGCCAATTGTTGAAAACAAAGTTAATATACTGTTATGAATGTTTCGTATAACTGGCTCAAGCGTTACATCGATATCGACCTTCCGGCCGAGGAGGTGGCGAAAATTCTGACCGACATCGGTCTCGAAGTCGAGAGCTTCGAGCAGATCGAGTCCGTCAAAGGCGGTCTTCGGGGCGTGGTCGTCGCCGAAGTGAAAACCTGCGTCGATCATCCCGATTCCGATCATCTGCACGTTACGACCGTCGACGTCGGTGCGGGCGAACCCTTGCAGATCGTCTGCGGGGCGCCGAATTGCCGGGCCGGACTGAAAGTCCTCTGCGCTACGGTGGGGGCCGTGCTCTACCCCAACGGCGGCGACGGGGAGTTCAAGATCAAACGCAGCAAAATCCGCGGCGTGGAATCGCTCGGAATGCTTTGCGCCGAGGACGAATTGGGAATCGGCTCATCGCACGACGGGATCATGGAGCTTCCGGCCGATGCGCCCGTGGGTATGGCGGCCAAGGAGTATCTGCATGTCGAGGATGATTATCTGATCGGCATCGGGTTGACGCCCAATCGGGTCGATGCTGCTTCGCATATCGGTGTGGCCCGCGATCTGGCCGCCTATTTCCGCAGCCGCGGCAAGGAGGTGCACGTCAAATGGCCCGATGTCTCGGCTTTTGCGGTCGATAACCATGCGTTGGATATCGGCGTTCAGGTCGAAAACACCGAGGCGGCGCCTCGTTATGCGGGCGTGAGCGTAACCGGATGCAAAATCGGCCCCTCGCCCGAATGGATGCAGAACTGTCTGCGTGCGGCGGGCATCCATCCAAAAAACAATTTGGTCGATATTACGAATTTCGTCCTGTTCGAGTTGGGCCAGCCGTTGCATGCGTTCGATGCTTCGAAGATCGAGGGCGGCCGGATCGTCGTGCGCACGTGCGCCGAAGGAACGCCGTTCGTTACGCTGGACGGCGTGGAACGGAGACTGACCGAACGGGATTTGATGATCTGTTCGGCCGAACGTCCGATGGCCATCGCCGGTGTATTCGGCGGTCTGGATTCGGGCATCAGCGAGACGACGACCGACGTCTTTATCGAAAGCGCCTATTTCAATCCCGTGTGGGTGCGGAAGACGGCCAAGCGGTTCGGTCTCAATACGGATGCGTCGTTCCGTTACGAACGCGGCATCGACCCCGATTTACAGGTGTATGCTGCCAAACGGGCTGCCCTGCTCTTGAAAGAGCTGGCCGGAGGAACCGTTTCGAGCGGGATTGTCGATGTTTGTGCGGCTCCGGCGAAACATTTCGTATTCGATATTTCGTTCGCCCGCATCGATGCGCTGGTGGGCAAGCCTATTCCCGAGGAGACCGTGCGTACGATCATCGACGCGCTGGAGGTGAAGGTGCTGGCCGAAAAAGAGGGCGTGCTGACGGTAGCCGTGCCGCCCTATCGGGTCGATGTGCAGCGCGAAGCCGATCTGATCGAGGATATTCTGCGCATTTACGGATACAATCGGGTCGAGATTCCGTCGCAGGTGCGTTCTACCCTCTCCTATGCGCCGAAACCCGATCGCAATGCCTTGATGAATGCGGCTGCCGATTTCCTGACGGCGAACGGCTATTCGGAAATCATGTCCAATTCGCTGACGAAAAGTGCCTATTACGAAGGATTGCAATCCTATCCGGCCGACCGCTGCGTGCGGATTCTCAATCCGTTGAGCACCGATTTGAACGTCATGCGTCAGACGCTGCTGTTCAACATGCTGGAAGCAATCGCCCTCAATGCCAACCGGCGCAACGGCGATCTGAAACTGTACGAATTCGGCAACTGCTATTTCTACGATGCGGATAAACGCACGGACGAACGACCGCTCGACGGCTATTCGGAACAATATCGGCTGGCGATCGCTGTAACCGGTGCGGAGGTCGCGGCCTCGTGGAATGCAAAACCGGCTCCGGCTTCGTTCTTTACGCTGCGGGCGATTGCGGAGAAATTGTTGCGGCGCTTCGGCATCGAGATTTATGCGTTGCAGGCCGAAGAGTTGCAGAACGACCTGTTCAGCGAAGGGCTTGCGCTGTCGTTGAACGGCAAGGAGCTGTTGCGGATCGGGGCGGTGAATGCGAAAATCCGTCGATTGGCGGATGTCAAACAGCCGGTCTATTTCCTGGAGATGAATTTCGATGCTCTTGTGAAATCGACGAAGAGACTGAAAATCGCGGTGGAAGAGCTCTCGAAGTTCCCCGAGGTGAAGCGCGATCTGGCGTTGCTGGTCGACCGGAACGTTACGTTCGCCGCATTGCGCGAGGCGGCGTTCGCTGCGGAGCGCAAGTTGTTGAAGCACGTTTCGCTGTTCGATGTCTACGAAGGCGACAAACTGCCCGCCGGCAAGAAGTCCTATGCGTTGAGCTTCATTTTGGAGGACAAGAGCCGGACGTTGGACGACAAGACCATCGAACGCGCGATGACCAATCTCGCGAAGCAGTTCGAGCAGAAGTGCGGCGCGACGGTGCGGGCGTAAGGTCCGAACGGACGCATCACATGAACGGGGTGCTCGGTTTCCGAGCTCCCCGTTCGTCGTTTTATAAGGAGAGCGGATTATATAACCGGCTTGATTCGCGGCGGTTGGATGGTTACATAGGGCGTACCGTTGTCATCGCAGGTCGAGACGATGCGCACGGATTTTACCGGACGGTCGGGATGCAGGGCGATACTGCCCTTTTCCAACTTTCCGATTGGTTCGAAACGTTGTCCGTCGTAAGATATTTCTACGGTTCCGGTGGTGATAATCGTTTTGGGCAGCTGCCGGTTGCCCGTTTGCAGGAACATTTCGCGGCACCGCACCGGTTCGGCGAAGTCGTAACGAATCCAATCCTGCCGGCGGCAGGCGCGGCGCGTGCGGGACAAACCTTTATAGGTTTCGGCGTTGGCGTAGGGCGCGCTCGAGCTTTCGCCCATCGAAGTGGTCAGGGAAAAAACGGGCGTGAGGGTGCGGTAATAGGATTTGTCGGCGACGTAAGGGCTGCGGGCCGTGTGGTAACGGGTGAAAAAACGATACCGGTGCGGTTCGTCCGTATGGATCGGCTGCTTGTAACGATGCTCTTCCGGGCTGCCTTCTTCGATATAATAGATAGTGGAGCGATCGTCCGTCTCCACAGTGAAAGTCCCGTCGCGATAGCTTATTCGAGGCGGGAAAAGCCGGAACCGGATGCCCATGGCGACCATTCGGTCGTAATGCTCCGCAACGAGTTCGCGATAGAAATCCTCCCAACCTTGTTCGTTGCCCCGCCAGGCAATGCGGGCCAGTGCGCAGATGCGCGGATAGCACATGTAATCGAGGTAGTCGGGAAGTTCGGGATGGTGCGAAACGTATGCTTCGCTGAAAAAGGCCCCTTCGAGCCCCGCGACGTGCCGCATTTGCTCCTCGCTGAATCCGAGCTCGGCGAAATCGAATCCGTAGACTTTTTTCGCATCGAAGATCGCGGCCCAGTCATGACCCTCCTCTTCGGGCGTCTGGCGCATGTCGAAATAGAAGTAGGCCCCCGGCATGACGACAGTCGGATAGCCTTTTGCGGTGGCATCGAGACAGGCCTTGACATGCTGCCAGCCATAGATGCGGCTGTCGCGGGTGAACTCGCCCGATGCCGCGGCTTCGTTCCAGACGGCCGGTCGCTTGCCGTGCGCAGCGAGGATCTCCGTAACCCGTTTCATAAAAAGGTCTTCCAGGCGATGCGGGTCGGTGATCCCCTTTTGCCGCATCAGCCGCCGGCAGTCGGGACAGCGTTGCCATTGCGATACGTCGACCTCGTCGCCGCCGACGTGGATGTATTCCGACGGAAAGAGTTCGCAGATTTCGCCCAGCATGTCGGCCAGCAGCGCATAATTCTCCTCGCGCGCGACGCACCAGGCGGAGCGGTAATCGTAGCCGTTCGTCGCGAGCGTATCGGGCGGGTAGTTGCAGCGGATTTCCGGATGGACGGAGGCAATGTTGCGGCTGTGGCCGGGCAGATCGATTTCGGGAATGATTTCGATATTGCGCACGGCGGCATAATCGATCAAATCGCGCATTTCGGCCTGCGTGAAATAGCCGCCGTATTTTTCGTCCCATTTGCCGTAAACGGCCCGCACGGGCGAATCGCCCCCGCGAAAGCCTCCGATTTCGGCCAGCTCGGGATGCGACCGGATTTCGATGCGCCACCCTTCGTCGTCGGCCAGATGGAGGTGCAGTTTGTTGATGCGATGGTAGGCCAGCAGATCGATGAACCGTTTCACGGCGTCGGGCCCCTGCCACGTGCGGGCGACGTCGAGCATCATCCCCCGATAGGAAAATCGCGGGCCGTCCGTCCATACGGTGTCGGCTAATTCGATGCGTTCCGGCCGGGTCTTCGCATAGATTTCGGGCGGCATCGAGCGGAACAAGGCTTGAATCCCGTTGAAAACGCCTCCGTAGTCGGCTCCGGCAAGCGTGATGCCCGAGGCGTCGATTTCGAGCCGAAAGGCCTCGGCCGAGAGGGCCGTGTCGATGCGCAGCCGGATCGCATCGTTGCGGTTCGCGTCGTTCGGAGCGAGCGTAACCGGCAGATAGGCGGTCAGATATTCGGCCAGGGGAGCAAGCTCGGGATCGAACTGAACCCGGGTCGAAGATGTCAGGACGCACCGGTCGGGCATCGGTCGGGAGCAGGCCGGCAGCAAGGTGCAGCACAGCAGGACGAGAAGGGTCGGACAGGTCGATTTCATCGGTGGAGGTCGATGGGTTGTTATTTATGACAGGCTTTGGATGGCAAATGCGTATCCAATCACCATTAGTTAGGACAAAATTACGCTTTTTCGGTCGAATTTCCTAACTTTGCAGAAAGTTACATGGTTTATACGAATTATGGAGGACAAACGTTTGGATGCCACGGCCCGCTTGCTGGATGTGATGAACCGTTTGCGGCGCGAATGCCCCTGGGATCGCGAACAGACTTTCGATTCGCTGCGCAGCAACACGATCGAAGAGACGTTCGAACTGGCCGATGCCATTTCCGACCGCAACATGGAGGGAATCAAGGAGGAGTTGGGCGATTTGCTGCTGCATGTGGTATTCTATTCGAAGTTGGGCGAGGAACAGGGCGCCTTCGATTTCGGCGATGTGGCCAATGCGCTTTGCGATAAGTTGATCTACCGCCATCCGCATGTTTACGGCGAGATTCATGCCGATACGCCCGACGAGGTGCGGGCGAACTGGGAGGCACTGAAACTGCGCAAGAAACAGCGTAAAAGCGGCACGTTAGGTGGCGTGCCGCGTTCGCTTCCGGCGATGGTGAAAGCCTATCGCATGGGAGAGAAGGCTGCCGGAGCCGGTTTCGACTGGCAGAAAAAAGAGGAGGTCTGGGACAAGGTCAAGGAGGAGATCGGCGAAGTGGAGGCCGAGATGAAAGCGGGCCGGAAAGAGGAGTTGGAGAGCGAATTCGGCGATCTGTTTTTTGCGTTGGTGAATGCGAGCCGGCTTTACGGGGTCGATCCCGAAGCGGCTTTGGATCGCACCAACAAGAAGTTCATCCGTCGCTTTAATTACATGGAGCAGCAAGCTGAAGCAGAAGGATATGCGCTGCATGACCTTTCGCTCGACCGGATGGAAGAACTGTGGCGGCAGGCCAAGTCCGAAGAGTGAACGAAGGCAAGCCGGCCGGATTTGAAAGATAGGCCGGATTTGAAAAAACAGGTTCGAAAAAACGCTGCTGTACAATAAATTATATAATATATTATGGCATATATTCGGAAAGTGCGCGGGCATGAACCCGTGATCGGTGAAAATACCTTTGTGGCGGAAACCGCCGTCATCGTGGGCGATGTAACCGTCGGACGGGATTGTTCGATCTGGTTCAATGCCGTCCTGCGGGGCGATGTGAACAGGATCGTCATCGGCGACCGCACCAATATACAGGACGGCGTAGTGCTCCATACGACCTACGACGGTGCGAAGCATCCTTCGCAGACCATTATCGGAAACGACGTTTCGGTCGGACACAATGCCATCATCCACGGGGCGCGGATCAGCGACAACTGCTTGATCGGCATGGGGGCTACCCTGCTCGACAATGCCGTCGTTCCGTCGGGGTGCATCATTGCGGCCAATGCACTGGTGCTCGCCAATGCCCGGTTGGAACCCGATTCGCTCTATGCCGGCGTGCCGGCGCGCCGAATCAAAGCGGTAACGCCCGAACAGCGCGATGAAATCATCCGCCGTACGGCGCACGATTACCGGCTTTATGCCTCCTGGTTCGAAACCGAAGAATAAACGAAACCGAAAATTTTCCTCCATGAAACTGCAACTTCGCTATTCCGATTGGATTCTGAATCTGCTGGTCGCTGCGGCGATCAGTACGGTGGTCAATTTCTCCTATGTGCTGCTGTTGATCGTCGAGCAGCGGAGCGAACAGCAGCGTCCGGCGAAGGACTCGCTCATACAGCGTCCGGAGGAGGGGCGGCTGTCGATAACCCCCGACGGACACGGGTATATCATCTATGCGAACGGCGACAGCTCGTATGCCCCGATGAACCGCATCCGCCGCTTCGCACTGGCCGACGGCGATCGGTTGGTCGTCGACCTGGCGCCGAACCGCACGCGGGGCGCGCATCCCGTATTTTCGAAAATCCACAAACGGAACGGCCTCGATTTCGATTACAGTTCCGTATTCAACCGACCGTCGACGGCCGTGGATGTAACGGTTCAGCTGCTCTACTATTTGCTCCTGTCGTTCGTGCTGTTGACCTTTATGAGCGTTGCGCATCGGAGCGGAATCCCGCGCAGCATGGTTCGCTGTTCGCTGGCCGGAGTGGCTGTGGCGGCAGCGCTCTATTTCATCGCACCGGTCATCGACTGGCATTCGGGCCGTATCGTGCCGAATTTTTCGACCGGCAGCATGTTCGATTACATGCTGCTGCTGAAATGGACCTTCGCGGTCGTCGTGTCGCTGCTTTACGGACGCATCTATACCCTCATCTCCCAGCGGCAGACCGTAGTGGTCGAAAACGAACGGCTCAAAAACGAAAATCTGACCACCCGCTACAATATGTTGGTCGGGCAGATCAACCCGCATTTCCTTTTCAATTCGCTCAATTCGCTGGCGATGCTCGTGCGCGAAAAGCAGGACGGTAAGGCGCTGTTCTATATCGATCAACTCTCGTATGCGTTCCGCTATATCATCCAAAACGGCCAGAGTACGCTGATTACGCTCCGCGAGGAGCTGAAGTTCGCCGAGGCGTACAGCTATCTCTTCAAAATCCGCTACGCCGACAAACTGTTTTTCGATGTCGATGTCGCCGACGAATATTTGGATTGGCAGCTGCCCACGCTCTCGTTGCAGCCGCTGATCGGCAATGCGGTGAAACACAATACGATCACCCGGTCCAATCCGTTTCATGTCTCGATCCGCACCGAAGGCCCGTGGCTCGTGGTCTCCAATCCCAAAATCCCCAAACAGACCCCCGAACCGTCGACCGGTATCGGATTGAACAATCTGAATAACCGCTGGCGGTTGATTACGGGCCGAGAGGTGGAGATCATCGACACCGATCGGGAGTTTGCCGTGCGTATGCCGCTGCAATCCCCCTCCATCCTGTTATGAAAGCCTTGATTATCGAAGACGAAACGGCGGCTGCGGTCAATCTGCAAGCCATCTTGAAAGAGGTTGCACCGTCGATCGAGATCGTCGCGACGCTGGAAAGCGTGGTCGAAAGCATCGAATGGCTTCGCCGCAATCCGCATCCCGATCTGCTCTTTGCGGACATCCATTTGGCCGACGGCGATTCGTTTCGGATTTTCCGCGACGTGCAGGTAACGGCTCCGGTGATTTTCACGACGGCTTACGACCAGTATGCGCTGGAGGCTTTCAAGGTCAACAGCATCGACTATCTGTTGAAACCCATCAATTCCGGCGATGTCCGGCGGGCGCTGGACAAATTGCACTGTTTGACCAATCGGGAACGGAGCGATTACGGTTCGCGGGTGCGGTCGATGGCCTCCGGCGTACACTCCGGAACCTTTTTGGTGCATGTCCGCGACCGGATCATCCCGTTGCGCCGCGAGCAGATCGCATTTTGTTACACCTATAGCGAGAAAGTAACCGCTTACGATTACGACGGAGCCGTCTATCCGTTGGACAAGACGCTCGAAGCCTTGCAGGCCTTGTTGCCGGAGGCGGATTTCTTTCGGGCCAATCGCCAATTCATCGTTGCCCGTCGGGCCGTCAAGGAGATCGCCGTCTGGTTCGGCAGCCGGCTGACGCTTCATCTGACGGTCGAAACGCCCGAACGCATCGTCATTTCGAAGGCCCGGGTTCCCGAATTCAAGGCCTGGCTGACGACGGTTCACTCGGCTGAATAGTCGTTTCACCCTGCAAATCGGCCGTTTGCCCCGACGTTCGGTTCGGGGCTTTCGTTTTGGCGTTACCTTTGCATAGGAGCTCCGGATGAACCGAAAAGCGGTTCGAAGTCAAACAATCAAAAACATGAGACGCTTTATGAAAAAGAGCATTTTTGTGGTCGCAGCGACCCTGGGCATGATGATCGGGACGGGCGTGTGCGCCCAGAACACGCAACAGCAGAGCCGGATGATGAAAGAACGTCCGACGGCCGAGCAGCTGGCGCAGCGTCAGACCGACCGGATGAAAGAGAAACTGGCTCTTACGGATGCGCAGGCCAAACAGATTTACAGCTACAATCTTCAACAGATCAAGGAGATGCAGGCAGTGCGCGAACAGATGCGGGCGGCCCGTCAGGCCGAAGCGGCCAAGATGAAAAGCATTCTGACCGAAGAGCAGTTCGAGAAATGGCAGGAGATGCAGGGCCGCTACAAGGATCACGGCAAGATGCAGAAAGGCGACGGCAAAGGCGCTTATCGCGACGGGAAAAAGCACAAATAGGCAGATGGGGTCGGCCGTCGGATGTGGAATGTTCGTCGACTGACCCCCTTTTTTGGACGATTCACCGCTTTGCGGCGATGAATTCCGAATAAATGGATTATTTTCGCACGGTTTTCCGAAATCTTTGCCTTTCTTGTGCGGATAAACCGGACGGCCCGCCGCGTTTTGCAGGAAGGCCGTTCATGGAGGCAGAGAAAACGTCGACAGACGAAGAATAAACATACATTATAAAATAAATGAAAAGGATACTACTGACCACGCTGTTCGCCCTGGTTGCGGCGACGGTTCTTGCCCAAAGCGGAAGAATCACGGCAACGGTCGTCGATGGCGATACGGGCGAAGGGGTTGCCGGCGCTGTCGTAACGGTTACTTCGGCGGCCGATCCGGAGAAGAAACACTATTTCACTTCGGCTTATCAGGGTGCCTTGACGATTCCGTCGCTGGCTTACGGCGACTATTCGCTCACGGTGGAATTTTTAGGTTACGAGACGCTCGAAACGAAAATCAAGGTCTCTGCGGCCAGACAGAATCTCGGCAAGTTGTCGCTGCGGCCCGGTGTGCGCATCGAGACCGTCGTGAAGGAGGTGAAGCAGATGCGCACCTCGCAGAAAGGCGATACGGTGAGCTACAATGCAACCGCTTTCAAAGTGGCGAACGATGCCGATGTCGAAGGCTTGTTGAAGAAGATGCCCGGTATCACGATCACCGACGGTGCGGTCGAGGCCCAGGGCGAAGAGGTCAGGAAAGTCTATGTCGACGGCAAGGAGTTTTTCGGTGAAGACGTTACGACGGCGATCAAGTCGCTGCCGGCCGAGGCGGTCGAACGGATCGAAGTGTACAACAAGTTGAGCGATGCTGCGGAGTTCTCGGGAATGGACGACGGCGAGGGATACAAGGCGCTCAATATCGTTACCCGCCCCGGTATGCGGCAGGGTCAGTTCGGGCGTCTGTATGCCGGTTTCGGCTACGATGCCGATACGAAAACCGAGGACGAATTCAAGTATGTGGCCGGCGGTAACGCCAACATTTTCAGCGGCGACAGCCGTGTTTCGTTCATCGGCCTGTTCAACAACATCAACCAGCAGAATTTTTCGTTCGAGGATATTCTGGGCGTGTCAGGCGGGGGTGGGGGCCGTCGCGGCGTGGGCCAATTCATGACCCGTCCGCAGAGCGGTGTGGCCTCGGTGAATGCTTTCGGCATAAATTATTCGGACACGTGGGGCAAACGCGACCAGGTGTCGTTCCAGGGCAGCTATTTCTTCAACAATACGGATACCGAAAACCGGTCGACGGCGGACAAATGGTACGAAACGCCCTATGTCGATACGTTGTCGACCCGCGGATATTCCGATACGAAGTCCTACAACCACCGCTTCAACGGCCGCCTGGAGTGGAAGATTTCGCAAAACCAGAATCTGATGGTTCGCCCGAGCTTCAGCTACCAGTCGAACGACCCGTTGAGCTGGACGAACGGTTGGCAATGGGGCGAGAAAGGTTACAGCCGCATCGAAAACGGCAGCAACACCGCCCGTTCGGGTTACCGGTTGGGCACCAATGCGGTTTACCGGGCGAAGTTGGGCAAGGACGGCCGCACCGTTACGTTGAATGGCGGTTTTTCCTATTCGGATAGCAAGAACAATTCGACTTCGACCTCCAACCTGGAGGGGTATCAACCGGTGAAGCCGCTCGAAGGCCCCTACGGCGCCTGGACATCGGAGACCTACATCGACCCCGAAACCGGCGAGGTGAAACCTTACGTCGATCCGCGTTATCTGCGCAATATGGCTCCGTCGAGCAGCTACAGCCTGCGCGGTGAGTTCACCTACACGGAGCCCGTGGCGAAGAACGCACAGGTCAGCTTGCAGTACCGTGCGGAGTACGAACACCAGGAACGCGATAAGAAAAGCTACGAAACGGGCTCGGATTACTCCATCGCCGGGCTGTCGCCCTCGCCGTCGCTTTCCAATTCGTACGAAAGCAACTATCTGACGCAGCGGGTCGGCCCGGGATTCCGCTTTTCCAAGGATCGGAATACGTTCGTGGCGAATGTGTTCTACCAGCGGTCGTCGCTCGACGGGCAGGTGCTGCAATCGCAGAATCCGGACAATATCCGCCATAACTACAATGACGTTACCTATTTCATGATGGGCCAGTTGATGATCAATCGCGAAAACTCGCTGCGGCTCTTCGTCGCCTCCTACACGAACAATCCGTCGGTTATGCAGTTGCAGGGCATCTACGATCTCTCGAATGCGCAGAACATATCGAGCGGCAATCCCGAACTGAACCCTTCGTACAACCACTCGGTCAATTTCCACTATGTCAATTCGAACGTGGAGAAAGGGCGGACGTTCATGTGGATGTTCTCGTTGAATGCCGCGACGGATTACATTACCTCCAACGTGCAGTATAACGGAACGACGACCATCGACGGCAAACCGTATTCCTATATGCAATACACCCGTCCGATCAACATGGACGGTTACTGGAGCCTGCGCACGCACTTGAGCTACGGTCTGCCGATCGGCTTCCTGAAAAGCAACCTCAATGTGATGGCCGGCGTCGTTTATTCGACGACCCCGAGCCAGATCGACGGAGAGCGGAACAATGCCGAGAACCTGGGTTACGACTTCCAGACGGTATTGGGCAGCAACATATCGGAAAATGTCGATTTCACGCTTTCGTGGAACGGAACCTACAACATTGCGAAAAACTCCCTCCTGTCGGGAGCCGACGCCAGGAACCGCTATTTCAACCATACGGCGCAAGGCAGTCTGAAAGTGGTTTTCCCGCTCGGTTTCACGTTGACCGCCAGTGCCGCCTATACGCAATACGTCGGTTTCACGAACAACTATAACGACGATTTCCTGCTCTGCAATGCCTACATCGGCAAGAAGGTGTTCCGGAACCAACGGGGCGAGATCATGATCGGCGTAAACGATATTTTCAATCAGAACAAGGCCTTCGTCCGCACGACCGGTTCGGGCTGGACGCAGAATGCGACGAACAGCGTCATCGGACGTTATTACATGATCCAGTTCTCCTACAATTTGCGGCGTTTCGGCAAGAAGGGTTCGCGCAATATCAAGGATTACGAAGGAATGGATCAACCGACCGGACGCCGGATGGGCCCGGGCGGGCCTGGCGGACCTCCTCCGGGCGGCTTCGGCGGGCCGAGATAGCCGATCCGCGCATCGAACCGAAAACGCACTGACCTTTGATTTACCGGTAGGTGCGTTTTTTCGTTTTCCCGTAAAATATCTCTCCGTCTCTCGACGTTAAATCATAAAAATCGTATTTTTGCATCATGCAAGCAGGACGGATCATACGGCGGGCGGTACTTTCGCTGGTGAGCGTTTGCGCACTGGTCAGCGGTGCAGGGGCCCAGCAGCGTCATGGCTTTTGGCATCAGGAGTGGACGGTCGAAAACGGCGATTCCATCCCGATGATCCATGCGTTGCCCGTTTATGTGTTCAGCCGGAAGGTCGACCTGCGCCGGTATCGCAAATTGGTCGCCGCCGTGAAACGCGTCTACCCGATCGCCCAGATCGCCAAGGCTCGCATGGCCGAAATGGAGGAGGAGTTGTGCCGCCTGCCGACCAAAAAGGCGCAAAAGGCTTATATCAAACAGGTCTATAACCAGATCAAGGAAGAATATACGCCCGTATTGAAGCACATGACCCGCACGCAGGGGCGTGTGTTGCTGAAACTCATCGACCGCGAAACGGAATACACGGCCTATGAGGTGCTGAAAGAGTTCCGCGGCGGATTCGTCGCAGGGTTTTGGCAGGGTGTTTCGCGGATTTTCGGTCAGAATCTCAAATCGGAGTACGACAAGGAGGGCGAAGACCGCATGATCGAACAGATTGTGGTCTACTACGAAGCGGGCTGGCTGTAAGCCGACAACCGCCCCACGCAGCGTCGAAGATGCGCCGTCTCGGCAAAAATTGCAAACGAGTTTGCATTTTTGCACCCGACTTTTTGTATCTTTGCGCGAAACAGCGAATTTAACCATGTTTGAAAATCTTACCGATAAACTCGAACGTTCGTTCAAGATACTCAAGGGCGAGGGCCGCATCACCGAAATCAATGTCGCCGAAACGCTGAAAGAGATTCGTCGCGCTCTCATTGACGCAGACGTCAACTACAAGGTGGCCAAGTCGTTTACCGACGAGGTGAAGCAGAAAGCCTTGGGGCAGCATGTGCTGACGGCGGTCAAGCCGGGGCAGATGATGACCAAGATCGTCCGCGATTCGTTGGCCGAACTCATGGGCGGCACGGCGACCGACATTGCGTTGAACGGCACGCCGGCGGTGGTGCTGATCGCCGGTTTGCAAGGCTCCGGCAAAACGACCTTTTCGGGTAAATTGGCGTCGTTCATCAAAAGCAAGAAGGGGCGTCAGGTGCTGCTCGTTGCGGGCGACGTCTATCGTCCGGCGGCTATCGACCAGCTGCAGGTGCTCGGTGCGCAAATCGGTGTGGAGGTCTACACCGAAGCGGGCAACCGGAATCCGGTCGAAATCGCGGAGAATGCCATCAAATACGCCCGTCAGAAATCCTACAACGTGGTGATCGTCGATACGGCCGGTCGTTTGGCGGTCGACGAAGCGATGATGCAGGAGATTGCAGCGATCAAAGCGGCGGTCAAACCGTCGGAGACGCTGTTCGTAGTCGATGCGATGACCGGTCAGGATGCCGTCAATACGGCGAAAGAATTTAACGACCGGTTGGATTTCGATGGCGTGGTGCTGACGAAGTTGGACGGCGATACGCGCGGCGGTGCGGCGATCTCCATCCGCTCGGTCGTCGATAAACCGTTGAAATTCATATCGAGCGGCGAGAAGATGGATGCGTTGCAGGTCTTTCATCCGGAACGCATGGCCGACCGTATCCTGGGGATGGGCGATGTCGTTTCGTTGGTGGAGCGTGCACAGGAGCAGTTCGATGAGGAAGAGGCCCGGAGATTAAAAAAGAAATTAGTAAAGAACCAGTTCAATTTCAACGATTTCCTGGCGCAAATCCAACAAATCGAGAAGATGGGCAATCTGAAGGATTTGGCGTCGATGCTGCCGGGCATGGGCAAGATGCTGAAAAATGTCGATATTCCGGACGATGCGTTCAAACCGACGGAGGCGATCATTTCGTCGATGACGCCCGCCGAACGCGAACATCCGGAGATCATCAACACCAAGCGTCGCGAACGGATTGCCAAGGGCAGCGGCCGCACGATCGCCGAGGTGAACCGGTTGATGAAGCAGTTCGAGGATACGCGCAAGATGATGAAGGCTGTTGCGGGCGGCAATTTGCGGATGCCCAAAATGCCCGGCGGCATGATGCGGCGGTAAATCGATAGGATTTTTCTATATTTTTCGTACCTTTGAACCCGATGAACGGAGAAAGGATGCACAAATCGGGTTTCGTAAATATCATCGGCAATCCCAATGTCGGGAAATCGACGCTGATGAATGCGCTCGTCGGCGAAAAGCTGTCGATTATCACGGCCAAGGCGCAGACCACGCGCCACCGGATCATGGGAATCGTCTCGGGCGAAGATTTCCAGATCGTCTATTCCGACACGCCGGGCATCCTGAAACCGGCCTACAAATTGCAGGCTTCGATGATGAAATTCGTTGCCGGTGCATTGACCGATGCCGACATCATCCTGTATGTTACCGATACGGTGGAGCAGAGCGACCGTTCGGCGGCGGTGCTCGAAAATATTCGGCAAAGCGGCATCCAGACCGTGGTCGTCATCAACAAGATCGACCTTTCGACCCCCGAAGCGCTGGAGCAGCTGACTGAAAAATGGCACGCTGAACTGCCTGCGGCCCGCATCGTTCCGGTTTCGGCCAAGGAACGGTTCAACGTCGAGGGCGTGTTCCGCACGATTCTCGATTTGCTGCCCGAAGGCCCGTCGTATTATCCGGACGATACGCTGACCGACAAGCCGATGCGCTTTTTTGCATCGGAGATCATTCGGGAGAAGATTCTCCGCTTCTATGACAAGGAGATACCCTACTGCTGCGAAATCGGCATCGAGAGCTACAAGGAAGAACCGGCGATCGACCGCATCGTGGCGATCATCCATGTCGCCCGCGAGTCGCAGAAAGGCATTCTGATCGGCCGCGGCGGCTCGATGCTCAAGAAGGTGGGACAGGCGGCGCGCGAAGATATCGAAAAGTTCCTCGATAAAAAGGTTTTCCTGCAACTGCTGGTCAAGGTGAGCGACGACTGGCGCAACAACGAACGCAAGCTGCGCGAATTCGGCTATGAACAGGAATAATAAAGTCGGGAGGAATACGTTTGGTTAGACGATGCGGAGAGGGTTTTTCATAGGGTTGTTGTCGGGGCTGGCCTTGTTGTGCGGCGTATCGGCCCGTGCGCAATACAATCGGGAGTATTTCTTCTGGATGGGGCGCACGTGCATGATGAACAACCACTATCAGGAGGCGATCCGCACGTTGAACACCCTGCTGCGGGTCGATGAGGATGCTTTCGAGGGCTATTTTCTGCGCGGCATCGCAAAATACAACCTGGACGATCTGATCGGTGCGGAAGCCGATTTCTCGACTGCCATACGGCTCAACCCGGTTTATACGCAAGCCTATACCTATCGGGCTATTACCCGCTCGCGGTTAGGCAATTACGACGACGCCTTGCAAGATTTCAAGGAGGCGATCGAATTGCGCCCCGATCTGCCCGGGCCCTATTACAGCCGCGGGGTAACCCGTCTGCTGAACCAGCAATTCGAATTGGCCATCGCCGATTTCGACAAGTTCATCCGGCAGGAGAACAAAGTGGCCGATGCTTTCATCTGCCGCGGATTGAGCTACCTCCATCTGAAAGATACGGCGCGAGCTTATGAAAACTTCGATCGGGCGATCCGCACGAATCGGGAGGATCCCAACGGCTACAATCGTCGCGGAGGGCTTTATATGCAGCAGAAACGCTACGAGGAGGCCGAAGCCGATTTCAACAAGGCCATCCTTTGCGATTCGACCTACCTGCTCTCCTATTTCAATCGGGCGCTGCTCTATTCCGATACGAATCGGCCGATGCCCGCTTTGGCCGATTTCGATAAGGTTATCCAACTCGATTCGACCAATTCGCTGACCTATTTCAATCGGGCGATGCTGCGTTCGCAGATCGGCGATTACAATCGGGCATTGGAGGACTACGACATGGTGGAACGCTATTCGCCGAACAACGTGCTGGTCTATTACAATCGGGCCGGTGTACATGCGCAGTTGGGAAATATCGAACAGGCGGTGCAGGACTACACGTCGGCGATCGAGCTTTACCCCGATTTCGCCAATGCCTATATTTATCGCGGGCGGCTGCGGGAGTTTCTGCGCGATCCCAAGGGGGCGAAACAGGATCGCGAAACGGCCCAGCGTAAAATCAACGAATACAAAAAACGCTTGAGCGACAGCGCTTATTCGATCTATGCCGACACGACGCAGCATTTCGATCGGCTTTTGTCGTTCGACAGCAAGTTCGCCGGAGGGAATTTCGATCGCTTGATGGATCGCAACGGCGGGCACGAGGAGATGCGCCTGCTGCCGTTGTTCAAATTCACGCTGATGCAGCCCGATACCGTGCCGGTCGTCGCGCATTACCGGTTGCAGCGGGTCGAGGATTTCAAACGCCGGATCGCGAACGAGCGGCTTGCCCTCTCCTGCCGGGAAACCACGATCGAAACGGATTCGCTGATGGAGCTCGACCGCCGATACATGGAGATGCAGCGGGCCGACAATTCGTGGACGATGCTTTTCCAGCGGAGCATTACCCAACTGTTGATCAAGCAGTACACCAATTCGGTGAACACGCTTACGGCAGCGATCGAGCTCAACCCCTCCAATCCGTTCCTCTATTTGAACCGCTCGACGACGCAGGCCGAAATGATCGATTTCATTTCGTCGATCGACAATTCGTATCAGCGCATCACGATCGATTCGGATCCGGCCAACCGGTTGAACAACCGTTCGAAACGGACGTACAGCTATGACGAGGCGATCGCCGATCTGAACAAGGCGGCGAAACTCTTCCCGGATTTCGCCCACATCTATTACAATCGGGCTAATTTGCAGGCGCTGTCCGGCAATCTGCCCGAAGCCTTCGAGGATTATACGAAGGCCATCGAGCTCGATCCGTCGTTCGCCGAAGCCTACTACAACCGCGGCGTCGTACAGCTATTCATGAAGGATACGCGCAAAGGCTGCCTCGACCTCTCGAAAGCAGGAGAACTCGGCATCGCGACGGCATACGATCTGTTGAAGCTGTATGCGCATACGGAAAACTGAAACTAACTCAAAACGATAAATTTATGGTAGAAAAAATCCAACGCAAGCTCAACGACTCCGCCGCAATGCGGTGGGGGGCACTTGGCGTCGTGGCTTTCACGATGCTTGCCGCATACTATGTGAACGACGTGGTGGCGCCGCTCAAGACCATGCTCGAAGCCGACCTCGGCTGGACGAGCAGCGAGTTCGGGTTCTTCACGGGTGCCTACAGCTTCCTGAATGTCTTTCTGCTGATGCTCATCTGGGGCGGGTTCATTCTTGACCGTTTCGGCGTGCGTTTTACCGGCAAGCTCTCCACCCTGCTGATGGTGGGGGGCACAATCATGGAATACTACGCCATGACGGCATTATCCGGCAGCCAGTCCACCCTGCTCGGCTACAAGACGGGCGTGCTTGTGGCATCAGCCGGATATGCCGTTTTCGGCGTGGGTGCCGAGGTCGCCGGCATCACGGTTACGAAGATCATCGCCAAGTGGTTCCGTGGCAAGGAAATGGCTACGGCCATGGGCGTACAGGTGGCTGTGGCCCGCATCGGTTCGCAGGTCGCCTATGCAAGTGCCATCCCCATGGCCCGCGCGCTTGGACTGACGGCGCCCGTGATGACGGGGCTGCTGCTGCTCGTCGCCGGGACGGTCTCTTTCTTTGTTTTTTCCGTCATGGACCGCAAGCTTGACAGGCAGATAGAGTCGGGCCAGGAGGGCAACGAGGAGAAATTCTCGTTCAATGATGTCCGCAATATCCTCGGCAATGTGGGCTTTTGGCTGATAGCCCTGCTCTGCGTGCTTTTCTACTCCTGCGTCTTCCCTTTCCAGAAATTCGCCTCGGAATTCCTGGTTTCCAAATATGCCATCGATGAAAACCTTGCCGGAGCCATTGCCGGCATGCCGGCACTCGGTGCGTTGATTCTGACGCCGCTGTTCGGCGGGTTCATCGACAAACACGGCAAGGCCGCCTCGATGATGGTACTCGGAGCGGCCATGCTGATTCTCGTGCATGGAATCTATGCCTTTCCGGCCGTGAACAGCTGGTTCATCGCAATCGTGCTGATGATCATCCTCGGCATCGCATTCTCGCTGGTTCCCTCGGCCATGTGGCCCTCGGTGGCAAAAATCTTCCCGCAGCAACAGCTCGGCACGGCCTATGCCCTGATTTTCTTCATCCAGAATATCGGACTGTGGGGCATTCCGACGCTCATCGGCTGGATTCTGGACAACTACTGCATCGTCGGCGAAGCCGGAGGTGCCAAGCTTTACGACTATACGCTGCCCGAGATGACCTTCACGCTGATAGCCGTGCTGTCTCTGGTAGTGGCTTTCCTGCTGAAGCGGGCGGATCGAAAACACCGCTATTCACTCGAAGAACCGAACATTCGGAAGCAGCACGCCTGACGGGGTGCGATTGTGCGCAAAGTCCGGCGGGAAGCGGTCGGCAGGAGAGAGACAACGGAAAGCGAGGACGTTCGGGACGACGGCCCGGGCGGACGGATTATTCGGCGACCGACCGATACAGCTCCTCGATTCGGTCGCACATTGCCTCCCACGAGAAGCGTTTCCGCTCTTCGAGGCAGTTTTGTCGGAATCGCTCCAAGGCATCGCCTTCGTAGATGCGTTCGACGGCCCGGGCGACCCCCTCGACGGTCGGAGGAGCGACGTATCCCACCCTGCCGTCGGGAACGATTTCGGTCAGCCCCCCGACGTCGGTTACGACCATCGGTGTGCAGAATTGATAGGCGATCTGGGTTACGCCGCTTTGGGTGGCGCTTTTGTAGGGCTGTATGACGCAATCCGCAGCCGAAAAATAGTACCGTACTTCGTCGTCGGGAATGAAACGGTCGTGCAGCAAGATATCGTTTTGCAACCCGAGTTCGGCGATCTGTTTCAGATAGGGCTCTTTCGAGGTGTAGAACTCCCCTGCCACGATCAGTTTCCGATCGTCGAACGGCCCGTTCCGTTTCAGTCGGGCCCAGGCATCGAGCAGCAAATCCAATCCTTTGTAGTCGCGCACCAATCCGAAAAAGAGTGCATAGCGTTTGTCCGGATTCAGTCCGAGCCGGATGCAGGCTTCGTTCCGCTCGACCCGCTCGCCGAAGTTCTCGAACAACGGATGCGGCGAGAACAACGCCGGTGCGGAGGTATAGGCGGAGAGTTCGCGATGCACCTGTTCGGACATGTAGATGAATCCGTCGACCGAATGGAGATAATAACGATTGAACGACCGGTCGGTGAAATGATGCTCGTGCGGCTCGACGTTATCGATCTGGCACAGCACTTTCGTATGGCCGTTGCGTCGTGCGAGACGGGCGATGGTGCCGAAACAGGGGGCCATGAACGGGGTCCAGTATTTCATCAGCAGCATGTCGGGGCGTTCCCGCTTGAGCTCGCGGCCGATGCGGAGCCAGTTGAGCGGCCGCACGGTATTGATGCAGCGACGAATGACGAGGTCGGCCGGCGGCGGCATATCGACCGTTTGACGGGTTCCCGGAAAGAGCAGGGAGGGATATTGCAGCGTGAACGTGCGAATAGCTACGTGATGGCCGCGTCGGACGAATGTTCGGGCCATGATTTCCATGATGGAGGCCAATCCTCCGCGATACGGGTGGGCTGGGCCTAAAATCGTGATCTTCATGATGCGAAGATATGAATAGCTATTTCCGGAAAATGAAGTAAACGGCCAGCACCAAACAGAAGAATCCGGCTAAATGGTTCCATCGCAGGGCATCGGAGCGCATAAAGACCAACGTGAACAGGGTGAATACGGTGAGCGACACCACTTCTTGGATCACCTTCAACTCCCATAGGGAAAAAGGGCCTCCGAACTGACTGCTGCCGACCCGATTGGCGGGAATCATGAAACTGTACTCGAACAAGGCGATGCACCAACTCAACAACACGATGGCTAACAGACCGAAGCGTTCCAGTCTCGACTTGAAAACGATATGTCCATACCACGCAAGCGTCATGAACGTATTCGAAACGATGAGCAGCCAGACGGTCGTCAATCCTTTCCACATAATTACAGACGGTTATTAATGACCCGCAAAAATAGCCATTTTTTCGTAAAAGATCGCCCTGCTTCTCCTAAAAATCGGACTTACCGGAACAGGGATGCGGCATCCGCGAGCTCCCGATAGTCGGAAATGATGACGGACGGCCCCTGCAACTTCGCCAGCTCGGCCCGATTGAGCGTCGTTGCTATGGCAACGATACGGCCGATCCCTGCACGGCGTGCCGATTCGATGCCCGCTTCGGCATCTTCGAAAACGACGCATTCGGCAGGCTCCATGCCCAATGCCTTTGCAGCCGTCAGATAGATTTCGGGGTCGGGCTTGCAGTGCGTAACCCGATCGCCGCTGACCGTGGCATCGAAAAACGGCCCGATCGCGCACTTTTCCAATACGAACTCGATATTGGCCCGACATCCCGAAGAGCCGACGGCACAACGGATTCCCGCCTGCCGCAATCGGCCGAGCAGATCGACGAGGCCCGCGATCGGAACGATACGCGGGGCGTAAATCGCTCGGTAAATCGCCTCCTTTTCATCGGCAAGCGCCTGCAACCCCTTTTTTCGAATCAAGGATTCCGGCAAAATGCGACGCATGATGTCATTGTTGCCCATACCGAAGAGGCCTTGCATCTTTTCCCGCCAGTCCGTTACGCCGTAATGGACGCAAAAGCGTTCGAATGCCTCGAAGTGTACTGCCGAATTGTCCACCAAGGTACCGTCCATGTCGAAAATAGCCGCACGTATCATAATGATCAAAATTCCAATTTCAAACTCAAGTTGACCGCAAACGTCTGTACATCCTGTCCGGGCAGCGAGTTCCGGTGTGTGAGACGCCAGATGCAGTCGACCCGGAACAGCCGGAGTATGTTTTCCACCCCGAATCCCGTCTCGACATAGGGCTTGTTGACCGACGTCATCCCTTCGGGGAAGAGCAAATAGGCCTCGGTTCCCGGCAGACTGCCGTTGTTCCGATTCGACAGTGTGCCCCATGCGCCCTTGCATACGAAGACTTCGCGGAGTTTAAGCCGCTTTATCAACGGAATCCGGCCCAGCAACCAGCCGTTGAAGTGATGCTCGAAAAAGAGACCGACCCACGCATCGGAGGCGAACTCATAAAAATTCATGCACGAAAAGGCATACGGATCATAAAAATAGGTGGCGTTGCCTTCGTGGAGCTTCAGCAGCGGATAAGGCACTTTGCCGAATATCTTCCCTCCTTGAATCGTAATGTCCGAATAGCCGATCGGCGGCAGCTGGGGCCGGTAATGCAGCCCGCCTTCCAACCGATAGTATTCGTAAGCATCCTTCATCCATTTCGGCATTCCGGCCGTCAGCGAGAGGCTCAATACCGGATAGCGGGTTTCGAGGGTGCGGCGATCGAAAGCCGTCCGCAACACCTTCTCATCGTGCGTAATACGCACCCCTACTTGAAGCGATGCGTCGCTTATGGATTGGAGCACGGAACCGTCGGGCCGCACCAACGGGACGTATTCGTTTCCGTAAATCCGTTGGATGCGGGTTCCCAAATGGTTGTCGAGGCCATGAAACCACTCGTGTTCGTAATGCGCATCGAACCGATTGACCATCGAAAGCCGCCGGCGTCCGCCCCGGGAGAAGATCGAACTGAGAATGTTGTTATCGGTCAGCGCATTCTGTCCGGCCCCTAATTGAACGACATCGTGGCTGCCGTTCAAGGTCAGTTTGCGCATCAAGCGCCGGTTGAACGACAGCTCGACACTTCCGCCGCCCTTGACCCTTTCGTCGCGCGTACCGTAGGCGGCATAGCCGCCCAAACGCACCTTACGACTGAAGGCCTTCGTCGTGCGGGCGCCGAACTGCATACGGAATCCTTCGAGCCGGTTGAAACTGGCCATTTTGTAGTAGGGGCCGATCCCGATGTATTTCGTGTTGTAGTAGCCGACGACGATCGTATTGATCAGGGTATAGATATTGCGGTAAAGCGGAACCTGCTGCACGGAATCGACCATGGCATAGATTCCCTTCTCCTTGTCGGTCAGACGATAGGGCCGGGCCTCTTCCCAATAGCTTTCATCCCGACGGATCGACTCGTCTTCGACCACCACCGATCGATCCATCGCTAAAACTTCGGCCGGAATCGGCTCGCCGAAGCGGATATCGGAGTAGTTGATCTCGCGCGTACCGATAAACGACACCAACTTCGACGAATCTTTCATCGCGATGGCGAACTCCGCCGACAGACGATCGGACTGACGGAACCAGGTCGTATCGTTGACCATTCTGTTGGAGTTGTCGATCTGCAGATGTTTGATCCAGTTGACGTTCAATCCTTTCGGCATACGCACCGAAGCCGATTGCAGGGCGTAGGTCGCCGAATCGATATTGATTTCGCCATCCAGCACAGGGGTAGTCAGACGTTTCGGATGGAAACGGATCTTATAGGTTTTGCGCCCGTCGACCTGCAAGCTGTCGACCAAAAAATAGTTGTAGAACGACAGACCGCCATCGGCCAGCGGGCTGGCGAAATGCACATCGAAGAGGTCGATGAAATTGTCGTAAAAATTGATATTGCTTTGCAGCGAACCGGTAAACTGGGCGATCGAAGAGGTATCCTCGACCCCCGACACCCTACTCGCACGGATCACCTCGCGCGAGACATCCGGCTTACGGCTATGATAATAGTCCGCCACCGTTTCCGAAATCATGACCGGCAAATAGACCTGACCGGTGAGCGCCGACGTATCGACATAATTGAAGATGAATCCGAAATTACGCTGCAGCCGCGGGCTGCGGAACTCCGTTCCTATATTGGTAATATCGAGCTCCATTTTGATGTAGGTCGCACAACGATAGAGCGGCAGGGCCATCGGATCGTTCTGCGGCTTATGACGGATCACGCCTTTCAGAATCGGATGGGCGGGATTCTCGCCCGGGGTAATCACGACGCGGTCGATCCCGACATCCATCGCTTCGAGTGCGAAATCGACCTGATTGAACGACCGGCGGACGATCGGTTTCGACTGTTGCCGATAACCGACCAGCGCAGCCAATACGACCGACGACGTGTCGCGTGTTTCGAGTGCATAGATTCCCTCTTCATCGGTCGATATGCCGACCGTCGTATTGGGGAACATTACGCTGACGAACGGCAGCGGCGCACCGGTCGCAGCATCGGTTACCCGACCTCGCACGCGGGTCGTTTGAGCGGACGTCTCCGCGCACCCCAACAGCACGCAGCCGATCAACAGATATGAAAAACGCTTCATCGGGGTGCAAAGATATGCAAAATCGCGTGCAGAAGCAATCGTTTTACCTAAAATACCCTACCTTTGCAACAAAATCATCATCCATCCGAACAGAAAAAACGCCATGCCGCACAAAAAAATCGAAAAGACGAATGCCGCCCGACAGCTCGATCAGGCAAAAATAGCCTACGAAATCGTCCCCTACGAAGTGGATGAAGCAGACCTTGCGGCCACGCACGTGGCCGAACAGTTGCAGGAACCCGTCGAGCTCGTATTCAAGACGCTGGTATTGAAAGGCGATCGCACGGGGCATCTCGTATGCGTCGTACCGGGCGACCACGAAGTCGACCTTAAAGCCGCAGCCCGCCTGTCGGGCAACAAAAAGGTCGATTTGATTCCGATGAAAGAGCTGCTTCCGGTTACGGGATACATCCGAGGCGGATGTTCGCCCATCGGGATGAAGAGACGATTCCCGACCTTCATCCACCGGACGGCGGTCGACCATCCGTTCATCTACGTCAGCGCAGGCGTTCGCGGATTGCAGCTCAAAATCGCGCCGTCCGATCTGATTGCCTATGTCGGTGCGACCGTCGCCGAAATCAGTTCGAAAGAGTAGGAATCGGCAGTCGCTTTTCCGCCGAATCGAGTCGGCGAACGGTTTTGCATCGCTGCCGGTTAGGGCTCCTCGCGGCCTCGGGCCGATCGCCGTAACAAATCGGCTCCGACCAGTCCGGTCGGAGCCGATTCCGTTTCAATCGAAGCGCTTTTCGCTATTTCTCCGCAGCCGGAGCCGGACGCATAACGACCCGCACGAGGTTGTTATCCGCCAGCACCTTCTTGGCCAAAGCCTGTACGTCGGCATCGGTGATCGAACGAAGCGTCTGTTCGTAATCCGCAAGATAATCGTTTCCGACCGTGTTCAACTCTTGGATATATCCCATCCAGCTGCCGTTCTGTTCTAACGAGTTCTTCCACTGCTTGGCCAGATATTCGCGCGTTTTCTCGATGTCCTCGCTCTTGGGGCCGTTCTCGGCGATATTGCGGATCTCCTGCATGACGATCTCTTGCAGCTCATCGGCCATCTCCGCATTCGTATCGAACTGAATGTCCATCCGGTAGGTCTCGGCCGGACGTTTTTGCGTACTGCCGTAAACCTGCACGCCGTAGGTTCCGCCCTTCTCCTCTCGAATCGAGGTCAGATAGCGCGTACTCAACGCCTCCGTGAGCAGGCGCATCGCCAGTTTGTTCTTGATCGTTTGCTGCATGTCGCCCGTGAAACGGTAGTGCACCGACACTTTCGGCTGCTGCATAGGGGTCTGGAAATCCTCGACGACCGTCCCCTTGACCGGAGCCGCATGGTCATCGACCGTGCCGGCCGGATGACCGGTGGTCGGAATGGAACCGATATACTTTTCGACCAACGGTTTGAGCGTATTCAGATCGACGTTGCCGACCATGTAGAACGTGAAGCTGTCGGCCCCCGGGAAGAGCTTTTTATAGATGCCGGGGAGTTGCGCGAAGTCGAACTTGTCCAGGGTTTCGAGCGTAACGACCTGTCGGCGCGGATGGTGTCCGAAGGCCACGTCCATGAATTTTTCCTCCATCACGAAATCGGGGTTCGTGCGAACGTTCTCCAACTGGGCGCGCAGCATCTTCATCAGCGTGTTGTAGTCATCCTCGTCGAAACGCGGCTGCGTGAAGTTCAGATAGAGCAGCTGCAGCAGCGTTTCCATATCTTTCGGAGAGCCGCCGCCTACGATCCGGTTTTCGTACTCCGAAGTCGAAGTCTGCACACCGGCCGATTTACCCGCGAGCTGTTTTCTCAAATCGGACGCCGAGAACTTGCCGACACCCGACATCTGATTGAAAGCAGGCATCATCTCGCCCATATGATACTCCTCGTCCGTCAATCCCGACAGACCGTTGACCGCGTATGCCGTCAACTGGACTTCATCGGCTTTGAAGGTCGTGGGCTTCACGATGACTTTCACCCCATTTTCCAGCGTCCATTCCGTCGTGCCGTAAGCGGCATTCTCCGTTGTCTTCACAACAGGCGACCCTGACAATACGGTCTCTGCGGGAATCAACGGCTCCCTGACCGTGTCATCTTCGTATGCAGTCAGTTCCGAGCCCATCACCTTCTCGCGGATCGCAAGCAGCTCGGCCTCCGTAGGATCGGTTATGCCCTCGCGCTGCGGAGCGGTAACGAAAATGACCTGGTTCTGCGGATAGATGGTCTGCTGTACATACATGTTCACGGCATCGACGTTGACCGACTTGATGAGCATACTGTCTATCTGCCACTCGTTCTGTGCATCGGGCATCGGTTTGTTCTGCCGATAGTTTTGCAGATAGGTCTGTACGAACTCGCTGTTGCGGCGGTCGTTGCGGTTCGTGTACTTCTGCTCGGCCGAGCGCATCAGATCCTCCTGCGCGCGTTCGAACTCGCTCTGCGTGAAGCCGAATCGACGCACCCGCTCCATTTCGGAATAGAGCGCCTCGAAACCGCGCGCCAACTTGCCGTCTTCCGTTGCGGCAACGAACGTCGTCGCATCCAGCGTCGGAATGATGCCGACACCGCCCCAATTCATCCCTGCGCCGAGGAACGGAGCATCGGGTTTCATGGCGAGCTCCTGCAAACGGGCCGCTCCCATTGTAGCGGCATAGGCTTTGATGACGTCGATCATCTCGCCGTTGACCGTGTTATTGATTTCGACGGGCAACGCCGGACGCTTGATGAAGACGATCACGCGCGAGCCCTGCATTTCGGGATCGGTATAGATGTTGACGATGGGCTGTTCGTTGTCCGGCACGACGATCTCCTCCTTCTTCGGAGCATCCGCCGGCGACGCGGGAATGTCGGCCATCAACGACGCAACCTGCTTTTCGATCGCATCGACGTCGATATCGCCGACCACGATCACGGCCTGGTGCTCGGGACGGTACCACGTATGGTAGAACTCCTCCAAATCCTTATGGTCGAAGCCTTTCAGCCCGTCGAGGTAGCCGATCAGATTGCGGTGTTCGTATTTCGTGCCCTTGCCGACGGCCTTGATCATTTCGATCTGCGAACGCCAGGCGGCTCCGTCGCGCGTGCGCAGCTCCTCCATGATGACCCCGCGTTCGGAATCGATCTCTTCGGGCTGCAAGGCGATGAAGTGCGACCAGTCGTGCAGAATCAGCAAGGCGCTGTCGATGATGCCCTGCCGCGACGTCGGCACGTCGGTCATCTGATAGACCGTGTAGTCCCACGAGGTGGCTGCATTGAGGTTCCGGCCGAAGTTCACGCCGATTTTCTCCAAATACTCGATGACGGTCTTGCCTTCGAGGTTTTTCGTGCCGTTGAAAGCCATGTGCTCTAAAAAGTGAGCCAGCCCCTGCTGCGAATCATTCTCCTGAATCGCGCCGACGTTGTGCAGAATGTAGAAATCGGCCTGGCCTTTCGGCTTTTCGTTGTGGCGGATGTAATAGGTTATGCCATTGGGAAGTTTTCCCGTGCGCAATTCAGGATCCGCCGGCATCGGCGCCAGCTGCATTTGCGCCGTCGCACTGCCCATCGCCAGACAGGCGAGGAACAGCATCATCAGTTTTTTCATACGATTATCGATTAGTGGTAAATGTCATTAAACGAATGGAAAGTATTTCTTTTATCGTTCCGTCCGATCGGGGACGGCCGGTTCCGGATCGGGACGGTATTCGATCACATCGCCGGGTTGGCACTCCAATTCCCGGCATATCGCCTCCAACGTGGAGAAACGGACGGCCTTGGCCTTTCCGTTTTTGAGGATCGACAGGTTGGCCGGCGTAATATCGATGCGGCGGGCCAGTTCGCCGAGCGGCATCTTGCGCTTGGCCATCATGACGTCTATATTGATGATCAGAGCCATATATCAGTTCATTAGGTTCGAAATAGCAGCGGCTGTGCAAAGCCGGTGTTTCAGAGGTCGGTTTCTGCTCTTCGATCGGTCGGGTGCCGATGGCGAAGACCTCGGCCATGAAGAGGACACCGCTCATGAATGAGGGGGGGGGATCGTATGCAGCCGGAAGCCGGAATCCGGCACGATAAAATCGAGGAAACAGGTGAAGATCAGATGCTTGTGCAATTTTCGCTTGTTCTGCATGATGGTTCGAGTTTGATTCAACCAGGCAAAAATACGATTAAAAAAGATGCGGGACAAATAATTTTTATCGAAACTCGATGACAAAAGCAGAAAAAGATTTTTTACATACGAATTTCGCCTGTCCGGCTGCAAAAGATCGAGCGGTCTTGTGCTGAAATCTTGTGGGCTTTTCCTATCTTTGGCTTCGCCGAAGATACGGCGCCTCGGCAATGTCCAAATAAATTTGGCATTGCACTCGACTTTTCCTATCTTTGTTGAATCGATCTAACGGATATGGCAGAAAAATCGCTCTATAATTACCGTGTAGAACCGCAAAACGTCGATTTCACACTTCGCGCAACGCTCGCCTCGCTGGGCACCGCCGTGCTCAACACAGCAGGCGTCGACGCTCACAACAAGGGATTCGGCGTCGATATCCTCCATGCCGACAACCATTCGTGGATTCTTTCCCGCATGGCGATGGAGATCGACCGGCGTCCGCAACAATATGCCGACTACACCGTCGCGACGTGGATCAACGAATACGGACGTCTTTTGTCGACCCGTAATTTCACCTTATGCGACACCGCCGGCCACGAATTCGGACGCGCCGTTACCCAATGGGCCATGCTCGATCTGAAAAACCGTACCGCCGTCGACCTTTCGCACGTGGGCGATGCACATGCCGATGCGATCGTCGATTGCCCGTCGCCGACCGAAAAACCGCGCAAAATCCGCACGGTTGCGCCGACGCTCCATGCGGAACATCGCATCGTTTACAGCGATATCGACTTCAACCGCCACGTCAACACGATGCGATACATCGAAATGATGTGCGACCTGCTGCCGCTGGAACGTTTGACCTCACCGGCACCGGTGCGATTGGACATCCATTTCCTGCACGAAAGCCGTTACGGCCAGACGTTGTCCATCGGATGCGAAGAGCGCGACCGTGAAGCGCTCTTCGAAATCGGCACGGACGACGGTACGATCGCCGTGCGCGCCTGCCTGGCGTGGAAATAGAACCGACCGCGCCACCGCGACCCCGATTCTTCGGAACAGGTTTTGCAATTACGGTTGCAAAACCTTTTTCGATTATGGAAACCACCGTACAAAGCCCTGCAAAAACGGAGACCCCGGCATCGGACGAAAACCGTTACCGGATCAGCATCGACCTGCTCAATGACGCCATCGGTCGTGAAATTGCCACCACGCTCCAGTATATGTACTTTCACGCTCGGTTCGAGGATGCCCGTTACCGGCATCTTTCGCGCATCATGCGCGAAGTCGCCATCGCCGAGATGCGGCATACCGAAGCGTTTTCCGATCGGATTTTCTTTTTGGAGGGCGACGTGAACATGAATGCGGCCTTCCAGTCGCGTCAAATGTCCGACACGGCGGAAATGCTGCAATTCGCCATGCAGCTCGAACAATCGACCGTCGACTTTTATAACGAAGCGTCCCGCATCGCCGCGGAATACAAAGACGCCGTAACCCACAAAATGTTTCAAGACATCATCGTCGAGGAGGAGAATCATTTGGATACATTCCGTACCGAGCTGCAGAATCTGCGCGACTACGGCGAAAATTATTTAGCGCTGCAATCCGTCGCCGGCAGCAAACACGCCGCGATCGATTTGCAGAGGGCTCGCAAGGGGAAAGAGACGGAAGAGTAACCGCCGAGAAACGGCAGGCTGTCGGATCAAGTCTGGACGATTGCACCCTATCATGCTGTTTTTTTGTCGTGTTTATAGAGTTGATAGCTGTTCACGAAGTTCTGCCAGACAATGTAGGCTGTCGGAGCGATGGACGAAATGGGATTGAGAAAGGACTGGGCCATCCAAACCGCCAGAACCGTATTTTTCTGTCCCAACGACTGACCGCCGGCTGCGGGATCCCCGTACATACGCCCGAGCGTCCGCCCTACCTTGAACTGCACCAAACAGATGACCAGGGCGATCGAAGCCAACGCGATTTCCGTCGGGAAAGAGGCATCGTGCAGGTCGATGATGAATGCGGTCGTCCGTCCGATGATGACGATCAAGGAGAGCAACCACATATAGAACGAAATCTGGCTGTGATCGGCAATCCAGCGGGCACACTTCGGTATCAGGAAGCGGCAACCCTGCGCTGCGGCGAATGGCATGATGAGCAGCGGAGCCACACGTCCGAGAATTTGGGAGAAGGTGCAGACCCCGTTGCCGGTAAAGGTCAGTACGACAGGCGCGAACAGGGCGATGACCAAATTGCATAACAGACTGTAAGTCGCCATCGTAGCGACATCGGCTCCCAACATGCCGCCGATGATGACGGCCGCCATCGCGATGGGCGCGAGAACGCAGATCATGCCGCCTTGCGCCACCACCGGATCGAACAGCGCCAACAGCAGATAGATGCCGACGGACCCGACGATCTGAAAAAGCAGCATCCAGCAATGGAGCATCGACAGCTTCATTTGGCTCGGTTTCACGCGGCAAAAGGTGATGAAGAGCATCAGGAAGATCAAAATCGGCGTAATCAGTTGTTGCGAAGCCTGTTCCAATGCCGTAACGGGACGGAACAGCAAGGCCCCGACGATCATGGCCGAGGGCATGGCGACCGTTTTGACATTTCGATGCAGATATTCGAGCAGGTGCATAGAGGGCGGATTTTACGCGAGCAGCTCTTTGACCTTGGCCGAAATCTCTTTGCCGTCGGCCCGGCCGGCAAGCCGCTTCGAGGCGATGCCCATCACCTTGCCCATCTCTTTCATCGACGCGGCGCCGACTTCGGCAATGATGCTCTTCAACTCGGCCGTCAACTCCTCGTCGGTCAGCTGCTTCGGCAGAAATTCCTGATAAACGGCTACTTGTGCCAGTTCTTCATCGGCCAGGTCTTTCCGGTTCCGCTGGGCGAAGACAGCGGCCGAATCGGTTCCCTGCTTGGCCAATTTCGAAATGATCTTCAGCACGTCGGCATCGGGCAGCTCTGCGACCTCCGGCCCGGCGGTTTTGGCTTCGATGATGTACTTCTTTGCATTGCGCAAGGCGCTCAACCGTGCGGTATCCTTGGCTTTCATCGCCTCCATGATACCTTTCGAAATTTGTTGTTCGAGAGACATATTTGTTTGTATTTAGTTTGTAAAATCAGTCGTTGGTCAGAAAACGCAGCACGTCCCGCATCAATCGTTCCCTTTCGCGCGAGGTCTGCAAGGCTTCGAACGGAAATCCTAAAACGAATACGCGTCCGCTGCCGGTCGAAGCCACGCCGGCTGTCCGTCCGTTCTCGGCATAACGCAGGACGGCGATCGCGTCGCTGTCAGCCGGTTGCAGGGCGTCGGGCGATTCGACGGCATAGTGATCGGGGCCCAGATCGACGTGGAACCGGTATTCGCTGCCCGAAAAACCGACGGACGGAGAGGCGATGACCCGCACCCGGCCTTGTCGGGCGGCCCGGTCGCAGTCGAGCGTAACATGGAGCACCTGTTCGGCAAACTCGCGGTCGGAAGCGTCGGTGTCGGCCCCATGCCACGAGTCCGACACGACGTAACTGCCCGAGACGAAGAGACTGCCCCCGTCGGCTAACATCCGGCGCAAGGCCCGCTGCATTTCCGGAGTGAATGTCCGGTATTCCGTGCCGCGTGTTCCCCGAGCGACCGCAGTCGATCGCTGTTCGCCCAGTATCAAGTCGACGGCCGAATAGCCCGAAAGGGTCGCACGGTTTTGTCCGACGGCTTTTGCCGAAGCCGAACAGAACGAATAACCGGCTTGCACGGCGGCTTTGCCATGCAGATAAGGATAGTCGAACGTATTGCCGCCGATGACGTCCGTTTCGTATTCGTTCCGGCTGGCGCCGAGTGCACGGTAGTCGTTGTCGCTGCCCGCCATCGAAAGGTCGAACACCCGCTGCTCTCCGATGAAGGAGATATCCTGCCGGTCGGGCACGCCTGCGTCGATGGAGTTATAAAAACCGGCTACACTGTCGCGGCGGACGCTATAAGGGGCGCTTACGCGGTCGAATCCGTTGACGATCAGCAGCCGACCCCGCTCCTCCGGCAGGAGGCAGGAGGCGAGGGTTTCGCTCGGGAAACTTTCGCCGCCCGCGTTGACAGCCGTAATCCGATAGCTGTATATCTCTCCGGGCTCCTGCTCGAGGATGCAGGTCGGGACGTCGACGCGGCGGCCGTTATCGAATCCGCCGCTGCCCTTGCGCGTGTAGACGATATAGCCGCTCGGGCTGGCCGTCGCCTCCAATGTGTCGATGACCGGCGACCAACTCAACCGCACGTTGTTCCCGTCGGCGAACTCGATGCCGAACGCTTCGACCGGCAGCGGCTGCACGACGTAGGGCGTGCCGTATTGCGAACTGATGTAGCGCAGAATTCCTTTGTAGACGGCACGGCTGACCGTGAATCGAAAACGCGGATCGAGCCCGTAACGCATGTCGGCGAAATTCTGGTGCGACAGCAGCTCCAGCAGCATGGTCGGCGCGCATGGGACGCGGGCTTCGTAGTAGGAACGGTTCCACAGTCCGCGGCGGTTCCACTCCGGTTCGAAGGTTCGGCGAATATCGCCGACGATCTGCGTCATGACGATATCGGTCAGATCGCGCGAACGGTAGCGGTCGGCTCCTCCGACGAATCGGCCGTGGTTGTCCTTCGTATAGAAAATTCCCAGCGTGCCGATGGTTTCATCGCCTTCGCGGACACCGGCATCGGAGTGGAAGGCCAGCGCCAGGTCGATCGGAATGTGCAGACCGGCCGAATCGGGCAGTCGCTGCGATCCGCCCATCAAGGCGTTGACCCAATGGGCCCGCGACATGTAGTCCTCCTTGTAGTCGTCGAGATGCTGCTTGGGGGCATAGACCGATTCGTCGAATCCGGCCCACTGGAGCCAATAACGGGCGCCTTCGCAGAATCGCGGATACCCGCTCGTCTCTTCCGGGTAGTCTTGATCGTTTGTACGCATGGACTCGTCGGTCGAACGGGCGATATTGCCGAATCCCCCGCCGATTTTCACGGCGTCGGCCGACACGGTGCGACCGGCCCGACGGGATCGGTTGGACAGCGTTACGACCTCTTGCTCCCCCGCTTCGAACCGGAATCGCCCGAGGTAAATCCAAGTGCCTCCGCCCATGGTCTGATTGACGGCGAAGTCGGTCGTTCCGCCTGCATGGTGCACCGTATAGTGCGCATCATCGACGCTGTTCGGCGTCTGTTCGTAGCTGACATAAACGGCATACTCCCCCGCTTCGGGAATCTCGGTCTGCCAGACGGCCCTGCTTTCGGGGCCTTCGGCGACACTCGCGATGCGGCGGGTCGTGCCGTCCCGGAACGGGTTCTCGCCGGTGCGATAGACTTGTCGCAGTTGGGCGAATCCGGCTCCCCCATTTGTCCAACTCCCCTCCTCGCGATATTGTTCTTGCCGGTCGTTGTCGGCGATCGCCTCGTTGCGCTGCACATCGCGTTCGCGGGGCAGCAGCACGCAGGCACCGGCATTTTCGAGCATTGGAACCAGGTACGGCAGGACATAACTTTGCGTATAGAGGTCTTCGCAGGTCTCCCAAAGTTGCGAACGCTGCCATTTCCAACGGTTTTTCTCCTGGTCGAAGTAGCGGCCGTGGCTTTGCCATACGGCGATATGATGTCCGGTCAGCCCTTGCGACGGCGCTGCGGCAGCCGACAAGCGGGTTACCAACGGCCGTTCGGCGCGATTGACGAAGGGGATCGGCCGATCCTTTTTCCTTTTGGGCAGGACGGTGCGGTAAGCCAACGGAATCAGTTGGGTGATTTCGTGCCGGTCGGTGTAGAGTTCGATCCGTGCCTTGCGGTATTCACGCGGCAGAATAGCCCGTATCGAATCGTAGAGGGCTTGGGTGTTCTCTTCGCGGAACGGGTAATAGGACAATCCGATCGAGGTGTATATCTGAACCCGTCCGCGGGATGCTTTGACCGACTGGATGCGGATGGTTGCGCCCGTAACTTCGCGGGCGACGATGCGGTTGAGCGTTTGGTCGATCTGTCGACGGGTCGTGGGGCCGATGGGTGCGGCTGCGGAGGCTCCGGAGCAGGTCAGAAAGGCGAACAGCAGGCAAAAAAGGCTATTTTTCATTGCGTTTCGTTAAAAGCGATAGGCCGATCATCGTGAATGCGGCGTTGTAAATCAATAATTCGAAGCCGATTTGGTAATTCCAGCGGGTGCGGGCGACGTATTGCAACAGGCCGCTCAACACGGGGGCGGCAATCGCCGCGAGGGGAACCCGGCGGTCTCGGATCCGGCGTCGGGTCATCCATCCGAAAACGAACAGCCCCAGAATCGGCCCGTAAGTATATCCGGCGACCTTGTACACTAAATTGATGACGCTGTCGTCGACGCCGTATTCGAATGCCAGTATCGCGAAGGCCATGCAAACGGCCATCGCCATATGCACGATGCGTCGGGTTCGGGTCAACCGGCGTTCGTCGGACTGTTTTGCAGCCGCGAGGATGTCCACCGTGAAAGAGGTCGTCAAGGCGGTAAGCGCAGAACCGGCAGATGAATAGGTACTTGAAATAAGTCCGATAATAAACAGAACGCCAACGATAAGCGGCATTCCTCCGTTGACGGCCGCCTGCGAAAAGACCTGGTCGCTTTTGGCGGGCAGGGGCATTCCGATATGATCCGTGTAACGGTAAAGCAGGACACCGAGGATCAGAAACAGCAGGATGACGAAAATCTGACAGAATGCCGTGAGCAGGATATTTTTTTGCGCATCGCAGGGTGTAGCGCAACTCATGTTCCGCTGCATCATGTCCTGGTCGAGGCCGGTCATCGCCACGAGCAGCACGATACCGGCGAAAAACATCTTCCAGAAATAGGTTCCCGATGCGGGATTGTCGAAGAAAAAGATGCGCGACATGGGCGATTGCACGACTTGTCGGGCCGTCTCGGCTAACGACCAATCCATGCCGTGCATCAGGCAAAGGATGGTCGACACCAAACTGCCGACTATACAGACGGTTTTGAGCGTATCCGTCCAAATCAGCGTTTTCACGCCGCCCTGCTGCGTATAGAGCCAGACGAAGGTCATCGTGAACATCGCATTGAGCCAGAACGGTATGCCGTAAGCATCGAAAACCAGCCCCTGCATCACGGCGCAGACGATGTAGACCTTGAGCGCGGTGCCGGACATCTTCGACAGAACGAAGAACCAGGCGCCGGTTCGGTGCGAAACGATTCCGAATCGGGTGTCGAGGTATTCGTACAACGAGATGACCTGCAAGCGATAGAAGGTCGGGATGAGGACGAAGGCGATGAGGAGCTGCCCTACCGTGAATCCCATGACCATCTGCATGTAGGAGAATGCGTCCGTTGCGACCGATCCGGGGACGGAGATGAACGTAACGCCCGACATGGCAGCGGCGATCATGGCGGATGCGGCCAGGTACCACGGTGTACGGCGGTTTCCGGTGAAGAAAGCTGCATTTCCTGCTCGCCGGCCCGAGATGCGGGCCAGTGCGGACAGGAGAACGATATATCCCAATACGGTTAGGATGACGGCAGCGGGCGACATGCTTCTTTTTAAGGTTGCCCGCTCGGCACGGCGGGTAAACGAATCCGGATGATTTCGGATTCCCGACCCGATTCGGCGAGCGGACTTTTATTATGTTGCAAAGATACGAAAAGCCGCGTGCAAAAAAGCAAACTCGTTTGCATTTTTTGCCGAGGCGGAGTATCTTCGACGCAGTCAAGGACGAATAAGCGGCTGCTATTTCCCGCGCTTGCAGATGGGATTGAAATCGCAATAGGTACAGGTGTCCCGATCCTCGCATTGACGGAACGGAACGGCGGGATCGTAAATTTCCGTCAGCGTTTCACGGACGAGCTGTTCGAACTTTTCGCAATAAAAAGCGTACGGCGCACCGCATACGCCCGCTTCCTTGTCGTTCAACAGCGGCGAATAATCGGGCCGATGGATGGCCCGCACGTAATAGAGCGCCGGAACTGCGTCGATCCGGTGTTTGTGGTAGAGCATCATGGCGTAGAGCAGCGTTTGCACGATGTTCGACAGCCGTTGTCTCCCCATTCCCCGAAAAAGCGATTCGACCCCCTTGAATTCCAAATGCGGCGAACCGGTCTTGTAGTCCACGACGCGCAACGACCCGTCGTCGAGCCGGTCGATGCGGTCGGCGATGCCGGCGAATTTCAGGATGCGTTCGCCGTCGGACGTCGGGAAAGGGAATCCGTAATCGACCGTTTCTTCCAATCCGGAGAGCGTGAACCGGTCGTTCGCCGCATCGTAAGGCAAGACGCCGCCCCGCAGATAACGCATGACGATCTCCTTGGTCAATAACAGATTGCCGGTGTAGTCCTGTGCCGAGGCCGTCTCGTCGTGCAGATAATTCTCGTTGATGGCCGCTTCGACGGCTCGGGCGATGGCATCGGTACGGAGCAAAGCCTTCAAGGTATTGCCCGGATGGGTCTCGTTCCTGATTCGGGAATAGAGCTTTTGTACGGCTGCATGGAGGATGGTTCCGAACATCGGGGCGTCGATCTCTTCCGTGATTTCGTCGTCCGGTTTCAGCCGGGCGACCGACGCGAAATAGAAACGCAACGGACAGGCGACATAACGGAAAAAAGCGGTCGGAGAGAGCGTCGCCGGATTCTCGGGATCGGTGAATCGGGCCAGACTGTGCAGGACGTTCGCATCTTTCGCCACCTCGATCGCATGGGTTTCGGCCAAGTTGACATCCACGCCGACCTCGATTTTGCGGATCGAAAAGCCGCTTTCGAAATCCAGTTGCCGGATATAGCGGCTCGGCTCGCCGGTCGATTTTTCGTCGGCATGCGAGCAATATAGCAGGTGCACGCTTTTCGCCCGTTGGATCAACCGATAAAAGTAGTAGGCATAGACCCCTTCGTGGTGTTCGGGGGTAGGCAGCGAATAGGCCGCCCGCAGATTGTAGGGAATGAACGACGCTTGCGCGAGCCGGTTGCCCGGGAAGTTGTCGTCGGTCATCGAGAGAATAATCACATGGTCGAAATCGAGGTTGCGCGTTTCGAGAATCCCCATGATCTGCACCCCTTTCAACGGCTCTCCCTCGAACGGAATCCGCAGGGTTTGCAGATGCCGCCGCAGAAGAGAGGCATAGGTTTCGGAGGTGAGGTCGATCGCGCACTTTTCCAACGAGTTGCGCAGCTTGATGATTTCGGCGGAGATGACGGAGAGAAATTCGATGCGTTCGCGTGCATCGTCGCCCGCGCAGGTCGTATGCGCGATGCCGTCGAGCACGTCGAGCAGATAATCCGACATTTCGGGCCACGCGGCGGCCGGCCGGAAGATGCGTTTCAGCAATTCGGTCGTCCCGAGCCAATCGGCATCGACGGCGATGCGTCGTTCGCGGAGAATCGTCTCTTGGTGCGCTGCGGTTGCCGCCGCGTCGTGTTCCATGACGTAGGGGTGCGACAACAGACCGGTTACATCGCTATGGTAGAAGGCCGTATGCCCGTTTTTATCGGTCCGGCGGTGGCGTTGCAGCTCGATGAGCCGTTCGATGAACGTATAGGCCAAGGTGGACCGCAAGGGATACCCCATCGTTACGTTGACCTCTTTCGCCTCGGCCGGCAGGGCGTAGAGCAGCGGCATCAACAGATTTTCATCGGTCAATACGACGGCCGTCCGTTTGTCCAACGGCGCTTCGGCGGAGAGCCGGTGCAGAATCTCGGCGACGTATTTGCATTGCACGGCATTCGATACGGCGGCAACCGCCGTCAATTGCTTTTCGTGCCGCATGTTGTCATGCGAAAGGTCGTCGCGGGCCGGAAACCGGACGATATTGTTGCGGACGAAGAGGCCCGCTTCCTGTTCGGGATTGGCCGTATAATAGGAGTCGTAATCCCAGTAGAAGTCGGTTTCAGCATTGGTTGCCAGAAAACGGAAGAGCTGGTTCTCGCATTCGGACAGGGCATTGAATCCGGCCACGACATAACGCCGCGGCTCCGGAAAGGCGAAACTGCCCTCCTGCAAGCGTTCGGCTGCGGCTCGCTGCATCATGCCGTTATAGGCGATGCCGACCGATTCGAGCCGTTTGCGGTAATCCCGATAGATGGGCCCGAGCGTGCGCCAGATGGCCAGAAACCGGCGTTTCTCTTTGGAAAGGTCGGCCTCACGGCCGAACGATGACCAGAACGTCCGGATGATCTGCAACTGTGCCGGCGTGAGATACGACAAGTCGGACTCGAGCTCCTTCAGATCGCTGATATTCCGGAAGAGCATGTCGGCGTCGATCCGGTATTTGTCGATCGTGTCGAAATCGTTCAGCAGCAGGTCGCCCCAGAAATAGAACTTGTCGAACGGTTCGTCGTGATAGGTCGAATAGACTTTGTAGAGCTCCGTGATGAGCCGGATGCGTTCGCCTGTATGCAGGCCCGATATTTCGGACATCAGATCGTCGACGGTAACCCATTGGGGCTGCCAGATCGGACGTCCGACGATGCGGGAGAGGGCTTCGGTGAAGAAGAGACGCGCCCGTCGCGAAGGAAACAGCACGGCCCTCTCGGACAGCGCTTCGCCGTAACGGGCATACAGCCGCTCGGCGACCTCTTCCAAAAAGCCTTGCATGATGCCTTGCCGTTATCGGACCTGTTCGATATTGCCGCCCATGAAACGCGCACCGCCCCGAACGATGGGAGGCTCCGTCTTGTAGTTGACCGTGCCGTTCGTAGAGGTCGTGGCCTCCAGGCGTTCCGTTACATCCAATGTTACGGAACCGCCCGAGGTTGCGTTGACCCGGGCGGCCATCGTTTCCAAATCGAGGGCGTCGACCGTACCGGTCGAGACGTAGAGGGTCAGATAGCGCGCCGTACCCTCTATTTTGGCCGAACTGCGGCCGGTGAGCTCCATGTTCAGATCTTTCACATCGAGCGTCGCGGCCAGTGAGGCGTGTCCTCCGATCTTCAGATCGAAGAGCTTGACGGCGATCGGTTCGCGGAAGGTGGCTGCGGCGTCGGTGATCGAGAGGGCGTCTAACGTGTTGTAGTAGACCGTAACCTTCGTTTTCTCGGGACGCCGCGGATCGGCCCGCTCGCTGATGCGCAACACCCGATTTTTGACTTCGAAGCGGAATTTCGTCGTGTAGGAACTTTGGGTATCGTAGACGATTTTCGGCGCTTCGCTGTCGGGAATGCGCACGAACGTAACTTCGACCGGGGCTTCGATATTCACAGCCGAAAAGGATTGGAGCCACTCGCTTTTTTCGGATGCCGAATGTCGGGCATCGATCGGCTCGGCGGTTTGGGCGAAACAAGCGGATGCGAACAACAGCACAACGGTGCTCAAAATGAGTTTCTTCATGGTGGTATGAATGGTTAAATACGACGCTAAATTACAAAAATAATCGGGATTCGGGGCGATTATTCGCGATTTGTTTCGTACTTTTACTTCGACAAACGAAGAACCGGAGCGTGAAAGCGAAAATTCTCAATGCGAGTGCAGGGTCGGGCAAGACCTATCAGTTAGCCTACAAGTATGTGCACGACGTGGTGGAGCGGCCCGCTCTGTACCGGCATATTCTGGCCGTAACCTTCACGAACAAGGCCACCGAGGAGATGAAATCGCGTATTCTGAAAGAGATACACCGATTGGCTTCCGGTGCGGAGAGCCCTTACCTGGTCTCGCTTTGCCGCGAATTGAATTTAGACGCCGCGACCGTGCGCAAGCGGGCGGCCGAAGCCCGTTCGAAAATCCTGCACGATTATTCGCGCTTCACGGTGCTGACGATCGACACTTTCTTCCAACGGATTTTGCGTGCATTCATCAAGGAATTGGGCATCGACCTAAATTACAATATCGAAATCGAGACGGCTTCGGTGCTCTCCGAGAGCGCCGACGCTTTGATCGACGCGATTACGGTCGACAAGGAGCTGTTGCGTTGGTTGACCGGTTTCGTGCAGGAGCGGATCGACGACGGAAGCGGCTGGGACATTCGCAACGGGATTCTTGCGTTGGGCAAGGAGCTGTTCAAGGAGAAGAACAAGGAGACGCTCGCTTCGATGCGTTCGAAAGAGGAGCTGGCCCGCATCGTGCGGGATGCACTCGCCCAGACCGAAAAGACGAAACGTCAGATGCGCGAGACGGCCCAGCGGGCGCTTGCGATCATCGAGGGCGCCGGGCTTTCCGAGCAGGATTTCACGCGAGGCTTTCCGGTCAACTATCTGCGGGAGATCGCTGCGGGCGAGATCGTGGCATACAGCACCACTGTCCGCAACCAAAGCCGGTCGACGACCGGTTGGTGCAATGCGAAATCGCCCGCGGCGGATCATGTCGCCCTGCTGCAGCCCCTGCTGCATACGGTGTGCGAAATCTACGACCGGAATATTCGTCAATGGAACACCGCTGCCCTTTTGCGGGCCAATTATCGCAGTTTTGCGCTGTTGGCCGATTTGTATGCCCGGGTGCAGCGCATGTGCGACGAACAGAATCTGATGCTCCTGTCGGAGACGAAGTACATCCTTTCGGAATTTATCGATCAAAACGATGCGCCCTTCATCTATGAAAAGGTCGGGAATCGCTTCGAACGATTTATGATCGACGAATTTCAGGATACGTCGATCAAGGAGTGGGAAAATTTCCTGCCGCTCCTGCGCAATGCGCTGTCGCAGGTCGAACAGACCTCGGTGTTCATTGTCGGCGACATCAAGCAATCGATTTACCGCTGGCGGGGCGGCGACTGGAAAATCCTTCGTTACGGGGCGCGCGAGGCCTTGGGGCCGGAAAATACCGAGGTGGTCAGCTTGCAGGACAACTTCCGGAGCCTGCCCGCGATCGTGGAGTTCAACAACCGGATGATCGCACGCATGGTCGCGTCCGATAACTGGCAGCTCAATGCGATGCTCGAAAAGGCGCAGGCCCGACACGCGCTGCCCGCCGACGAGGCGGAGCGATTGCGCGATACGTTGGTGGAGGCTTACCGGAATCACGAACAACGTCCGCGCCGCCGAAAAGAGTATCCGGGTTATGTCTCGGTCGAATTGTACGAGGAGAAGCCGCCGGTCGTGGAACGCATTTGCCGCTTGATGGACAAGGGGTTCCGTCCGTGCGACATCTTGATTTTGGTGCGGAAGACGGCCGACGGCGCGCGCATTGCGGCCGAGCTGCTCGATTTCAAGCGGAAGAATACGGATGATCGTTATCGATTCGAGGTGATGACGCACGAGGCCTTGCGCATCGGAACCGCACCGGTATGTACGTTCATCGTGTCGGCCATGCGGCTTGCGATGAATGGCGAGGATTCGCTCAATCGGGCCAACTACAATCACTTCCTCGGCCGGCCCTTCGAGGCCCCGTTGCACGAGGAGGAGCGGGCCTTTTTCCGTTCGCTGCAGTTGTTGTCGCCCGAAGAGGCGTTCGAACGGATCGTGATGCGCTACGAATTGCAAACCGCCGCCGACCGAACAGTCTATCTGCAAGCCATCCATGAGCAACTGATCGCTTTCTGTTCCGACCGTATCGCCGATATTCCGCTTTTCCTGCGCTGGTGGGAGGAGCAGGGCTCGGAGCAGTCGCTTTCGATCGAACGGAGCGAAACGGCGGTCGAAATCATGACGATCCACAAGGCGAAAGGGCTCGAACGAAAAGCGGTCATCATTCCCTATTGTTCATGGTCGTTGGGGCCCAAGGCCAATAACTGGAGCCCGAATATCGTTTGGGCCGAAGCGGACGGCAATGCGGGCGAAATCGGCCGATTTCCTGTTAAATACGGAAAAGAGATGTCCGAATCCGACTTCTCGGCGGAGTATTACCGCGAACAGGTTTTCGCGCATGTGGACAACCTCAATCTGCTCTATGTGGCGTTGACCCGAGCGGCGGAATCGTTGCATGTCTTCGTTCCGCAGGCCGGTAAGGATAGAGCGCCGACCCATGCGGGCGCATTGTTGTGGCAGGCGCTCGAGGAATCGGCCGGCAAATCCTGCGATCGTTTCGAGTTCGGCGAATTTACGGGGCCCGTGGCAGCGGAGCGCGATACGGAACAGCCGAAGCATATCGTATTGAAAGGCTACCCTACGGCTCCATCCGTTTTACGGCTGAAGCTGCCGTCGCAACGCTATTTCGAGGAGGGCGAGCGGGAACTGTCGCCGCGGAATCTCGGAATCTTGATGCACAAGGCGTTCCAGGATGCGGCGACGGTCGACGATCTTCGTCGGGCCGTCGAGCAGATGTACGCCGATGCGCTGCTTTCCGAGGCGGATGCTGCCGCATTGCGGCGAATGATCGACCGTGCGTTTGAAAATCCGCTCGTGCGTGAATGGTTCGACGGCAGCTGGGACTGCGTGCGGAATGAAAACACGATTATCCGGCCCATATCGGACCTTACGACCTCTTCCGACGAAGATTTAATAAAACGACCCGACCGCGTGATGCTCAAAGGTCGGCGGGCGGTCGTCGTCGATTATAAATTCGGCAAACGCGAAGGCAAGGAGGCTGTTTACCAACATCAAATCCGTCGTTACATGGACTTGATCCGCCACATGGGCTATACCGAATGCGACGGGTATCTGTGGTATGTCAAGCGAGGGGAAATCGTGAAGGTCGAAGCGGACGATTGAATGGAGATGCAGGTGCATAAAAAGGAGGCCTTTTTCGAAAAGACCTCCTTTTTCAGAGTGTTGTTCGCCGAAACTTATTCGCCCAGCGCGAAGCGTTTGTAAGCGATCACCGTAGCCTCTTTGTCGGCCTTGCGGATGTATTCGGCGATGGTCTCCTTCTCGCCGACAACCACCTGGTTCAACAGCGTGTTCTCCTCGTAGAACTTGCGCATCTTGCCTTCGGCGATCTTCGCAAGAATCTCTTCGGGTTTGTTGGCGTTTTTCGGATCCTGTTTCATGGCCTCGATCGCGATCTTGCGCTCATGTTCCACGACCTCGGCCGGGCAGTCCGCTATGTCGATCGATACGGGAGCCATGGCCGTAGCCTGCATGGCAACCGTATGGGCGACTTCGGCGGGAACCTCTTTGTTGAAGCCCAGAACCGTACCTAATTTCTTGTTGAAGTGAACGTAGGCGGCGCAGTAAGGAGCCTCGATGCGGGCATAATAAGCCAGTTCGATCTTCTCACCGGTCTGTCCCGATTTCTCGGTTACCATCTCTTCGACGGTATGGCCTTCGGCGTTTTTCGTAGCCAGCAGTGCGTCGCGGTCGGCAGCATCGGCTGCGACAGCTGCCTCCAACATGGCATTGGCCGAAGCGGCATACTCGGCGTTTTGAGCCACGAAGTCGGTTTCGCAGGCCAAACACAGAATATAGGCCTTTTGACCGACGATTTTCGTAACGACGACGCCTTCGGTAGCCGTGCGATCGGCGCGTTTGGCAACGACGAGTTTCCCTTTTTCGCGGATAATGTCTTGAGCACGGTCGTAATCGCCTTCCGCTTCGATGAGGGCTTTTTTGCAGTCCATCATGCCGGCGCCGGTCATCTTACGGAGCTTCATTACATCTGCAGCTTTGATTTCCATGGTTTTTCGTGTTTACATTAACAACTTTTTTCAGAAGCCGCGATTATTCGGCCTGTTCTGCGGCGGTTTCGGTTTCGGTCGTTGCTGCGTTTGTCGGCTCCTCGTACGGAGTTTCGACAGCCGCTACGACCTCTTTCACAGCCTCTTCTTCGGCATCGACCATCGCTTTCACCGCTTTCTTGATGCGGGGCTTGCCCTCCTTGCGGGGAGCGGCTTCGGCCGATGCTTCGGCCTCCTGGGCCTCCTTCTCCTTTTCGAGACGGCGTTCCTCGGTGCCTTCGGCAATTGCGGCGCACATGACGTCTACGATAACGGCGATCGATTTGGCGGCATCGTCATTTGCAGGTATAACGTAATCGATGTCGGTCGGATCACAACAAGTGTCAACCATTGCAAATACGGGGATGCTCAACCGTTTCGCCTCTTTTACGGCGTTGGCCTCTTTCTGCACGTCGACGACGAACAGCGCCGCCGGCAGACGGGTCAGATCGGCGATAGAACCGAGGTTCTTCTCCAACTTCGCACGCTGACGGGCGATCTGGAGTTTCTCGCGCTTCGAGAAGTTATCGAACGTACCGTCATTGGTCATCTTGTCGATGGTGGCCATTTTCTTGACGGCTTTACGGATGGTGGGGAAGTTCGTCAGCATACCGCCTGCCCAGCGTTCGGTAACGTAAGGCATTCCGACGGCTGCCACCTTTTCGGCAACGATCTCTTTGGCCTGCTTCTTCGTGGCGACGAACAGCACGCGGCGACCGCTCTTGGCGATCTGTTTGATGGCTGCGGCCGCTTCATCGACTTTCAATACGGTTTTGTGCAGGTCGATGATATGGATGCCGTTCTTCTCCATGAAGATATAGGGAGCCATTTTGGGGTTCCATTTGCGCTTCAGGTGTCCGAAGTGCGCACCGGCTTCCAATAAGGTATTAAAATTTGTACGAGACATGATAATGCGTTTTTGTTTGGTTTAATTCTCTTTTCTGCAACCCTACGGGTAGCGGATCGGTCCGATCCCGAGGGGTTTTCCGCGGCTCGGCAACCGAAAGGTAGTAACAGCTTGCGCCGTCGGTCGTTCCGGTTTCGAAAACCTCGCCGTGCTTTGCCGAATTTCCGGTCGTCTGCGATATTAACGCTTGCTGAACTGGAACTTGCGGCGTGCTCCGGGCTGACCGGGCTTCTTGCGTTCAACCTCGCGGGGATCGCGCGTCAGGAATCCGGCCTTCTTCAGCACCGGACGCATTTCGGCATCGATCTCGCAAAGAGCGCGTGCAATGCCCAGACGGGCAGCCTCTGCCTGACCTTTGATGCCGCCGCCGTCCAGATTGATGGCGATGTCGTAATTCTCGGCCGTGTTGGTAGCCAGCAGCGGCTGTTTTACCTGGAACTGGAGAATTTCGAGCGGGAAATAGGTGGCAAGCTCCTTATGGTTGATAGTAATCTGACCCTTACCCGGCTTCACGAATACGCGAGCCACAGCAGCCTTACGGCGACCTACGGTGTTTACAACTTCCATAATTCTCTTTTACTTGATTTCGTTTAATTTGACGGTCTTCGGGCTTTGTGCGGCATGAGGATGCTCCTCACCGGCATAAACCTTCAGATTTTTCAGAAGAGCGGCGCCCAATCGCGTGCGGGGCAACATGCCCTTTACGGCCTTTTCGATCAGGAATGTCGGCTTTTTGGCCAGGTAATCGGCGGGGGTGGCATAACGCTGGCCGCCCGGATAACCCGTGTGTCGCGTGTAGACCTTGTCGGTCATCTTTTTGCCCGTGAGCTTCACTTTCTCGGCATTGATCACGACCACATAGTCGCCGCAATCCGCGTGGGGCGTGTAGCTGGGCTTGTTCTTACCCCGAAGAATCTTGGCGATCTGCGAGGCGAGACGTCCCAATACCTCGCCGTTCGCATCGATCAGCACCCACTCTTTGGTGACGGTCGCTGCATTGGCAGAGATAGTCTTGTAGCTTAATGAATCCACTGTGTTTTACGTTTAATTTAACTTGTTGTAATCCTTATTCCCGCATTTTATGCGGGTGCGCAAAGGTACGAATTTTTTCGGTTCTGCAAAAACAAAAGCATGAAAAACATCAAAAAAGAGCAGGTTGTATGCAGAAAAGGCAGGACGGTTTTCTGTCCTGCCTTTTTCCGATGATCCGAATCGGACTATCCGAGGAACGAAAGCAGAATGCCCGCAGCCACCGCCGAACCGACGACACCGGCCACATTCGGGCCCATGGCGTGCATCAGCAGGAAGTTGCTCGGATTTTCCTGCTGACCGACCGTTTGGGCGACGCGTGCCGCCATCGGAACGGCCGATACGCCCGACGCACCGATCAGCGGGTTGATCTTTTTCCCCTCTTTGATGAACAGATTCATCAGTTTGGCCAGCAGAACGCCGCTTGCCGTACCGATGCCGAATGCCAATACGCCCAAAACGAGGATTCCCAGCGTTCGGCCATTGCAGAAGGCTTCGGCCGTTGCCGTAGCGCCCACCGTCAGACCGAGGAAAATCACGACGATGTTCATCAGTTCGTTCTGTACGGTTTTGCTCAATCGGTCGACTACGCCGCACTCCTTCATCAGGTTGCCCAGCATCAAGCACCCGATAAGCGGAGCGGCACTCGGCAGCAGAAGCGAGATGATGACCGCAATGATGATCGGGAAGAGAATCCGCTCCAACTTCGAAACCGGACGCAGGGTCTTCATCTTGATGGCGCGCTCCTTTTTGGTGGTCAGCATCTTCATGATGGGCGGCTGGATCACCGGCACGAGCGCCATGTAGGAGTAGGCCGCCACGGCGATGGGGCCGAGCAGTTCGGGCGCGAGCTTCGAGGTCAGATAGATGGCCGTCGGGCCGTCGGCACCGCCGATGATGCCGATGGAACCTGCCTGTTCAGGCGTGAATCCCAAGGCGAAAGCGCCGAGGAACGTGATGAAGATGCCGATCTGGGCAGCCGCCCCCAACAGAAAACTTTTGGGGTTGGCGATCAGCGGCCCGAAGTCGGTCATGGCCCCTACGCCGACGAAGATCAGACAGGGATAGATGCCTAATTTGACACCCAAATAGAGGTAATCGAGCAGACCGGCCCGGGCGACGAAATTGCCCCAATGCACATGTCCCTCGGCAAAAAGCTCCGCATGATAGAGATTCGCCCCGGGCAGGTTGGTGAGCAGCATGCCGAATGCGATGGTAAAAAGCAACAGCGGCTCGAATTTGTGGCGGATCGCTAAATAGAGCAGGAAGAAAGCCACACCGATCATGACGATGCTGGCCCACCCCATCGCTCCGAAGAATCCGACGAGCCCCGTGGATTCGACGAATTTTTGAATGCTCTCCCCGACGAAGTTCGAGGATGCGACTGACAGCGTACCCATAACTATTCGATAACAAGCAGATTGTCTCCCTCCATCACCGTGGCGCCTTGCTGAACGAAGATTTGTTTGACGACACCGGCACGGTCAGCGTCGATATTGTTTTCCATCTTCATGGCTTCGAGCACCACGAGGTTCTGCCCGGGTGCGACCTTGTCTCCGACAGCGACACGGATGCTCAACACCGTACCCGGAAGCGGGCATTTCACGACACTGCCCGAAGTCGGCGCTGCCGCTGCGATGCGGGGCGACGGCGTGGCCGTTGCGGGCGTGATTTTGGAGCTGTCGGCCTCTTTGGGAGCGGGTGCGACCTGGGGTTTGGTCGCTGCGGTGCGTTCGGCGCCTGCAATTTCCACCTCATAGGGCGTGCCGTTGACCGTTACGTGAGCTAAAGTCGAGGTTTCGTTCACGTTGTCGATCTGCACGTCGTAATTTTGTCCGTTGATTTTCAGCGAGTAATTTTTCATGACGTTTGCAATGCTTATTTTTTGTCAGGCACCCGGGTCAGACCGTGGATCTTCGAGTTCCACGGCGAGTAGGCGCGTTTGATACTTTGGATGGTCAATACATCCGATTCACGGTCGTGCATCTCCGCCTTGAAAAGGGTGAGGGCGGCGACGATGGCTGCAATCTCCTCTTCATGCAGCTGGCCCGTGGCTACGGGGGCGGCGGTCATCTTCGCGGCGGCTGCCTGTTGGCGCGTGAAGACGAATCCGAACAACTTCATGATGAAAACCAGCAAAGCCAGCACAATGAATACCAAGCAGATGCTGATGAGAGCCACCCACAGCATCTCCGACCATCCCCAGTTCGTTACCGATAACATTTTCATGGCTCAATCGTTTACAAGGGGATATTCGAGTGCTTCTTGGGCGGATTCTGCAACCGTTTGGTCGCCAGGGACTGCAATGCGCGGATGATGCGGAAGCGCGTATTGCGCGGTTCGATCACATCGTCGATATAGCCGTAACGGGCGGCATTGTACGGATTGGAGAATTTGTCGTTGTACTCCTTGACCTTCTCGGCAATGAACGCGGCGCGTTCTTCGGGTTTGTCGGCCAGCTCTTTCAAATCTTTTCCATAAAGCACTTCGACGGCACCGCTGGCACCCATGACTGCGATTTCGGCAGATGGCCAAGCGTAGTTGATGTCGCCTCGTATGTGTTTGGACGACATGACGATATAGGCACCGCCATACGCCTTGCGCAGCGTAACGGTGATCTTCGGCACCGTGGCTTCGCAATAAGCGAAGAGCAGTTTCGCACCGTGCGTGATGACGCCGCCGTATTCCTGCGCCGTACCCGGCAGAAAGCCCGGAACGTCGACCAACGTAACGATCGGAATGTTGAAAGCGTCGCAGAACCGCACGAAGCGGGCGGCTTTGCGGCTGGCATTGATATCGAGCACGCCCGCCATGAACTTGGGCTGGTTGGCGATGATGCCCACCGACTGTCCGTTGAAACGGGCGAAGCAGGTGATGATATTCTTCGCGAAACCGGCCGCCGATTCGAGGTATTCGCCGTTGTCGACGATCGCGCGGATGACTTCGGACATATCGTACGGCTTGTTGTCGTTGTCCGGAATGATTTCGTTGAGCGAATCCTCCAAACGGGTGATCTTGTCCGTGCAGACGGCCAGCGGCGCATCCTCCATGTTGTTCTGCGGCATATACGAGAGCAGCTTGCGGATCAGCGCGATGCCTTCTTCCTCGGTATCGACGGCGAACTGGGCCACGCCCGATTTGGTCGTGTGCATACGTGCACCGCCCAACTGTTCCTGCGTTACGTCTTCGCCCGTTACGGTTTTCACGACCTTCGGGCCGGTCAGGAACATGTTCGAGGTCTCTTTCTTCATGATGATGAAGTCGGTCAGGGCCGGCGAATAGACCGCACCGCCCGCACACGGGCCGAAGATGGCCGAAATCTGCGGAATGACGCCCGACGACATCACGTTCCGCTGGAAAATGTTCGCATAGCCGGCCAATGCGTTGACCCCTTCCTGGATACGGGCGCCGCCCGAATCGTTCATGCCGATGCAGGGCGCACCGTTGCGCATGGCCATATCCATGACCTTGCATATCTTGTCCGACATCGACAGCGAAAGCGAACCGGCCGAAACCGTGAAATCCTGTGCGAAGACATAGACCAAACGGCCGTCGATCGTACCGTAACCGGTTACCACGCCGTCGCCGAAGGTATGTTTCTTCTCCATGCCGAAGTCGTAGCAGCGATGCGTAACGAACATGTCGAACTCCTCGAAGCTGCCTTCGTCGAGCAGCATCTGGATGCGTTCGCGGGCCGTGTATTTGCCTCTTTCGTGCTGTTTGTCGATCGCTTTCTGTCCGCCGCCGAGCCGGGCGGTCTCGCGGTTTTCGATCAGTTGATTTATTTTATTCTGAATCTCGCTCATGGCTTCGGATTATTTGTTCTTGTTTTCGCAGAGTTCCGTCAGAATGCCCTGCGTCGATTTGGGATGCAGGAAAGCGATGGTCATGCCTTCGGCGCCCTTGCGCGGAGTTGCGTCGATCAGACGGATTCCCCTGGCTTCGGCATCGGCCAGCTGCTCCTCGATGTTTTCGCAGGCTAACGCCATGTGATGAATGCCCACGCCGCGTTTTTCGATATACTTGGCGATCGTCGAATCCTCCGAGGTGGGCTCGAGCAATTCGATCTTGGTCTGCCCCAGCAGGAAGAAAGCCGTCCGGACTTTCTGGTCGGCGACCTCTTCGATGGCGTAACATTTCAGTCCGAGTACGTTTTCCCAATAGGGGATTGCTTCGTCGAGACTGTTCACGGCGATGCCGAGATGTTCGATATGAGATACTTTCATGGTTTGAAAAGATGATTGGTGTGATTTTTTCGTTGTAATATCGCCCCTTTTCGGAGCACACAAAGATAAATCAATCTTCGGGAATCCCCAAGCGTTCTCGGTCGAAAAAATTCGTCCGTTGCCAAATTAGACAAAAAATTCGTAACTTCGCCAAAGAAAAGATGCAGAGTTATGAAAAAACAGGGATTTTTTTTGCTGCTCTTCGTGTGGGCGATCTCGCTTTTCCCGCTGCGGGCGCAAAACGCCGCATTGGGTCAGAAAGTTCCCGTAATTCAGGCGGAGGCTTGGCTCGACGGGATTCGTCCTGCGTCGGCTCCGTTGACCGTTCTGACCTTTTTCACCGTATCGAATCCCGTTTGCGGACAAACGCTCGAGCACTTGCATCGCTTGACGGAAAGAGCGGACAACCGCCTGCGGGTGATCGTCGTTACCCGCGATGACGAAGCGAAAATCGCTCCGCTCATGGCTCCCTATCTTTCGCCGCGAATGGCTGTCGCGTTCGATGCGGGCGGAAAAATCTTCAAAAGTCTCGGGGTGGAGTATGTTCCTTTCGGCCTGCTGATCGATGCCCGGAATCGGGTGTTGTGGCAGGGCAATCCGCTCCGGCTGACCGAAAAAATCGTCGCGACCGCACAATAGGAATCTTCGAAAGGCGGCCTCGCCCGCCGTTTGACATATACGCCATGAATTTCTCGAAAATAGCTCATTACGAAAAAGAGTACGCCGATATTCATCACGATACGGCGTTGAATGTTGCGGAAGGCGTCGAAGACCAGCCGATCGTGAACCCTTATTTTACGCGCCGCAAGAAACGGGAACTCTCCGTTGACGATTATGTCGCGGGCATCCTTTCCGGCAACGTTCCCGTCCTGTCGCAGGCCATTACGCTCATCGAATCGAACAACCCCGAACATTACGCCAAGGCGCAGGAGATCATCGAACGGTGCCTGCCTCATGCCGGCAAATCCATCCGCATCGGGATAACGGGCGTGCCGGGCGCCGGCAAATCGACCTTTATCGAGGCGATCGGCGGTATGGTTACCTCATTGCATCACAAATTGGCCGTGCTGGCGATCGACCCCTCTTCGGAACGCAGCGGCGGCTCGATTCTCGGCGACAAGACCCGCATGGAGAGCATCTGCCACAATCCCGACGTATTCATCCGCCCCTCCCCTTCGGCCGGTTCGTTGGGAGGCGTAGCGCGCAAGACCCGCGAAACGGTCGTGCTGTGCGAAGCGGCCGGATTCGACGTCATCTTCATCGAAACGGTGGGGGTCGGACAGTCCGAAACGGCGGTGCATTCGATGGTCGACTTGTTCATGCTGCTGCAGATTTCCGGTGCGGGCGATGAGTTGCAGGGCATCAAACGGGGCATTATGGAGATGGCCGATCTGATGGTCATCACCAAGGCCGACGGCGAAAATATCCATAAGGCGGAACTGGCCCGCACACAATTCCAAAGCGCCTTGCGGCTTTTTCCCGTTCCCGAATCGGGATGGCATCCTTGCGTATATACGGCCTCGTCGGTAACGCGGGCCGGTCTGGAAGAGGTATGGAAAGGCGTGGAGTCCTATTTGGAACATACGGAAAAGAACGGCTATTTCCAGATCAACCGCAACCGGCAAAACAAATACTGGATGTACGAAAGCATCAACGAAGCCCTGCGCAATTCGTTTTATCGCTCGCCGGTCATCGACGAACGCATCGGCGAGTACGAACAGCGGGTGTTGAATAACCGTCTCTCCTCGTTCGTCGCTGCCAGGGAGCTGTTGGAACTCTATTTCAACCGCGATAAAAAGTAGCGGTCGATCGTGTCGCGCACGGAGCGCTCGATACGGACGCAAACCGGAATCGGGGTTATCCGATCCGTGGCGGTTCGATCAAGCGAATCGGACTGTATGACAAAATCATGACCGAATTGAAAAAAGGCGGATGCGAGGTTTTCGAACTTTCGGGCATCGAGCCTGGATTCAAACCGTTGGGCCAAAAAGACATCGAAAAGATATTCGAAATGTGTCTGTAATACGCTCGATATGAAATCGAATATGTTTCGACGGCAAAACAAGTCTGATAATCATTTGATTATCAGACTTGTTTTATTGAGAGCGGAAAACGAGACTCGAACTCGCGACCCCAACCTTGGCAAGGTTGTGCTCTGCCAACTGAGCTATTTCCGCAAACGACATCCGCAAGATCTTAAAGACGAATGCGAATGCAAAGGTAGCGAAAATTTCCGAATCTCCAAATTTTGGCATCATTACCAAATTTTTCATGAATATCCATCACACGATTTCTACCTGCCCCGCTCCCCGCTCTCTTAAAAAGAAAAGCGTATCCGGAACCTATCGGGATACGCTTCCGTATTGCAAAATGCAGACGAATCAACGATAAATCTCGTTCAGCAATCGGGCCAATCGCAGACCGCCGCGCAAAAACTGCTGTTCGACGACGGGAGCGTATTCATTCACATAATCGTAGGAAACTTTACTCCCCTCGGGGGTCTTTTCGTAGACGTCGTTGCAAATCTGCTGGGTTTCGAGCACCCAATCCGTGGGCGTCCCGGCCTGAATTTCATCTATATCCCGATTCCCCCGATCGATCTGCTGCTGCCACTCGGTGTAACTCCATTTGTGCGCCGCTTCGACGATGCCGGTGTCCCAGATCGAGTGCAGATTGGTCGGCCGGCCGAACAATGCAACGGGTCGATTGTTGCCGCCCAAATCCGAAAGATGCCCCGTGTGCATCGGGCAGTGCATATCTCCCACCAGGTGGATGAGCATCTTCAGATTGAATTGTTCCTCCTCGTGCGACAATCCGCCGGCTTTCAATTTTTCGTAAATCGTCATAACCGCCACCAGAACGTCTCCGTTTGCATTGCGCGGCATCGTTTCCAACATCTTCCCTTCGTCGATATTCAAGTAGTGCCATGTCTTGGTATAGGCGTATTCCGGCGTATGGCTTGCATTGTCGAGCCAATTCGCATAATAAACCAACGAGTGTCCGTCGAGAACCTTGTCGATCTGTTCGGCCGCTTTCGGGGTCAGATGGCATTCGGCGATGTAGGCCGTTACGTCATGCCCTTTCTGCCCCCATCCGAGTGCCGGTACCGTCGCGAGCAGGCAAACGGCAGAAACGAAAAAATGCTTGATTTTCATAGCTGGGTCGATAGTTTTTGTTGAATTTGTCGTCTATTGATTCATCGTTGCCAGGAATTCTTCGTTGCTCTCTGTCAGCCCCATCTGTTTTTGCAGGAATTCCATCGCTTCGACCGGGGTCATGTCGGCCAGATACTTGCGCAAGACCCATGTACGGTTCATCACATCGCGGGGCAGCAGCAGATCTTCCCGACGGGTGCCCGAAGCGATGACATCCACGGCCGGATAAACACGTTTGTTGGCCAATTTCCGATCGAGCTGCAACTCCATGTTGCCCGTACCCTTGAACTCCTCGAAAATCACCTCGTCCATCTTCGAACCGGTGTCGATCAATGCCGTGGCGATGATCGTCAGCGAACCTTTCTCCTCTGTATTGCGGGCTGCGCCGAAGAAACGTTTCGGCTTATGGAGCGCATTGGCGTCGACACCGCCCGAAAGGACTTTGCCCGATGCCGGTTGCACGGAGTTGTAGGCCCGGGCCAGGCGCGTGATCGAATCCAGGAAGATCACGACGTCATGACCGCATTCGACCATGCGTTTCGCCTTCTCCAGCACCATCTCGGCCACTTTCACGTGCCGCGAAGCCTGCTCGTCGAACGTCGATGCCACGACTTCGGCTTTTACGTTGCGGGCCATCTCCGTAACCTCCTCCGGACGTTCGTCGATCAGCAAGACGATCATGTAGACTTCCGGATGGTTGTCGGCGATGGCATTGGCGATGGATTGCAGCAACATGGTCTTACCGGTTTTCGGCTGGGCGACGATCAAGGCGCGTTGTCCCTTGCCGATCGGGGAGAACAGATCGACGATGCGGGTGGACATGTTGTTATGCCCGTTGCCCGTCAGACAGAATTTTTCGCTCGGGAAGAGCGGCGTCATGTATTCGAACTGCACGCGGTCTCGGATGTACTCCGGTGCCAGACCGTTGATTTCGTTGACCCGCACGAGCGGGAAGTATTTTTCACCCTCTTTGGGCGGGCGGATGGCCCCATTGACCGTGTCGCCGGGTTTCAGTCCGAAGAGCTTGATTTGCGACGGCGAAACATAGATGTCATCGGGCGAATTGAGGTAGTTGTAGTCGGCCGAACGCAGGAATCCGAATCCATCGGGCATGATTTCCAGAACGCCTTCGCCTTCGATTTCGCCTTCGAAGTCGTCTTTGGTGATTACTTCGTCGAAGATGGACGGCGTCATCAGCTCCGGATATGCTTCCGAAACAGGGTGCAGTGGTTCGGACGACGTTTCCTGTTGTGCGTGGAGTTGCGCTTGTTCTTGAAGAATTTGCGCTTTCGGCTTGCGACCGCGACGCTTTTTCGGCGGCGTCATCGGCTGCTCGGCTTCGGTTGTCGAGGTCAATGGCTCGCTGTTGTCCGATGCTGTTCGTTCCTCTGATAGCTCCATCTGTTGTGTCAGCTCATTCTGTTTCGCCTCCTCCGAGACGACCGCAGTACGGGGACGGCGGCCGCGTTTGCGGGGCTGCGGCGGTTCCGGATTCTCCGAAACGATTGCCGTGCGGGGACGGCGGCCGCGTTTGCGGGGCTGCAACGGTTCCGGATTCTCCGGTGCGACACTCTTTGCTTCGCCGGACGCTTCGCCGGCGATATTCTGGATCAACTCGTGCTTTTTCACCATGATATTTCGGATGCCCAAGGCTCGTGCGATCTCCCGCAACTCCGGCAAGCTCTTCTTTTCGAGTGCTTCTAAATCTTGCATACGAATTAATTGAATCGTTCTTTTCGTGTGATTTTCAAAAATCGGACGGTCGCCCGATCGTTCGGAATCCGATGCAAAGATAGTGCATTATTTCGAATTCCAAAATTTTCGGATGCGGCTCGGTGCGGTTTTGGCGAATACGAGCATGCTTTTGCCGAAAATGAAGATGAACCGCAAAAAACGATGATCTACCCCCCCCCTCCCGATTTTATCGACGGATTTGGTACTCGGAGCGGGAATCGAACCCGCACGATCCTTGCGGATCACAGGATTTTAAGTCCGGCGTGTCTACCTATTCCACCATCCGAGCATCCGCTTTTCGATCGAAAAGCGCCACAAAAGTAGGAAAAAAACGTCAATCGGCCAAATCCGCGCAACGGTAATTAGCTGCCTTGAATCGAATCGCGCACATAATTTATAATGGCCTCGTCCTCGTCGGGGGCGAACCACCGGATTTCGGGATCGCGCCGAAACCAGGTCATCTGCCGCTTGGCATAACGGCGTGAATTGCGCTTGATCAGTTCGATCGCCTTTTCGCGCGTGATCCGTCCATCGAAATAGTCGAACAATTCGCGATAACCGACCGTTTGCAGCGAATTGAGCGCACGATACGGATACAACGCACGCGCTTCGGCTTCCAATCCCGCCGCCATCATCGCATCGACCCGGCTGTCGATCCGTACATAAAGTTCTTTGCGAGGTAAAGTTATTCCGATCTTGATAATTAGGAAGTTGCGATCTTTCTTTCGGCCTGTCCGCTGCTCGGAAAAAGGCCGCCCCGTTTGCAGGCACACCTCCAATCCCCGTAACACACGAGCCGGATTGTTGCGATCGACCGTTTCATAATACGCGGGGTCAAGTTCTTTTAATTGCGCTGCCAATGAAGCAATTCCTTCCCGTTGCAGCCGTTCGGTCAGCTCGTTCCGTAACGCGGCATCCGCATGGGGCAGATCGTCCATCCCATCGCACAATGCCCGCACATACAATCCGGAACCTCCCACGGCGATGACCGACTCGTGATGGCCGAATAGTTCCCGAAGCCGCGCCAAAGCCTGCACTTCGTATTCGCCGCAGTTCAGGTTTTCCGTCGGATCATGCGATGCAATGAAATGATGCTCTGCGGCTTGCAGCTGCTCGCCCGTCGGCTGTGCCGTACCGATAGCCATTCCGCGATAGAATTGCCTCGAATCGGTCGAGAGAATCGGCGCGTCGTAATGCCGCGCGAGCCGAATACTGATATCCGTCTTGCCGCAACCGGTCGGGCCCACGATGACCAACAACCGTTTAGTATTCATCGTCGTAGTTGTCGTCGCCCTCGAAATCGTTGAATTCGTCCATCATCTGATCGAAGATCGAACCCTCCGCTCCCTCCTCGCTCGGGCGGTTTTTCGAGGGATCGTATTGATCGGGCGCCTCCTCGCGTGCGAAGATTTCACGCGGATAGACGCCCTCCGGATCGGCCCTGTAAACGCCTGTCAATTCAAGGTAATAGGCCCGGTTACCGAACATATCGAAGAGGTAGATCAAGCGGTCGCGGATATGGTGAAGAATCTGTCCGAGCGTAACCTCCTCCATCGACTGGGGCATATCTTCGTATTCGCCGTCGCCCATCGTCATCAGGGTAAATTCGCGTTGTTTCTCCCACAGGGCATCCGCCGTAAAGAACGAGGCCATGCACGGCTCGTACTCCAGGGTTTCGAGAATGAAATGATGAAATTCCAACAGCGTCGTGTCGTACAGGACTTCGTAATCGCGCACGAAATTGTCGTTTTCGTCGCTCAACATCCGGAACCGGAAAACCATTGACATAGCAGTGTAAAATTTGTTCGACCAAGATACGTTTTTTTTGCGATTTTCGTACCTTTTTCCGCCACTTTTTAGGCTATCGCGGTCAGCCACGCCAGCACATCCTGCCCGTCGGGCCAATCGGTCAGCGCCGGCGACTGCGCCTGCCCGAAGCCGGTTCGGCGATCGTGCGGCAGAGAGTCCGTTACGACGCATTGGATTTCAGCATTGTGAGCGGCGAGCCAAGCCGCAACCTCGTCTAATGTACGATAATGTGCGACGGCAAGTTCGCTCAATGCATTCGGGAACGCCGTCTGTTCGACCGCGACAGCTGAACCGAAATCCCGAAACGGTTTGCCGTTCATCCGAAGCAGCGCCTTTGTCTGAATGTAATTATTTTTGTATTTGTTGTTTAGATGCGGCACTTGAAGTCGCAAATCATATCCGGCAGGAACGAAAACCAACGAAACATTGCGGCATCCCAAACCCGAATAGGCCCAAATATCATCGGACAAGGCGGTCAGCTGTTCCGGCGTTTCGCGGCCGGAAAGCACAGCGACCGATTGGCGGCTTCCGCGCAGCAGCATCGGAAGATCGGCATAGCGGGCTTTGAAATAGCGTACTGCGTTGTCGCTTCCGGTTGCGATGACGGCATCCACGGGCGACGAACCGTCGTAGGGTCCGATCGGCAGGTCGGGCGAAAGCGCCTGCATCTCCCCCACGATATAATCCATCAGAATGCGGTCTTTGGCCGACGTTTTATACAGGCAGCGATGGCCGCTGCACACGACGCAAAGCAGGTCGAAGAATCCGACGGCCGGAATGTTTCCGGCCATGACGGTCAATATGCGGCGGGGTGTGCGCACCGGACACGGATAGGCCGCCAACCAACGACGAAGAGGTTCCGGCCGCAGCATCTCCGTGGCGAGGGCCCGCAGCGCCCGGCCGATTTCATCGACGGAAAACCATTCGTTCGCCCGACAGGCAGCTTGTGCGACCTCACGGGTTTCGGGGTCGTCGCCGAAATGCCGGAGCCGGTCGCCCAAGGCGGCGAAAAGTTCGATCATACATTCCATAGCCGCAAAGATAGCGTTTTTGGCGATTATATCTATCGATGTACCGTTCGGACTTCCGGCCGGCGATCCCGACGAAAAGAACTTTCGACCGGTCGGCAGTCGGATGCGGATTGTCAAATAAAAAGGGAGGGAAAATCCTCCCTCCCTTTTCGTAAAACGGTTCGAACGAATCGACTATTTGCCGAAGTAACGTTTGTAGAGCCCTTCGAATCCTTTGCCATGACGGGCTTCGTCCTTGGCCATCTCGTGAACCGTGTCATGCACGGCGTCGAGATTCTGCTCCTTGGCTAAACGAGCCAGACGCATCTTGTCTTCGCAGGCGCCGCACTCGGCATTCATCCGCTTGTAGAGGTTGGTCTTGGTGTCCCAAACGACCTCGCCGATCAGTTCGGCGAATTTCGAAGCGTGTTCGGCCTCTTCCCATGCGTAACGCTTGTAAGCCTCGGCGATTTCGGGATAACCCTCGCGATCGGCCTGACGGCTCATGGCCAGATACATGCCGACTTCGGTGCATTCGCCCATGAAATGATTCTGCAATCCCTCCCACAGTTCGGGGCTTGCGCCTTTGCCGTCGCCGATTTTATGAACGGTAACGAAATCCAGATTGCCTTCCTGTTCGACTACCTCGACGAATTTATCTTTGCCCACTTTGCACATCGGGCACTGCTCGGGTGCCTCGGGACCTTCGTGAATGTACCCGCATACGGTACAACGCCATTTCTTTGCCATAATCGTTTACAGTTTGGTTAAAGGTTTGTTTGCAACGCAAAGTTAGCAAATTCTTCGAAACTCCGCACGATTCGTCCGATTCTATTTTTTTATAGGCCTATAAATCGAATCTATCGCTCATCCGGCCCGATCGATCACCTCTTCGATATAAGGTACATCGGTCGAATCTTTCACTAACACCCGTTTGTTGCGATCGAGCAGATAGAGCGCCGGAATGGCCGAAAGATTATAAAGATCGTTGCTGCGGATCTTGCAGCCGGCATCGTAAGCATCGATCCACGTCGCGGGAATCTGCGAACGATGCTCCCGCCACTCTTTCAGGTCTTCGTCGGGATAGAGGGCCAGTACCTTCAAGCGGCCCCGTTCGATCATCTCGGTGAGCATCGGCGAAGCGATGATGGTCTCGCGGATTTCGCGACACATGGGGCACCCGGGGTTGTTGATGAACAGCAATACATATTCCGCCTTCAGCTCGTAGAGCCTTCCCGTTTTTCCGGAAGCCAACGTGTATCGGAAATCGTTCGCGGGCTGACCGATCCGGTTCAACGAAGCGATTTTCAGGTCGTAGGCAGGGGCGATGCGTTCGTATTCGTCGTAATAAGGACTGTTCAGAATCGATTGCAGGACAGGAATATAAAATTCGTCGTTCCGCAGGAACGAATTGGGATCGTGCAGTACTTTCTCGCCCAACCATGCGAAATAATCGAGCATCCGGCGCGAAGCGGAGGCCCGCCGCATCAGCGAATCGACCGGAGCCCCGTCGGTCGGATGGGTCGAAAGAATCGAAATATAGCCCACGTATGCCTGAACCATCTGTGCCGTGTCGATTTCGGCGATGAAGAGCGTATCCGTAAAATCGAGGTTGTCCCAATAGTGCCACCGCTTCCATTCGAGCCGCTCTTCGTCGGTCAACCGCGACGGAGCGATCGCCGGCAGAAATACGCGTGGAGCAGCGGATGCTTCTACCGCCGGTTGCCGCTGCCGGCGTCCGTTACAGGATACCGCAAGCAGGGCAATGATGAAAATCGAAAAACGACGCATGTTTCGACACGATTTATTGCATGCAAAGATAGGTCTTTTTCGGCAATAATCATGCACTTGCGAAGAAAAAGCGGACTGTCCGGCAACAGACAGTCCGCTTGCAATCCATCCGGATGCGGGGCTCGGCGGCCGATCGACGACCGGCCGCCGTCCGTTCATTCCGTCATCAGCACTCCGTCTCGACGCCTTTGAAGAGCGCGACGTCCTCGGTCGTCGAGTGCATCGTGTAAGTGTAGGCCTCGTTCACCTTGCCCTCGGCCAGCTTGCAGAAGATGCGGGCCGAAGCGGCGTAATCTTCGCATTCGCCGGCTTCGCGGGCCAACAAGTAGGTGATGATGATATGACCTGCCGTTTCGACCAAGCGACGGGCGTGGAAATCCTTGAATCCGCCGACCTCCTTTTCACCGGCTTCGACGTGAGCGATCATTTCGGTGAATTTCGCAGTCAGCTCCTTCAGCTTCGCAACGATCGGCTGCATCGCTTCCGTGTATTCGGCTGCCGCATAGCGTTCGATCTGTTCCATGAAGGTGCCTTTCGTAACCGCATTGATGGCGGCGACGACCTGCAGCTGCGACGTGCCTTCGTAAATGTTCATGATGCGGGCATCGCGGTAAAGCCGTTCGCACGGATAATCCTTCATGAAGCCCGAACCGCCGTGAATCTGAATCGCATCATAGGCTAATTGATTGGCATATTCCGACGAGAACAGTTTTACCAACGGGGTGAAGCCGTCAGCCAGACGGTTGTAGAACTTCATCTCCTGACGTTCCTCGCCTTCGAGCGAACGTTCGTGCGAAATGTGGGTGTACTGCTTGTAGACCTCTACGAAACGGGCCGTTTCATAGAGCAAGGCGCGGACGCCCTGCAACTTGGCCTTCATGTTGGAAAGCATCTCCGACACGGCCGCAAACCGGATGATGGGCTTGCCGAACTGCTCGCGTTCGTGCGCATATTTCAACGCTTCGCGATAAGCGGCCTCGCATGTGCCGACCGACTGTGCGCCGATACCTAAACGGGCGGCGTTCATCAACGACATCACGTACTTGATCAGACCCATCTTGCGGTCGCCGACCAACTGGGCCGGTGCATTCGTGAAGACTAATTCGCACGTCGGCGAGCCCTTGATGCCAAGTTTGTTTTCGATACGGCGCACCTTGACACCGCCGTCGCGTTTGTCGTAGACCAACATCGACAGACCGCGGGCATCGGTCGTCCCCTCCTCCGTGCGGGCCAATACGAGCGAAATATCGCCGTCTCCGTTCGTGATGAACCGTTTTACGCCATTCAGCAGCCAGGTCTGCTTCTCCTCCGACCACGCGGCCTTGAGCATCACGGCGCCCAGATCCGAACCGGCATCCGGCTCGGTCAGGTCCATCGCACAGGTCGCACCCGCCGACACCAACGGCAGATACTTCTGTTTCAGCTCCTCCGAAGCGAACTCGTTCAACGTCTCGGCGCAATCCTGCAATCCCCAAATGTTCTCGAAGCTGGCATCGGCCCGGGCCACCATCTCGTTGGCCATGACGAAGCAAATCAACGGGAAGTTCAGACCGTCGTATTTGCGCGGGAGCGTCAGACCGCCCAATCCGGCATCGACGATCGCCTTGAGGTTGCGCACCGTACCCGAAGCATATTCCACATGATCGTTCACTACGCGCGGGCCTTCGTGATCGACCTCCTCGGCATTCGGGGCGATGATATCGCCGCACACTTCGCCGGCGATCTCCAACACGCGGCGATAGGAGTCCATCGCATCCTCGAAATCCTGCGGTGCATGGTCGTAAAGGTCTTTTTCCGCGAATCCGCGCTCTTTCAGCTCCACGATTTTACGCATCAACGGATGCTCCAGCTGGAACTGCAAATCCTTATTGTCCGAAAAGAAATTAGCCATTACTTCGAGTTTTGTTTGTAGTATTTAATCATCTTGGGAATCACTTCGTTCACGTCGCCCGTGATGGCGAAGTCGGCGATTTTGCTGATCGGCGCTTCGGGATCGGTATTGATCGAGATGACCATCGCCGATTGATCCATGCCGGCCGTGTGTTGGATCTGACCCGAGATACCGCAGGCGATATAGAGTTTCGGACGCACCGTAACCCCCGTCTGCCCTACCTGACGCGCATGTTCCGTGAACCCGGCATCGACAGCGGCGCGGCTGGCGCCGACCTCGGCGCCCAGTACATCGGCCAGATCGTGCACCAGTTTGAAATTCTCTTTCGACCCCATGCCGTATCCGCCGGCGACGATGATGCCGGCCCCTTTGATGTCGATTTTGCGCTCTTCGATCTGCCGGTCGATGATCTTCACCGCCAAGTCGGTGTCCTTCACGTATTTTTTCCAGTCGATCGTCCGTTCTTCACCGGCGGCCGGTGTTGCGGCCAGCTCTTTGCGCATCACGCCTTCGCGGACGGTCGCCATCTGCGGACGGTGATCGGGGTTGACGATGGTCGCGATGATATTGCCGCCGAATGCCGGACGAATCTGATAGAGCAGATCGGTGTACTCCTTGCCGGTTTTGGCATCTTTGTGATCGCCGATTTCGAGTTGCGTGCAGTCGGCCGTCAGACCGCTGTGCAGCGCCGACGATACGCGCGGAGCGAAGTCGCGTCCCACGCAGGTGGCGCCGAAAAGTACGATTTGCGGTTTTTCCGCTTCGATCAATCCGCACATGACCGCCGTGTGGGGCAGCGTGCGGAAAGGATCGAAAATAGCATCATCGGCAATCCATACCGTGTCGGCTCCGTATTTCGCCAGCTCCTTGCCGAGGCCCTTTACATGGTGGCCGATGACCACGGCTTCCAATTTCACATGCAGCGTATCGGCCAATTCCCGACCTTTGGTCAGCAGTTCGAGGCTCACATCGGCGGCCTTGCCGCCTTCGAGCTCGATATATACAAATATGTTGTTCATCTTCTTCGTGCGGATTAACCGAGCGTATGGCTCGCGATAAGTTCAACCATCAGTGCTTCGATGTCGCTGTCGGCGGAGGTGAGTTTTTTGGCCTCCTTGGCCTGGAAAACCACGTTTTCGATCTTTTTGACTTTCGTGGGCGAACCTTGCAGGCCCAACTGTTCCGGATCGGGATCGACCTCTGCTGCGGCCCATTCGACGATTTGCAGGGCCGGTTTCGCAGCGACCCGCTTGGCGGCAGCCGATTCGGGGTCGGCCGCGATCTCCGACTTGGCCATGGCGCATTTATAGGTCATGACGCGCTTCGCATTGCGCGGGCGACAGGCGGCCGCCGAAGCGTTGACCGTGATGACGGCCGGAACAGGACATTCGACCACCTCGGTGCCGTGCTCCAAACGACGCTTCACGATCAGCCTATCTGCCTCGATTCCCGTAATCTCCTCGGCATAGGTTACCTGCGGAAGCCCTAACTTCTCGGCTACCTGCGGGCCGACCTGGGCCGTATCGCCGTCGATGGCCTGCCGACCGGCGATGATGAGGTCGGGATTTATTTTTTTTAGCGCACACGACAGCGCATAGGAGGTCGCCAGCGTATCGGAGCCGACGAATTCCCGTCCCGAAAGCAGATAACCGCCGTCAGCGCCGCGGAACATGGCGTCGCGGATGATGTCGGCGGCCCGCTGCGGGCCCATAGTCAATACATGTACCGTAGCTCCGGCGACCCGGTCTTTCAGCGACAGGGCCGCTTCGAGCGCATTCAAATCCTCCGGATTGAAGATGGCCGGCAGCGCCGAGCGATTGACCGTTCCTTCGGGGGTCATCGCATCCTTCCCCACATTGCGGGTATCGGGCACCTGTTTGGCCAATACGACAATTTTAAGGTTTTCTTTCATGTTGTTTATCTTGGTTATTGAATCTTCGTGGTTATCGTTCGATCGTCTCTCCGCGATCGGGCCCTACCGAAATGATTCTGACCGGCACGCCCGTTTCGCGTTCGATGAAATCGACATACTGCTTGAAGGCCGGCGGAAATTCGTCGTAGCTGCGGCAGTTCCGCAGGTCGCATTTCCACCCCGGGAAGTCGGTGTAGACCGGTTTCAGACCGTCTGTGATCGTATAGGGAAATTCCGTCGTGCGTTCACCGCCGATGTCGTAGGCCGTGGCCACGCGGATGGTATCGAAATCGTTCATCACGTCGGATTTCATCATGATGAGCTGCGTAACGCCGTTGATCATGATGGCGTATTTCAAGGCGACCAAATCGAGCCAGCCGCAGCGGCGTTCACGACCGGTAACCGCTCCGAATTCGTGGCCGATGCGGCGCAGGGCCGCGCCCGTCTCGTCGAAAAGTTCGGTCGGGAAAGGCCCGCTGCCGACGCGCGTGCAATAGGCTTTGAAAATGCCGTAAACTTCGCCGATGCGGTTCGGCGCAAGGCCCAAACCCGTGCAGACGCCCGCACAAACGGTGTTCGACGAGGTAACGAACGGATAAGAGCCGAAATCGACGTCGAGCAGGGTCCCCTGGGCCCCTTCGGCCAGAATGCTGCGCCCCTTGTTCAAACAATCGTTGACGAAATATTCGCTGTCGATGATGCGGAATCGCTTCAGATACTCCACCGCCTCGAACCACTGGCGTTCGAGTTCCGCGATGTCGCAGGCGTAATTCAGACTGCGGAGAATCGTTTCGTGCCGCGCTTTGGCTCTGGCATAGACAGCCTTGAAATCGGGGTTCAGCAGATCGCCGACCCGCATGCCGTTCCGGCTGATTTTATCCGTATAGGTCGGGCCGATTCCTTTGCCCGTCGTACCGATTTTGGCGCTTCCCTTGGCCGCTTCGTAGGCCGCATCGAGCATACGATGCGTCGGCAGGATCAAATGGGCTTTCTTCGAAATGCAGAGCTGTTCGGTCAAATCGTGCCCGCTTTTGGCCAGCTCTTCCGCTTCGGCACGGAACAGGATGGCGTCGAGCACCACCCCATTGCCGATGACATTGGTTTTTCCGCCCTGGAAGATACCCGACGGAATGGATCTCAGGATATACTTCTCGCCGCCGAATTCCAATGTGTGGCCGGCATTGGGGCCGCCTTGGAAACGGGCGACGACCTCATAACGGGGCGTCAGCACATCCACGACTTTTCCTTTGCCCTCGTCCCCCCATTGCAGGCCGAGTATCACGTCCGCTTTTTTCATCTGTCCGATTCTATTTTTGGATGCAAAAGACGATTTTGCAGCCAAAGGTAAGAATTTTTTGGGAAAAAACCCAATTCCGGCGTTCGTTTTTCGCCGTCATTCCGGAAAAAACGGATCTCGAAATGCCGCAGCTGCCGTTATCGGAGAGCGGAAATGCGGGCCGATCCGCGATCAGATGGTGATGTCGTCGTCCGTCTCGCCCGCCTCGCCGGCAGATGAACCGCCGTCGTCCTGAAGATCGTCGGCGCCTTTCAGATCGTCGTCGTAGTAATCCTTTTCGTCCTCTTCCGCCGCATGGTCATCGATCTTCACATCGACCTTGACCAAATAGGCGATCTCCTCCGTATCGAAAGGAACCGCATAAAAAAAATCGCCGTTCGGTTTGTCTACACGCATCATGGCATCGGTAAAACCGTAGGGATACTTTTCTTTGAGGGCATCCTGCAATTCGGCCGAGAGATTGTGCAGGCTGGCAACGATATGCTTCTTCGTCCTATTGGGCTTTGTCATGGCTGTGTTCGGAAATTTTTTGCAATTATACGCAAAATTTGCATATAGCGTTTCGTCTGCGATTTTTTTTTGCATTTTTTTTGTTTTTGATCGTCTTTCGCCGCAAAATATGTACCTTTACACACGTATATAAATAATGGAGGGAGATACGGCGCTATGGCAGACTGCTCGCGACCGTTTTTGCGACCGCCTCATTTCCGTCGATATGGACAACAGAATAAGCGAACGAATCGAGGAGCTGCGCAGGCAGCTGGAATATCACAATCATCGGTATTACGTCGACAATGCGCCCGAAATCACCGATTTCGAGTTCGATGCGCTCATGCGCGAATTGCAGGATCTCGAGGCGGAGCATCCCGAGTTCGCCGATTCCAATTCCCCGTCGGTGCGGGTGGGCAGCGACCTGTCGGCCGAGTTCGTTACGGTGAAACACCGTTTCCCGATGCGCTCGTTGGGCAATACCTATTCGCTGGACGAATTGCACGAGTTCATCGACCGCATCGAGCGGGAAGCCGGGCCGACGGAGTACGTCTGCGAGCTCAAATTCGACGGTACGGCCATCTCGCTCACCTACGAGCACGGAGGGTTGCTGCGGGCCGTAACGCGCGGAGACGGTACGCAAGGCGATGATGTTACCGCCAATGTCCGAACCGTGCGATCCGTTCCGCTCCGGCTGCAGGGCGGCGGATGGCCCGACTATTTCGAAATCCGCGGGGAGATTCTGATGCCCTACGCTTCGTTCGATCGGCTCAATGCCGAACGCGAAGCGGCCGGGGATGCCCTGTTCGCCAATCCGCGCAATGCCGCTGCCGGAACGCTCAAACAACAGTCGTCGGCCGTCGTCGCCCGCCGCGGGTTGGATTGCACGCTCTATCAGGTGGCCGGCGAAAACCTGCCGTTCGCCTCGCATTGGGAGAGCCTCGAAAAGGCACGGCAATGGGGATTCAAGGTCTCCGAACACATGCGGATTTGCCGCAGCGTGCAGGAGATCGACGCGTTCATCCATTATTGGGATACGGCGCGGCGCGAGCTCCCCTTCCCGACCGACGGCGCCGTCATCAAGGTCAACGATTTCGCCGCACGCCGCCGGTTGGGCTTTACGGCCAAAGCCCCCAAGTGGGCCGTGGCCTACAAATTCAAGGCAGAACAGGCTTTGACGCGGCTCGTGAGCGTCGATTTTCAAGTGGGCCGCACGGGAGCCATTACGCCCGTCGCCAATCTCGAACCGGTGCTGTTGGCCGGCACCACCGTCAAACGGGCGACGCTGCACAATGCCGAACAGATGGCGCTGCTGGACATCCGTCCGAACGATTGGGTCTACGTGGAGAAAGGCGGCGAGATCATTCCGAAAATCACGGGCGTGGAGCTGTCGCAGCGTCCGGCCGACAGCGAACCGTTCCGGTATATCGATGCGTGTCCCGAATGCGGTACGCCGTTGGTGCGCTACGAGGGCGAGGCCAAACACTACTGTCCCAACCAGAGCGGCTGCCGGCCGCAGATTCTCGGGCGGATCGTCCACTTCATCCGTCGCAAGGCGATGAACATCGAAGGGCTCGGCGAAGAGACCGTCGAGCTGCTTTACGAAAACGGGTTGCTGCACGACATCGCCGATCTTTATGATTTGCAGGCTCCGCAGCTGGCTTGCCTGCCTCGGTTGGGCGGGAAATCGGCGGAAAATATCATCCGATCCATCCATCGGTCGACCGAAGCGCCTTTCGATCGGGTGTTGTTCGGCTTGGGCATCCGATTCGTGGGCGAGACGACGGCCAAATACCTGGCGGATCATTTCCGATCGCTGGATGCCGTGATGAACGCTTCGCGCGAAGCGCTGGTCGAGGCCGACGAAGTGGGCGAAAAGATCGCCGACAGCATTCGCGATTACTTCGCCGACGCGACCAATCTGCAAATCATCGAACGGCTTCGAAAGGCCGGTCTGCGGTTCGAGGCGGAAGAACGGGAACGCGTCTCGGACGTGCTGCAAGGAAAAAGTTTCGTCATTTCGGGACGTTTCATCAACCACAGCCGCGACGAACTGAAGAGCCTCATCGAACTGCACGGCGGTCGCAATCTGGCTGCCGTATCGGGCAGCGTCGATTACCTCGTCGCCGGCGAGAACATGGGGCCGGCCAAATTGAAGAAAGCGGAAAAACTGGGTATCCGGATTATTTCGGAGAGGGATTTCGAGGCGATGCTCGGCGAACGGATACGGACGCCCGAAGCAGCGCCTGCCGAGCTTTCGGAGCCGAAACGGCAGTCCGAACAAGGAACTCTTTTTTAATAACCTAAACACGATCAGACCATGCTACGACACAAACTTTCCGGCGTAGGGGCCGCCATGATCACCCCTTTCACCCCCAATGGGCAGGTGGATTACGATGCGCTCGCCCGCATGATCGATTACGTGATCGACGGTGGCGTGGACTACATCGTCGCACTCGGCACGACGGCCGAAACCCCGACGCTCTATCTGCACGAACGGGCCGTTATCGCCATGTTCATCACGAACCGCATCGCCCGCCGCGTACCGCTGGTCATCGGCGTCGGCGGCAATTCGACCTCCGAGGTGCTTGACCAGCTGCATGAATTCGACCTGCGCGGGGCCGACGCTATCTTGAGCGTTACACCTTATTATAACAAACCGTCGCAGGAGGGATTGTACCAGCATTTCCGCACCGTGTCGGAGCATTCGCCGCTGCCGATCATCCTATATAACATACCGGGGCGTTCGGGCGTGAACATGACCGATGCAACGACCCTGCGCATCGCCCGCGACTTCGACAACGTGATCGGCATCAAGGAGGCTTCGGGCGACATCGGCCAGATGCAGCGGATACTCGACGGACGTCTTTCCGATTTTTTAGTGCTGTCGGGCGACGACGGCATCGCGATCGAACTGATGCGGCGCGGCGGCGACGGGGTGATCTCCGTGGCGGTCGATGCCTTTCCCCGCCGCTTCATGCAGAGCCTCGGCTATGCCAAGGCAGGCGATTTCGATGCCGCCGAATGCGCTTTCGCCCCGCTTGCCGAAGCAGTGAAAGCCCTTTTCGCCGAGGGCAATCCGGTCGGTGTGAAGTGTGCGCTCTCCGTGATGGGGATCATCGGCGACCGGATGCGGCTTCCGTTGGTTCCCGGGTCGGACGCCCTGCGCGATAGATTCCGAAAATTGATCGCCGAATACGATTTGCATTGATCGCAGCGTTCTTAATTGAAAACCTTGCGCGTTTTATTAAGATGAACAGATGGCTGTTTCTTATTTGGCTGCTGCCGGCGATGGCGTCGGCGAAGGTTCCCGAAGAGGGGGATATCCTCAAACGGACGATGGATACCGCATCGTCTCATTATTATACCTCCTTGTGGTTGCGTTACGACCGAGGCGATTCGACCCTGACCGACGAAGACTATCACTACCTGTATTATGGTTATGCCTATCAGGAGGCTTATAAGCCGTTGGAGGTCAATCCGCATGTGGATCGGGTGCTGATGCTGGCAGCCGCCATCGATCCGGATCATCCCGATCGCGGTACGCTGGAAGAGCTGTTGTCAGTCGGCAGGGACGCATTGAAAAAGGATCCGTTCAGTCCGAAACTGCTCAATCTGATGGCATTCGCCTGCGGTGCATTGGGCGACAAAGAGCAGGAAAAGGCCTATTTCGACCGGATGAACGGCGTGATGCGGGCCATTCTCGCTTCGGGCGACGGGCTGTCGCAATCGTCGCCGCGTCATATTCTGATGTTCGATCATGCGCTCGACGTGCTTGCTGCCGAAGGGCTCGTCTGCGGCAAAAGCCGCATCGTCAGCCGCACGGTCGAGTTCGTTCCGCTGGCCGTACCCTATGTTGTGGCGGGCAAAAAACGCAAAGGATTCTATTTCGACTTCAGTCGGGTCTATTGGAACAAGCCCGAAGGCTACACCTATAAAAGAGAGCGTACATGGCAATTCAACAATCTGAAACCTCGCGAATACAAATGACAGTCCGTCGACTTTATGGGCTGCTGTTGACCGCCCTGCTGTTTTTCGCTGCGTGCAGCAAAGAGGAAACGCCCGAACCGTCGAAGTTAGCCGAACATACGATGTTGCTCTATATGCCCGGACGCTCGCTGCTGTACTATTTCGAACAGAATATCGACGGAATCGAACGGGCGGTCGCGAGCGGTGCCGCCCGGAACGGCCGCATACTGGTCTGCTACCAACCCGAATCGCACGAACAGGCGACGCTGCTCGAAATCGCATACGACGCCCGCCAGCAGAAAGCCGTTCGCAAGGAGCTGAAAACCTATGAACCCTTTCGTGCGGAGACGACGGCTTCGGTGCGGGAGCTGTTCACCGACGTGCAGCGCTTCGCCCCGGCCGACAGCTACGGACTGACTATCGGCAGCCACGGAATGGGCTGGGTGCCGAATGCTACGGCCTCCCTCGCCGGACGAGCCGAACAGCCACGTCCCGGGGCGTTGGTTACCCGTGCGACCCGCGGCATCGGCGACAAGGGACACATGCTCGATATCACCCAGCTGGCCGAGGCGCTCGAATCGCTGCCCCACCGATTCTGCTATCTGATTTTCGACGATTGTTTCATGGCCAACATCGAGACGCTCTACGATCTGCGCTATGCCGTCGACCGCATCATCGCCTCGCCCTGCGAAATCATGGGGGCCGGATTTCCCTATGATCGGATTATTCCCCGATTGTTCGCTTCCGATGGACCGGACTTGCCCCGAGCTTGCTGGGAATTTTGGAATTTTTACCAGAACGACTGGGAGACGATCGCGGACAATGCGCAATCGGGCTGCATTTCATTGACCGTAACGAGCGAACTCGATGCACTGGCAGCTGCCGCAGCGGAAATCCATGCGGGCCCGACGCGCGAATACGATGCCGATGCGCTGCAAAGTTACGAAAACATGTCTCCGCATCTTTTTTACGATCTGAACGATTACATACGGGCGATTTGTGCGGATGACAACCGGTATGCCCGCTTCAGAGAGCAGTTGGACCGAACCTTCCCCGAAGCGTGCCGGCTTCATACTCCCTCGTTCTATTCGGCCTACAACTATGGTCGAATGATCGAGATTAAATCTGCCGCTTATTCGGGCGTAACGACCAGCGAACCGTCGCAACGGTACACCGATTTGCATAAGGAAACGGCATGGTATAAGGTTACCCATGCCGTGCCATAGCGAATCGATTCAAATATATTTCGCGATTTCGGCCAGCTCCTCGGCCGAAAAATCGGGATGCTGCAATGCATGGAGATTGTCGGCGATCTGCTCGACGGAGCTGGCTCCGATGATGACGGATGTTACCCGCCCGTCGCGCAACAGCCAGGCCAATGCCATTTCGGCCAGCGTTTGTCCGCGTTGCTGCGCCAATCGGTCGAGGCCGCGAATCCGCGACAGCATCTCGTCCGTCAGCACCTCTTTGCGCAGGAAGCCGTTGCGGGACATGCGCGAACCCTCGGGAATGCCGTTCAGATAACGATTCGTCAGGAGCCCTTGCGCCAGCGGCGAGAAAGCGACGAATCCCGAACCGGCCTCGGCAGCGAGCGGCAGTACGCCCGAGCTCTCGGGCTCCCGATTGAACAGGTTGTATTTGTCCTGAAACAACAGACACGGCACGTCCCGTTCCGCTAAATACCGGAATGCGAAGCGGGCCGCTTCGAGCGGATAACGGGAAATGCCGACATAGAGCGTCTTGCCCTGCCGAACGAGGTCGGCCAGCGTCTGCAAGGTCTCCTCCAAGGGCGTTTGCGGATCGTAGCGGTGCGTATAGAATACATCGACGTAATCGAGCTTCATGCGGTGCAGACTTTGGTCGAGGCTGGCCGTCAGATACTTCCGAGAGCCCCAGTTCCCGTAGGGCCCGGGCCACATGTCGTAGCCCGCCTTGGTGGAGATGAACATTTCATCGCGATACGGGCGGAAAGAATGTTCGATCAACCGGCCGAAGTTCTCTTCAGCCGAGCCGTAGACCGGCCCGTAGTTGTTCGCCAGATCGAAATGGACGATGCCGTGGTCGAACGCATAATGCGCCATGCGCCGGGCGTTCGAAAATAGCGCTTCGCTGCCGAAGTTATGCCACATGCCCAACGAAAAGGCGGGCAGCAGCACCCCGCTGCGTCCGGCCCGCCGATATGGCATGGCGTCGTAGCGCGATGCGGCGGCTTGATACAAAGGTTCCGTCATGATGGATTGCAGTTTTTATTCGTATCGGCCGGATTTAAGACGCTGCACCTCCTCGTCGGTGAGGAAACGCCAAGCTCCGCGCTTCAGATTCTTTTTGGTCAGCCCCGCATAATAAACACGGTCGAGTTTTTTCACTTCGTAGCCGAGAAACTCGAAGATGCGGCGCACGATCCGGTTGCGGCCCGAGTGGATTTCGATGCCGATCTCCTGCTTCTTCTCCTTGACATAGGCGATCTCGTCGGCATGGATTTCGCCGTCTTCCAGCGTAACCCCCTCGGCGATCCGATCCATGTCGGCCCGCGTCAGCGGTTTGTCGAGCGTTACCTGATAGATCTTCTTCTTTTGATAGGCCGGATGCGTCAGCTGTTTGGTCATATCTCCGTCGTTGGTGAACAGCAGCAGCCCGAGGCTGTTCTTATCCAGCCGCCCTACCGGATAGATGCGTTCCGTACAGGCCCCTTTGACCAAATCCATCACCGTCTTCGTGGCGTGCGGGTCTTCGAGCGAGGTAACATACCCTTTGGGTTTGTTCAGCACCAAATAGACCTTTTTTTCGCCCTGTACACGGGTGTCGTTGAACCGCACTTCGTCGGTCGGCATCACCTTGGTGCCCAATTCGGTTACGACCTTTCCGTTGACCGAAACGACCCCTGCGGCGATGAAATCATCCGCCTCTCGGCGCGAGCAGATGCCCGACTGGGCGATGAACCGGTTCAAACGAATCGCACCGGTCTGTTTTTCGGGATCGTATTTCGGATAGACGACCGGCCGATCTTCGTGCCGCTTGAATCCGGGTCGCGGCGCCTTGCCGAATTTGCCGCCCTGCTTTTTCGGGGCTCGATAATCGAACCTCTTTTCGAATTTGCGCTCCCGATTGAAGTCCCGTTCTTCGTCCGGCCCGCCGTTGTACGGACCGTAAGCCGGTTTGTTCCCGTAGGAGCGCTGCGTGCGGAAAGGTTTGTTGTACGGTTGCGATTCTTTGCGGTCGTATCGTTGTTCGTTGCGACGGGGAGCGTACGATTTTTCACCGTAGGCCGGACGATCTCCATAGGCGCGTTTCGGATGAGGGCCGTAGGCAGGGCGGTCTCCATACGGACGACGCGGCGTTTCGCCGAATGCCGGACGGTTTTCGCGGGTGAAATTGGGATTGAACGAGCTGCGCTTGTGCTCGCGGGGCTGTTCCGGGTCGGCGGCTTCGCGCTGCGGACGCGGACGACGCTCGACACGTTCCGCCGTAGCCGTTACGGTACGGACGCGTTTGTCGCGACCGAAACGCGCAACTGCGGAGGTCGAGTCGTTTTTGGAGTCTTTCATTATCTATACTGGATTTGACAGGCAAAGGTAATTCAATTTTCCGGATTCCCTCACTTTGTGTGCCCTAATTAACTTTCGAGACGCAATTTTTCCGTTCCCGTCATCATCCGGACGATTCGGGTCATCGGAACCGGTCGAACTTGCAGAGCCGGAGGCGAACGGATTGCGAAAAGCGAATTATTCACCGGCAAATGTTTTATTGTTCGCCGATTATTCGTATCTTTGACTGCGTCGAAGATACTTCCGCTCGGCAATGCGCAAATAAATTTGGCATTGCACTCGGCTTTTCGTATCTTTGTATAAAGATAAAAATGCTTCAAAAATCTAAATATGAAAACCAATTACGAAATCCGCTATGCCGCGCATCCCGAGGATGCCAAACATTACGACACGGCCCGTCTGCGCCGCGACTTTCTGATCGGGAAAGTATTCGCGGCCGATGAAGTGAACATGGTCTACTCGATGTACGACCGCATGATCGTCGGCGGCGCCATGCCGGTGAACGAAAAATTGAAATTGGAGGCCATCGACCCGTTGAAAGCGCCCTATTTCCTGACCCGTCGCGAGTTGGGCGTCTTCAATGTCGGCGGTGCCGGCATCGTCAAAGTAGGCGGTGCGGCTTTCGAGCTCGATTACAAGGAGGCCCTCTATCTCGGATGCGGCGATCGCGAAGTTACTTTCGAAAGCAGGGATGCGAACCATCCGGCCAAGTTCTATTTCAACTCGACGACGGCCCACTGCAACTATCCCGACAAGAAGGTTGCCAAGGCCGATGCCGTCGTGGCGCACATGGGATCGTTAGAAGGTTCGAACGACCGCAATATCAACAAGATGATCGTCAATCAGGTGCTGCCGACCTGCCAGTTGCAGATGGGAATGACCGAGCTGCTGCCGGGCAGCGTATGGAACACGATGCCGGCTCATGTGCATTCGCGCCGCATGGAGGCCTATTTCTATTTCGAGGTGCCCGAAGAGCATGCCGTATGCCACTTGATGGGCGAAGTCGATGAGACCCGCCACATCTGGATGAAGAACGACCAGGCCGTACTGTCGCCCGAATGGTCGATCCACAGCGCCGCTGCCACGCACAATTATACCTTCATCTGGGGTATGGGCGGCGAGAACCTCGATTACGGCGATCAGGATTTCTCGAAAATCACGGATTTGAAATAACAACCCATTAATACTGACAGAAAATGGTAAACTTTTCATTGGAAGGCAAGGTAGCGCTCGTTACGGGCGCTTCTTACGGAATCGGTTTCGCGCTGGCGACGGCGTTCGCCCGGCAAGGTGCAAAAATCGTCTTCAACGACATCAAACAGGAGCTCGTAGACAAAGGACTGGCCGCCTATAAGGCCGAGGGCATCGACGCCAAGGGGTATGTATGCGATGTAACGAGCGAAGCGCAGGTGAACGAGCTCGTGGCGAAGATCGAAAAAGAGGTGGGTGTCATCGACATTCTGGTGAACAACGCCGGTATCATCAAACGAATCCCGATGACCGAAATGACGGCTGAACAGTTCCGTCAGGTGGTCGACGTCGATCTGAACGCACCGTTCATCGTTGCGAAGGCAGTCATCCCGTCGATGATCAGGAAGGGCCACGGCAAAATCATCAATATCTGCTCGATGATGTCGGAATTGGGCCGCGAAACCGTATCGGCTTATGCCGCAGCGAAAGGCGGTCTGAAGATGCTGACCCGCAACATTGCATCGGAATACGGCGAATACAACATCCAGTGCAACGGTATCGGCCCGGGTTATATCGCAACGCCGCAAACCGCCCCGCTGCGTGAAAAGCAGCCCGACGGTTCGCGCCATCCGTTCGATGCGTTCATCGTCGCCAAGACGCCGGCCGCCCGCTGGGGTACGCCCGAGGATCTGATGGGCCCCGCCGTGTTCTTGGCTTCGGATGCTTCGAACTTCGTCAACGGCCACGTGCTTTACGTCGACGGCGGTATCCTCGCTTATATCGGCAAACAACCGAAATAGCTCCTGTCCGCGAAGGGCGGAACATGCCCTGCCCGTTCGAAGGATGATTGCTTTCGAAGCAATCATCCTTATTTTCTATTATCTTTGCACTTTCAAAGAAGAGGTACAGTCTATGCAGATCAATCGTGAGATATTGCGCTTGGCGCTGCCGAATATCGTGTCGAACATTACCGTGCCGTTGATGGGCATCGCCTCGACCGCCATCGCCGGACATTGGGGAACGGATTCGACCGCAACGATCGGAGCGTTGGCCATCGGCGTGTCGATTTTCAACTTCATCTATTGGAACTGTTCGTTCGTGCGTATGGGAACCAGCGGATTGACGGCGCAGGCATTCGGCGCCGGCGATTTTCGGGAATGCACCCACATGCTGGCGCGGGCGGTGGTCGTCGCGATTGCAATGGGCTTGCTGACCCTTGCCTTGCAGTCGCCCATCGGCAAGCTCGCCCTGTGGGCCATGAACGGAGACGAAATGACCCGCGCCTACTACTACGCGCGAATCTGGGCCGTGCCCGCCGGTATCCTGCTCTTCGGGCTCAACGGCTGGTTCACCGGTATGCAGAACGCCGTGATTCCGATGTTTACGGCCATTACGGTCAATGTCATTCATATCGCGTGCAGCCTGTGGTTCGCATTCGGTTTCGATCTCGGTATCGTCGGAATCGCCTATGCTTCGGTGCTGGCCCAATGGACGGGCGTCCTATTCGCCATCGTGCTGCTGATAGGAAAATTTCACTGCGTGCTGACGCCGATCGACTGGGCGGAGGTGTTCGATCTGAAGCGCCTGAAAACCTTTTTCTCGATCAATCGGGACATCATTCTCCGCACCTTCTGCATCGTGATCGTCTACACCTTCTTCACCGGCGCCTCCGCCCGGATGGATGATCCGAATCTGCTGGCTGTCAACACCGTGCTATTGCAGCTTTTCACGCTCTTTTCCTATATGAACGATGGGTTCGCCTATGCCGCCGAAGCGCTTACGGGCCGATTCATCGGTGCGCGCAAGGCGATCCGCCTGCAAAAAAGCATCCGCGGGTGTTTGCTTTGGGGATCGGCTGTTTCGGCCGTTTTCGTAGGCATCTATCTCGTGGGGCGGCACGATCTGCTCGCCCTGTTCGTCAGCGACACCGCAAATGCCGCCCAGATCATCGACACCGCCGGCCGGTATATCATCTGGATCATACTCATTCCGCTTGCCTGTACGATGCCCTTCATCATGGATGGAATCATGGTCGGCGCAACCGAAACCCGCATCATGCGCAACTCGATGTTTTTGGCCACCGCCGCCTACTTCGCCGTATATTACGGAGGTTATCGGTTCATCGGCAACGATGCGCTGTGGCTGGCGTTCACGCTCTACATGTTTCTGCGCGGCGTTCTGCAATACTATCTTTCGGACAGGCTGCGGACGATTTACCGCAAGGCGCTGTAATTCATTCGCAGGGGCGATGCTTTTCGTTATGAAGGAGGCGCGCTATTTCGTTACATGGAACCAGTCGATGTCCATCCGGCCGCCGTCGTTTTTCTTGATTTCGGCCGTGGCGAAATACCCGATCTTGGCCCCGATCCATTGTCCTTCGCGGGCAATGAACGGTTTGCCGATCTCCATGAATTTCTTGCCGTTCAGACTGTATGCGAACTGGCAGTGCATTTGCGGAATCTGTTTCTCATCCATTTTCCAGGCAATCCGGCATCGCAGCCACACCGACCCGCCGGCAAACGGCACTGTCGCATTGACCTGTTCAGACTTGCCTTTGTTCGCTTGGAGGCATTCGATCTGCACGAGCGACAACCGGCCGTCGCGGTATTCCACGCCGACCAGCGCATAATCCTGTCCCATCATCACCAAGCCGGCCCGATCGCCTTCATACGCTTCGCGGAAGTCGATTTTCGTCGTGTAGGTGCAGTCAGGAGCCGTTACCTTCTGCAACAACAGATTGGGCGTATCCCACAGATTTTTCCAGCCCTCCGGATTCCGTACGCAGTTCATGCGCAATTCACCGTCGGTCGGATCGGTAAAATACCAGCCGGTTTGCGGATTGGCGTGCCATTGCCATTGCAATCCGAGCGTCCGTCCGGCAAATTCGTCGTTTTCGACGGGTGCTTTCACCGCGCTCTTCCCATGCGAAGCCGGTTTCTGCCACTGTTCCACCGGTTCGCCGATGCCGTCGTCGTTGCGATCGACCCCGATGATGCACCAATCATCCTCCGACCAGGTCATCGGCTGCAAATGGAGAATGCGGCCGTAAGCGTAGCGATCGTCGAAGTGCATGAACCACGCATTGCCTTCCACGTCATCAATCCAGGCACCCTGATGCGGCCCGGGCACCGAAGTTCCGCCCTGATGCAAGACCGTGCGGCATTCGTATGGGCCCCAGGGCGATTTCGAACGCAGAACGATCTGCCAACCGGGTTTCACCCCGCCTGCGGGAGCGAAAACGTAGTAATAACCGTTGCGTTTGTAGAATTTGGGCCCTTCGACCGTCGGATGGGCATCATGACCGTCGAAAATCAAGACCTCCTCGCCGATCAGGGCCGTCCCGTCGGGTGTCATCTCGGAGACGCTCAACACGCTTTTGAATCCGGCACGCGAACCGGCCCAGCCATGCACCATATAGGCGCGGCCGTCCTCATCCCACAACGGACAGGTGTCGATGATGCCTTGGGCGGCCTTTACCAATACCGGTTCCGACCAGGAGCCTCGCGGGTCTTGCGTCCGCACCATATAAACGCCGCGGTCGGGATCGCCCCAATAGATGTAATACCATCCGTCGTGGAAGCGAATGGCGGGCGCCCAGACGCCGTTGCCGTGCGAGGGGGCATCGAAAGCCGCATCGTACATGCGCGGAAGCGCATAGTTGACCAGCTCCCAGTTGACGAGGTCGGTCGAATGCAGAATCGGCAATCCGGGCACGCAGTTGAACGACGAGGCCGTCATCCAGTAATCGTTGCCCGTGCGGATCAGATCGGGATCGGAATAGTCGGCGAAAAGCACCGGATTCCTGTATTTGCTACTCCCCAGATCGGACACCCAAACCGATTGAGCCGGCGCGAGCCCGACGGCGAACAGCAGACATACGGTTAAAAATTTTTTCATCTGTTTCATTTAAGTTAATGGTGTTCATCGGATTTCGGCACGGCCGTAGGCGAGGTTCCGATCGAGCAATGCCGACAAATATTCGTTCGAGAGCGGTGTCCAATCGTCGTGAAACTGCTCCGAACCGGTCTTTTTGGCAAAAATCCGCGCATCGGTGTATTCGGCCGCCGTTTCATCCGTCAATTCGTGCGACCACGGCACCCGTCCGCTCCGGTCGGCGCCCGAACCCGTGCAACGCCATTCGGCGTAGAACGAGCTCTTTTCGCGGGCCGGGTCGCGCCAGTTATGCCACCCCTCGGGCCGGATCGCCGCCGGCAGCTCGCAGCGCATCCATACGGTGCGGGCCGTCGATTTCCACGGACGTCCCAAAAAGAGCTTCGTAACCTGCGGATCCGTCGTAACCCGGCAATCGCGGAACACATAGCCGTATTCGTTGCGTTCGGTGGTCGATGCTGCCGTGATATAACTGTCCGACTTGCAATGAATTAGGCAATCGTCAAAAACCACGATCGAGGGGCCGAAGATGAAATCGGTCGTCCCTTCGATATAGCTGTAGGTTACCCAAACCCGCGCGACGTAGTTTTTCGGGAAGAACGTGTCTTGATTCCCCACCAACCGGCAATGGTCGATCCAGATGCGATCGCCCCGCGTTTCGAGTGCGACCGCCTGCCCTACCCGACCGGCATCGTTCTCGATCGTCAGATTCTGCAAAAAGACGTCGTCGGCCTGCACCGAAAAGGTGTAACTGTCGTAAGTGGTCATTTCGTACCCGTCGACGACCTTTCCCGAGAAATCGTTCCAAACGATGCGCACGGCTTCGGGCGATTGCCCCGTACCGACGAGGGCGACTTTGTCTTTGTAGACGTCGAGCGTGAGTTTTTCGCGATAGACTCCGGGCCGGATGCGCACGATGCGCCACCCCTCCGATTTGGAGGGAAGCGCATCGAAACAGGCTTGAATGGTCTCGAAATCGCCTTTTCCGGTGCAATCGACCACGTATTCGCCGTTTTTGGCGCATGCGGGAACGACGGCCGTGCAAGCGAGCAGCAGCAATGCAATCAGTCGGTTCATACTCATCAAAGCGTTACTCCGGTCTTAAAAATCGCCACTTCCTTGAAGCCGGTCTGCTCATGCTTCAGCTGTTCGCCGTCGGCAGTCGCAAGAATCTTCTCGATGAAGCGGTCGAGCACGGCCTGCGGCTCCTCGTCCTCGACAAGCGAACCGGCGTTGAAATCGATCCAGTTGGATTTGAATTTCGACAGCTGCGTATTGGTCGAGATTTTCATCGTCGGGACGAACGAGCCGAACGGCGTGCCGCGTCCCGTGGTGAACAGCACCATCTGGCACCCCGACAACGCCAGGGCCGAAGCCGCCACGAGGTCGTTGCCAGGAGCCTGCAACAGATTCAATCCCTGTTTCACGATCGGCTGGGCATAACTCAACACGTCGACCACCGGCTGGGCGCCGCCCTTCTGCACGCAGCCCAACGACTTCTCCTCCAAGGTCGTGATGCCGCCTTTCTTGTTGCCGGGCGAAGGGTTTTCGTAGATGGGCTGGTCGTACTTTCGGAAATAGCCTTTGAAGTCGTTGATCAGGCAGACCGTCTGTTCGAACACCTTGCGGTCGGTCGCGCGATCCATCAGAATCGTTTCGGCGCCGAACATCTCGGGCACCTCGGTCAGCACGGTCGTACCCCCCTGGGCAATCAGCCAGTCGGAGAAGAGCCCCGCCAACGGATTGGCCGTAATGCCCGAAAAACCGTCCGATCCGCCGCACTTCAAACCGATCCGCAGGTACGAAAGCGGCAGCGGCTGCCGTTTATCCTGTTTCGTCTTCTCGACCAATTCGCGGCAGATTTCGAATCCGGTCTGAATTTCATCTTCGACCTCCTGCGCGATCAGGAATTTCACCCGCTCGTCGTCCCATTCGCCGATCACCTCCTTGAGTGCCGAAACCTGGTTGTTTTCGCATCCGAGCCCCAATACCAACACCGCTCCGGCATTGGGATGCTTGATCAAGGCGGCCAATGCTTTCCGGGTATTCGCATGGTCATCGCCCAACTGCGAGCAGCCGTAATTGTGCGTATAGACCCGCACGTCATCGAGATGCGAGCAGTCGCATTCGGCCTTGACGCGGGCCGCGATCGCCTGCGCCTGTCCGTTGACGCACCCCACCGACGGCACGATCCACAATTCGTTGCGGATGCCCATCGTGTTGTTCCTGCGCAAATACCCCATCACCTTCCGATCGGTTTTCGGAACGGCTATATCGTAGACTTTCGGCGAATAGGTGTATTCCAGATCGTCGTGCAGGTTGGTTTTCAGATTGTGGGAATGGATCCACGCCCCCTGCGGAATGGGCGCCGTCGCATGTCCGATCGGATAACCGTATTTGATGACGTTTTCGCCCTCGGCGATATCGCGCAAAGCGACCTTATGACCGCGCTGAATATCCTCCTGCAAAGTGATCCTCGCCCCATCGACCTCGAGGGTCTCGCCTTTGTGCAGCTCATCGGCCAAAGCCACGGCCACATTGTCCGCCGCATTGATTTTCAAAAATCGCTTCATATTCCAACTGTAAAAAAGAGGCGGAGCTCGCCTTTCCGAGAAAAGCAGACTCCACCCCGTCGATCGATTCGATTACTTATTCAGAAACTTTTTCAGAGCAGCCGCCATGCCCGACTCCTCGATATCGCGGAGATAACCGGCAACCGCAGCGACAAAGCCCGGAACCTCGGAGAAGTCGACCGTGAAGATGCCGCTCTCCCGGACGATCTTGGAAATCGTGGCGTCCAAATCCTGCGAATCCCAGTTCGCACGAATGTAATCCACGAATTCTTTCGTATCATCGGGTTCGAACCCGCTTTTCGGGCTGTAAAGGCTCATCAAAGCGGCGAACGTGAAGCATTCGTGCCGGGCCAGCTTGTGGGCCTTGAACCAGTTGTCCTTGACCGTCGGATAGTTGCGGGCCTCCCACTTCGACAGCGAATTGAGCGAAATGGATTTCAGCAGGTGCTTGATGAAGGGGTTGTAGAAACGCTCCAGGATACCGGCAGCGAACTGCTTCAACTCGGCCTGATCCTCTTCGATCATCGGGATGACCTCTTCGGCTACCATGTCGTTGATGAACTTTTCGATATCGGGCGTATTGAAGGCGTCCATCACCGTCTCGCACCCCATGCGCAAAGCGATGGGCACCATACCGGTGTGCGAACCGTTCAGAATACGGACTTTCTTGTCGCGGAACTGCTTGATGGAGGGCATGAAAATCACATGCAGACCGGCCTTGTCCAACGGCAGCTCCTTCATCACCTCCTTGTAACCGGCACCGCCGATCGCCCACAGGTGATACAACTCGGCTTTAACGACTAAATTGTCATCGTAACCGATCTCCTCCTTGATTTCGTTGATGGTATCGCGCGGGAAGCCCGGGACGATGCGGTCTACCAACGTGTCGCAGAAGTGGCAGTTCCGTTCGACCCAGTCGATGAAATCCTGCCCCAACTTGTGGTATTGCGCATGTTTGATGACGTATTCGTGCAGCGTCGAACCGTTGTTCTCGATCAATTCGCAGCAGATGATGCAGAGACCCTTCGTCGGATCGCCGTTGAAATGCTTGAAACGCTTGTAGAGCAAAGCCGTCATCTTGGCCGGATACGATTTCGGCGGACGGGCAGTCAGATCGTCGCCCTCCTCGTAGCGGATACCGGCTTCGGTCGTGTTCGAGATGGTGATTTTCAACTCGGGCGAGAGGAAATAGTGCTCGTATTTCTCGTAATCCACATAGGGATTGAACGAATCCATCACGCTCTTTACCAAACGGATATCCTTTTTGGGCTGTTTGTTCTCGATACCTTCCAAGTAGACGTGATAGAGGTTGTCCTGTTTGTGCAGCAGGTCGATCATGCCCAGCACTTTGTGCTCGGGATCGAGGATGGGCTGGCAGATGGCAACACCGGCATTCATGACGCCTTCTTCGTTGGCGATATCGATCTGCCAGTCGACGAATGCACGCAGGAAGTTGCCTTCGCCGAATTGAAGGATTTTTACGGGACGCTCGACCTTCTCGACCGTCGATTTATTGATTTGCTTGATCATCGCTATAATAGGTATTTAGGTTATTTCAAAACAATCGGTTTATACTTCGGGACAAGCGTCTTCATGATTGCCCATGCGACCAAATAGGCCACTGCACAAATGCAGAAGATAATCATATATCCGGCCTGTTTGCCTTCGAAGCCGAGGAACTGGAATGCCGCCCCCATCTGTTCCGAATGCGTAAACAGCGCACCGGCGCCTTTATTGATAAGGAACGAGCCGACACCGCCCGCCATACCGCCGATACCCGTGATGGTTGCGATCGCCGATTTGGGGAACATGTCGCCGATGGTTGAGAAGAGGTTGGCCGACCATGCCTGGTGTCCGGCACCGGCCAAACCGATGATGATGGCGGGCCACCATACGGAAATCGCACCGGCGCTCTGTGCGAACAACGCGGGCAGAGGCAGGAACGCGAAGATCAACATGGCCAGCATACGACCGGCATAGGGATTCATGCCTTTCTTATCGACGAACAGCTTGGGCAGATAACCGCCGAAGATGGAAAGAACGGTAACGATCATGTAAAGCGTGAAAATCAAGACGATACCCATACTCGAGCTGGACGAATAACCGTACTGGTCGGAGAAATAGGCCGGAGCCCAGAACAGATAGAACCACCATACGCCATCGGTGAAGAATTTGCCGACGATGAACGACCAGGTTTGGCGATAGAGGAAACATTTCCAGAAAGGAATGGTCTTTTCCTCTTTCACCTCTGTTCGGACGTTTTCCGTCTTCTCCGCATCGTCTTGATGGATGTAATCCAATTCGGCTTTGTTCACATGCTTCGACTGTTCGGGTTTATCGTACATGAAAAGCCAGAAGCCCATCCACAGGAACCCCAGCGCACCGATAATCAGGAAGGCCATCTCCCATCCGCCGCCGACACCCTTGTCCTTGAAGTACTGCGCCAACAGCGGAATGCTCGCCGGAGCGACCAATGCACCGACCGAAGCGCCCGCATTGAAAATCGAAGTGGCGAATGCGCGGTCTTTTTTTGGGAAATATTCGGCCGTTACCTTGATGGCGGCGGGGAAGTTGCCCGCTTCGCCGAGCGCCAGAATGCAGCGAGCCGCCAGGAACAGCCATACGCTGGTGGATGCGATGGCCAATGCAGCAGCCGAACCGCTCTCTACGGCCGTCATGGCAGTTGCCGAGCCGTAGCCCTCGATATGAACCGTAGCCCAGCCGCAAGCTGCGTGAACGCACGCACCTGTCGACCAGACGCCGATTGCCCAAAGGTACCCCTTCTTGGTGCCCATCCAGTCGACGAAACGGCCGGCGAAGAGCATACATACGGCGTAGAAGATGGAGAAGACAGCGGTAATCGTACCGTAGTCGGCATCCGTCCAGTGAAATTCGGGCGCGATGAAATCTTTCCAGGTAAGCGACAAAACCTGGCGGTCCATGTAGTTGACGGTCGTCGCCACGAAGAGCAGACCGCACATCCACCAACGCCAGTTCGTCATCAGTTTTTGTTGTGTCGTTTGAGTATTCATCCGGTTATCAATTCATTTAGTTGGAATTTGTCGATCGGAAAATCCCGCCGCATCCGAAAGCGAGTGCGGCGGGATTCGTCAGCGCTGCTTGCGCACCTCGGCGATCACGTCGAGACACTCCTTGCACTTGTTCGTGATATAGGCCCAATCCTCGGCGGCGATGCGGTCTTTCGGGAAGAGCTTCGAACCCATTCCCACGCAATATACGCCCGCTTTGAACCACGCCGTCAGATTGTCGCGGTCGGGCGATACGCCGCCCGTTACCATGATCTTCGACCACGGGCAGGGAGCCATCAGACCCTTCACCATATTGGGGCCGTAAACGTCCCCCGGGAAGAGCTTGGTCAGATCGCAGCCCAATTCCTGCGCTTTGCCGATTTCGGATACGGTACCGCAGCCCGGGCAATACGGAACGAGCCGACGATTGCAGATCGGAGCGATCTCGGGATTGAACAACGGGCCTACGACGAAATTGGCGCCCATCTGGATATACAGGGCAGCCGTAGCCGGATCGACGACCGATCCGATACCGATCGCCAATTCGGGGCACTCCTTATCCGCCCATTTGACCAATTCGCCGAAAACCTCCTGCGCGAAGTCGCCTCGGTTCGTAAATTCGAACGCGCGCACGCCGCCTTCGTAGCAAGCCTTCACGACCTTTTTGGCGATTGCGGCATCCTTGTGATAAAAGACCGGAACCATGCCGGTTTCGCCGATTTTGTGCATCACGGCGATTTTATCGAACTTTGCCATCTCTTTATAAGGGGTTGGAATTCCGTTAAACTTGATTTATCGCTGCACGCGGCCGTTCGCATTGCCGCCGGCCAGGCTCTCGACCTCTTCGGCCGATACGAGATTGAAGTCGCCGTTGATGGTGTGCTTCAACGCCGAAGCCGCCACCGCAAATTCCAGTGCTTCGCCCTGGGTCGGTTTGGTCAGCAGACCGTGAATGATGCCACCGGAGAACGAGTCGCCGCCGCCGACGCGGTCGATGATCGGATTGATGTCGTACCGTTTCGATTCGTAGAATTCTTTGCCGTTGTAGATCATCGCTTTCCAGCCGTTATGCGTTGCGGAGAAGGATTCGCGCAGGGTCGAAATCACGTATTTGAAACCGAACGTCTCGGCCATCTGTTTGAAAATCCCCTTGTACCCTTCGGCGTTGGTTTCGCCGCCCTCGACATTGGCATCGGGCTTGAATCCGAGGCACAGCTCGGCATCCTCTTCGTTGCCGATGCAAACGTCGACGTACTGCATCAACGGACGCATGATCGACCGGGCCTTCTCTTTCGTCCAAAGTTTTTTGCGGAAGTTCAGATCGACAGAGACCGTAACGCCGTGGCGTTTGGCTGCCTCGCAGGCTAATTTCGTCAGTTCGGCCGCCTTGTCCGAAATGGCCGGCGTGATGCCCGACCAGTGGAACCACCGGGCCCCCTCCATGATGGCATCGAAATCGAAATCCGACGGATCGGCTTCGGCGATGGCGGAGTGGGCACGGTCGTAAATCACCTTCGACGGACGCATCGACGCGCCGGTCTCCAAATAGTAGATGCCTACCCGATCGCCTCCGCGGGTGATGAAATCGGTCTTCACACCGTATTTGCGCAAGGCATTGACTGCCGACTGTCCGATCTCGTGTTTCGGAAGTTTGGTTACGAAATAGGCATCATGCCCGTAGTTGGCGCAGCTGACCGCCACATTGGCCTCGCCGCCGCCATAGACGACATCGAACGAATCCGACTGGATGAAACGCGTATTGCCCGGGGTGGACAACCGCAGCATGATTTCACCTAATGTTACGATTTTCATCTTTCTGTAGTTTTTATGAATTGGTTGTTTTCTTATAAACCTTGGTCGTTTTTCTTATCAACTTCTGTAAAAGGGCTGGAACGGAACGATTCGTTAGAATTTGAAATAATTCTTCGCGTTGCGATAGCAGATGCCCTCGACGATCTCCTTGCCGATGAAGTCGATTTCGGAAGCGGGCAGCAGTCCGTTCTCGATGTCGTTGCCCAACAGGTTGCAGAGCGTGCGACGGAAGTATTCGTGTCGCGGATACGAGAGGAACGAACGCGAATCGGTGAGCATACCGACGAAACGGCTCAACAGCCCCAGCGTCGAGAGTGCGTTCATCTGTTTCTCCATGCCGTCCTTCTGATCGAGGAACCACCAACCGGATCCGAACTGGATCTTGCCTGCACCGTAACGGCCGTCCTGAAAGTTGCCGAGCATCGTGGCCACCAATTCGTTGTCGCGCGGATTGAGGTTGTAGATGATGGTTTTGGTCAGCTTGTCGTTGCGGTCGAGCAGATCGAAGAACTTCGACATCTTCTTGCCGACGGTGAAGTCGCCGATCGAATCGAAGCCCGTGTCGGGGCCCAACTGTTCGAACATGCGCGAATTGTTGTCGCGAATAGCGCCGTAATGGAACTGCTGCGTCCAACCCGTCTCCCAGTCCATGACAGCGAACTCGACCATCATGGCCGTCTTGTATTTCAGCATCTCTTCGTGGGTCAGCGTCCGGCCGCCATATACCTTATCGAAAATAGCGTCGATTTCCGGTTGCGTATAATCCTCGGCGTAGAACTCCTCGATGCCGTGGTCGGACAACCGGCAACCCACCGACTCGAAGAATTTATGCCGGACGCGCAGCGCGTCGATGACATCGGCGAACTTCGTGATGGTTACGCCCGAAACGGCCGAAAGTTTTTCGATATAGGCTCGGAAATTGGCCGGATTTTCGACCGCCATCGCCTTGTCGGGCCGCCACGTCGGAAGCATCCTGACCGAAAAACCCTCTTTCGCCACCGTGATGTGATGTTCGAGCGAATCGACGGGATCGTCCGTCGTGCAGACCGTTTCGACATGATAGTGCTGCATCAAGCCGCGGGCATGGTATTCGGGCTTCTGAAGCAACGCGGTGCAATAGTCGTAAATCTCCTTGGCCGTCGACGGATTCAACAGCTTCGTAACGCCGAACGCCGTTTTCAGCTCGAGGTGCGTCCAGTGGTACAACGGGTTGCGCATCGTATAAGGAACGGTTTCGGCCCATTTCTCGAACTTCTCCCAGTCGGTCGTATCCTTGCCCGTGCAAAACCGCTCATCGACGCCGTTGGTGCGCATCGCGCGCCATTTGTAGTGGTCGCCCTCCAACCAGATTTTCGAAAGGTTCTCGAACTTGTGATCCGAGGCCACGTATTCGGGAATCAGGTGGCAGTGGTAGTCGATGATCGGCATTTTAGCCGCATGTTCGTGATAGAGACGCTCCGCAGCCGGAGTCTGCAACAGGAAGTTGTCGTCGTTGAACTGTTTCATGATTTTATCAAGGTTGATTTAAGTTGTCGCTACGGTATGCGGTCCGATCGGCGCATACACGATCGAATATCGGGTTCGTAAAAATTTTCATCGTGTAAAATTAATAAGTTTTCCGGAAAATCAATAGAAAAATCGTCAAATAATTTCGCCCGCGTTTGACCGATGGACAAAAAAAAAGTAATTTTGTCGCATCCTAAAACAAAACGCATTATGAAAAAGAGCTTATCCTTTTTGGCTGCGGCTTTTCTTCTGGCCTCCTGTTCGCAGCGCCTGAAAGTCGAGGTCGTCAATCCGACTGCCGTCGGCCGAGACGACGAAACCGTGGAGATCGCATGGAGCCGGCTCGCACCGCTCAAAGGCTTGACCCCCGAAAACGTAATCGTATGCGACGATGAAGGCGAACAGGTCGCTTCGCAGGTGCTCTATCGGGGCACGGACGAACCGCAGGCGTTGATTTTCCAAGCGGATGTCGACGGCATGGAGACCGGGCGCTTCACCATCGGCACGGGTGTCCGCAACGCCTATCCGGCCGAAGCGTTCGGACGTCAGGCCCCCGAACGTTACGACGATTACGCATGGGAGAACAACAAAGTGGCCTACCGGCTTTACGGCCCGGCCTTGGAGACCTCGCCCGAACAGCTGATTACGCCGGGAATCGACGTTTGGGTGAAATGCACCGACAAGTTGGTGATCGACGAATGGTACGCGAAAGGCGATTATCATCACAATTACGGCGACGGCATGGACTGCTACAAGGTCGGCAGGACGTTGGGTGGCGGCTCGTCGGCACCCTTCATCGACGGACAGCTGTTCCTGCTGCCGCACAACTACGCAACCTATAAAACGCTCGACAACGGTCCGATCCGCACGTCGGTCGAACTGACTTACGCTCCGTTCGCCCTCGACGACCTCCATACCGCCGCCTTGACGAAAGTCATTACGCTCGATGCGAATCAACGCTTCAACCGCATGGAGTGCGTCTATACGGGCAACTTCGAAGAGATGCCGATTGCGGCCGGATTCGCGCGCCATGACGTGAAACGAACTGCAACCGGCGAAGATTGGGTGGCGATCTGCGAACCGGCCTCCGATTCGGAAGACCCCGTCCGCGACGGCGACATTTACGGTGCCGTCCTGCTTTCGGGTGCGGCCATCCTGCCCGACACGGCGGGCCATGCACTGGCCGTAAAATCGGTACGCCCCGACGAACGGTTGGTCTATTATGCCGGAACCGGCTGGAGCCAAGGCGGCGTGGATGACATGGCGGAGTGGATCAAGACGGTCGGCGAAGTGAAAGCCGCAGCCGAAACGCCGCTGCTGGTCGTAGTGAAATAGCTGCAGCGCACGGATTCGACAGACGGCGTCGAAAAACGCCGGTACATACAGGCATCCTCGTATGAAACAGCGTGAACACGATGGATTTTCTCACAGCATACAACCTGACCGGCTTGGTGATCGGCCTCGGTACGTTCGCGATCATCGGATTGTTTCATCCGATGGTCATCAAGGGCGAATACTACTTCGGCGTCGGTTGCTGGCGGGTTTTTCTGGCGATGGGCATCCTGGCCCTCGTCGGGTCGATCCTCGTGCATCATTTAGTGTGGTCGACGATGCTGGCCGTATGGGGAGCCTCCTCGTTCTGGAGCATCGGCGAACTGTTCGAACAACGCAAGCGGGTCGAAAAAGGCTGGTTTCCGGTCAATCCGAAACGGAAACGAAAGCGGCGGAAAAATTTGTCGGCATTCCGCCGTTTTTCACTATATTTGCTGCATGAACCGTTTCATCAATCAAAATTTCACGCAATGGACAAGAGCATCAAAGGTACCCGTACCGAACAGAATCTGCTGAAAGCATTCGCCGGCGAGAGCCAGGCGCGCACCCGCTACACGTTTTTCGCCAGCCAGGCGAAAAAGGAGGGATTCGAGCAGATCGCCGGCGTCTTTTCGGAGACGGCCGACCAGGAGAAGGAACACGCCAAACGCTTCTTCAAGTTCCTCGAAGGGGGCGATGTTGCGATAACGGCCTCCTATCCCACGGGGCCGATCGGCACGACCCAAGAGAATCTGTTGGCCGCAGCCCAAGGCGAACGCGAAGAGTGGGACGTATTGTATCGCGATTTCGCCAAAATCGCCGAAGAAGAGGGCTTTCCGGAGGTGGCCGCGGCTTTCAAGATGATCGCGACGGTGGAGGCCGAGCACGAAAGCCGCTATCTCAAATTGTTGAGCCGCTTGACCGACGGGAATTTCTTCCGGCGCGACGGGCAGATCTGGTGGCAATGCCGGAACTGCGGTTATGTATGTTTGGCTACCGAAGCCCCGAAACTTTGTCCCGCCTGCCTGCACGGGCAAGCCTATTTCGAACCCAAAAAGGAGAATTATTGATCCGATTCGCCATCTATGCAAAACGCCCCTGCCGTTCCGTCGGCAGGGGCGTTTTGCATTCATTGAGCGATTGGAAAACCCTCGCTTACGAAAAACAGAGCGGTCAGTCCGATTCGGAAACCGCATCGGCCAACGCTTCGAAAGCGACCTGCCGCTGCTCGCCCGTGCGCATGTCCTTCACGGCGGCGGCTCCTGCGGCCAACTCGTCGGAGCCGACGATCACGACATACGGGATCGCCCGACGATTGGCATACTCCATCTGTTTCTTCATCTTGCCGCTCTCCGGATAGATTTCGGCCGCGATGCCGGCATCGCGCAGCTTGCGCAACAACGGAAGCACCGCCGCTTCCTCCTCGCTGCCGAGATTGACCAGCAGCACCTGCGTCGAACAATTCACCGAAGCGGGGAACAGGTCCAACCCGCACATCACGTCGTAAATACGATCCGCACCGAACGAAATGCCGACCCCCGAAAGGCCTTTCAAACCGAAAATGCCCGTCAGATCGTCGTAACGTCCTCCGCCGCAAATCGAGCCGATCGCGAAATCGAGCGCCTTCACCTCGAAAATGGCTCCCGTGTAATAGTTCAGTCCGCGAGCCAACGACAAATCCAGCTCGACCGGCAAATCGAGATTCGTCCGTTCGACGTATGAAAAGATCGTCCGCATCTCTTCGATGCCGAGCCGGCCCGTTTCGGAGTTTGCGAGTATCTCGCTCAACTTACTAATTTTCTGCGTATTGAATCCTTCGAGTTCAAGTATCGGTTGCAGTCGGCCGACCGCCTCCGGCGTCAATCCCCGTTCGAGCAGTTCGGCCTTCACGTTGTCCAATCCGATCTTGTCCAGCTTGTCGATGGCGACGGTTATATCCATCATCTTGTCCGCATGGCCGATCGCTTCGGCAATGCCGTACAGGATTTTACGGTTGTTCATTTTAAGTATTGCGCGAACTCCAAGCGCGCGGAAGACCCGATCGACGATCTCGACCAATTCGACTTCACACAGCAGCGAACGGGTGCCGATTACGTCCACATCGCATTGGTAAAACTCGCGGTAGCGTCCTTTTTGCGGACGGTCGGCCCGCCAAACGGGCTGTATCTGGTAACGCTTGAACGGGAAAGACAATTCATTCTGATGCTGAACGACATACCGAGCGAACGGCACCGTCAGATCATAACGCAGGCCCTTTTCGCTGATTTTCGGGAAATGCCGCATCTCGTCATCGGTCAGTCCGGCGGCATAATCGCCCGAATTGAGGATTTTGAAAAGCAGTTTGTCGCCCTCGTCGCCGTATTTGCCGAGCAGGGTCGAGAGATTCTCCATCGCAGGCGTTTCGAGCGGCGCGAATCCGTAGGTGCGGAACACCTGTTTGATCGTGTCGAAAATGTATTGGCGGCGCATCATCTCTGCCGGAGAGAAATCGCGCGTGCCCTTGGGAATGGTAGGTTTCTGTGCCATGAAATTATTTATTCGGCTATCAATTTTTTGTATTTCACGCGGTGCGGCTCCATGTCGAATCCCTGCGCACGTTTCCACGCTTCGAATTCGCTGTAGGTGCCTTCGTAAAAGAGCGCTTTCGAATCGCCCTCGAACGAAAGGATATGCGTGGCGACGCGGTCGAGGAACCAGCGGTCGTGCGAAATGACGACCGCGCATCCGGCGAAGTGGTCCAAGCCCTCCTCCAATGCTCGCAACGTATTGACGTCGATATCATTGGTCGGTTCGTCCAAAAGCAATACGTTCCCCTCTTCCTTCAAGGCCAAAGCCAGATGCAGCCGGTTCCGTTCGCCGCCCGAAAGCATCCCGCATTTCTTCTCCTGGTCGGTTCCCGAGAAATTGAAGCGGGCCACATAGGCGCGTGCATTGACCTGACGATTTCCCAGGGTAATAAGATCGGTTCCGCCCGAGATCACCTCGAAAACCGTTTTCTCGGGGTCGATGGACTTGTGCTGCTGGTCGACGTAGGCCAACTTCACGGTGGAGCCGACGCGGAACGACCCCTCCGTCGGCTGCTCCAATCCCATGATCATCCGGAAAAGCGTCGTCTTGCCCGTACCGTTCGGACCGATGACCCCTACGATGCCGGCCGGCGGCAGCGAAAAATTCAGATGTTCGTACAGCACCCGGTCGCCGAAAGCCTTCTTCACCTCGTGCGCCTCGATGACCACATCGCCTAACCGCGGGCCGTTGGGAATGAAAATTTCCAACTTCTCCTCCTGCTGTTTGGCATCCTCGTTCATCAGTTTGTCGTAGGCCGACAAACGCGCCTTCGATTTGGCATGACGGCCGGAAGGCGACATGCGCACCCACTCCAACTCGCGTTCGAGCGTTTTGCGGCGTTTCGACTCCTGCTTCTCCTCCATCGCCATGCGGGCGGTCTTCTGCTCCAGCCAGCCCGAATAATTGCCCTTCCATGGAATCCCTTGACCGCGGTCGAGCTCCAAAATCCATCCGGCCACATGGTCGAGGAAATAACGGTCGTGCGTTACGGCGATGACCGTGCCCTTGTATTGCTGCAAATGCTGCTCCAACCAGTCGATGGATTCTGCATCCAAGTGGTTCGTCGGTTCGTCGAGCAGCAAGACATCGGGCTGCTGCAGCAACAGGCGGCACAACGCCACGCGACGGCGTTCGCCGCCCGAAAGCACCTTGACCGACCGATCCCCGTCGGGACAGCGCAGCGCATCCATCGCCCGATCGAGCACGGTATCGAGCTCCCAGCCGTTCACGCGGTCGATCTGTTCGTAGAGTTCGCCCTGCCGCTCGATCAACCGGGCCATTTCATCGTCGTCCACCGGCTCGCAGAGCTTTTCGTTGATCCGCTCGTACTCCTTCAGCAAGGCAACGGTGGCGGCGCAACCCTCCTCGACGACCTCGCGAACCCGCTTCCCGTCGTCCAACTTCGGCTCCTGTTCGAGGTATCCGACCGAATACCCGGGTGAAAAAACCACTTCGCCCTGGTAATTCTTGTCGATGCCGGCAATGATCTTCATGAGCGTCGATTTGCCGGCGCCGTTCAAACCGATGATCCCGATCTTCGCCCCGTAAAAGAACGAAAGATAGATGTTGTCGAGCACCTTTTTCTGGTTGGGGAACGTCTTCGAAACGCCCACCATCGAGAAGATGATTTTTTCGTCTGCCATAGTCGTCGATCGTTATTTCGCGTAATTCAAGCCGTCAAAGATAGGCAAAAAAGCGCATTTGCGCAACCTTTTCCAAAAGCGTTTCCGTCGCCGCCGGACATCGGTCGAACGATCGCAAAAGATTTATGCGGCATTCGTTTGGTTCTGCAAGCGGCTTGAACTATCTTTGCGGAAAATCTCTGCTGAAAGAAAATGGACTTTTCACGTTCGTTGGTGTTGGCGCTCAAAGGTTGCGCCATGGGTATGGCCGACGTAGTGCCCGGCGTGTCGGGCGGTACGATCGCTTTCATTTCGGGTATCTACGAAGAACTCATCGGCTCCATCCGTCGGGTCGATCTCACCGCCTTGCGCCTGCTTTGCCGCGGCCGGTTCCGCGAGTCGTGGAGACACTTCAACGGCTCGTTTCTGCTGCCCGTATCGATCGGCATCGGCGTTGCGATCTTCTCGTTAGCCCGCCTGATGACGTGGCTGCTCACCCATCACCCGATCGAAATATGGTCGTTCTTCTTCGGTCTGATCATCGCATCGGCCCTGCTGGTCGCACAACAAATCAAGCGTTGGAACGCTGCCGCCGTCATCGCGCTCGCGGTCGGAACCGCCGTCGCCGGATGGATCACGATCGCATCGCCGACCCGAACGCCCGAAACGTGGTGGTTCGTCATGCTGTCGGGCGCGCTCGCTATCTGCGCCATGATCCTGCCCGGCATTTCGGGCGCATTCATCCTGCTGCTGCTCGGAAAATACCAATATATTATGACGGCCGTCGGCGAGCTGAACCTGCCGGTCCTATTCGTCTTCGCGGTCGGAGCCGTCGCCGGCATCCTCTCCTTTTCGCACCTCCTCTCGTGGCTGCTCCGGCATTGGCACGACACGACGATCGCTGCCTTAATGGGGTTCATGATCGGTTCGCTCAACAAGGTATGGCCTTGGAAAGAGACCGTAGCGACGTTCGTCGATCATCACGGGAAAACGGCGCCTCTGCTGGAACACAACGTTTCGCCCGGCCGGTTCGAGGCCCTGACCGGGCAGGATGCGCAGTTGGGATCGGCCCTGCTGCTTTGTCTGATCGGATTGCTGTCGATTTATGCGATCGAATCGGCCGCCCGCATCCTCATCGAAAAACGGAAAAAATAGCCATGCGACGCTTCGGAATCATCGGGCGGCCGCTCGGACATTCGGCATCGGTCGCCTACTTTACCAAGAAATTTGCCGACGAGGGGCTGAATGACCACGCCTACGACCGTTATGAACTGGCCTCCGTCGACGAATTGCCGGAACTGCTGCAAAGCAAGCCCGACCTTTGCGGATTGAACGTAACCATTCCCTACAAACAGGCGGTCATTCCGATGCTCGGCCGGCTGTCGTTCGAAGCGCAGCATATCGGCGCCGTCAACTGCATCCGAAGAATGCCCGACGGCACGCTCGTCGGACACAACACCGACCTCGTCGGATTGCGGGCCGCACTCGATGAGCTGCTGAAAGGCGACGAACCGGAGCAGGCCCTCGTATTGGGCACCGGCGGCGCTTCGCAGGCCGTACAGTATGCACTTGCGGAACGGGGCATCTCCTATGCGTTGGTCTCCCGCGATGCGGCGAAAGGAAACTACACGTACGACAACCTGCCCTGCGAAGCGGTCGGACAGAGCCGGTTGATCGTCAACGCAACGCCCGTAGGCACCTACCCCGCCGTCGGGGAGGCGCCGCGGATTCCCTACGCCTATCTGACCCCTCGGCATTATCTGCTCGATCTGGTTTACAATCCGCCGCTGACCTGTTTCCTCGATTATGGACGCCAGCGGGGCGCCCATATACTGAATGGGGAGACCATGTTCCGTATCCAAGCCGAAGCCTCGTGGCGCATTTGGAACGCATGAAAGAAAAAATCCATTGCGGAGAACTTTTTGCAGGGATGAACGGTCTAAATCCGAATCGAAGATGCACAAACTCCTATTCGTTCTCTTTGCGCTGTGCCCGCTGCTGCCGGTAAGAGCGCAGCGCACGGCCGATGCCGTCCATATCCAGAAACTGATCTCGGTCTGCCGGAAGCTGGCCGACCTCTATGTCGACGAAGTGGATCTGGCTCCGCTGACCGAGCAGGCGATCCGGGGCATCCTCGAAGAGCTCGATCCCCATTCGGCCTACATCGACGCCGAGGAGATGCGGAGCGTTGCCGCCAGTTTTGACGGCGAGTTCAGCGGCATCGGTGTCGAATTTACGATTCTGCGCGATACGATCCGCGTAGTCAACACGATAGTCGGAGGCCCGGCCGAACAGGCCGGTATGCGGCCGAACGATCGCATCGTGCGCATCGACACGATGAATGCCGTCGGATTCCGCACTTCGGATGTCCCGCAGCGGCTGCGCGGCAAGACGGGATCGACCGTCGAAATAGAGGCGATCCGTCCCGGGGAGAGGCAGCCACTGCATTTCTCGTTGGTACGCAGAAAAATCCCGCTCGAAACGATCGATGCGGCCTACCTTCCGGCGGACAGCATCGGATACATCAAGGTGAACCGGTTCGGACGCACCACCTTGTCGGAGTTCAGCGCCGCCTATGAAAAATTAGGTCATCCCCGTGCCTTGATTCTCGATCTGCGGGGAAACGGCGGCGGATTGTTGGATCAGGCCATCGGAATGGCCGGATTCTTCCTGCCTCAAGGTGCGGCCATCGTATCGACCGAGGGGCGGGCCGTGCCGTCGATTACGTTTCGGGCCGACAAGGACGGAGAGGCGGCCGATGTCCGGTTGGCCGTACTGATCGATGAATCGTCGGCTTCGGCGTCGGAGATTGTCGCCGGGGCGATCCAAGACTGGGATCGAGGGGTCGTTGTAGGACGGCCGAGTTTCGGGAAGGGATTGGTTCAGCGGCAAATCGGGCTCGGAGACGGTTCGGCCGTCCGCATCACGGTCGCCCGCTATCACACCCCCTCGGGCCGGAAGATCCAGAGGCCCTACGAAAAGGGGAAACGCCGCGAGTATTATTTGGCGCATCTGCGCCGCTGCGACGATGCCGTGCGGGATTCGCTCGACGCCCGTGCACCGGAATACCGGACCTTGCGCACGGGGCGGAGGGTCTATGGCGACGGCGGCATCCGTCCGGACGTACTGATCGAGCCCGACACAGCCCGATTTACGGATTACCACGCCGAACTGATCCGGCGCGGTGTCTTGAATGAATACGTGCTGACCTATCTCGATCACGAGCGGGGAGGGCTGGAACGCGGCTACCCCGCGTTCGAATCGTTCGAACGCGCCTTCGCCGTCAGCGACGAGCAACTCGACCGATTAGCGGCGCTCGGCGTCCGGCACGGGGTCGAACGGGACGACGAAGCCCTGCGAATTTCGGCTCCGCTGCTGCGCACCCAGTTGAAAGCGCTCGTCGCCCAACGCCTGTTCGGCACGGAATCCTTCTATCGGATCATCAACGCCTCCTGCGACGAGCCTTTCCGAAAGGCCGTCGAACTGCTCGCCGACTGGGATCGGCAAGGCGTTCCGCTGCTCGAAAATCGGGAGTAAAAACCATACGCCATCTTTCATCGGATCAAGCCGGCAACGGCTTTCCATCGCCGCCGGTCATGATGCTCGCGGCAAAGCCGCGTTAACAATTTCGGTCGGAACGCACGAGGCGATACGGATTCGGATGACTGTCGGTGTGAATTTATATAAATTACCAAAAAACATTTTGCGATTCAGAGAATTTTTTCTATATTCGTACTGCATAAAAAAACAACTCCCGAAATATCCGACCGATGTTACCCCCTGCGACACCCCGCCACGAAAAGGAAGAATACGGCGAGCATATCATGGCCAAGGCAGTGAAAGCGGGCCGCCGAACCTATTTCTTCGACGTTCATGCCACCCGCGCAGACGATTATTTCCTGACTATCACCGAAAGCCGCAAGGTAACCGCTTCCAATGGACGTCTCGTCTATGACCGGCACAAAATTTTCCTCTACAAAGAAGATTTCGACAAATTCATCGATGCGCTCGACGAGACCGTCCGGTTCATCAAACAAAGCAAGCCCGATTTTTTCGAACGGCAGGCCGGCGAAGAAGAATATGCGAAGCAGGCGGAATCCATAGAGACCGAGCCGTGAAACTGCGTCCGACGGCATTCGATCCAAACGGAAACGGAGGCATTTGCAATGCCTCCGTTTTTATCGTTCAGCGCAACGCTTCCCGCGCTTTCTCGAGGTCTTCGCTGCGAACGACCAATTCGGCCGGCATCGCTCCGGTCGGATAAAGCGCCGACATGTATTCGTTGCGGATCGTCGACCAGATTCCCGCTCTTTCCAGCTTCGATTTGTTCATTTCGGCCTCCATGACGGAGTTGTAGGCCGCCAATACGGTCATCGTCTCTTCCTCCATAATTTCGTCTGTTTTCGATTCGCTTTCGGTAAGGTAAGCATTTTGTTGATAAATTGCAAGCGCTATGCCGGATTTCCGACAAAAATGCACTATCTTTGTTCTTCGTAACGTTATGCCTTTTATTAAGTCATGTCCCGATTCGTCCACCTGCACGTACACAGCCAATATTCGATCCTCGACGGCCAGGCCAGCATCCGCAAATTAGTCGACAAGGCCATCGCGGACGGTCAGCCCGGCATCGCCATTACGGATCATGGCAACATGTTCGGAATCAAGGAGTTCTATAACTATGTAAAAAAAATTAACGACCAACGGCACGACAAACTCAAATCGCTCCGCAACCTGCTTGCCGCACAGGAGGCTCTGCTGGCCGAATGCTCCGATCCCAAGGGCTATGCGGAGGAGCTGAAAAAACAACTGGCCGAGAAAGAAGCGCACAAAAACGATTCGGCCGACGCCGCAGAACAGTATACGAAACTGAAGGATCGTGCGGACGAAGCGGATCGGATGGAAAAGGAATTCGGATTCGACCCAGCGGCCGGTCGGCAAAAGATTGCCGCGCTCGAAGCCGTTCCCGACTTCAAACCCATTATCGGCTGTGAGGTCTACGTGGCCCGGCGCCGGTTGCAGGACAAGGAGGGCAAATCCGACCAGAGCGGCTACCACCTGATCCTGCTGGCCAAAAACCTGAAAGGCTACCACAATCTGATTAAAATCGTCTCCAAGGCGTGGACGGAGGGTTTCTACATGCGTCCGCGTACCGACCGCTCGGAGCTGGAGAAATACCACGAGGGATTGATTTGCTGTTCAGCCTGTTTAGCCGGCGAGCTGCCGCGCGCCATCACGGCCGACGACTTCGAAAAGGCGGAAGAGACCATACGCTGGCACAAGAAGCTGTTCGGAGAGGACTACTATTTGGAGCTTCAGCTCCACAAGGCGACGGTCGAACGGGCCAACCACGAGGCCTACCCCATGCAGCTCAAAGTGAACGAACATCTTCGCCGGCTGGCTGCCAAATACAACGTCCGCACGATCTGCACGAACGACGTGCATTTCGTCGACGAGGACAATGCCGAGGCGCACGACCGGTTGATCTGCCTTTCGACCGGCAAAGACATAGACGATCCGAAACGGATGCTCTACTCCAAGCAGGAGTGGATGAAAACCACGGAGGAGATGGCGGCGATCTTCGGCGAAAGCGATCCGGAAGCGATGGCTGCAACCGTAGACATCTGCAATCAGGTGGAATGCTACTCCATCGACCATGCGCCCATCATGCCTACGTTCGAGATTCCGGCTTCGTTCGGAACGGAGGAAACGTATCGCCAGCGCTACACCGAACAGCAGCTCTTCGACGAATTTACGCGCGACGAGAACGGCAACGTCATCATGAGCGAGGAGGAGGGGCGCCAAAAGATCGAAAAATTAGGCGGATACGACAAACTCTACCGCATCAAGCTCGAGGCGGACTACCTCGAAAAGCTGACGATGGCGGGCGCGAAACGCTGTTACGGAGAACAACTGACCGACGAACAGCGCGACCGGCTCCGATTCGAATTGCACGTGATGAAGACGATGGGATTTCCGGGTTACTTCCTCATCGTGCAGGATTTCATTCGTGCCGCTCGCGAGGAGTTGGATGTCTCCGTCGGCCCGGGCCGCGGCTCGGCGGCGGGCTCCGCCGTCGCCTACTGTCTGGGGATTACCAGGATCGATCCGATCGCATACGACCTGCTGTTCGAACGTTTCCTCAATCCCGACCGTATTTCGCTGCCCGATATCGACGTCGACTTCGACGACGACGGCCGCGGCCGCGTGCTCAACTGGGTAACGCAAAAGTACGGGAAAGAGAAGGTCGCCCATATCATCACCTACGGCACGATGGCGACGAAGCTGGCCATCAAGGATGTGGCGCGCGTGCAGAAGCTGCCCCTCTCCGAATCGGACCGCCTCTGCAAATTAGTGCCCGACAAGACGCCCGACGGCAAGCGCGTGAAGGACCTCGGGCAGGCCATCTCGCTCGTTCCCGAGTTGAAGGCGGCCGAGGAGTCGACCGACCCCGTGATGCACGACACGATCCGTTATGCGAAGATGCTCGAAGGCAACGTGCGCAACACGGGCGTACATGCCTGCGGCACGATCATCTGCCGCGACGATATCACCGATTGGGTGCCCGTAGCAACTGCAGACGACAAGGAGACGGGCGAAAAGATGCTCGTTACGCAATACGAAGGATCGGTCATCGAAGATACCGGCCTGATCAAGATGGACTTTCTGGGGCTGAAAACCCTCTCGATCATCAAGGAGGCCGTAGAAAACATCCGGCAGACCAAGGGCAGGAAGATCGACATCGACGATTTCAGTATCATCGACGATCCGGCGACCTACAAACTCTATGGCGAAGGGCGCACCTCCGGTACGTTCCAGTTCGAGTCCGCCGGTATGCAGAAATACCTGCGCGAATTGCAGCCGTCGACCTTCGAAGACCTCATCGCCATGAATGCCCTCTATCGTCCCGGCCCAATGGAGTACATTCCCGATTTCATCGCCCGCAAACACGGCCAAAGTCCGATCGTCTACGACATTCCGATCATGGAGAAGTATCTGAAGGACACGTACGGCGTAACGGTCTATCAGGAGCAGGTCATGCTGTTGTCGCGTCTGTTGGCCAATTTCACCCGCGGCGAATCGGACACACTGCGCAAGGCGATGGGCAAGAAGCTGAAATCCAAGCTGGATGCGCTGAAGCCGAAGTTCATCCGCGGCGGTCAGCAAAACGGGCACGATCCGAAGATACTGGAAAAAATCTGGTCGGACTGGGAGAAGTTCGCCTCCTATGCGTTCAACAAATCCCATGCGACCTGTTACTCGTGGGTCGCTTACCAGACGGCCTATCTGAAAGCCAACTATCCGTCAGAATACATGGCGGCCGTGTTGAGCCGAAACCTGACGAATATCAAGCAGCTGACCGACTACATGAACGAGTGCAAGCGCATGGGCATCCCCGTGCTGGGCCCCGATATCAACGAGTCGCGCCGCACGTTCTCCTCGAATGCGAAAGGCGACATACGTTTCGGGCTCGCGGCCGTGAAGGGGGTCGGTGAAGCCGCCGTCGACAGCATCGTCGAAGAACGCGAAAAGAACGGACACTTCAAGGACATCTACGACTTCATGGAACGTGTCAGCTATGCGGTCGTCAATCGCAAATGCTTCGAAAATCTGGCCTATGCCGGCGCATTCGACAGCATTACGGAGTTCCATCGCTGCAAATTCTTCGCTTCGGATCTGCGGGATCCGGGCAGCCCGACCTTCATCGAGGCGCTGATCCGATACGGCCAGCGCTTCCAGTCGGAAAAGAACAACGCCCAGCAAAGTCTGTTCGGCGGGGAGGGCCAGATCGACATCCAGCATCCGGTCATGCCCGCCTGCAACGACTGGAACCGGCTGGAAACGCTCAACAAAGAGCGCGAAATGATCGGTCTTTACTTGTCGGCTCATCCGTTGGACGAGTTCAAGGTCATCATCGACCACATGTGCAAGACGCAGCTGACCGATCTGGAGCAGCTCGAACCCCTGCGCGGTCAGGAGATCGCGGTGGCAGGCATGGTCGTCGACGTTCGGAACCTCACGACCAAAACCGGCAAGCCGTGGGGCAAGTTCACGTTGGAGGATTACAACGGTTCGCACGAATTCGCACTCTTCGGCAAGGACTACGAGAATTTCCGCAAATTCATGTTTCAGGACTACTTCCTCTTCATCCGCGGCAAGGTGCAGCCCCGTCCCTACAACGACCAGGAGCTGGAGTTCAGGATCATCTCGATGACGCAGCTCGCCGAATTGCGCGATACGATGATCAAGAACATCTCCATCCAACTGCCCGTCGAGGAGGTTACGGAGTCGTTCATCCGCGACTTCTCGAAAAAGGTGCGCGAATCGAAGGGCCCGACCCTGCTGCGGGTGAATCTCTACGACCGCGAAAACCAGGTAACGGTCAATCTCTTCTCGAAAACCCACAAGGTCAGCCTGGACAAGTCGTTGGTGGACTATTTGGATGAAAACGAAATCGAATACTCGATCGCATAAATCAAAAAACCGAATTACTATGGCATTAGCAATCAACCAAGCGAATCTCGAGGAGGTATTGGCCTCCGGCAAACCCGTCGTCATCGACTTTTGGGCCGAATGGTGCGGCCCCTGCCGCATGATCGCGCCGATCGTCGATGAATTGGCCGCCGAATACGGCGATAAGGTCGTCATCGGCAAATGCGATGTTCAGGAGAACGACGACATCGCTGTAAAATACAGCGTGCGCAACATTCCGACCCTCCTCTTCCTGAAAAACGGCGAATTGGTCGACAAGCAGGTCGGCGCCTGCTCGAAAGAGGCGCTGAAAGCGAAAATCGACAAGCTCCTGTAAAGATGCTGCACTGCATAGACTGGAACGGCTTGCAGGCCGTCGAATTCGCCAAGGGAGACTACACGGCCCTGCTCATTCCGTCGGTGGGGGCCAACCTCGTGCGATTGGCCGACACGCGGTTGGGCGCGGAGATTCTCCGCACGCCGGCGGCCGATGAAATCGAAACCTTCAAAAGCCGTCCGCAGATATTCGGACTGCCGCTGCTCTTCCCGCCCAACCGGATCGCGGACGGACGGTATGTGTTCGAAGGACGCACCTATCAGTATCCCATTACCATCGAAAAAGAGCACAACTATCACCACGGAATCATCAAAGGTCTGCCGTTCGCCGTTTCGAAAGCGCGCGAGACAGGGGACGAAGTGCTGATCGAATGCCGTTATTACTCCAACGCCGGAAACGATGCCGTTTACCGCCACTTCCCGCACGAATTCAAATGCAAGATCATTTACAGATTGAGTGCGAAGGGGCTGAAACAGGAGGTAACGTTCACCAACCGCAGCGAACAACGGATGCCGGTCGGCGTAGGATTCCACACGCCTTTGTGCATTCCGTTCGCAGGCGGCGAAGCGAGCGATTACGTGTTGCGCGTCGCTGTCGGCGAGCAGGTCGAACTCGACGGCCGCAACCTTCCGACGGGCCGGAAGCTGCCCCTGACGGAACGATTTTCGAAATTGCGTGAGGGAGGATTGCAGGTAACCGATTGTGCTCCGATCGAAGCGGGATTCACCTTGCGGGAGATCGACGTGGACGGCAAACCCTATCGCGGTGCGTTGGTCGAAAACAAGCGGACGGGCGTCCGCACGTTCTACGAAGTGGACGGCCATACGACCTACTGGACGATCTGGAACAATGGCGGGCAGGTGCCCTACTGCTGTCCCGAACCGCAGTCGTGGACGACCGATGCGCCCAATGCGGCCGATCCCGAAGCTGCCGGTTTCCGCAGCATCGCCCCGGGCGACACGTTCTCAATGAATTTTTATTTATTTGCTAAATAATGCTTGCAAACTTATCTGAAAAAAGGCGGGCCGGTGATTCGACACCGGCCCGCTCTTGGTTTGTCTGTTTTCTGCACGGGTCCCTTACCACGGAAAGAATAGGATCAATCCGGCATAAGCAAGCAATACCGCGATTGCAAAAACAGAAACGAGGTTCAGTCGGCGAGTCCGAAGCTCTCCCAACATATCGACCCCTACGGCGAGTATGGCGATTGCCGTACAGCCGACTGTCATCCAGCGGCATGCGGAAACGAATGCAGGTGCAAGCCCGGAACTGTCGCCGAAAACGCAACCCAAACACCCGATAATCAAAGCCACGGTAGTCCCCTCACGAAAAAACCGGTAGCACAGGGTCATCATAAACGGGTCGGCTTTCGGAAAAAGAAGCCCCAACCCCCACTTGTTCGCAAACTCAATTCTTATTTTCATTTTTTTTCGGCTTTATGAATCACCTAAAACATACACCGGAGATTTATCTATACAAATATAGACAATATTCAATAAAAAGGCAAATTTTTTATTCTGTCAGTCTGCAACTGCCAAAATGGCAGACAAAAAGCGCTGGCACACCCTTTGTTGCACCCGAGTACAAACGAAAATTACAAAAACCACTGACACAACCATGAAAAACGGAAAAATCGGAGTTACGACGGAGAACATTTTCCCCGTGATTAAGAAATTCCTCTATTCGGATCACGAAATCTTCCTGCGCGAGCTGATTTCCAATGCCGTAGATGCAACCCAAAAGTTGAAGACCTTTTCGTCGATCGGCGAAGTGAAAGGCGATCTCGGCGACCTGTCCATCCGCGTCGCCGTCGACAAGGAGAAAAAGACGCTCTCCGTAACCGACCGAGGCATCGGCATGACGGCCGACGAAGTCGATCGCTACATCAATCAAATCGCCTTCTCGGGCGCCGAGGAGTTCATGGAGAAATACAAGAACCAGGCGATCATCGGCCACTTCGGACTGGGTTTCTACTCCTCGTTCATGGTGTCGGACAAGGTGGAGATCATCACCCGATCCTACAAGGAGGGGGCCAAAACCGTGCACTGGAGCTGCACGGGCACGCCGGAGTTCGAAATGGAGGAGACCGACGAAGCGCATGACCGCGGCACGACCATCGTGCTGCATCTTTCCGAAGATACGTCGGAGTACGCCGAAAGCGACAAGGTACAGGATTTGTTGCGCAAATACTGCCGATTCCTGCCGATTCCCATCGTCTTCGGCAAGGTCAAAGAGTGGAAGGATGGCAAATACGTCGATACGGAGAAAGACAATGTCATCAACGATATCGATCCGCTCTGGACGCGCAAACCGGCCGACATTACCGAGGAACAATACAAGGAGTTCTACCGCGACCTCTATCCGATGAGCGACGAACCGCTGTTCTATATCCATCTGAACATCGACTACCCGTTCCACTTGACCGGCATCCTCTATTTCCCGAAGATCCACAACAATTTCGAGATTCAGAAGAATAAAATCCAGCTCTATTCCAACCAGGTTTATGTAACCGACCAGGTCGAAGGGATCGTTCCGGAATATCTGACGCTGCTGCACGGGGTCATCGACTCGCCCGACATTCCGCTGAACGTATCGCGCAGCTATCTGCAAAGCGACGCCAACGTCAAGAAAATTTCGAGCTACATTACCCGCAAGGTCGCCGACCGTCTGCAAGAGTTGTTCTCGACGATGCGCCCCGACTACGAAGCGAAGTGGGACGATCTGAAAATCTTCATCCAGTACGGCATCCTGACCGACGAGAAGTTCGCCGAAAAGGCCGAAAACTTCATGCTGTGGAAGAATATCGACAACAAATACTTCACTGCGAAGGAGTATCTTGACAAGGTCAGGGGAAACCAAACGGACAAGAACAAAACCACCGTATTCCTCTATGTCGACGATCCCGTCGAGAAGCATACGTTCGTCGAGGCGGCCAAGGCCAAAGGCTACGACGTGTTGGTCATGAACGGGCAGTTGGACAGTCATTACGTCAACTGGTACGAATCGAAGAACCAGGGAAGCCGCTTCGTGCGCGTGGACAGCGATGTCATCGAGAAACTGATCCAGAAAGAGGAGAACGTCAAAATGTCGCTGACCGAAGCGCAGCAGGAGATGCTGCGGCCGGTGTTCGAAAGCCAGATGCCGAAAGACGAGAAAATCCAATACAATATCTCGTTCGAGGCGATGGAACCCGATGAAGCGCCGGTCGTCATCACGCAAAACGAATTCATGCGACGCATGAAAGAGATGGCGGCGATGGGCGGAGGCGGCATGAGCCAGTTCTACGGACAGATGCCCGACCATTTCACCATTGCGGTGAACGGCAACCACCCCATTGTCGCCCGCATTTTGGCCGATGCCGAAAATGCTTACGGCGACAAACTGAAATCGATCACCAAAAAGATCGATGCGGCCGTCGCCGAAGAGAAACGGTTCGAAGAGGTCGTCAAGGAGAAGAAAGAGGAGGATTTCACGCCCGAGGAGAAATCGACCCGCGAGGAGCTGTCCAAGAAGGTCGTTACCCTGCGCGACGAACGGAATCAACGGCTGACGCAAATCGGTGCCGAGAACAAACTCGTCAAACAGATCATCGACCTGGCTCTGCTGACGAACGGCATGTTGAAGGGCAAAAATCTGACGGACTTCATCCAGCGTTCGATTTCGTTGATCGAAAAATAGACGCAGAAGCGAAAGCGCAGGGCGCCTGCTCGGAAAAAAACGAACAGGCGCCTTTCGCTCTATTCCTCTACCCAACGGCCGTCGAGCAGCGCCGCGAACCAATCCGGGCATCGGCACGGACGGCGGGTGTCGCTATGGATGAATCCCAGCTGGGTCATGCCGGTATTGAGCAGCTGCCCCTGCTCGTTGTAAATCTCATAATAGAAATTGATGCGGGCCGCCGGCCGTTCCTTCAACCGAATGCGCACGGTCAGCAACTCGTCGTAATACGCCGGCCGCAGATAGTTCGACTGCACCTCCAAAATCGGCATCATGATTCCGCGCCGTTCGACCTCGGAGAATGACAGACCGAGCCAGCGCATCAATTCGCTGCGAGCCGCCTCGTAATAACAGATGTAATTCGAATGATGGCAGATGCCCATCTGGTCGGTATGCTTGTACCAAACCCGTATTTTGCAATCGTGTGAGACCATAGCGTTTTATTCGATCGTTGGGTCGACTTTCCAAAGAAAATCGACCGGTTAATAATCATTCAGCGGATGACCGGCCAATCGTTCCGCTTCGATCCGGTTGCCGGCAGCTATCAGCTTGCGGATAAGTGTCGAACTGACTCGCCGCCCATCCACCTCGCAAGCTGCGACCCGCACGATCTTCATCCGACCGGCGACGGCCGATTCGCAGTCGCAGCGATCGTGTCCGAAGCGGTGATTGAAGCCCGCGACTAACGTTTCAGCGCCCAATTTTCCGCGCAGAATCCGTTCGACGAAATCCGCCCCCGACAACGCACTGAACGTCCGGTCGAACGGGATCACGATCAACGCATCGACCCCCAAGGCTTCCAACAAGGCGGCTTTTTCGTCGAGCGTCGTCAACAGCTGCAACCCTTCGGCCCGTCCGAGCGCAATCCTTGGATGCGGTTCGAACGTCAACACGAGACTTTCGCCCCCGAGCAGCCTCGCCTCGGCAACCAGCCGCTCGACCAAGGCCCGATGTCCCCGGTGCACGCCGTCGAACGAACCGACCGTAACGGCCGGATGCCGGAAATGCGGCAACGCATCGAACCCCCGATAAATCTGCATGACGAGCTGCTGTCAATTATTGCTGTCGCCCTCTTTCACGAAGTAGGCGACCTTTTCGAGCAGCGTCGTGATATCGTAATTCTCGACGATGATGCCCTGCGGGAAATTCAACGGGGTGGAGGTGAAATTCAATACGCCCCGGATCCCGGCATTGATGATCGGAAGGACAAGCTGCGGGGCGACACCGGTCGGCGAGGAGACGATGACGATCGCAATGTCGTTCTCCTCGACCGTCGTTTCGAACTGGTCCATGTGATAGACCGGAATGCCGTCGATCATCCGCCCGACCTTCTCGGGATCGACATCGAAAGCCGCCGTGATGCGCAGTTGCAACCCCTTGCTGTTGAAATACTTGGTAATAGCCTGTCCGAGATGCCCCATGCCGACGACCGCGACGTGCATCGGTGTCGGACTGTCGAGGATATTGCTGATATAGTCAATCAACACCTGCACGTCGTATCCCTTTTTCGTATCGCTCGAAAAGCCGATCAACATCAGGTCGCGCCGCACCTGCACGGCTGTGATGCCGTGAATGCCGGCCAGCACATGCGAGAAAATATGCGTGATCCCCTGTTTATGGCAGGCGAGCAGCGTACGACGATACTCGCTCAATCGTTCGATGGTCTTTTCGGGAATGACATTGGTCAGATTCGCCATGGTTTATTCGATGGTTATCGTGAAATCGGGTTTGTAATCGACCCGCACCCAATTCGTATTGACATGATTGGCATTCGGCTCGGATTGTTCGAACCGATAGGCGGTCTGCAACGGACGGTATCGGCGGCCCTCCATGTCGTATTCGATATCGTTGTACATGGCCGGGCAGAAAATCGACGCCGCATCGTACCCGCGATAGGCGTACAACGTCGGCAGCACGCCGAACGCACGGATATAGGCGCTGTCGAAATCGCGCACCGCCTCGGCATCCCGTTTCGCATGGTAGGTCGAAAGGAACGTTACATGGTCTTTGAAGAACATCGACCGGTCGATGTTGTTGTAACGGTTCCAACGCGCATTGCCTAACACCGTAAAACGGGGCGTCGTGCGTCCCCGAGCCCGCAAATTGGTATCCGCCGAAGCGATACCCGCCAGAATCCGATCCACGTCCACCTCGTTGTCCGACATGATAATCAACACGTTATCATCTTCGTTCTCAAGTAACGGCGTAAGATCGCTCGACGAACCTTCCTGACGGGCCGTGCCGTGTTCGTATCTGTAATTGAACCGCCGACAGGGACGTCCGCCCAAACAGGCCAGCATCTCCCGTTCGAATTCGCGATCGGTCGAACCGGAATAGACTAACGTTATCCGTTTTTCCGGAAGAAACAGGTCGGAAACCTTGTCGTATTTGCCGGCCGAATCGGGGGCCATTTGGAACAGCACGTCGCTATTCGTTTTCGTGATATGCGCCAACGGCGAAACGACCGGAATCTCCCGCTGTTCGGCGAATGCCACGACCTCCTGCAACCCCGCCTCCTCATAAACGGGGCCGACGATCAACTGCGTGCGGGAAAATGCGGGCAGCGCGAGAACCGACCGGACCCGCTCGGCATTGCGTCCGGTATTGTAAAGCGTTACATCGATCGAATGACCGTAGCGGGTGCGCACGCTGTCCAGTCCCAACAGAAAACCTTGATAAAAATCCAGATAATTGGGGTTCGTCTCGCCGCCGGCCTCGATGGGCAGCAACAAAGCGACCTGCAACGGCTGTTTCGCCGGCAAAGCCCGAAATACCATTTGAGGCACCGGCCGGAGCGGCCGTCGGTCAGCGTCGATCGAATCCGTCGGTTCGACCGGCGACGCCTCTTCAGGCCGTGCACCCGGCACTCGAATCATCGCCCCCACCTTCAGATCGGCCGCTTTCAGCCCGTTGTTCATTTCGCTGATCTGCTCCTCCGTAATGTCGAAACGACGCGACAAGGAGTAGAACGTATCGCCTTTCTCCACGATATGATAAACGACCGTATCGCCGGAGATGCTGTTGAGCCGGTCGCGATATGCCTCCCACTGCGCCTGCGAACCGGCAGCGTCTTCCGTTCCGATCTGCTTCTTGCGGATCAACAGCGGTTCGCCGGTCTTCAAATGCGCCGGATCGACGCCCGGATTATCGGCCATCAACGTCCCGACCGGAATTTCATACCGTCTGGAGATGGAATAGAACGTCTCGCCCTTCGCGACGATATGCCGATCGAACGTCTTGCGGATTTTCCGTTCGGAGGGGCGGTCAGCCGGTTCCGACGGCGCAAGACAGGGAATCCGAAGATTCGTCGCCTCTTTCAGTCCGTCGGCGGCCGAAGGATTGTTCGACAAAATCGCCTCTTCGCTGACCCCGTAGGTCTTGGACAAGGCATAGATCGTCTCGCCTTTCCGCACGGTATGGACATAGTATTTCGAACCGTTGATATAGACGATCGTCTGCGACTTCTCCACAGCCGCCCACGTGCCGAGCGCCCATAGCATCAACAAAACCGTCGTGCAAATCCGTTTCATCGTCATTTCGTTTTGGAGCGCATCCGGATTTCGGTGATGACCTTTTTCGTGTAAAGCGGAAAATCGCCGTTCATCATCCACGCATAGTAGCTCGGTTCGATGCGGAAAACCTCCTCTACGGAACGGCCCTTGTACTTGCCGAATCCGAAGATTTCCGCGCCCTTGTCATTGTAAAGGATGCGTCCGGCATAATCCGCCGCCGAGCCGCGTGCCGAAAAATCGGCCAAGGCATCGACATCGTTGGCCAGATCGGGATAACGATCCAACTGGGCCTTCAATACCTCGTATGTCGCCCGCGTGTCGGCTTCGGCGGAGTGGGCATCGTCCAAATTCCGATCACAATAGAATTTATAGGCCGCAACCAACGTCCGCTGCTCTTTCTTGTGGAAAATGTTCTGCACGTCGATGAAGCGGCGCTGCTTGAAATCCACGTCGATGCCGACCCGCAGGAACTCCTCGACCAAGACCGGCAAATCGAACCGGTTGGAATTGAAGCCGCCGAAATCGCACCCCGCCAAAAACGCTTCGAGCGATTTGGCGATCTGGGCGAACGTCGGACAATCTTTCACATCTTCGTCCCTGATGCCGTGTATGGCCGTCGATGCCGGAGGGATCGGCATTTGCGGGTTGAGCCGCCGCGTCCTGACGATCTCCCCGCCGTCGGGCATGACTTTGATCATCGAAATCTCGACGATCCGATCCCGCGAAGTATCGACGCCCGTGGTTTCGAGGTCGAAGAAGACGATCGGGCGTTTGAGTTTCAAATTCATGCCGATTGTGCGTTAATCGTTCAACATCATCGGCATCAACAGCATCAGCGTCGTACTCGTCTGTTTGTCATCGTACACGGGTTTGAAGACCCCGGCCCGCGTCGAATCGGCCAGTTCGATGACGACCGTCGGCGTGTCGATATTCGAAAGGATATCCACTAAGAAAGTCGATTTGAAACCGATGGGAATCGGCTGGCCGTCGTAGCTGCACGAAATGGTCTCGTTCGCCGAAACCGAAAAATCGAGGTCTTGGGCTGTCAGTCCGATTTTGTTGCCGCCGATATTCATCCGGATGAGGTTGGTCGTCGGATTGGAGCAGACGGCCACGCGGCGGATGCCGTTGATCAGTTCGATCCGGTCGACCAGCACCTTGTTGGGATTGTCGGCCGGAATCACGGCATTGTAATTCGGATAATTGCCCTCGATGAGCCGGCAGATCAGCGTATGGTTCTTGAGTTTGAACACCGCATTTTTCGAATCGAACGCGATTTCGATGTCATTCTCCTCCTTCAGCAGCACCGATTTCAACAAATTAGCCGGTTTTTTCGGCAGGATGAACGCCGCGGTCCCCCCGTTTTCGATTTCAGCCTCGTATTTCACTAATTTGTGCGCATCGGTGCCGACGAACGTCAATGCCGACGGAGTCAGATTGAAGAAAATGCCGTTCATCACCGGACGCAGCTCGTCATCGGCCGTAGCGAAGATGGTTTTGTTGATTCCGTTCACCAACGTGTCGACATTCAGTTTGAGTTCTTTTCTTTCGGAGCTCAACTGCGGCACGGCCGGATAGCTGACGGCGCTGGCACCCGGCAGCGACAGCGAGCCGCTGTTCCAGCTGATGAGAATGACCCAATTCTTGTCATTGACATCGATTTCGAGCGGCTGCTCGGGAAACTCTTTCAACGAATCGAGCATCAGTTTGACCGGTGCCGCGATGGTGCCCTCGCTCTCCACGCTGTCGACCTCGATCGACCCCGTCAACGTCGTCTCGAGATCGGAGGTGGTAACTTTCAACGTTTTGCCGTTGAGCTCCATCAGGAAATAATCCAGAATGGGCAGGGTGTTTTTATTGCTGATGACTTTTCCGGTCGTCGCCAAAAGCGAAAGCAGCGCGGAACTGGATACGGTAAATTTCATAATTTCTCTATTTGTTAGATTTTCTGTTATTTCAATTCTGCCAATTTATCGAGCGCCATGGCGATCATTCCACGCACGAACGGCTTGTAGTCGGTGCAGGCGTCGAGTGCCACCCGCTGGGCGATGATCGTGCAAATGGTCGCAGCGCGGTGTCCCATCAACGCGGCGAGACCGGCCAAAGCAGATCCCTCCATTTCGAAGTTGGTGATGCGGCGTCCGTAGTAATCGAACGATTCGATCTTCTCGTTTAGATGCACATCCTGCGGTTGCAGGCGAACCCAGCGGCCCTGCGGCCCGTAAAACCCGGGAGCGGCCACCGTGATGCCTTCGACCGTAGCGTCGCGGAAATGGTCGAACAAGGTTTTGTCCGCATCGATGAAATAGGGTTTCGGCAACAATTCGTTCCACCCCGTATGCTCGATGAAGGCCCGTTCGATCGCCAAATCGCACACCTCGTTGCGTCCCGCATAGTAGTTCAGCAAACCGTCGAATCCGACCGAAGTCCGCGAAAAGACGAAATCGCCCACCTTGATATCGGGCTGCAAAGCGCCCGAAGTACCCAACCGGACGAGCGTCAACTGCCGTTTTTCCGCCTTTTCCCGACGGGTCGCGAAATCGACATTGGCCAACGCGTCGAGTTCCGTTACCGATATATCGATGTTGCCGATTCCGATGCCGGTCGACAGCACCGTCATGCGTTTTCCCTTGTAGGAGCCCGTTACGGTACGAAATTCGCGATTGACCGCTTCGCACTCCTTCTCCTCGAAAAAACCGCTCACCATCGCCACGCGCCCCGGATCGCCCACCAGGATCACCGTATCGGCGAGCTGCTCGGGACGGAGGTGCAAATGAAAAATCGAACCGTCTTCATTGATTATCAATTCAGAAGCGGGAATCGTTCTCATAGTTCGCAATTTTAGATTTCCATATTTGGCATAAAAGTACTATATTTACCTCGAATATCAAAATTTTTTTTCGAATCGGACCATATAATCACCTTAACGTCATATGACACTCATCAAATCTATTTCCGGCATCCGAGGGACTGTCGGAGGGGTTGCAGGCGAGAACCTTACGCCGCCCGACATCGTGAAATTCACCACCGCCTACGTGCGGTTCATCGCGGCACGCTGCCCGAACCGGAAACCGACCGTCGTCATCGGCCGCGACGCCCGCATCTCGGGCGAGCTGGCCGCCGATTTAGTCGAGGGAACCGTGCTGGCCTGCGGCGCCGACGTCATCAACGTCGGACTGTGCACGACCCCGGGCACCGAGATGGCCGTCATCACCTACAAAGCCGACGGCGGCATCATCCTCACGGCTTCGCACAACCCGCGCCAATGGAACGCGCTGAAGCTGCTCAATGCCGAGGGCGAATTTCTGAACGACCGCGAGGGCAAACAGGTGCTGGCCATGGCCGAAGAGGAGGATTATTCCTACCCCGCCATCGACGCGATCGGACACGTCGTCTCCCGCGAGCCGTTCAACGACAAACACATCGAACAAGTCCTGGCCCTGCCGGCCGTGGAGGTCGAAACGGTGCGCAAACGCCGTTTCAAGGTCGTCATCGACGCCGTGAACTCGGTGGGCGGCATCGTCATGCCCCGACTGCTGCGCGCGCTCGGCTGCGAGGTCGTCGAGCTGAACTGCGAACCGACCGGTGAATTTGCCCACAATCCGGAGCCGCTGCCGCAACATCTGACCGAAATTTCGCAGGTCATCGTACGCGAAAAGGCCGATTTAGGCATCGTCGTCGACCCCGACGTCGACCGGCTGGCTTTCGTCAACGAGGACGGTTCCATGTTTGTAGAGGAGTACACTTTGGTCGCAGTCGCCGATTATATCCTGTCGCTCAAGCCCGGAACAACGGTTTCGAACCTCTCGTCGTCGCGGGCCCTGCGCGATATTACGGAGCGTTACGGCTGCAGCTATTACGCATCGGCCGTCGGCGAAGTCAACGTTACGACGAAGATGAAAGAGGTCGGTGCCGTCATCGGCGGCGAAGGCAACGGCGGTGTCATCTATCCGGAATTGCACTACGGCCGTGATGCACTGGTCGGTACGGCGCTTTTCCTGACCTATCTCGCGAAAAAGGGCATGACAATGACGCAGCTGCGGGCGACCTATCCGTCCTATTTCGCCTCGAAAAACAAAATCGAGCTGACACCGGCCATCGACGTGGATAAAGTGCTGCGTGAAGTGAAAATGCGTTATGCAGGTGAAAAAGTGAATGATATAGACGGCGTGAAGATCGACTTTCCGGACAACTGGGTGCATCTCCGCAAGTCGAACACCGAACCGATCATTCGGGTTTACACCGAGGCCCATTCGATGGAGGAAGCCGATGCCTTGGCACAACGGTTCATCGCTGAAATCAAAAATATCTGTCAATTATGATTCGGATTTTCGCGCTCGCCGCCTGCGGCGGCCCGGCAGCAACGGCCGACCCGATGCGGGAGCCTTGGCCGACCGCGGTGCACTAATCCGCAAAACCGACCGACAATGGATAAAGTAAAAGGTTATATCGAAGCGAATAAGGATCGCTTCATCAACGAGTTATTCGAACTGCTCCGGATTCCGTCCATCAGTGCGCAATCCGAGTACAAGCCGGACATGCAGCATTGTGCCGAATGGTTGGCAGCCGCCTTGATGAATGCGGGTGCGGACCGGGCCGATGTGATGCCGACCGAAGGCAATCCGGTCGTTTATGCCGAAAAGATCATCGACCCCCGAGCCAAGACCGTATTGGTCTACGGACACTATGACGTGATGCCGGTCGATCCGCGTGAGGAGTGGCGCACCGAGCCTTTCGAACCGGTCATCCGGGAGGGACGCATCTGGGGGCGCGGAGCCGACGACGACAAAGGGCAGCTCTGGATGCACGCCAAGGCGTTCGAAGCAATGTGTGCGACCGGCACGCTCCCCTGCAACGTGAAATTCATGCTCGAAGGCGAGGAGGAGATCGGTTCGGCAAGCCTCTACAAATTCTGCGAACAGAATCGGAAGCTCCTTCGTTCGGACATTATTTTAGTCTCCGACACCTCGATGCTTTCGTTGCAGACGCCCTCCATCACCTGCGGATTACGCGGCCTGACCTACATGCAGGTAACGGTCAAGGGGCCCGACAAGGATTTGCATTCGGGGCTTTTCGGCGGCGCCGTGGCGAATCCGGCCAACGTATTGGCCCGACTGATCGCCCGCCTGATCGACGAAAACGGGCGGATCGCCATTCCCGGATTCTACGATAATGTGTGCGAACTGACGCCCGCCGAACGAAAGGCGTTTAATAAAGCGCCGTTCAAATTATCCGACTATAAACGTGCGCTCGCCATCGGCAATGTGGAGGGCGAAGCCGGTTACACGACCCTCGAACGCACGGGGGTGCGTCCGTCGTTGGATGTCAACGGCATCTGGGGCGGCTACACAGGCGAAGGCACCAAAACGGTCATTCCGTCGAAAGCCTCGGCGAAAATCTCCATGCGCCTGGTGCCGAACCAGGACTATCGCAAAATCGCCCGCCTGTTCACCGCCTATTTCCGATCGATCGCACCGAAGAGCGTGAAAGTGGAAGTCGAAGCTCTTCACGGCGGTATGCCCTACGTCGCCCCGACCGACATGCCCGCTTATCGGGCTGCCGAAAAGGCCGTCGCAGCGACCTTCGGCAAAAAACCGCTTCCGTTCTATTCGGGCGGATCGATTCCCGTCATCAGCGGCTTCGAGAAGATTTTAGGCGTCAAGTCGTTACTGCTTGGGTTCGGTCTGTCCGAGGATGCGATCCACTCCCCGAACGAAAGTTACGGTCTCGAACAATTCTACCGCGGACTGGAAACCATCCCGCTGTTCTATGAATACTTCGCCGAAGAGCGATAGCCCGTACGACGAATTGTTAGCCTGCCACATCGCCGTTTACAAAGGGCGCAACGTGGATCAGCCCCGCAACCTTGCCAAATCGGTTACGGTCGAATAGCCGCACCGCAAAAAAAAACGCACCTGCCACAAAACTGCGACAGGTGCGTTTTTATTTATGTGCGATAACTTAACGCATCTCCTCGTATGCGTACTGCACGGCCCGATTGAGCTGGGCGACAAAAGGCGCCGTGCGACGAAATTCGTCAACGACCCGTTCGGCCAAACGATCTGCCAGCAAAAAATCTTCAGTGATCGGTTTTATGATTCCCCACTGTTTCAACCGCAGCAAATCGTCGTGCTCCGTTCCCGCAGGGAAACCGACAGGCGTGCGCTTGAGCGTATCGGAACAGTCGAGCCGGAATCCGCTTGCCTTGCGGATATTTTGTACCAGTTCGTCCCCGTTATCCAAAATTTCTTCGCGCACGGAACGCATCACGACCGGTTCGGGACAATAGAGCCCCGCCCAAAGCGAATGTATGCCGACCAACCGGTCCTGATTCGGTGCGATGTGCAAATAGTAACCGGCATACCCCGATTTCTTGCCGTGAGGTGCGACATAGATGCCGACCCAATTCTTATAGGGCGATTTGTCCGGACTGAACCGCGTATCGCGGGCGATGCGATAGGTGCAATCCTGCGGACGCAACCCGCCAACCGTAGGGTCGAATGCCGCGATTCCGGCGATCAACTCCTCCGCCAATCCGGCAATCGAACGCTTCACGCGCAGCCATTCGGCCCGATGCGCATCGAACCACACGCGATCGTTGTTGGCATCCAACCGACGGAAAAAATCGAGCAACTCCTCCATCATACTGCGTTCGGAATTTTTACCATGCAAACAGCGGATAATCCGCCATCAACGCATTCACCTCCCTGCGAATGGCCCCGATCGTCGCCTCGCTGTCGGGATGCTGCAACACGCGATCGATCAATCCGACGATCGGATCCATCTTGTCCTCTTTCAGTCCGCGCGTCGTGATGGCCGGCGTACCGAAACGCAGGCCCGAAGTCTGGAACGGCGAACGGCTGTCGAACGGCACCATATTCTTGTTGGTCGTAATATCGGCCGCCACGAGCGCTTTTTCGGCCTGTTTGCCGGTCAGTTCGGGGAACTTCGTGCGAAGATCGACCAACATCAGATGGTTGTCCGTTCCGCCCGAGACGATTTTATAGCCTCGGCGGACGAATGCGTCGGCCATCGCCTGCGCATTGCGCTGCACCTGCTGCTGATACTCCTTGTAGGCGGGTTCCAGCGCTTCGCCGAATGCGACGGCTTTCGCGGCAATGACATGTTCCAGCGGGCCGCCCTGAATGCCGGGGAAAACGGCCGAATTGATCAGCTGGGACATCTTCTTGACCGCGCCTTTCGGGGTGGTCAGTCCCCACGGATTGTCGAAATCCTTCCCCATCAGGATGATACCGCCGCGCGGGCCGCGCAGGGTCTTGTGCGTCGTCGAGGTTACGACATGGGCGTATTTCACCGGATTGTCCAGCAAGCCGGCTGCGATCAGACCGGCCGTATGCGCCATGTCGATCATCAACAAGGCCCCGACTTCATCGGCAATGGCCCGCATCCGCCGGTAGTCCCATTCGCGCGAATAGGCCGACGCACCTCCGACGATCAGTTTCGGATGACACGCCCGAGCCGACTTTTCCAACGCATCGTAGTCGATGCGTCCGGTCGCTTCGTCGAGCCCGTAGCTGACCACCTTAAAGTATTTGCCCGACATATTGACCGGCGAACCGTGCGACAAATGGCCGCCATGCGCCAAATCGAGCCCCATGAAGGTATCGCCCGGGTTCATGACCGCGAAGAATACGGCCATATTCGCCTGTGCGCCCGAATGGGGCTGCACGTTGGCATATTCGGCCCCGTAAAGTTCGCAGATGCGCTCGATGGCCAGCGATTCGACCTGGTCGACCACTTCGCACCCTCCGTAATAACGGGCTGCCGGATAGCCTTCGGCGTATTTGTTGGTCAGCACGGAACCCATAGCTTCCAGCACCTGATCGCTGACGAAATTTTCCGAAGCGATCAACTCGATCCCGCGTGTCTGGCGCGCACGTTCGGCGGCGATCAACTCGAAAATTCGGTTGTCTCTTTTCATATCGAAATAAAATAAGAAGTTTGCTTTTCCGTGTGTAAAGTTAGCAATATTCGGCGAAAATCCATGCACGAAAGCGGGTTTCCGGAAATTTTTCGTAACTTTGTCTACCCACCCGAAAGGTGCGACGCAAACAACGAAACTTTTAATAGATTTAGAATCATGGGATTACTCGAAGGTAAAGTAGCCGTCATCACGGGCGCCGCCCGCGGAATCGGCAAAGCCATCGCCTTGCAATTCGCCAAAGAGGGCGCCGACGTGGCGTTCACCGACCTCGTCATCGACGACAACGGGAAGGCGACCGAAGCCGAAATCGCTGCATTGGGCGTAAAAGCCAGGGGATATGCTTCGAATGCAGCCGATTTCGAAGAGACGCACAAGGTCATCGACGAAATCATGAAGGATTTCGGTCATATCGACGTGCTCGTCAACAATGCCGGCATCACGAAAGACGGTCTGATGATGCGCATGTCCGAAGCTCAATGGGATGCCGTACTGACGGTCAACCTCAAATCGGCGTTCAATTTCATCCACGCCGTTACGCCGGTCATGGCGCGTCAGCGCGGCGGCTCGATCATCAACATGTCGTCGGTTGTCGGCGTAAGCGGCAACGCAGGCCAGTGCAACTACTCGGCCTCCAAAGCCGGATTGATCGGCCTGGCGAAATCCATCGCCAAGGAGATGGGGCCGCGCGGTATCCGTGCGAACTGCATCGCTCCGGGATTCATCCTCACCGATATGACCGCCCAACTGCCCGATTCGGTCAAGGAAGAGTGGAACAAACAGATTCCGCTTCGTCGCGGCGGCACGCCCGAAGACGTCGCCAAAGTGGCTCTGTTCCTCGCATCGGACTTGTCGTCCTATGTCAGCGGACAGGTCATCCATTGCTGCGGTGCTATGAACTGCTAAATCGCCAGAACCGGTTCGGCAAACGAAAAACGTACGGCTTTCAAGGTCGTACGTTTTTTTCATCAGGTCGAAACTACTCTGAAAAACGATATTGCATCTTTTTTGTTATCTTTAGCTTCGCCGAAGATACTCCGTCTCGGCATAATCGAGCTGACGCTTGCTTCTGCGCTCGACTTTTCGTATCTTTGGCCTTGCCGAAGATACTTCGTCTCGGCATAATCAAGCTGACGCTTGCTTCTGCGCTCGACTTTTCGTATCTTTGAAGCCATGAAACGGATACTATCGATTTCGATGCTTTGCATCTGCTGTGCTTTCAGCGCCCGTGCACAGGAACTTATGCCCGCTTGTCCCGATGCCAAATCACTGGGCATGGGCGGATTGACCATGACCACGATCGGCGCGTCGCATACCCTCTACGACAATCCCGCGATGGCCGCCTTTTCGGTATCGCCGTTGCAAATATCCTCCTCCTATCACAAAGAGAACGACTACGACTTTTACTCCGTATCGGGAACCGGCCGATTCGGTGAGCAAAATTTCGCACACATCGGCTGGCGCCAATATCTGCGCGAAAAAGGCAACAACGACAAGGCGCTCGACTTGGGCTATTCCCGCCGCATCGGGGCCGAATGGGGCATCGGCATCGTGGGCCGCTACACGCATCTGAAACGCCCCGACGCCACAGCCGACGCATTGGCATTCGACCTATCCGCAGCCTGGTCGCATCCGTTAGAGAACGTCGGCACCTATTCGACCTTGCGGGTCGGAGCCAAAATCGCCGATATAGGCGGCTACTTCGATCATTCGGATTACGAACTGCCGGCGAACTTCACGGCCGGTGTCGCCTTGGACACTTTTCTCACCGATGCCCATGAAATTACGGTGGGCACCGACTTCGGCTACTATTTCAATCCGGCAGCCGTCCGCGGATTTCAATGGTCGATCGGCGCAGAGTACAACTTGATGCAATTCGTGCAACTCCGCGCCGGCTACCACTACGGCGAACGCTCCTATTATCCTACGTACACCTCAGTGGGAGCAGGCATACGGTTCCTGCACCTGCGACTCGATTTCGCCTATCTGTTCGCCGCGAAGAACTCCCTGTTCCACAACACGTACAGCTTCAGCTTCGGCCTGGATTTTTAATGGGGCCGGCTATCGGAACAAAAATAATCCGCTCTCGGGAAGCGGCTTGTTTCCGGAAAAAATCGTAACTTTGTCTCTCGTATTCTTCCATACAGAACAAAAACAGTCAGACTATGAAGAAGTTGAAAATCGTCCTGATGCTAACGGCCTTTACGCTCACGGCTGCGGCCGCGCAAGAGCTGCCCCGAAACGTCTCGAACGTCGAGATCAGCGATCTGAACAAGAATCCGACCCGACTACCCCACTACGGCGAAAAGAATCTGATGATCTTCTACGTCGATCCCGACGCCCGCAAGCAAAACGAGGCTTTCACCTACGAATTAGAAGACAACCATCGTGCCGAGAGCCCCGAAATCTACGGATTCGGCATCATCAACGCCAAAGATACGTGGTATCCGAACGGCCCCATCCGCAGCATCGCCCGCAAGCGGACGGAAAAAAACGGCGCGCTCGTGTTGATGGACACCGATCGCCTCCTGCCCCGAGAATGGGGCCTCGGCGACTGCAACGACCAGTTCGTGCTGCTGTTCGTCAATAAGGCGGGCGAATTGGTATTCATGCGCAAAGGGGAGCTGACGAAAGAGGATCAACAGGCATTCTATCGACTGATCGAACAATATAAATAACTATCGGCCCGTATGCGACGACGGTTTCGGCCACGAACGACCGTATCGATAACGCGGAATATGAACGAAGCAGGAAAAACGCATAAATCGCACAGCATCAAAACACGCAGCCGGTTCAGCGTGCTGTTGGCCCTCTATCTGTGTGTGGCATTGATCATCCCCAACTGCATCCTCGCCTATACCGAGCGCTATTCGATATGGACGACCGAGGCTTCGATTCTCCTGCCCTTGGGGTTCTACATGATGTGGAGCGTCGCCTTGCGGCGGTCGGGCATCCAGATCTGGTTGGCATTCCCGTTTCTGTTCGTGGCGGCGTTCCAGATCGTCCTGCTCTATCTTTTCGGCAATTCGGTCATCGCGACCGACATGTTCACCAACGTGCTGACCACCAATCCGGGCGAAGCAGGCGAATTGTTGGCCAACATTTACCCTTCGGTCATTTTAGTCGTGATCCTTTACGTGCCGTTGCTGTGGCTCGCCGCACGGGAAATCGGCCACCGCCGCTATCTCTCCCACACGGCCCGCATCATCATGGGATTGACCGGCGCCGCCCTGTTTTCCATCGGATTGCTGCTCCTGTGGCCAGCCTATCGCGTCAGCGAGGAGAAACACGTGCTGCGCGACGAGATTTTCCCGATCAATGCCTTCTACAACATGGGTATCTGCGCATCGGAATTTCGCAAGGTATCCGCGTTCGCCGAAAGTTCCGCCGGTTTCACCTACGATGCCGTTCGCAGCGACAGCACGGCCGGGCGGGAAATCTATGTCTACGTTATCGGCGAGGCCTCGCGGGCGATGAGTTGGCAGCTCTACGGATACGAACGCGAAACGACCCCCGAACTGATGCGCACGGATTCGTTGGTTGTATTCCGCAACATTCTGACACAGAGCAATACGACCCACAAGAGCGTGCCGCTGTTCCTGTCGTCCGTCGCAACCGACCGCCACGACGAGCTCTACCGCCGTAAAGGATTACCCGCTCTGTTCAACGAGGCGGGATTCGAGACCTGGTTCATCTCCAACCAGTCGCCCCAAGGGGCCATGATCGACAAACTGGCCCACGATGCCGATCACGTCATCTATATCGATGCGCCGCGTTACGATATGCAGCTGCTCGAAGCGATGCGGCAGTGCATTGCGGACAGCCGGTCGCAAAAACTCTTTTTCATGCTGCATTGCTACGGTTCGCACTTCAGCTATCACCAGCGTTATCCGCGCGCATTCGCCCGATTCCTGCCTGACGACGACGTCGCCATTTCGCCCGTCCATATCGAGATGCTTCGCAACGCTTACGACAATTCGATCCTTTACACCGACCATTTTCTGGCCCGAACGATCGAATACCTGCATTCGCTCGACGGAACCGCTTCGGCGCTGCTTTATTGCGCCGATCACGGCGAAGACCTTTTCGACGATGATCGGGGGCGGTTTCTACACGCCTCGCCCACCACGACCGCCTACCAATTGTATGTAGCATCGTTAGCCTGGTTCTCGAAAGAGTACCGGCGGGCCTTTCCGCAGAAAGCCGCCGCTGCCGAGGCGAATCGCATGGGGGCCTCCACAACCCGCATGATGTTCCACACGATAGCCGACATCGCCTCCATCGAAAGCCGTTATTTGGATCGGTCGGTCTCGATGGTCAGCGCCGACTTCGACCATGCCGCGCCCCGCTGCTACCTGAACGACCACAACGAAGCCGTCCCGTTCCGCAAAACGGGCATCGACGAACACGACGATCTGATTTTCAAAAAATTCGGCATCGATCCGTAGACGGCGCCGGTCCATTTTTCCGATACGGGTATAGAACGACATTTCCGAACGCAGCCGATCGTTTCGGCCCGTTCCGTACACAATTAAACCGATCCGAACGATCTCAATGCCAAAGATGGGCGTTGACAGCCCGCACCTCGCCGCCCAAATCGGGATAGGCCCGCACGTCGATTCCGGCTTCGCGCAGCGTGAGTGCTCCGCGGCCATCGACGAAACGATCCGGTTCATAAAGCGCGAATGCCGCATGGGCGAATCCGAGACGGATAAGCAGCTGCGTACAGCTTTCGGGTTCGCTGGCCCGATGCGAACAGGGCTCCATCGAAGAGTAGATCGCCCCGCCCCGCAAATCCGCACCGGCAGCCAGCGCCTTGGCGACCGCCTCCTGTTCGGCATGATGCGTGGCGGAATGTTCGTGCGTATAGCCCGTGAAAATTTCGCCCTTGCGGGTAACGATCACGGCCCCCACCCGATAGCAGGTGGCGCAAGGCTGGGAACGGCGGCTCGCTTCGATCGCCTGGCGAATCCGCAGCCGATCTTCCGCCGCCGTATCGGGATGCAACTCGCAGGTCGTAACGCGCATACCGCCCAAATTTTCGGTCGTGCACGACTTTCCGGCCGGCGGTCGAAAAGCGAATCGGGCGTATCCGGCTTCGCCGAGCGTCAGCGCCGGATTGACCGCCGCCCGCACCGTATCGGCCATCCCCTCATCTAAAAACAGCTGCAAGATATGCGCACCGCCCTCGACTAACAAATGACCGATGCCCCGTTTTTCGAGTTCCGTAACGATCCGACAGGCGGTCGACGGTTCATCGGATACAATGACCGCTGCCCGATCGTGCAGCGCAGGCAGATCGCGCGTCGAAAAGACGAAACGATCCGCATCGCCCTTCGTAAAAAAGCGCAGCGAAGGATCGAGCCGGCCCGAAGCGGTCAGCGTTGCTTTTGCAATGTCGGGCCGCAAACCGATCGCCCGCCGGCGCCGGCGCACCGATTCATCACGCAGCAGCAAGGCCGGATCGTCGCGGCGAAGCGTCTCCGCACCGACCAAAATCGCATCGCAATCGGCCCGCAACCGACCAACCGCCGCCCAATCTTCGGGCGAGGAGATCATCAACCGCTGCGGCGACGCATCATCCAAAAAGCCGTCGGCGGTCGTAGCGAAAGAGAGAGTTACCCGCATCGTCGAAGTGTGATCAAAGAGATTTCGGGCCAGGCGCCCAATCGCATCGGATAGAGGACATAACCGGTTCCGTCGTTGATATACAAGGTACGGGCCCCGTCGTCATAGCGTCCGCTCCATCGTTTGTAAAGCAGCCGCGCCGGAGAAAACGAACGGCCGCAGATCCGCAGCTTCATCTGCATCGAATGGACATGGCCTGCCAGCGTCAGATCGCCGTATCCGAAGTCGAGCACCTGCGTCCAAAGCTGCGGAAGATGCACCGCCGTAATGTTGAACAACGAATCGGGCACACCGCGATAGACGACATCCAGTCGGGCCGGAGGAAGTTCCGAATCGTGCCGTTTTTTGCGCAGGGCCGGATCGAACGAGATGCCGGAGAACGATATGCGCTCTCCGCCCCGGGTCAGATAGACCGTCGTATCCTCCAGCACCTGCCATCCCGACCGCCGCTGCCAGGCAATCACCTCCTGCAAGCTCTCCGCCGCCGGTTGACGCATCGAATCCTTGATATAGACCCCCGCATCGTGGTTGCCGGTTACGGAAAACACGCCGCAAGGAGCTTGCAATCGGCGCAAAACAGCCGCGTTGCGATCATTCAGCTCCGAAGAACGGATATTGACGAGATCGCCGGTAAAGACGATCAGATCGGGGTGCAGCGCCTCCACGCTGTCGACGATCCGCTGCAGCTCCCGTTCCGGCGAGACCAGCGTACCGATGTGCATATCGGAGAGCTGCACGATCCGGAATCCGTCGAAGGCCGCAGGAAGTTTCGCCGAGCAGATTTCCGTCCGGCTGACGTGCAGCGTCGTGCGGCCGATCGTCGCGCCCCAAATCAGCGAACCGGCCACTCCGACGCCGACCGCGATTCCCGCGCGGGGCAGGTGCATCCGCCGAAAGAGATAACAGACCAATCGCGGCAGCGTCAGCAGCAACCAAATCCAGAACAGCCATATACTGACGAGCATCAAACCGGTCGTATTGTCGCGGGCCAGCCATCCGGAAAGGATCATGACGAGCAGCGGTAAATGGCTGCCGACCATCCATACGACCGCCCACCGATGCCGGCGCAGCGAAGCACGGTGCCGCCTCCAGAAGCAGTAATCGGCAGCGATCGCCGTCAGGAACAACAGGATGAAGAAAAAGAGAAAAGTCATAACACACCTTAAATATATACGGACAACTATTTTTTCCGCGATGCAAAGTTAATAAAAAAGCCCGAGCCGCTCTAAAAATCAAAATCCGTGCACGATTATTTGGCATACAACTTGCAAAACCCACGATGAGTATTAACTGGCTGCAATCCAAAAACAAAACAGAACAAGTTCATTTATACCAAATTGATTCGGCTTATGAAAACATTTCGACTTCTGATCGTGGCGTTGTTACTGGCCACAACCGCCTCGGCGCAACACCGGATGCGATCCGCACGGAACGGCGAATATGCGCCTACGGTCTATCTGATCTCCATGCACCAGGTGGATACGATCTACTCCGACGTATGTGCGGCCCAACAGGTGGCGGCGCTCAACCGGCTGGCTGCCGAGGGTGCGACACAGGACTATTTAGAGACCCATCGTCCGGGCTTCCAGCAGACGGAGCTTCCGCAATTCGTCTTCGCAAGCAAGAACAACAGGTTCTCGTTCGCCCTGGGCGGTTATATTGCGCTGCGCACGGCCTACGAGTTCGATGGGATCGTGGATAATCGCGATTTCGTGCCCTACGATATTCCCATCACGAGCAATTTTGCCAACCGTCAGAAACTGACGATGGACGCTTCGACGTCGCGTCTCTTTCTGAAAGCCATCGCCAATACCCGTGCGCTGGGACGTGTCGTGATCTACGTCGACGGCGACTTCCGAGGCGGTGCCCAGGGCAGCTACGCTCCCCGTCTGCGTTCGGCCTACGTCTCGTTCAGGGGATTCACGATCGGCCGCGACATTACCACCTTCTGCGACCTGCAGGCAGCGCCCACGACGGTCGACTTCCAAGGCCCCAACGCCTACAACCTTCAGTTCGCGACGATGCTCCGCTACGAAGTCTCCTTCGCCCGCGACTGCATGACCTTCGGTCTGGCGGCCGAGATGCCCGACTTGAGCGCCACCTACAACGATAACTTCGCACCGATGCCGCAGCGTATGCCCGACTTCCCGGTCTACCTGCAAGTGGCATGGGGCGATAACCGCGAAAGCCATCTTCGTGCATCGGCCGTATTCCGCAATCTGTATGCCCACAACCTGCGCACCGGCAAAAACACCTCGCTGTTCGGCTGGGGCGCCCAGTTCAGCGGCCATATCAAAGTCATCCCGTGGCTCCAGTTCTTCATGAACGGCATTTACGGCGAGGGCATCACGCCGTACATTCAGGACTTGAAGGGAGCCGGTCTCGACTTCACGCCCAATCCGGCGAACCCCGAACGGATCCAGACCATGCCCATGTGGGGATGGCAGGCGGCGGCCCAGATCAACCTGTCGCGTCGGGTCGCCCTCTCCGGAGGTTACTCAATGGTTCGCATCGAGCACCAGAACGGCTATTTCGCCGACGACGAATACCGTCAGGGACAATACATTTTCGGCAATATCTTCTATTCGATGACCCCGCGCTGCAAATTGGCCGCCGAATATCTCTACGGCACGCGCAAGAATATGGACGGGATGAAGAACCATGCCAACCGTGCGCAGATTCTTCTGCAATACAACTTCTGATGCCGGAAATCGCGGCAAACGAAAGCAGCCCCGCTCAACGAGCGGGGCTGCTTTCATAGATGCGGATGCAAAACATACGAAAGGTATCCGATCCGCTTTCTCGGTTCGAATCACCGCTGCCCGCCGATGATCAGCGTCATGCCGCCCGTGATCCATGTCCCGGGCAACGGGATGCCGCCCATATCGCAATAACGGGTATCCGTCAGGTTCGCGGCATCGACATACAATCGGCAAATGCCTTTTTCCCAAGACAATCGGCCGTCCAACAGCATGTAGGGCTCGAAGTCGCGCAACGCTTTCACCTGCGAATTTCCGGCAATCGGATAATCCGTATAACGGCCGTTCCGATCATAGACGGATCCGGTCAACGCCAACGACATCCGCCGCAAAAAACGCACTTCGACCGACAATGCCGCTTTGTGGCGCATAAAATCCATCGCACTTTGCGCTTCGAGATCGGCATTCCGGTCGGTCATGGTGCAGCCGTACGACACTGCCGCCCGACGCAAAAAACCTTCGTCCGCCGCATAGACGCCGGTCAACTCCACGCCGTAGGTATCCAGGCGGCTCGTCTGTTCGGAGTGCCATTTGCCCTCCATATCCTCGCGGCGCACCCAGTCGATAATGTCGCGTCCGGCCCGATAATAGGCCGCGGCCCGGAAGCTCCAGCGATGCTTCGTATAATCGGCGTCGATGCGGTAAGTAACAGCGTGTTCCGGAACTAAATCGAGGTTGTTGATTTGGGCCGGCGAGCTGTAATAGAGATCGGTGAAGGTCGGCAGGCGCATCGACTGCGAAATACCGGCTTTCACATAAAATCCGGCCGTCGGGCGGTATCCTCCGGAGAGGCTCCAAAGCGCCGATTCCCCGTAAGGCGTCAGACTGATCCCCGCCGAGGCCGCCGCATCGAAACGTCGCCCCTGCACGGTATGGCGCATCCAAACGTTGCCCGTATGCCGTGCCTTGCCATGGGTGTAAACGCCGTGCGGCGCATCGAGCAGATCGCCGAGATTCGTACTGTAAATGTGATGATACGCATAGTTTCCGCCCAACGACGTAATGCCGCCCGACCACCGGCAATCGGCCCAAAGTCCGGCTCCGACGTGATCGGTATTGTGCCGATTCATCGCCGTGCCGCGCGTCCAGTCGTAGCGGTCGAGATTTTTTCGATAGCTGGCCGAGGCTCCGACCGAAAAACGGCCTGCCTCCTTGCGCCACCACAACGAAGCCAGGGCCGTAGAGGTGCGTTCCCACTGATCGGGATTGTAGGCGGCATAGAACCCGTTGGAACCGAACTCGCGGGCCTGGCAACCGGTCTGAAATTCGAAATAACCAGCCCGCCGCGTCTCCCAGGTCGCTCGCACGAAGGCATTGCAATTATCGAAATCGGTGTTGTGTCGATAGCCGTCGCTGCGACGGTAAGAGACCGCACCGAGCAGCGAAAACCGCTGGCCGGTTACCGCACCGGAGAGGTTGGCATACCCGTATCCGTAACTGCCGCCCGAAGCATCGAATCGCAGATAATCGGACATGAGCGGAGCCGTGCGGATATTCACCGCACCGGCATAAGCACCGACCCCGGGCAACCCGTCGACCGATTCGATGGCCGAAATCGCTTCCAGATCGACCGGCAGCGAATGGGATTGATGGCCGGTGCGGGCATCGGTGAAGTCGATGCCGTTCAACAGCACCATCGTCTGATCGAAAGAGCCGCCCCGGATGGAGATGTCCGCTTGTGCGCCCTTGCCGCCTCGCTCCCGCAGGTCGATCGAAGGCGTCAGACGCAGCGCGGCTTCCAGGGTCTGGACAGGGGCCGCAGCCTGCGCTTTCCGATCGAAAAGCGGGGTTGCCGCCAACACGTTGCGCATCGGGGAACTTTGGCTTCCCGAGATGCCGACCTCGTCGATCCGCAACGAACGGACGACCGTCGAATCAGCCTCCTGCGCAGCTGCGTGCCGGGCAGACAGCAAGAGAATGGACATCGACACCGAAAGCACTCCGATCGTTACCTGCCGATGAAGGCTCGCAAAGACCGACCAGCCCTTGCGGCTCCATCGCCGGAAACAGGGAATCCTGTTCGTCGAGATGTTTTTCATCTTGTTGTTTGTTTTTCGGAATTGAATGAAATAAAAAAAACGGCGCGGACCCGAAGTCCGAGCCGGTGCAAAGATACGAATAAGCGAGGGCAAAACAAAACTTGTTTTGGTTTTGCCGAGCGAGAGTATCTTCGGCGAAGCCAAAGATACGATTTTCCGACAATCGGCCGACCTTTTTCCGACGGATGATCAGTCGAACAAGGCGCTCACCTTGGCGACTACCTCGTCCCTGTCCGGCGTCAGGGAGAAAACTTCGCTCGGCGTGAGGTGCCACAGCGTTTTTCCCGCTTTGAGCTGCTTTTCGCCGCCGCCCGTAATGTTGAGCATCACGCAGGCATCTTTCCCGACCCTGCCGTCGGCAACCGCCTTGATCAACGAAGCCGTCGCGACACCCGCCGCCGAATAGATATCGATCCCCTCCAACTCCTCGAACAATTTGCAGGCCTTGCGCTCCTGCGCATTGGTGATGGCGAACACCTCGCCGTGCGTCGCTTTCAAGGCATCGTAAAGGCCTCCGGTGATCCCATAGGGCGGCCGACGGTTCGACAGCACCTTGGCGTCGATGATTTCGGCATCGCGGCGGGCCTTGTCCTCGTCGTAGTCCAGCATCTTGCGGGAATCGGCCCGCCATGCGTCGTACATAGGCACGAACGGCGCATTCTGCGAGACCATCAGCTTCATGGTATTGGTTCCGAACCGCCCGTCGTCCAGCAAACGCATGTTCGCCTCCCACGCCGCGATCGCGCCCGTACCGCTGCCGACCGCCTGGAAATAGTAGTCGGGGATGCGGCCGATGACCGTTACGGCCGAAAGCACGGTCGTGGCCATGCCATCGCGGCGGGCGACGTTTTTCGCACCGCCCTCGGCATAAAACCCGGGGCACTTCAGCGCCAAATCCGAAAGATGAATGGCATCGAAATAGTCCCCGCCCTTCTCGCAGCAGATCAATTTCACACACGGATCGAGCGGCTCCCCGAACCACAAGGCCCCGATGTTGTCGTAAGGCACGGAGAGCAGCAGCCGGATATGATTGTCGGAGCAAACTTTGGCGAACGCCCGGGCCGTGTTGCCCGCCGAAGCGACGACCAAAATCCGCGTTTCGTCCTCGGCCGCACGGGCACAGACGCTGTAAGCCTCCGTCTCCTTGAACGAACAGGTCGTCATCGCGGCGCCGATCGCGGGATAATAGCCGTTGAACGTAATCCACAGATTCGACAAGCCGAGGTATTCGCCCAACCGCCTGCTTTTATAGGTAACGGGGGCCGAAGAGCCTTTGAGCATCCGGCGGACGGGCAGCCAGTCGCAAAAGCGATACAATCCGTATTCGGCCGGTTTCACCTCGATCTGCTTTTTCGCATAATGCGTGCGCACGAGCGAGGGGGTGTTGCAGATCCGATCTTCGAGCACCCACCCTTCGTCTTGAAATTCTCGTCCCGTGGCGACGCATTCGAGCGTATAGGACGTCGGTGTAAATTTTTTCATCTATTTCGCGTTTTTGTCAGTATTCTTTGTTAGCGGGCCTTGCAGCTCGGCGGCACCCGGTCAGGACATGCGGGACTTAAAATCTTCGTAACCGAACTCGCGGACGATCTCCGTCGTGCCGTCGTGGCGGACGATGACGATCGCCGGATGCTGCACGCCGTTGAACATCGTGGTTTTCACCATCGTGTAATGGATCATATCCTCGAAAACGATGCGTTCGCCGACCCGCAGCTCGTGATCGAAGGCCCAATCGCCGTAATAGTCGCCCGCCAAGCAGCTCGTGCCGCCCATCCGCCAACGCTTCTCCCCCGCTGCGGGTTCGTGCGCCCCGACGATAGCCGGTTTGTAGGGCATTTCGAGGCAGTCGGGCATGTGGCACGAGAACGACACGTCGAGCATGGCCGTCGTTACGCCGTCGTTTTCCACGATGTCCTCGACCGTCGAGACCAGATAGCCCGTGCGCCACGTGAAGGCACTTCCGGGCTCCATAATCAACCGCAGATGCGGATGCCGCGCGCGGAAATCCCGCAGCAGGGCGATCAATTCGTCGCAATCGTAGCCGGCATGGGTCATTAGGTGGCCGCCGCCCATATTGAGCCACTTCACCTCGTCCAGCCAGCGTCCGAAATGCCGTTCGACCGCTTCCAAGGCCAGGCGCAAATGCTCCGGACGCGATTCGCACAACACATGGAAATGCAGCCCGTCGATGCCGGCCGGCAGACCGCCCGCAGCAGCTGTTTTTTCGGCCGTAACGCCCAACCGCGAACCCGCGACGCAGGGATTATAGAGGGCTGTTTCGACGGGCGAATAGCGCGGATTGATGCGCAGGCCGCACGAAATGCCGTTGATCAACGCCCGCTGTCCGAAACGGTCGAACTGCGACAGCGAATTGAACGTAATGTGGTCGCTGCGCCGCATGATCTCCTCGAATCCCGCATCGGTATAGACCGGCGCATAGGTGTGGGCCGGCCGGCCGAACGTTTCGAATACGAGACGCGCTTCGGCGGCGGAACTTGCCGTAGCGCCGTCGGAGTGCTTCGCTAACTCGGGGAAGATGCGCCACATGGCGCAGGCTTTCAGCGCCACGATGATTTCGACGCCCGTTTCGCGCCGCACACGGTCGATGACGGCAAGGTTGGCATCGAGCAAGCGCTCGTCGAGGACGTAGCACGGGGAGGGTAATTTCCGGAAATCGATCATAGCAGTTGCATTGAGACTACAAATATAATTAAAATCCCGTTCGGTTGACCGGTCGGCGGGAATTGGGTAATATTTACAATTCCGAGTTTTGAATTTATACAAAAATGGTTTACTTTTGCACAAACCGTAACAATCAAGCCTATGAAACATTCGCGTATTTGATACGCACATTTTAGACATATCGGAAAAGCGTTTAGCTTGTATTCTGGTTCATGAAACTTCGACAATTTCAACAACCACCGAGAGTAAAGCGATGACGCTCACGCCGTACGGCGTGGGCTTTACTCGTTTGTTTGGTGGTTAGGTAGTCGAAGACCTCATGAACCGATGACAGAGTTTTGTCCGCGCTTTTTTATGTGCGTATCTCAATGTCAACGGACAACGAAAAAACGAATTTACCAATTCCAAAAAAAACCGAAAAAATGCAAAAGAACGTAATAGCGCTATTGGCAATACTTACAATCGGCAGTATGACAATCTATGCAAACGATATGGCCAAAAACGCAAATGTTCCGAATGAAGAAATCGCCAATGAGCAATATGAACCCGTCGCAACCATAAGCGTATATGTTTATTCTAAAGGTCATGGGTGGTTTTATGATGAGAGGACACTATATGCCGGTGTAAAGACCAGCAATTCCTATTATCTCACAGATGGAAAATTTTATTACCCTGTACGGAAGAATACCATACGCGCCTATCAACAACAGGATGTTTCCGGATATGATTGGGTCTGTACGGCAAAGGATACGCGATATTTTTTCAACTACTAATGCAAGAGGGGCTGCGTAATACACAGCCCCTGTTTGTTGCAGACAAATCCCATTCAGACCTCTATGTCGACGTCGAACAACTCGTGCCACGGCAGCCCCTGCGGGCCCAGCTCGGCGAGGAACGGGTCGGGGTCGAACTCCTCGACATTGAAGACGCCCGCGCCGCGCCACAGACCTTTGGCCCACATGGAAGCGCCGAGCGCGGCAGGCACGCCCGTCGTGAAGCTGACGGCCTGCGTGCCGGTCTCTTTGTAGGCCTTTTCGTGGTCGCAATTATTGTAGATATAATAGGTGCGCTCCCTGCCCTCCTTCACACCGCGAATCCGGCATCCGATGGAGGTCTTCCCGTGATAGTTGGCGCCCAACGACTTGGGATCGGGCAGCACGGCTTTCAAGAACTGGATCGGCACGATCTCGACCCCGTTGTAGATAATCGGGTCGATCCGCGCCATGCCGATGTTCTGAATCACGCGCAGATGGGTCAGATACTCCTGCCCGAATGTCATCCAGAAACGAGCCCGCTTGATGGTCGGATAGTTCTTGACGAGCGATTCGAGCTCCTCGTGGTAGATCACGTACGATTCGCGTTCGCCGATTTCGGGATAGTGCAGCGGCCGGTGAATCGCATGCGGCTCGGTTACCACCCACTCGCCGTTCTCGTAGTAACGCCCCTTCTGCGTAACCTCGCGGATATTGATCTCGGGATTGAAATTGGTGGCGAATGCCATGCCGTGGTTTCCGGCATTGCAGTCGACGATATCCAAATAATGGATTTCGTCGAAATGGTGTTTGGCGGCATAGGCCGTGAAGATGGCCGTTACACCCGGGTCGAAGCCGCATCCGAGGATGGCCGTCAATCCCGCCGCCTTGAACCGATCTTGATAGGCCCACTGCCACGAATATTCGAAATGCGCCTCGTCTTTCGGCTCGTAGTTGGCCGTATCCAAATAGTTGCAGCCGCATTCGAGGCAGGCATCCATGATCGTAAGGTCTTGATACGGAAGCGCCACGTTGACGACAATATCGGGTTCGAAAGCCCGAAACAGTTCGCACAGCTCGGCGACGCTGTCGGCGTCGACCTGTGCGGTCCGTACCCGATTGCCGCCGATGGCAGCGGCCACGGCATCGCATTTCGATTGGGTGCGGCTGGCCAGCATCACCTCCGAAAAGACGGGATTAGCCGCGATTTTCTGCGTAACGACCGTTCCGACACCTCCGGCGCCTATGATCAATGCTTTACACATGATTCTTTCACGTTTTAGGATTCTTACCGGTTACAAAAATATCATTTTTTTCGGATTTGCAAAAATTCCGGAAAAACAGCGGCCGAATTGTTGTAAATTAAAATTTAATCCGTATATTTGCACCGCCAAAACGGAAACGCGCTTCCCGATGGCACACGGAGAATCCGTAGCTCAGCAGGTAGAGCACAACACTTTTAATGTTGGGGTCCTGGGTTCGAGCCCCAGCGGGTTCACTGAAAAGCCGCTCTTTCGGGAGCGGCTTTTGTCGTTTCGGGGCGGGGTTCACGAGAGCAAAACGCTGCCAACTTTTCGGTTATCAGCGTTTCCGTTTTGTCGACTCCGTTCCATTCCCGATCATCCGGCAGGCCTTTCCGGTCTCGGGCGGGAAAGCGGAACCGATCAAGTCATGCAACTGTCGGCCCACGAAGGGATGCGACCGTCCGGTTTTCTATCGTAAACAGAAGAAAAATAATCGACGACGAATGCAAATCCGCAAGATATTTTATAACTTTGCGGGGCAAGACGGAAAATTGTTCAAACCATAAACAGCAAAATTCTATGAATACGATGGACATCTCAATGGAAATCATTGAAGTACATGCGCGTGAGATTCTCGATTCGCGCGGCAATCCGACCGTCGAGGTCGAAGTTCGCACCCAGTCGGGCGCATTCGGTCGCGCAGCCGTTCCGAGCGGTGCATCGACCGGCGAAAACGAGGCGTTGGAGCTGCGCGACGGCGACAAGAGCCGCTATTTGGGCAAAGGTGTGTTGAACGCCGTGAAGAACGTGAACGAGCTCATCGCTCCGGCCGTCATCGGCATGAACGTCGCCGACCAGGTAGGCATCGACAAGACGATGCTGGAGCTCGACGGCACGAAGACCAAATCGAAACTCGGCGCCAATGCCATCCTCGGCGTATCGCTGGCCGTAGCGCGCTGTGCCGCCGACTTCTTCGGCATGCCGCTCTATCGCTATATCGGCGGCGCCAACGCCAAAACGCTGCCCGTGCCGATGATGAACATCATCAACGGCGGTTCGCACTCCGATGCGCCCATCGCATTCCAGGAGTTCATGATCCGTCCGGTCGGCGCTCTTTCGTTCCACGAGGGTGTCCGCATGGGGGCCGAGGTATTCCACAATCTGAAGAAGGTACTTCACAAACGCGGTCTGTCGACGGCAGTCGGCGACGAAGGCGGTTTCGCACCGGCATTGAACGGCACTGAAGATGCCATCGAATCGATCATCGAGGCGATCAAGGCCGCCGGCTATGTTCCGGGCACGGACGTCAAGATCGGCATGGACTGCGCATCGTCGGAGTTCTACAAGGACGGCGTTTACGACTACACCATCTTCGAGGGTGCCAAGGGTGCGAAACGCACGTCGAAAGAGCAGGTCGAATATCTGAAAGGCCTCGTCGAGAAGTATCCGATCGACTCCATCGAGGACGGTATGTCGGAGAACGACTGGGAAGGCTGGCAGCTGCTGACGAAAGAGATCGGCGACAAATGCCAGCTGGTCGGCGACGACCTCTTCGTAACCAACGTAGAGTTCCTGAAGAAGGGTATCGAAATGGGTTGCGGCAACTCCATCCTGATCAAGGTCAACCAGATCGGTTCGCTGACCGAGACGCTCGACGCCATCGAAATGGCTCACCGTGCCGGTTACACGACCGTAACGTCGCACCGTTCGGGCGAGACCGAGGATTCGACGATCGCCGACATCGCCGTAGCGACGAATTCGGGTCAGATCAAGACCGGTTCGATGTCGCGTTCCGACCGTATGGCCAAGTACAACCAGTTGCTCCGCATCGAGGAGGAACTCGGCGACGAGGCTATCTACGGCTACAAGAAGGTCGTGCGCAAATAACATACGGACACCCGAACGGAATTTGCTCCGATTAAGAAAAGTTTCTTCATGCGAACAGCCCCGAGCCGTTGGACGGTTCGGGGCTGTTTTTTAGCGTGCGGAGAGTTGCAATCGCGCGCGCTCGCAAGCGAATAAAAGCGGGATGCCGATCATCGGCATTGAAATGAATTAATCTGAAATTATATCTTTTAAATTATTGTGAATAAGATTCTTTATTGTTATCTCTGCTTCATCTAAACCAACTTGATGGATTAGTCGATTATAATCATCGATCTCATCTCCGGTAAATGTCAAGACAATTCTGCGTTCTTCATTACCTGCAATATGACTGTAGTTCTCCGGATGGCACCAAAAACAATGAATACAAAATTCTGCATTCTTAATAATCCAATTTTTGCAATGCTCACAAGTCCAAGATTTTGCTCTATTGGCTGATGGAGATAATAACATGTAGGATTCTATCTCCGATGAATTATCTCCAGCTATTTCATAAGGAACACGATGGTCTATTTGAAGCAATGACGCATCTAACTCTTGTTGGTATATAAAACACTTGGATCCATATTTTTCAACCAAGGCGTTTTTAAGCGCCTTGGTCAGTGCTGTTCTGCCATTAACCTTGGAGGCTTTCGTTTCAACATCATGAGGATCACCGAACCTATAGGCTGCGATGTTGCGACCCATATGATCTTTAACCCGAAAGGTTTCGATAGGTATACCTTGCTCTCTCACATCCCTTATTGCTCTTGGGGGATGATTATATCCATAAATATCTTTAATCTCTTCCGAGGTGATTTTTCCGTGTAAAAGTATATGATTGATAATTGTAGCAGGACGTTTTGCGGTAACCGATTTTAATTTTTCAATAAACTCTTTAGGTAATTTACACATGACAATTTATCTTAAAATAACGGTAATACTGGCTGACTTGCTTCCCTGCGTTTATTCAAGTTATGACTTATATACAAAGATTCTTTTGTAACGAGTTTTTTTCCATTAAAAAGAGATTGTGTGGAAAGTCCGGCATCAAGATAAAGTTTTTTTAATCCCAAATCTTCGGGCAAATCTTCCCCATATTCCTTGTTTCCGCAAAAACCGTCATAACTTATTATATAATCAATATTTCTGGAATTAAGTCGATTTAAAGAATCAACAAATTCTTTGAAATTTATTCCAGATAAATAACGAGAGTCTCGACTCGTACAAACCCCCTGATAAGGAGGATCCATGTATACAATGTCTCCTGGGCGCGCCATTTCGAGAATTTCTCTATAGTCGCATGAATAAAAGTTGCTTTTGCCTTTTAATATTTGCGAGACACCATATATATTTTTTTTCAAAGTTATCGGATTCGTTCCATTTCTTCTTTTGTCTGGAGATTGATTGAATTGACCATTTGCACTATAACGTACAGCACCTTTGACGCATCGTGCCAATATGTATAACATCAGTGCGGGATTCTTATCTCCTCTATTAAAACAATTTCTGATATGATAATAATGAGCTTCGGAGCCTGATTCATAATCGAACTGTTCGTTCCATATAGCGGTGTAGGCACTAATGATATGCTCTGGATTGTTGACCGCTTCTCTTAAAATCCCAACAAGAGGCTCATTTAAATCGTTAATGACAAATCTTTCGCTTCTATGTTCTTTGGCAACAGCGATAGACATAGCTGCCATTCCGGCAAATGGCTCAATCAATCGTCCAAAACGAATAGGTAAAAAAGGCAATATCTTGGGAGCTAATTTTCTTTTAGAGCCTTGGTATTGCACAATATGTGGAACGCTGGCTTTCATTTTACAAAAATACAATAAAGATTACATCCATACAATATGGATTGCAACCTTTCTTTCGAGGAAAGGAGTCATGCTATCCGATGGAAATTTAAAATTCAATCAGCGAACTAACAAAGAGTAGCTTAACGACTTGATCTTAATAGCAATAAGCTACTCCCACTCGATGGTGGCTGGCGGTTTCGACGAAATATCGTAAACTACGCGGTTGACCCCGCGCACCTTGTTGATGATTTCGTTCGAAACGTCGGCCAGAAACTCGTAGGGCAAATGCACCCAATCAGCCGTCATTCCGTCGGTCGAGGTTACCGCACGCAAAGCGACGCAATTTTCATACGTCCGCTCGTCGCCCATCACCCCGACGCTCCGCACGGGCAGCAGAATCGCCCCCGCCTGCCAAACCCGATCGTACAGTCCGGCCTTGCGCAGCGAATCGATATAAATTTTATCCACCTGCTGCAGAATGTCAACTTTCTCGGGCGTAATGTCTCCCAATATCCGGATAGCGAGTCCGGGGCCCGGGAACGGATGCCGTCCGATGAGCTGTTCGGAGATGCCGAGCGACCGTCCGACGCGGCGCACCTCGTCCTTGAAAAGCAGACGCAGCGGTTCGACGATCTTCAAGTGCATCTTTTCGGGAAGCCCCCCCACGTTGTGATGCGATTTGATGGTCGCCGACGGGCCGTTCACCGAGGTCGATTCGATGACATCGGGATAAATCGTCCCCTGTGCCAGCCACCGCACATCCTCGATTCGCTGCGCCTCTTCGTTGAAGACCTCCACGAAATCACGGCCGATGATTTTGCGCTTCTTTTCGGGATCGGCAACGCCTGCCAGATCGCCGAGGAACCTGGCACCTGCCTTAACGCCCTTGACGTTCAGCCCCATGTCTTTATACGAAGCGAGCACCTCCTCGAATTCGTTCTTTCGGAGCAGCCCCGAATCGACGAAGATGCAATAGAGATTACGTCCGACGGCCTTGTGCAGCAGCACGGCTGCAACCGACGAATCGACCCCGCCCGACAAACCGAGCACGACCTTGTCGCCGCCGATCTTCGACTGCAATTCGCGCACGGTATTCTCCACGAAACTCTCCGAGGTCCACGACTGCGAACACCCGCAGATGCCGACCACGAAATTCCGCAGCAGCTGCGTACCGTCGGTCGAATGGTAGACCTCCGGGTGGAACTGGATGCCCCACGTCGGCTCCCCCTCGATATGGAACGCCGCCACGCGAACATCTTCCGTGTCGGCAATCAACCGATAGCCCGCCGGTACGCCGGTGATCGTATCGCCGTGAGACATCCACACCTGCGTCGTCCGCGGCAGCCCCTGCATCAACGCATCTTCGGGATCACCCACCGTCAGCATCGCACGGCCGTATTCGCGGCTCGGAGCGGGCTTCACCTCGCCGCCGTAAACCGCAGCGAGCAACTGGGCGCCGTAACACACGCCCAACAACGGCAACCGTCCCTTGATAGCCGACAAATCGGGCTTCGGAGCATCGGCATCGCGCACCGAACAGGGGCTTCCCGACAAGATCACGCCCCGCACCGTATCGTCCGGCGTCGGAATTCTATGAAACGGATGGATTTCGCAATAGACGTTCAATTCACGCACACGGCGAGCGATGAGCTGCGTATATTGGGAACCGAAATCGAGAATCAGAATTTTTTCCTGCATGTATGTGTAGGTTACTTATTTTTCAGGTTATGGGCGACGAACAGCACGCCGGCGATCACCCTTCGGATTTCAGTATCTGCTGTTTCATCGCCTACCGCTCGCTCGAATAATTCGGGGCTTCGCTCGTGATGGTTACGTCATGCGGATGATTCTCGATCACGCCGTTGGAGGTGATCCGGATGAACTTCGCCTGCTGCAATGCCGCGATATTCGGAGCGCCGCAATAACCCATGCCCGAACGGATGCCGCCGATCAACTGATAGACCGTTTCGCTCAACGATCCCTTGAACGGCACACGGGCGACGATGCCCTCCGGCACGAGCTTGTTGATATTGCTTTCGCAGCCCTTCTGGAAATAACGGTCGGCCGAACCCGCCTTCATGGCGTCGATGGAACCCATTCCGCGATAGGATTTGAACTTACGGCCGTTGTAGATAATCGTCTCGCCCGGGGCCTCTTCCGTTCCGGCGAACATCGAACCGATCATCACGCAATCGCCGCCAGCCGCCAATGCCTTGACGATATCGCCCGAGTAGCGCAAACCGCCGTCGGCAATCACCGGAACGCCCGATTTGCGGGCTTCGGCCGCGGCGGCATAGATAGCCGAAAGCTGCGGCACGCCGACGCCGGCAATCACGCGCGTCGTACAGATCGACCCGGGGCCGATCCCGACCTTCACGCCATCGGCGCCGTTGTCGATCAAAAAGCGGGCGGCTTCGGCCGTAGCGATATTGCCCACCACGACATCGAGCTGCGGATAGGCGGCCTTGATTTCGCGCAGCGCCCGCACGATATTGGCCGAATGGCCGTGCGCCGAATCGAGCACGACCGCATCGACGGCTTCATCGACCAACGCCTTCACGCGCAGCATCATGTCCGGTGTGATCCCGACACCGGCCGCCACACGCAGACGGCCCTTTTCATCCTTGCAGGCATTCGGGTGATCCTGCACTTTCGTAATATCCTTATAGGTAACCAGTCCGACTAACCGCCCCTCTTCATCGACGACCGGCAATTTTTCGATCTTGTTGTTGAGCAGCACGGCTTTGACATTGTCCAACTCGGTGCTGTGCGTCGTTACCAGGCGGCTGCCGGGGGTCATCACTTCGGCGATCCGCCGCGACATATCGGTCTGAAACCGCAAGTCGCGATTCGTAACGATGCCCGCCAACCGCCGATCCGCATCGACGACAGGAATGCCGCCGATTTTGTTTTCGTGCATCAGCTGGAGCGCATCGCCCACCGTGTGCTGTTCGGAGATGGTTACGGGATCGTAAATCATGCCGTTTTCGGCACGCTTCACCCGGCGCACCTGCGCAGCCTGCTCCTCGATGGTCATGTTCTTGTGGATGACGCCGATTCCGCCCTGACGAGCGAGCGCAATGGCCATCGGAGCCTCGGTTACGGTGTCCATCGCAGCGGACACAATGGGGATATTGAGCCGGATATTACGCGAAAAACGGGTCTCGACACAGACCTCTCGCGGCAACACTTCCGAATAAGCGGGTACGAGCAGCACGTCGTCGAAGGTGAGACCTTCGGGCAGTACCCTTTCGTTGACAAACGACATAATGAACGGGGTATTTGTTGCCCGCAAAAGTAAGCATTTTTTCGACACGGCCCAAATTCCGGACCTTTTTTTACATCATTCGTCCGAATGTATGCCGACCGAAGAGATAACGCATCAAAATCGAACCGCGATAAAGAGAGGATACCTGCTTCCGCACGGCCGTCCGACGGATTTCGCGCCGCTGGCGGTTCAGGTCGCCGTGCCAACGCAGAAAATCGCGGTACGCACGGAACACGGCACAAAAACTCCGGCATTGCCCCTGGGCCAAATAGGAACAGGCCGCCACGAAATCCAATACCGGCCGCAGCACGACGACCCACGCCCGCTGCAGGGGCGAAGCGCATTTGAGCAGCATCGCCAAATTGTTGCGATGATTGAAATAGATCTTTTGCGGCGAATCGGCCGTGAGCGTTCCTCCGCCTAAATGATAGACCGTGCTTTGCGGCACGATCCGCACCCGATAACCGGCCAACTGCATACGCCAGCACAGGTCGATCTCCTCCATATGGGCGAAAAAGCGGTCATCGAAACCGCCGAGCTTCCGAAACACCTCCGCCCGACAGCAAAACGCCGCACCGCTGACCCAAAAGACATCGCGGGCATCGTCGTACTGGCCGCGATCGACCTCCGTCGTCCGCAAAATACGCCCCCGACAGAACGGATACCCCAAATAATCGACATACCCGCCTGCGGCCCCCGCATATTCGAACATCCCGGGAGCTGTCAGGGCCCGCAATTTGGGCGCCACGGCCGCCACATCGGGATCGTTTTCCATGTCGGCGATCAACGGCTCCAACCACCCGGCCGGCGTCTCGACATCCGAATTGAGCAGCACGAAACAATCGGCTTCCAACCGGGCCAACGCCCGATTGTAGCCGCCGGCAAAGCCGTAATTCTTATCCAGACGCAACACCCCGACCGTCGGGAAATCACGAGCGAGCACCGCCAAAGAATCGTCCGTCGAACCGTTGTCGGCAACGACGACCTCCACCCCCTCGGGAGCCGCTTCCTCGACGCTCGGCAAAAAGCGACGCAGGTACCTGGCTCCATTCCAATTCAACACAACGATCTTAACAATCATGCAACCGTTTTGCACTTTATCGACGATGCGGTCTCCTCCACAAGAGAATTTCACCGTCGTAGTATTCTGTGTTTTATTAAGCTGTGCGTTTTATCTGCATCCATACATTCTATCAAGCTCCCAACTTCATGAAATTCAAGGCCTGATAAATATCTGCACACCGTCGATTTTGGTACGGATGCGCAGCCAGCGCTCCAGCGTATAGCGATCGACTGGGTGCAGCGAATCCGCCGGCGTTACCACACAGATCAACGTCGTATCCCGAGGCGTTCCCGTGTTGTCGAACGTTACCCCTTTCGTAAGCGAAACGGCGGCGATATTCGGGAGAATGGCCCCCATCTCGCGCGAAATGTCATCGACTTCGACATCCGTTGCCTGATAGCGTTCGAGACGGGATTGCATCTCTTCGATCCGCCGGTTCTTCTCCGCCAGCAAATCCGTGTAACTCTCCTGCAAGGAGGCGACATCCAGCGCATCCGACTTGTTCGCCTGACGGACGATCAGATCGGTGCGTTCCAGCCCGTAGCCCGCCAGCTGCATCCGTGCATTTTCGATGACGGCGTCGTCGAGCGGCTCGCCGACCAGCAACAGTTCGATCTGCGACGGGCGATGACGCGTCTTATATGATTTCTCGCACTCCACTACCCGCGTATGCGGAAAAGCAAAAACCTGCGCGACGTATTTGTCGGCCATCGCTTCGAACACCGTTACCCGCACCATGCGGAAGCCGATGAAGACGCTCGGAATAAAGGTCAGCAACGTGATGATCAACATCGAATGCTTCACGTTGCGTTCGCGCTCCTTGTCGATAAAAACCTTTTTTTCATAACGGAGGAAGCGAACCATCAGATAAGTGGCCAGCGCAATGAATACCGAGTTGATGAAAAAGAGGTAGAACGCCCCGATGAAAAACCGCAGCTGTCCGGTCGCGATCCCGAAACCTGCCGTACAGAGCGGCGGGATGAGGGCCGTCGCGATGGCTACGCCCGGGATGACCGTCGAATTCCGATCCGTGCGCGTTTGCGCGACGATGCCGGCCAAACCGCCGAACAAAGCGATCAGCACGTCGTAGGTGGTCGGTGCGGTACGGGCCAGCAATTCGCTGCTGTTCGACGAAAGCGGGGAGATGAGGAAGTAGACCGTCGACGTAACGATGGCCACGATAAACATGAGCGAGAAATTGCGCAGCGATTTCTTCAGCAATTCGAAATCGTTGATACCCAGCGAAAGGCCGATCCCCATGATGGGCCCCATGATGGGCGAGATCAACATGGCGCCGATGATGACCGCGGGCGAATTGACGTTCAAACCCAATGAAGCGATCATGGTCGCGAAAATCAACACCCACAGGTTGACGCCCCGAAACTCCACGCCTTTCGAAATAGCCGCAACCACTTCATCGCGCGACGCGGTATCCTCATCCAAATCGAAGCGCCCTTTCAGAAAAGTGCGCAGAGAGGCGAACCGCTGCCGCTTCATTCCATCCGTTCCATTCATATTCATATCCATAATATCAATCTTCTTCAATCGCTTCATGCACCGATCGATCCGTCTCTTCACGCCCCGCCTTGGGCTTTCCGGCAACGACCAAAACGAACTCCCCCTTCGGAGGATGCTCGCGGAAATGGGCCAGCACCTCGGCAATCGTTCCGCGCACCGTCTCTTCGAATTTTTTAGTCAGTTCGCGCGAGACCGCAATCGGCCGTTCCGGCCCGAATACCTCGGCGAACTGTTCGAGACAACGCACCACGCGATAAGGCGATTCGTAAAAAATCATCGTGCGCCCCTCGTCAGCCAACGCTTGCAGGTGCTTGTTCCGCCCCTTCTTCTGGGGAAGAAAGCCCTCGAAACAGAAACGGTCGCACGGAAATCCGCTCTGCACCAAAGCCGGAACCAGCGCCGTAGCGCCGGGCAGGGTCTCGACCTCGATACCTGCTTCGAGGCACGTCCGCACCAGCAGGAACCCGGGGTCGGAGATTCCGGGCGTACCGGCATCCGAAACGAGTGCCGCGCTGCGCCCCGCCGCGATCGTCGCGGCTACCGCCTGCACGACGGCGTGTTCGTTAAATTTGTGGTACGATTGCAGTCGTTTTTCGATACCGAGATGATTCAACAGCACGGACGATGTCCGCGTATCCTCGGCCAAGAGGAAGTCGGCCTCTTTTAAGACGTTGATTGCCCGCAAGGTAATATCGTCCAGATTACCTATCGGTGTAGGTACGATATAGAGTTTGGCCCTCGACATCAAGCGAATTTTCGTTCTAACAATTCCATGAGCAGCCTCACGCTGTCGGAGTTGGCGTTCCACGCATAGTTTTCGGTGAGATAAATCACGCAATCATCCAGATTTTCAAAAGTATTCAGCTTTTGCATCAGCGTATCGCAAGCCTCGCTGTCGCCGCCGAACAAATCCCGAATCAACAAAAACCGGTCATTGATTCCGATCGCCTGCCGCAAATCGTAAACCGGCGCCTTGCGCCGCAAGTCCGTAGCGACATCGCGCGGCGGTTCGATCGTGTCGGCCAACGTCTTCACATCGTGGTTGATAACTTCGCCCAAAACATTGCCGACGGACGCAGGCGAAGTCTCGCGATCGGCCGGAATATCGGTCGACTGGAAACCGGAGACCGGCATCGGATCGTCGCTTGCGACCGTCTCGACCGAAATCTCCTCGAACGTAACCGTATCTTTCTTTTCGGCATCGGCCCGTCCCCCTCTGTCGGTGCGTACAGGACGGGCAGCAGGAGCGCTTTCCGAATCGAATCGCACGCCCGCCTCCTCGCCGTAAAGCGACATGATGACCCGTTGTTTCCGACGATGACGCATTGCATCGTCTTCCTCTTCCGGCCCGAACAACGTCGTCTTATGAGCCATGGCTTCCGATTGTGGAACAACCGGTTCCGCAGGTTCGGGGGCAAGAGTTATTTCCGGTTCCGGTACAGAAGTTGGCACGGGTTCCGGTTCAAACACCGATTTGGGTTCGGGTTCCGGTTCAGACGCAGGAGCAGGCTCGGGCTCGGAGACAGCGCCCTGTTCAGAGGCAGCTTCCGGTTCGAGCGCCAGCATCCCGCTCAAATCCAACCCTGCGTTCTCAACCGCCGTATCTTCGGCGGGCGTTTCCGTTCCGTCCGTTTTCTCGGTCTCGGCAGGCGCCGGAACCGGCTTCGCCGCTTCGGACAGATCGGCAAAACGGATCGCTTCATAGAGCGAACGCAGTTTTTCGAGCGCCCAATCGCGTTCGAGCGTCCCGACCGTTTCGTCCTCCTTCCAACCGTCGACCGCCTCCGTCAGTCGGGCCAACGTCTCCCGTATCTTTTTCGAATCCATCTTTCCGAATAAAAATTTCTCCACAAAGATAGTAATTATTTTCTATTCTGCACTTGGTTTTGCGAGCGGCTTGCACTATCTTTGTTCCGCTGAATAAACAGAAACAACCGATCTATGGCATTACAATGCGGTATCGTGGGGCTTCCCAACGTAGGAAAGTCGACGCTTTTCAACTGCCTGTCCAATGCGAAGGCGCAGGCAGCCAATTTTCCGTTCTGCACCATCGAACCCAATGTGGGCGTCATCACCGTGCCTGACCGGCGTTTGGTGAAATTAGCTGAAATAGACAATCCCAAACGCGTCGTTCCGACGACCATCGAGATCGTCGACATCGCCGGTCTGGTCAAAGGCGCTTCGAAAGGCGAAGGATTGGGCAACAAATTCCTCGGCAATATCCGGAACACGAACGCGATCATCCACGTACTCCGCTGCTTCGACAACGGCAACATTACCCATGTCGACGGCTCCATCGACCCCGTTCGCGACAAGGGCATCATCGACACCGAATTGCAGCTCAAGGACTTGGAGACCGTCGAGAATCGGCTCGCCAAGACCCAAAAACAAGCCACCTCGGGCGGCGACAAAAACGCGAAACGCGCGGTCGAACTGCTTCTGCAATATAAGTCGGCGTTGGAACAGGGCTCGAGCGCGCGCACGGTCGAGTTGGAAAAAGAGGACAAAAAATTGGTCGCCGACCTCAATCTGCTGACCGACAAACCGGTGCTCTATGTCTGCAACGTCGATGAAAAAAGCGCCGTAACGGGCAATGCCTACACCGAAGCGGTCAAGGCCGCCATCGCGGATGAAAAGGCCGAAATGCTGATCGTCGCGGCAGCCACCGAGGCGGATATCGCCGAACTCGAAAGCTACGAAGAACGCCAACTGTTTCTCGAAGACCTCGGTTTGCAGGAGTCCGGCGTGGCCCGCCTGATCAAATCGGCCTACAAACTGCTCAACCTCGAGACCTTCTTCACGACGGGCCCCGACGAGAGCCGCGCATGGACCTACATCCGCGGCATGAAGGCGCCGCAGACCGCCGGCATCATCCACACCGATTTCGAAAAGGGGTTCATTCGAGCCGAAGTGATCAAATACGACGATTACACGACGCTCGGCTCGGAAAAGGCCTGCCGCGATGCGGGCAAAATCGGAATCGAAGGCAAAGAATACGTCGTCCAGGACGGCGATATCATGCACTTCCTGTTCAACGTCTGAATGGCCGGTGCGCGGCATCGGCCCCCTCCGGAATCGGCGGGCCGCAACGGATGAACGCCGCCTCCACCGTCGCAACGAAGCAAAACGACCTAATTAATAAAAACATATCGGTATGAAAAACGGTAAATATCTTATCCTGGCTCTTGCCTCCATCCTCTGCGCCGTCGTATTGGGACGCGCCTACACCTACAAGTACCGTTCGCAGGACACCATCGTTGTTACCGGGCTCGGTGAAACGGAGTTCGTATCCGACCTGATCGTCTGGTCGGGCGAACTCACTACCGAATCGCAAAGCGTGGCACCCGGTTACGCCCAACTCGAAGCCAACAAGCAGAAGGTGCAGAAATACCTGGCAGACAAGGGGATTCCCGCCGAAAACATCGTTTTCGGGTTCGTCAACGTAAACAAGCAGTACGAACCGGTTTACGGCGCCAACGGCAACTGGGCCGGACAACGGTTCACGGGCTACATGCTGCGTCAACGGTTCACCGTGGAATCGACCGATGTGGAGAAGGTCGAAGTCGTCTCGCGCGAAATCTCGTCGCTGATCGCCCAAGGCGTCTCGATCGAAGCGTACGCGCCCGATTACTACTACACGAAACTCGACGACGTGAAGATGGGGCTGATCGAAACGGCATCGGCCGATGCCCGTACCCGTGCCGAAAAGATCGCCGACAACGCCGGCACCCGAATCGGCCGTGTCGCATCGGCCCGCATGGGCGTGTTCCAGATTACGGGGGCCAACACCAACGAGGAGTTCTCCGCCGGCGGTTCGTTCAACACGTCGAGCCGCACGAAGAAGGCCCGCATCACCATGCGGATCGAATACCGTCTGAAATAAAATTTTTCCGAAAATCGCCATATAACAGCCAACAAATAGATGAACAGACCTGTTCGGGTGCGCTTTGCACCCAGCCCTACCGGTCCTCTGCACATCGGAGGCGTCCGTACGGCGCTCTACAACTACCTTTTCGCCCGGCAGCACGGCGGACAGATGATTCTGCGGATCGAAGACACCGATTCGCAACGCTTTGTCCCCGGCGCCGAAGCCTATATTCTGGAATCGCTCGCCTGGTGCGGCATCGAAATCGACGAAGGCGTCGGAGTCGGCGGGCCTCATGCCCCCTACCGGCAGAGCGAACGCCGCGAAATCTACCTCGGATATGCGTTGCAGCTGGTCGATGCCGGATGGGCCTATTATGCGTTCGACTCGGCCGCAGAGCTCGAAACGCTGCGCAAGGAGTACGAAAGCCGCGGCGAAACATTCGCCTACAATTATACTGTCCGCGAACGGCTCGCCACGTCGCTCTCGTTGTCGGCCGATGAGGTCAAAGCGCGCATCGATCGCGGCGACCAATGGGTCATCCGCTTCAAGATGCCCGAGAACCGTTTGGTCGAAATGGACGACCTGATCCGCGGCCACGTAGAGGTCAACACCTCGACGCTCGACGACAAGGTGCTCTACAAATCGGCGGATGCGCTGCCGACCTATCACCTCGCCAATATCGTCGACGACCATCTGATGGAGATTTCGCACGTCATCCGCGGCGAAGAGTGGCTGCCGTCCCTGCCCCTGCACTATCTGCTTTACGAAGCCTTCGGCTGGCAGGAGACCCGGCCGGCTTTCGCCCACCTGCCCCTGCTGCTGAAACCTACGGGCGGCGGCAAACTCTCCAAACGCGACGGCGACAAGATGGGATTCCCCGTATTCCCGCTCTTCTGGGAATCGCCCGCCACGGGCGAAACGGCCCACGGCTATCGCGAAGACGGCTATTTTCCCGAGGCCTTCATCAACATGCTCGCGCTGCTGGGCTGGAACCCGGGCACCGAGCAGGAGTTGTTCACGATGCCGGAGCTGATCGGGCGATTTTCGTTGGAGCGTGTCTCGAAATCGGGCGCCCGCTTCCAGCCCGACAAGGCGAAGTGGTTCAATGCACAATACATGCACCACAAAACCGAGGCGGAATTGGCCGTGCTCTATCAACCCATTCTGCGGGAGCACGGAATCGAAGTGCCGGACGCCGTTGCAGGCCATGCGGCCGGCATCATGAAAGAACGGGCGACCTTACTCACCGATCTATGGGATTTGACCTCGTTCTTCTTCATCGCGCCCGAGGTCTACGAAGAAAAGCAGGTCAAAAAGTATTGGAAAGGCGACAATCCGGCCATTCTGCGGGCGTTGCGCGACGTGCTGGCCGCCCTCGACGACTTCTCGCTGGAGCATACCGAACAGGTCGTACACGCCTGGATCGAGGAGAAGGGGTACGGCATGGGGCAGGTCATGAACACGCTGCGGCTGGCGTTGGTCGGCGCCGGCAAGGGCCCGGGCATGTACGACGTAACGTCGTTCCTCGGCAAGGAGGAGTGCCTGCGACGCATCGACCATCTGTTGAACACCTTAAAACCGGCAGAATAACTATGATTACAATCGAACAACAGGTATGGGGCATGACGCCCGAGGGCGAAGCCATCATCCTCTATACCCTGCGCAATGCACAGGGTGCGGCAGTGCGGATTTCGAATTTCGGCGCGACGGTCGTCGGCGCGACGATGCCCGACCGCGAAGGCCGCATGGCCGATGTCGTCCTGGGCTACAAGCATCCCGAAGGCTACTTTTTCGACGGCGCGGCGATGGGCAAGAGCGTAGGCCGCTGCGCCAACCGCATCGCTATGGGCCGCATGACCATCGACGGCGAAACCTATTCGTTGGAGATCAACAACGGACGCAACCATCTGCACGGCGGCACGAAGAACTTCGCCAACCGCATTTGGGAGAGCCGCGCGGAGACCAACCGGATCGTCATGGCGCTGACCTCGGACGACGGCGACCAGGGGTACCCGGGCGAGCTGCAAGTCGAAGCCGTGTTCGATTTCGATGACGAAAATTCGTTCGAAATCACCTACGTGGCGCAGACCGACCGCACGACGATCGTCAACATGACCAACCACATCTATTTCAATCTGGCCGGCGAAGCGAGCGGCTCGGTGCTCGACCAGGAGCTGCGGCTCAACTGCTCGCAGGTGCCGGAGATGGATGCGTACCAGATTCCGACGGGCAAGCTGCTCGACGCAGCCGGAACGCCGCAGGATTTCCGTGCCTTCCGACCGTTGCGCGAGGGGATCGACGCCGAGTTCAACCATATCCGCGACTTCCGCGGATACGATCATCCGTTCGCAATCGACGGCTGGAAGCCGAATATCCTCGGCGAAGTCGGCGAACTGCGCGATCCGAAATCGGGCCGCACGGTGCGGATTCTCTCCTCGCAACCCTCCGTGATGATCTACACCGGCAACTGGCTCGCCGGAGGCTGTCCCGAGACCAAATCGGGCGGCCGCTATGCCGATCATGACGGCGTGGCCATCGAATGTCAGCATTTCCCCGATGCCGTCAACCGGCCGGAATTTCCGTCGCCCCTGCTCCGACCGGGCGAACGCTATTGCCAGAAGATCGTTTTCCGATTCGGGACGTATTAGGCAAAGCCCCGACATTTTTTTAAGCACGAGCGAAAGCGAGGATGCCGATTCCGGCGAAATCCTCGCTTTTTCGCAACAAAAGGATTCGGCCGCATTTTTTTTGGCCGATTGCAAAAAAATCGCTATCTTTACTTGATTCAAATTGCAAAAGCATGAAATCGTTAGGTATCGACGTCGGTTCATCGTCCGTCAAAGTATCGCTGTTGGATATCGGGACAGGCGAATGCGTCGCTTCATCGACCAATCCGCAATCCGAAATGCGCATCGACGCGCCCCGTACGGGCTGGGCGGAACAAGACCCCGAAATGTGGTGGCATTATCTCTGCGAAGGCATTCGCCGAATCGCCGCCGACCACCCCATGCGCGAAGTGGTCTCCATCGGCATCACCTACCAGATGCACGGACTGACGCTGCTCGACCGTGTCGGAAAGCCCCTGCGCAAGGCGATCATCTGGTGCGATTCGCGCGCCGTCGGCATCGGAGCCGAAGCCTTGAAGGCGATCGGACGCGACTACTGTCTGGCCCATACGCTCAACTCGCCCGGAAACTTCACAGCCTCGAAATTGGCGTGGGTGAAACGCAACGAACCGGAAATTTTCGAAAAAATCGATCGCTTCATGCTGCCGGGCGACTACATCGCCTACCGGCTCTCGGGCGAAAAGACGACCACGATCAGCGGCCTTTCGGAACAGATTCTCTGGGACTTCAAAGAGGAGCGCCGCGCCGATTTCATCGCCGATCATTACGGCATTCCGCACACGATCATCCCTGAAGCGGGCGTTTCCATCGGCATCCAGGCCCGCACGGACAAGGCGACGGAGCAAGCGCTCGGCATACCCGCCGGCACACCCATCTCCTACCGGGCCGGAGACCAGCCGAACAACGCCTTTTCGCTTAATGTACTGGAAGCCGGAGAGATCGCGGCGACCGGCGGAACAAGCGGCGTGGTTTACGGGGTCGTCGATACGCCGAAAGCCGATCCGCTGTCGCGTGTCAACACGTTCGTGCACGTCAATCACCGGCCCGAAGCGCCGCGCTACGGCATCCTGCTCTGCATCAACGGCACGGGCATCATGAACGCATGGATTCGACGCAATATCGTCCAGCAAACGGCCGATTACGCCCGTATGAACGAGCTTGCAGAGCGCGTTCCGGCCGGATCGGAGGGCTTGTCGGTGCTGCCCTTCGGCAACGGGGCCGAGCGCGTGCTCGAAAACCGCACGACGGGAGCCGCGATCGTCGGCATCGACCTGAACCGCCATACCACAGCCCATATCCTGCGGGCCGCCCAGGAAGGCATCGCCTACTCGTTCCGCTACGGCATCGATATCATGCGCGGAATGGGGCTGAAACCCGACGTCATCCGGGCCGGCAAGGCCAATCTGTTCCTCTCGCCGCTCTTCCGCCGCACGTTGGCGACGCTGACCGGAGCTCGTATCGAGCTGTTCAACACGGACGGGGCCTTGGGTGCGGCGCGCGGGGCCGCATTGGGGGCCGGATACTACCGATCGCGCGAAGAGGCCTTCGCCTCGCTGCGCCGGTTGGAGGTCGTGGAGCCCGTCGAGGCCGACCGCGAGGTCTTGGAAGCCGGCTACGCCGCCTGGTGCCGCGAAGTCGATTCGAAACTGAACCAACAGACAATAAACCTATAATTAACACTTAATAAAATGGCTGCAAAAATCTATTTCCCCGAAGTGGGCAAAATTCCGTTCGAAGGTGCCTCGTCGAAAAATCCGATGGCATTCCACTATTACGATCCCGAGAAGGTCGTGAAAGGTCGCAAAATGAAAGAGTGGTTCCGTTTCTCGATGGCGTGGTGGCATACGCTTTGCGCCGAAGGCGGCGACCAGTTCGGCGGCGGCACGAAAAAATTCCCGTGGAACGAGGCGGCCGACCCCATCGAACGGGCCAAGGCCAAGATGGATGCCGGATTCGAGTTCATGCAGAAGATGGGCATCGAATACTACTGCTTCCACGATGTCGATCTCGTCGATGAAGCCGCGACCCCGCAGGAGTACGAGAAGAATCTGAAAGCGATCGTCGCCTATGCCAAGCAGAAACAGGCCGAAACCGGCATCAAACTGTTGTGGGGTACGGCCAACGTATTCGGGCACGCCCGCTACATGAACGGCGCATCGACCAATCCGGACTACGATACGGCGGCCCGCGCCATGCTCCAGATCAAGAACGCCCTCGACGCGACGATCGAATTAGGCGGCGACTGCTACGTGTTCTGGGGCGGCCGCGAAGGTTACATGTCGCTGCTGAACACCGACATGAAACGCGAAAAAGAGCACATGGCCACCATGCTGCGCATGGCTCGCGACTATGCCCGCGGCAAAGGGTTCAAAGGCACGTTCCTGATCGAACCGAAGCCGATGGAGCCGATGAAGCACCAGTACGACGTCGATACGGAGACCGTCATCGGGTTCCTGCGCGCGCACGGATTGGACAGGGATTTCAAGGTCAATATCGAAGTGAACCATGCTACGCTGGCCGGCCATACGTTCGAACATGAGCTGCAATGCGCCGTCGATGCCGGTATGCTCGGCTCCATCGACGCCAACCGCGGCGACTACCAGAACGGCTGGGACACCGACCAGTTCCCCATCGACCTCTATGAAATGGTGCAGGCCATGATGGTGATCGTCCGCGGCGGCGGTTTGCAGGGCGGCGGCACGAATTTCGATGCCAAGACCCGACGCAACTCGACCGACCTCGAAGACATCTTCATCGCCCATATCGCAGCGATGGATGTCATGGCGCGCGCGCTGCTGATCGCCGCCGACATTTTGGATAACTCGCCTTACTGCAAAATGCTGTCGGAACGCTATGCCTCCTACGATGCGGGCGAGGGCAAACTCTTCGAAGACGGCAAACTGACGTTGGAGCAGGTCGCCGAATACGCCCGCAGCCACGAACCGGCCCGGCACAGCGGCAAGCAGGAACTTTACGAGGCGATCGTAAACATGTATATATAAGTCGGTTCGGCTTGCCGACAACAGAAAAAGGCGGAAAGCGTTGGTACTTTCCGCCTTTTGTTTTACCTTTGCCGCGAATTTCTTAAAGGGGTGCCCGCCGCGCGCGAGCTGAGATTATACCCATTGAACCGGACACGGGTAATGCCGAGACCGGGAACGCATAATCGACAACACATACCCCTTTTCAGTTCTTTAACCTCAAATTAAAGTAAGTATGAAAAGGTATTTTACGATGAGTGTTGCGGCCATGCTGCTCTATGCGGCTGCCGCAAGGGCGCAGCAGGTTCCGCATAGCGCGGACGATTCGCTGCGCATGATCCGTTTGCAGGAGGTCGAGGTAACCGCCACGCGCGCGACGGCTACGACGCCCGTGGCCCACTCGAACCTCTCAAGCGACGAAATCGCCCGCAACAGCTACGGTTACGACATTCCGTCGGTGCTGGCCTTGACGCCGTCGATGATTGCCACCAACGAAACCGGCATCGGGATCGGCGGCACCTCGATGCGGCTGCGCGGTACGGATGCCACGCGGCTGAACGTTACGATCAACGGCGTTTCGATGAACAATCCCGATTCGCATTCGATGTATTGGTACGATACGCCCGACTTGATTTCGACGGTCGGCACGATGCAGGTGCAGCGCGGCGCCGGCGTATCGACCAACGGCACAGGGGCATTCGGCGGAGCCATCAGCATGACGACCGAACCGCTGTCGACCGAGTTTCGCGGCACGGCATCGCTCTCCTACGGCTCCTACGACACCAACAAACAGGCCGTACAGCTTTCGTCGGGGCTGTTGGGCGGACATTGGACGTTGGATGCACGGCTGACGCATATCGGTTCGGACGGATACATCGACCGCGGTTCCACCGACCTCAAATCCTATATGTTCCAGGCCGGCTACTACAAGGGCAACACCATGCTGAAATTGGTTTCGTTCGGCGGCAAGGCCAAAACCTATCTCACCTACAACGGCGTAACGAAAGCGGACATGGCCTTGAACGGCCGCCGCTACCATGACAGCGGACAATACTACACGTCCGACGGCCCCCACTCCTATTATTATATGGAAGACGGCGAACTGCAGCGCGCCACGGTGGATTACTACGACGACCAGACGGACAACTATCTGCAAATCAACAACCAGCTGTTGCTGACCCAGCGGCTGAACGATCGCTGGACGCTGAACGCAACGGCCTTTTACACCTACGGCTACGGCTACCACAAACAGTACAAGGATGATTCGAAGCTCGTGGAGTACGGATTTCCGGATGCCATCGCCTACGATGCAAACGGGGAGAAGGTCAAAGCCGATTTGATCCGCGAAAAGCTGATGCGCAACCATTTGGGCGGGCTCAACGCCTCGGCCAACTACTCGGTAGAACGATTCGATCTGACGTTCGGCGGTTCGTGGAGCTACTACACCTGTCCGCACTGGGGCGAACTCGACTGGGTGAACGGCTTGGCTTCGGAGCAGATTGGCGGCCGCTGGTACGACAACGATGTCGACAAGCAGGATGCCAACCTCTTCGCCCGTGCCTCGTGGCAGGTTGCGAACGGCCTGCGTCTGTTCGCCGATCTGCAATACCGCTACGTGAGCTACGAAGCGTGGGGCGTCAACGACAATTACGTCTCGAAACAGGTGGGCATGCAACCCATCGACGTCGACAAACAGTATCATTTCTTCAATCCCCACGTCGGTCTGAGCTACGCGCTCGGCAAACGCAACAACTTCTATTTCTCGTTCGCTATTGCGCAAAAGGAACCGACGCGCAGCGACTTCACCGACCGCTACCTGTTCGCCGAAGCCGACACCTACCCCACCTCCGAAAAGCTCTACGACTATGAATTGGGGTACACCTACACGGCTCCGAAACTGTCGTTGGGCGTGAACCTCTACTACATGAAGTACAAAGACCAATTGGTGCCGACGGGCCGCATCAACGACGGGTACGACGCCTTGAACGACAACGTTCCCGACAGCTATCGCCGCGGCATCGAGTTGTCGGCATCGTGGCGCGTCGCCCGATGGTTCACGGCCAGCGCCAACGCGACCTTCTCGCAGAACCGCATCGAAAACTACCTGCACCGCGTCGTCGACTACGGATTATCGGGCGATGTCGCGGGCGAATACGGTTATCACACGGTTGCCATGGGCACGACCCGGCTCGCCTATTCACCGAAAACCATCGCCGCCCTGCTGCTCGATTTCCACCATCGCGGATTCGAAGCCATCCTGCACACGCAATACGTCAGCAAACAGTATTTCACTAACTACGAGAATAGTGCTATGCAGCTCGACGCCTATTGCGTAACGAATCTCAATTTGGGTTATACGTTCCGCACACGGGCCGCCAAAAGCGTCCGCATCGGCCTGACGATCAACAATCTGTTCGATACGGAATACGAAAGCAACGGCTACGGCTGGTCGGAAGCCTATACAGATACCAGCGACCGGACGGAACAAACCGACCATGCGTTCTACTTTCCGCAAGCACCGACGAACGTACTGGCCAACATAACCGTCAAATTCTGACGGATCATCCGGCGAAGGCCCGTCCCGAACGGCGGGCCCTCGCCTTCATTTTCGAAACGAACTATGGATTGGAAACTCGTTCTTCAGCTCACGGGCATCGTCCTCGGGCTGCTCTACCTTTGGCTCGAATACCGCGCCGACATCCGGCTGTGGATCGTCGGATTGATCATGCCGATCGTTCACGGCCTGCTCTACTATCGGTCGGGGCTCTACGCCGACTGTTCGATGCAGATTTACTACATTCTGGCGGGTCTCTACGGATGGATCGTATGGCTGCGCAGCGAAAAAGGCGATCCGGAACACCCGGAAACGAAGCAGTTTTCGAAAATCGGCCACACGCCGCTGCGGCTGGCCCCGATCCTTTTCACGCTCTTTCTCTGCATCCAGGCCGTCATCTACCTGCTGCTCGTTCACTTTACGGACAGCAAGGTGCCTTTCTGGGACAGCTTCACGACGGCGCTGTCGGTCATCGCCCTGTGGATGCTGTCGCGCAAATATGCGGAGCAGTGGCTCGTGTGGTTGGTCGTCGATCTGACGACCGTCGGATTGTATATTTACAAGGATATTCCCTTTACGGCCGCTCTTTATCTGCTCTATTCGGCGCTGGCCGTGGCGGGTTATCTGCGCTGGCGGAAACAGATCGCAGCGGAATAAGCCTTCGTCGGCCTATTCGGGCAACCCGTGCCGCTCGACATAAGCGAGGAGCTCGTCGCGCAGGGATTTGGGTGTTACGTTCTGCCGCAATACCAGCAGGTAAGAATTGCGGATCTGCTCGCGGATGAAACGATCGGGCAGATCGCTGTCCGTACGCACATCGTTCCAATGACGTTTGTTCAGATGGACGCCGGGCGTTACCTCCGGATAACGTTCGCGCAGCGCGATCGCCCGCTCGGGCTCGCATTTCACGGCTATGCACGTGAAATCGATCATATCCGCCAAAGCGAACATCTTACCGCCGACCTTGTAGACGAGCGTCGTCTCATCGAACGGCGTGGTCTCCTCGCTCATGGGCAACGAGAGGCAATAATCGCGAAAAGTCAGTACATCCATATTTCAACGCGTGAGATCGATCAAACAAAGAGAGCCGCATCTGTATGCGGCTCTCTGAATGTCTCGCGAAGTTCGCCGGTTCCGATCTTATTCGGCCGACGCTTCGGCAGCAGGCTGTTGTTCGTCGCTTGCGGCGGGAACCTCGGTCTGCGGAATGGCCGGAACGGTCTCAAGCACCTGTTCCTGCAGGGCTTTGACATCCTTTGCAACTTCGGAATCACCCTCAGCTACACCGCCTCGGTTCATCGCAACCGTAGCGATCAGGCTCAACACCAGAATGACCACAGCCATCGTCCACGTGAATTTCTCCAGGAAATCGGAAGTCTCCCGCACACCCATCACCTGATTCGATGCGCCGAAGTTGGCAGCCATGCCGCTCTTGGGATTCTGCACCAATACCGCGAGAATCACCAGAATGCTCGCAATGACGATCAAGGCAACGCAAATCGTGTATAACATATCGTTGAATTTTTAATTATTGTTTTTTTTCTCTTTCGATTTCGCCGATAAGCTCGGCAAAGTAAACACTTTTTTCGGGATTTAGCAAACTTAATTTACGATAAATCGCTGCCGCCTTATCGAAAAGGCCCTGTGCAAGATAGATTTCGGCCAGCGATTCGCTCACCAACTCCTCGCTCTCGGCCAAATCGGGAGCGATCCGCACCTCTTCGACGGGTTCGCCCTCCCCGGCCACGATCCGCAAATCCGAAACTTCCAAAAAGCGGTCGATCAGATCGTCGGACGAGACCGACTGCAAAGCCGACGCATCGATCGGTTCCGCACAGAGCGAACTTTCGGCCCGCCACGGAGCCAGCAACGCCGAACGGGTATCGGAACGCCCCGTCGACCGTTCCCGCAAAACCCGTGCAGGCCCGAACCATTCGTAGCGCCGAACCAGCGCATCGAGCGCCGCCCCGTCGGGTTCGGCCTCCGGAAAAAGAATCTTCGATAAGCGTGCAATCGGTTCTTCCATAATAGAAACATGCGTTACCAGTTGGATGCCGACGCCTGGAAAATGTCGGTTACGATCTTTTCGACGATCTGCGGGATCAACTCGCCCTCGACCTCGGTCAACAGCTTCGTCGAATCGTAATCCTCGTAGGCCGAAAAGGTCTGGCTCCACGATGCCTTCTCGTCGATGGCATTGGTGAACCGCACGCGCACCGTGATCGTCAACCGGTTCAACAACGCATAATCGTCGCTCGACACGGATGCCGTAACCGACGTGTAATTGATGATCTCGCCCTCGAAAGCGAAATCGCCCCCCTCGTCGACCTGGGTCAGACGCGTCCGCTGCGAAAACATGTCGACCAGCGCTTCGGTGAGCGTCGAACTCAAGATCGGCGAAACCATCGTGGCATTGTTGGGGAAATAGGCGACTGAAAAGGTCTTGGCCGCAGGCGGAATGGATGCGCCCGACAACGAATACTTGATCGCGACGCCGCAACTGCCCGTCGACAACAAGGCGACCGCTCCCACGATCAACCGGATGACAAATCTGTTCATGGCTCCCTGCATACGCTTAATCCTCCTCTATTCCGAGCTCCTTGATCTTGCGGTAGAGCGTCCGCTCGGACATGAACAGCTCGGCAGCAGCTTCGCGCCGACGCCCGTTGTTATGACGCAGCGCCCGAAGAATCTGTTCGCGCTGCATATCGGCCTTGGTCTTTTCGCGCGGCGGCTCGTCGGTAATATCTTCGCTCTCGGTGTCGACCGGAGCCCCGTTGTCATAAGCCGCTCCGCGATCGACGACGTGCATGGAACTCTGGGCCGTAGTGGGCAGCAGCGCCTTGATGTCGTACTGCGGCTCGCGATGCACCCACGAAGCCCCCTGCATCAGCTCCGAAATCATCCGTTTCAAATCGTTTATGTCGGAACGCATGTCGAACAGCACCTTGTAAAGCAATTCGCGTTCCGTCGACGGATTCGCATCCGCACGAGGCATCTCCGCTGCGATCGCACCCCCGCCCTCCTGCCGAGGCAGGTATTTGGCCAGCACGTCGGGCGTTATGACCCGCACCTGTTCGATGGCGGAAATCTGCTCGGCGACGTTCTTCAACTGACGGATATTGCCCCGCCAATAATAATCCATCAACATTTCGCGGGCGCCGTCGGCAAGCGTTACCGCCGGCATCCGGTACTGCGTCGCCACCTCGGAGGCGAATTTGCGGAACAGCAGCGGAATGTCGCCGGGCCGCTCGCGCAGAGCCGGAACCGCAATCGGCACCGTCCCCAGGCGATAGTACAGATCCTCGCGGAAACGGCCCGTCGCAATCGCCTGCTGCAAGTCGGTATTGGTGGCCGCCACGACCCGGACGTTGGTCTTTTGCACCTTCGACGATCCGACCCGGATGTATTCGCCGGTTTGCAGCACACGCAGCAGCCGGGCCTGCGTCGGAAGCGGGAGTTCCGCCACCTCGTCGAGAAAAATCGTACCGCCGTCGGCCTCTTCGAAATAGCCCTTTCGGGCATCCACGGCACCGGTAAAGGCGCCCTTCTCGTGTCCGAAAAGCTCCGAATCGATGGTGCCCTCGGGAATGGCCGCACAATTCACGGCGATATATTTATTGTGTTTGCGGGCCGAAAAGGCATGGACGACCTGCGGGAAAAACTCCTTGCCCACACCGCTCTCGCCCGTAACCAGCACGGTCAGATCGGTCGGAGCCACCCGCAAGGCGACTTCGAGCGCCCGATCGAGCAGTTCCGACGTACCGATGATACCGAACCGCTGTTTAACCGAATTGATCTGTTCTTGCGTTATCTGCATCTTCTGTTCGTCCAATTATTCAAGTCGGGGATCGGTTTGTTCCATCTGTTCCATCTGTTGCAGCGTCTCTTCGGCCTGCCGTTCGCGGGCTTCGCGCCAAAAACCGAACGCAATGGCCGCTACCGCAATCACGGCAGCCAGAATCGCCACGAACAGGAACCGATCGAACCTGCGGCGAGCCGGTCTGCGCTCCGAATAAGCCTTGCCGGCCTCCTCGCCCGCTTCATATTCATACGAACGGCAGGGGCGTTTCGTCGATGCCTTTTTCGTCGGCGCATCCGCATCGTCCGGCTCGTCCGGTTCGTCGCTGAATGCCTTCCGCACCGTCTCCGCCACGCGGGCCGTATCGATATGCGACTTGCAGGAGGATTCCGGCTCCTCCGGCTGCACGCTGGGCTCCTCCGCTCGGGGCGCCGGTTCCTGCGTCGAAGCCGGTTCGGGAGCCGGTCGCCCGACCGGATTCGGAACCGGCGGGGTTTGCCGAACGACGGAGGGAGCGGGAACCGGTTCGGCCGGTCGAATGGGCCGATCGAGCCGAACAACCGGCCGATAGCTGAAGCGAATCGTTCCGTTGGGTCCCGGCATCATCGTGCCGAAATCGGCGAGACGGTACTCCGTTCCGCTCTCCACCGCATGACGCACCTCGAAAACGAACCGGTCGATCGCACCGGCGGCCTCGACTTCGCTTCGCCCGTCGGCCATCAACAAACCGCGCAAAACCCCATCGTCGCGCTTCACCAACTCCGAAAAGAGAATGCTCTTGCCGGGCTCCTTGACGAGAAAGGCGCCTAATTGAGGAACGACGATCCGTTTGTGCGTCTCCAAGTATTTCGTCAGAACAGTCTGTAACTCCACCGCACTACTTTCGTATTATTCGATTTACGGTTCAAATTTACCGCTTTTCGCCGAAAAAAGCAAAATCCGGCCCGCTTTTTCAAAATAATCGGAGGAAGCGGCGGCAATCCGGAAAATAATCGTTTACTTTGCATCCCGTAACCCGAACCCGATCCGATCGAGCTACATTGTCCCGAAATTTGCAATGTAGCCGAGACGGATTCCTTATGAAAACGACAACGAGCCATGAAGGACAAGTACATCGACCTCATCGAACAATCGTTCGACTTCCCGCAGGACGAGTTTGCAGTCGAAGACAACGAGCTGCAATTCCATGACATTCCGTTGATGGAGTTGATCAAACAATACGGCACTCCGCTCAAGATCACCTATCTGCCCAAAATCTCGTCGCAGATCAATCGGGCGAAACGCATGTTCAACGTAGCGATGGCGAAGGTCGACTACAAGGGTTCGTACAACTACTGTTACTGCACCAAATCGAGCCACTTCTCGTTCGTGCTGGAGGAGGCGATGAAAAACGACATCCATTTAGAGACCTCGTCGGCCTACGACATCCATATCATCAATGCGCTCTACGACGGCGGCATCATCGACAAAGACCGCTACATTGTCTGCAACGGATTCAAACGTCCGCAGTATGTCGAGAACATTGCCCAGTTGGTCAACGACGGCTTCATCAACACCATTCCGGTGCTCGACAACAAAGAGGAGCTCGATCTCTTCGAAGACGCCTTCACGAAAAATTGCAAGGTGGGCATCCGCATCGCCTGCGAGGAGGAGCCCAAATTCGATTTCTACACCTCGCGGCTCGGCATCCGCTACAACGATATCGTCGATTTCTACAAGGACAAGCTGAAAAACAGCAAGAAATTCCAGCTCAAGATGCTGCACTTCTTCATCAATACGGGCATCAAGGACACGGCCTACTACTGGAACGAATTGTCGAAGTGCATGAACGTCTACTGCGAATTGAAACAGATCTGTCCGGAGTTGGACAGCCTCAATATCGGCGGAGGATTCCCCATAAAGAACTCGCTCAATTTCGAATACGACTACGAATACTTGACCGAAGAGATCGTCGCCCAGATCAAAAACATTTGCCAGCGAAACGGCATCGAAGAGCCCAATATCTTCACGGAGTTCGGCTCCTTCACCGTGGGCGAAAGCGGTGCGGCGCTCTACTCCATCGTGAACCAGAAGCAGCAGAACGATCGCGAGAACTGGTACATGATCGACTCGTCGTTCATCACTACCCTGCCCGATACGTGGGGCATCAACCAGCGCTACATTATGCTGGCCATCAACAACTGGGACAAGGAGTACCAGCGGGTGTTCCTCGGGGGGCTCACGTGCGACAGCGAAGATTTCTACAATGCGGAGTGCCACACCAACGCCATCTTCCTGCCCAAACTCGAAAAAGGCAACACGCAATACATCGGTTTGTTCCATACGGGAGCCTATCAGGAATCGATCGGCGGATTCGGCGGCATCCAGCACTGCCTGATTCCGGCACCGAAGCATATCGTCATCGACCGCGACAAGTCGGACAACGAGTATTACACGCGGCTGTTCGCCAAGGAGCAGTCCTACCGGTCGATGCTGCGCATTTTAGGCTATTGATCCGATGGGCGCCTGTGCGGAACGCGCGGCGGAAAACACCCGCCGCGCCCACCAAATTATCGCCGCACTCGACTTGCAACGCCTTTGGCAAAGCATCGGCGCCGAAGTCCGGCAGGTCGGTTCCCTGCGCATGGGGCTGTTGGCCAAGCATCGGGATCTGGACTTCCATATCTATTCCGACCGCATCGACATCCGGTCGGATTTCGAAGTCATGGGGCGGCTCGCCTCCTGCCCGGGAATCGAACGGATCGCGTTCGGCAATTCGCTCGACACCGACGAAGCCTGCGTCGAATGGCACGCATGGTATCGGGACGAGGATAACGAATTGTGGCAAATCGACTTGATCCACATCCTTCGCGGATCGCGATACGACGGCTATTTCGAGCAGGTGGCCGACCGCATCGCCGCGGCGTTGACCGACGAACGGCGCGAAGCCATCCTGCGGCTGAAATTCGAGACGCCCGACGAGCTGAAAATCATGGGAATCGAATATTATCAAGCGGTCATACGGGACGGCATACGCACCTGGGAGGAGTTCGAGGCTTGGCGGGCGGCGCATCCGGCCGAAGGCATTGTCGAATGGCTGCCCTAATCGGTATTGTTTTAATAGAACCACGACCCAGTTAATAAAAGCCCTCGAAAACAGGCAGGTTTTCGGGGGCTTTTTTCGGACTGCGAACAACTAATCTCCTTATGGCACCGACAGCCCGAATGATTCTGCAAAAGGTGGGTTCCTTTCCGGAATCGAATCGTTCTTCGGCGGCTGGAGCATTCGCCCTATACGGATAATCTTCTTCAGACAATCGTACTGAAAAAAACTCGACCGATGCTCCGTTCTCCGCAGAGGCCTCGAAAAAAGATTCTTCCGGAATTGGAAGATGCAAGGCAGGTCTTCTGGCTTGTCCCGTCCGCAACGCCTTCCCGGTCATAGACCAGTGGCTCATAGAGTGTTGCGGAACACGCAGGGACTTACAGCAGCGGGAACTGCTGCCGATTCACACGGCATTCCCATTCAATCGCGCCGGACGCGGACCTCCTTTGCGAACCATTGCAATGCGAAGTTACGGAATAAAAATAAATTCGTATCTTTGCAGCGCAAACCAAAAAAATGCAGTCGAAGATGAAACACGCATACGTTTTCCCGGGTCAGGGCGCCCAAGCCGTCGGGATGGGCAAAGACCTCTACGACCACCTGCCTGCCGCCAAAGAGCTTTTCGAACAGGCCAACGAGATTCTCGGATTCCGCATCACGGACATTATGTTCGCCGGTACGCCCGACGAGTTGAAGCAGACCAAAGTTACGCAACCCGCCGTATTCCTCCACTCGGTCATCATGGCCAAGGCGCTCGGCGTAAAGCCCGATGCCGTCGCCGGACACTCGTTGGGTGAATTTTCGGCATTGGTCGTTGCCGGTGCCCTCTCGTTCGAAGACGGTCTGAAACTCGTATCGAAACGTGCCCAGGCCATGCAGGACGCCTGCGAAGCCCATCCTGGAACGATGGCAGCCATTCTCGGATTAGACGACCAAACGGTCGAGGAGATTTGCGCATCGACCGAAGGCGTCGTCGTCGCAGCCAACTACAACTGCCCGGGACAGCTCGTGATTTCGGGTGCCGTCGATGCCGTCGATGCCGCCTGTGAAAAAGCCAAAGCCGCCGGCGCCCGCCGTGCATTGCGTCTGCCGGTCGGCGGCGCATTCCACTCGCCGCTGATGGAGCCGGCAAAACAGGAGTTGGAGAAAGCCATCGATGATGCACCGTTCCAAACCCCGATCTGCCCCATCTACCAGAATGCGGATGCAAAACCCTATACCGATCCCGCAGCGATCAAGGCCAATCTGATCGCCCAGCTGACGGCTCCGGTGCGCTGGACCTACATTGTGCGCAACATGCTCGCCGACGGTATCGCCGTGTTCTCCGAGCTCGGCCCGGGCACGGTGCTTCAGGGATTGATTAAAAAGGTGGATGCCGAAGCCGACGTCGAATCGAAATCGACCTTGTAAACCGCACCGCCTTCGTCCGATCGAACGGGCCGCACCTCGCGCAGGATGCGGCCCGTATTTTTTTGCAAGCCTAAAACGGATTCGTATTCGTACCTCTATAATAATATCCTTTTTTATCGATCGAAGTTTGCGTTATTAAATATATTTATTAATTTTGCGCAGTAATTCGAAAATGCAAAACGAAAGATGACCTCACTGACCGAGTTTTTCAATAACCACGAAGAAGATGCCTTGAAGGGAATCTCCCATAAAAACAACATCATCAAACGCAACATTATCGCCCACATGGCCGTCAACGGCGAATGCACCTTCTCGGAACTGACCAAGCAGCTGCATATCAGCGTACCGACCATCACCAAATTGGTACAGGAATTGGTGGAGGAGAATATCGTGTGCGATCTCGGGAAAGTGGAGACGCCGGGCGGACGCCGCCCCAACGTCTTCGGATTGGCCAACTCGGCGATCTATTTCGCAGGCGTAAACGTCGGCCGCGACAACATGACCTTTTTGATCACCGACCTGCAAAACAACATCATCAAAGAGGAGACCGACAACACGTTCGAACTGCTCGACCGGCCGCAGTGCATGGAACATATCTGCACGAATATCGAACGGTTCATCGCCAACTGCGGCATCGACCGCGGCAAAATACTCGGGTTGGGCGTCTGCATGACGGGCCGCGTCAATCCGGACACGGGCCGCAGCTACAAATACTTCACATCGAGCGAACAATCGCTGCGCGACATCCTCGAAGAACGGGTCGGCATCCGCGTACTGCTCGAAAACGACACCCGCGCCCGCTGCTATGCCGAATACACCTGCGGCAAATCGAAAGACGAAAGCAACGTGCTCTACCTGCACATGGGTCGGGGCGTGGCCATCGGAATCATCGTCGACGGACAACTCTATTACGGCAAAAGCGGTTTCGCCGGTGAATTCGGCCACATTCCGTTCTTCGACAACGAAATCATCTGTTCGTGCGGCAAGAAAGGCTGTTTGGAGACCGAAGTTTCGGGTATCGCCATCGAGGACAAGATGCGTCATCTGATCGAAAAGGGGGTCAACACCATCCTGCGCGAACAATACGAACAAAAGAAGCCCATCCATATTGATGAAATCATCGCCGCTGCGAAAAACGACGACAATCTTTCCATCGAATTGATCGAGGAAGCCGGCGAGAAGGTCGGCAAGGCCGTCGCCTTCCTCATCAATACGTTCAATCCGGAGACGGTCATCGTCGGCGGCAACTTGGCGGCGGCAGGAGACTATCTGATGCTGCCGCTGAAATCGGCGACCAACAAATATTCGCTGAATCTCGTCTACAAGGATACGAAATTCCGCGTTTCGAAGATGTCGGAAAACGCCAATGCCTGGGGCGTGGCGATGCTGATCCGTAACAAAATCATCGGACTTTGACACCGATCGAAGGCAAACTCATCCGATTGCGGGCCGTCGAGCCGGAGGACATCGACCCGATGTACCGATGGGAAAACGATCCGTCGATTTGGCGCGTAAGCGGCACGACCGCTCCTTTTTCACGGCATACGCTGGAACGATTCATCGAGGAGCAGCGGTTCGACCTCTTCCAGACCCGCCAACAACGGTTGATGATCGAAACTCTTGCGGAGGGGCTGGTTGTCGGATCCCTCGATCTGTTCGAGTTCGACCCGCTGAACGGACGCGCCGGAATCGGTCTTTTGATCTATCCGGCGGACGCCCGAGGCAAAGGATATGCCAAGGATGCCGTATCGACGGTTTGCCGCTACGGCCGCGAAGTGTTGCGGCTGCATCAGTTATGGTGCAATGTAGGAGCGACGAACAATGCCAGTCTCGCTTTGTTCAGAGATGCCGGATTCATCGAAATCGGAGTCAAACGCGATTGGCTCTGGACGCCCGACGGCTACACCGACGAGATGCTGTTCCAGAAGATTTTAGAAGGCAGCTGAATACGGCTTTCGGCCGAATCGGAGTTCGGCGGTTTATTTACGAACCTCCCTATAAATCGAGCGGGACGGCTGCAACAGAAAGCCATCCCGCTCGCGGTATTCAACGAATTTCGTCCGACCTATTCCAATCGTCTGGAACCGTCCGAAATGACCACGTCGTAGATTTTCGGTTCGTGGCCGTATTCGGCGCTGAACTTCTCCTTGACCGTAGCGACGAACTCATCGTACAGCGCCTTTTTCACCAAATTGATGGTGCAACCGCCGAATCCGCCGCCCATAATGCGCGAACCCGTAACGCCGCACGCTTTCGCGACCTCGGCGAGGAAATCCAATTCGACGCACGACACTTCGTAATCCTTCGACAGGCCCCAATGCGTCTCGTACATCTTCCTGCCGACCGTCTCGTAATCGTTCCGCTCCAGCGCATCGCAAACATCCAATACGCGACGCACCTCGCCGATAACGAAGCGGGCCCGTTTGTAATCCTCCTGCGACAGCTCGGGGGCGACCTCTTCGAGCATCGTCAGGTCTGCATCGCGCAGGAACTGTACGTGCGGATGCTTTTGCTGCATCGCCGCAACGACCCGCTCGCACGACTGACGGCGTTTGTTGTAGGGCGAATCAACCAGCTCATGTTTCACCCGCGAATCGACTAACAAAAGTTTGTACCCGTGCGCTTCGGGATCGAACGGGAAGTAGACATACTCCAACGACCGGCAGTCCAACCGCATCAGACAGCCCGCCTTGCCGAAGACCGAAGCGAATTGATCCATGATGCCGCAATTCACCCCGCAGTAGTTGTGTTCGGTAGACTGACCGATCTTCGCCAGCTCGAATTTGTCGATATTGCAATGGAAAAGCTCGTTCAACGCATAGGCATAGGTCGATTCTAATGCTGCGGACGACGACATGCCGGCTCCGAGGGGAACGTCGCCGGAGAAGACGGTGTCGAATCCGCCGATCCTGCCGCCCCGTTTCTGCATTTCGCGGCATACGCCGAAAATGTAGCAGGCCCAACTTTCGCCGGGTTTGTCCTCTTCGTTCAGACCGAACGAGGTTTGTTCACCGAGGTCGAGCGCATAGGCATTCACCCGATCGGTGCCGTTGAGCCGGATCGCAGCCACGATCCCCTTGTCGACGGCGCCCGGAAAGACGAAGCCGCCATTGTAATCGGTATGCTCGCCGATGAGGTTGATGCGGCCCGGAGAAGTGAACAACTCGGCGCCCGCGCCGTAGAGTTCCTCGAATTTTTTGCAGACTTGTTGTTTCATGGTATGGATGGGTTTTGTGGTTTTTCGGTCGTTATTGCAACGAAGATACGAATAAACCGGCTAAATTCCAATAATTTTTCCATTTTTTATCCTCGAATCGAATAACTGTGCAACTCCCGACGGAGCTCTTTTTCACGGCCGCCGGTCAGTCGGTCGAGCAGGGCATGGAATCGGGGTGAATGGTTGTGATGAACCGTATGACAAAGTTCGTGCAAGAGGACGAAATCGCGCAGACGTTCGGGCAAAAGCATCAGAAAAAGGCTCAACGAGAGCGTATTCCGACAGGTGCAGCAGCCCCACTTCGTCCGTGCGGCCCGAATCGTCAGACCGGCATATTGCAGGCCCGTCTGCTGCGAAAGCCGTTCGAGACGGAGGGGCAGATCGGCTTTCGCCGCACGGCGCAGCTCCTCGATCCGCTCTTTCGCCTCGGCCGGCGGCAACAGAGGTTCGACAGGCGTACGGGCCGCGAGCCGCTGCCGGGCCCGTTCGACCCACGCAACCTTGCTCTCCAAAAAGGCCCATGCCTCCCGTTGCGAAACACGGCGCGGATAAACCAACCGCACCGCACCGCCCTTGCGCACGCTGATCGAGATGCGCCGGGCCCGCGCCGACTGCACGCACACGATTTCGCCCAAAACCGGATGATTCATCGTGTCATCAGCAATTCGGCCGCCGCACCGGCACACCCATACGAAACCGAATCGCGGCGTTCGACCTTCAGGTCTCGGAACACGACCCGCACCTGCTCGCCGCGATAGTCCAGAAAACGCATCGCCTGCTCCTCGTCAAGGCTGAAAAGCTGCTCGAACGTCAGTTCTGCCAGCTCCATCTGCCGACGCACCAATTCTTCGCCGGAAAGGAGAAGCAGCGGCCAACCGTCGAGCATTACGCACAGCGTATCGGAAGCGAAACGCACCCCGGTCTCCCCACTCCGCCAATGATCGACATTCGCATAAAGATTCGGATAGGCGTCCGTCTGCGGAATCGGGCAGTTCTGCGGCAACTCCACCGTTGCGATGGGATCGACAGCGACCGTCTCGGCCGAATCCACGTTCCACGGCAGCAACTCGGATTCCAAATTCCAGGGTATGGAACCGCCCTCCAACCCCAACGAGGTACAGAATGCCGTATCGCGACGTCCGACATAGCGCATCGCCGAAAAGAGATCGGCATAATCGGCCCTGCGCACCGAATCGGACAACGGAACACGCCGCCGGACGAAACGGCCTTCGGCATCGAGCATACCCAGTTCGCGGCCCAACCGTTCGAAGCGCGCCCGCTGCGAACGCATTCCGATGCGGGCGGGCGACAGGGCCGGGACATAGGCGACGGCAGCGAAAAGCACGAACGCCGAAGCAAACAGCCAACTATAACGTCCCGAACGCAGGGAAAAGATGATCACGGCGAGTGTCATCACGCAACCGCAAACGAGCAGATAGACGCGCGGGACGGTCAATCCGTATTCGCCGACACGGCGCGCGGCTCCGACCCAGAACAGCAGGATCGGCACGAGCATGACGAAACTGAAACGGGCGTAGAACCATTCAGCGACCCGTTTTTCAACCGACTCGCGCAACACCCGCACGACGAATGCCGTAAGGATGAATCCGAAAACCATATAGGCCACCCCGCCGCGCGGCAGCGACACAGCGATCAATATCTTGATGACATACGCGTGCAAAAGAAGCGCATAAACGACAAGCGCCGGCGTAAAGATCCAGTTTATCACGACCTCGCCGATACGAGCCATGCGAAACGCCGCCTGTTCCCAACGATCGAGCAGCAGCAGGAAGAGCATCGGCGCAGCCAGGAACTCCGCCACCGGCACGACATCCACCGCCAGATGCTCGACCCACCGCATTTCGTCGAATCCGAAGATGTAGGCCGCCGACCAGAGCGTCGCCTCGAAAAGGCCCAACGCGATATTCGCAAACAGCAGCGAGACGACCGCCGCCCGCAGATAGAGGAGGAGATTCGCCGCGAAATGCCGGTTATCCCGAACCCTACGGCACAGCAGCAGGGCCAACGGCACCAAAACGCCCAGCGTCAGGGCGAATTGCTCCGTAGCGACCCATGCCGGCAGCCCCCTCCAAAACAACAACGGCACGAGCGGCGCCCAGATCACATAATAAACGATCCGCCACGGGCCCCGACCGGCCCATGTATTGAGGATGAGCGCCCCGAGCGAAAAGAGGGGGAAAATCCACAAGCATTGGGCCGGAAAGAGCGAAAAAGCCTCCGCCTCGGTCCACCAGACAAACAAAGCGGTCAAAACCGTCTGCAACGCCGTCTCTGCCGGATAGCGGCGCACGACCCGCACGAGCCCCCGACGAAGCTCGATCCAATAGTCTGTTAATTTGCTCATCATACTGTTAACCTTCTTAATCTCCGATCCGCTGGCGCACCGCCTCGAACAGCATGACCGCCGCCGCAGCCGACACATTGAGCGATTCGATATGCCCGATGAGCGGAATGGCCAGTCGTTCATCGCAAAGTTTCAGCACCTCTTTCGAGATGCCCGTGTCCTCGGCCCCCATGACGAGCACGGTCGGCTTGCGGAAATCGGCATCGTAAAGCAGCTTGCGGCTCTTTTCCGTAGCGGCGACCAACTGGAATCCTTCGGCCTGCAACTGTTTCAGCGTATTGCGGACCGACCCGACTCGACAGACGGGAATCGTCGTCAGCGCACCCGCCGAAGCGCGGATCGCTTCGGCATTGACGGGTGCCGAATTTTTCAGCGGCGTAATCAATCCGTGCGCTCCGGCGCACTCCGCCGAACGGGCGATCGCCCCGAAATTCCGCACGTCGGTAACTCCGTCGAAGAGGACGATCAACGGCGTTTCATCGTCGGGCACGCGTTCCAGCATATCCGTCAGTTCGACATACTCGATTGCCGCGGTTTGGGCCACGACCCCCTGATGATTGCCTCGGGTCAGACGGTTGAGCTTCTCCACCGGCACCTCCTGCCAGCGCAGCCGATGACGGGTGCAGCGGTCTTTCAGCTCCTGCATCAGCTGGCCGTCGGCCCCCTTGCGGATATAGAGTTTTTCGATTTGCCGTCCGGCTTCGACGGCCTCGGCCACGGGCCGGATGCCGAAAATCAAATTGTTGTTCTCCATTTATGTTCGATCCTGCTTTATTGATATCTTCCTGCGACAACCTTGCACAACGGGGAACTATCCTTCGGTGATCTCCAACTCGTAGGAGGCTTTCTCCCACTCGTGCATCTGATGGTCGTAGCGGGCTTTCAGGTCGTTGTAGGCCTTGTAATCGGCTTCGTCGTAGCCGGTCGCTGCGGCGAATTTCGCATCGTAAGCCGCAATCTGCCGCTCGATGTCGGCCAAATCGGCCTCGATCGTCTCCACAGCCTTGCGCAATTTGCGCAGCAATTTTTCCTGCTCTTTTTTCTGTTCGTAGGAGCGTTTTCCGCCGCCGGACGGGGGTATCTCGACCGGTTTCGCCTTCATATTCGCCGCAGGAGCCGATTTTGCGGTCGAAGCATCGCGCCGCTCCAGCTCGCGCAGCGACTCCAACCTACGCTTTTCGAGGAAATAGTAGATGCCGCCTAAATATTCGTGCACCCGGCCGTCGCGGAACTCGTAGACCTTGTCGACCATACCGTCGAGGAACTCGCGGTCGTGCGAAACGACGACCACCGTGCCGTCGTACTTCATGATGGCGCTTTTCAGTATATCCTTCGAACGCATGTCCATGTGGTTCGTCGGCTCGTCGAGCACCAGCAGGTTGCGCGGTTCGAGCATCATGCGGGCCATCGCCAAGCGCGCTCGTTCGCCGCCCGAAAGCACCTTCACCTTTTTGTCGATCTCTTCGCCGCGGAAAAGGAACGCTCCGAGAATATCCCGCAACCGCGTGCGGATATCCCCCACGGCCACCCGATCCAACGTATCGTAGACGGTAAAATCGCCGTCCATCAGATCATCTTGATTCTGCGCATAGTAGCCGATATTGACATTGGCGCCGATCCGCACCGATCCCTCCGTCGGGGTCAGCTGGCCGACCAACATGCGGGCCAGCGTGGTTTTCCCCTCGCCGTTGCGTCCGACCAGCGCGATGCGGTCGCCCTTCTCGATGACGAAGTTCGCCCCGCTGAACACGTGCTTCGAACCGAACGACATGCCCGCTTCGTCGATCTCGGCGACCACCTTTCCCGAACGGGGCGCAGGCGGGAACTTGATGTTCAGGGTCGCCAGATCCTCCTCCTCGACCTCCAACCGCTCCAACCGCTCCAGCTGTTTGATGCGGGACTGCACCTGATTCGATTTCGTCGGCTTGTAGCGGAACTTCTCGATGAACTCCTCGGTCTTTTCGATCATCCGCTGCTGGTTTTCGTAAGCGGCCAGCTGCTGCGCCCGCCGTTCGGCCCGCAGCACGACGTATTTCGAGTAGGGAACCTTGTAATCGGTGATGCGGCCCAACGAGAGCTCGACCGTGCGGTTCGTAACGTTGTCCAAAAACGCGCGGTCGTGGGAAATCAGCAGCACGGCGCCGTTGTAATTGCGCAAATACTCCTCCAACCACTGGATGGATTCGATGTCCAAGTGGTTGGTCGGTTCGTCCAGCAGAAAGATCGAAGGCCGCCGCAACAGCAGCTTCGCCAGCTCGATGCGCATCCGCCAACCGCCCGAAAACCGGCTCGTCGCCCGACCGAAGTCCTCGCGCCTGAACCCGAGACCGAGCAGCGTCTTTTCGATGTCGGCGTCGCGCGTCTCGCCGCCCAGAATATGGTAACGGTCCTGCGCATCGTTCAAGCGGTGGAGCAGCTGCTCGTAGGCCGGACTTTCGTAGTCCGTCCGTTCGGCGATTTCGCGGGTCAGCCGGTCGATTTCGGCCTCCAACCGCAGCACCTCATCGAAAGCCTTGGCCGTCTCCTCCACGAGGGTCGTCGTATCGTGCACCCGCATCTGCTGGGGCAGGTAACCGATCGTGCATTCGCCATCGATCGTTACGGCGCCCGAAGTCGGCTGCTGTTCGCCGGTGATGATGCGCAGCAGCGTGGTCTTTCCGGCCCCGTTGCGGCCGACCAAACCGATGCGGTCTTTGGGATTGATCAGAAACGAAACACGGTCGAAGAGCGTCCAGCCGCCGTAACTGACCGTCAAATTATCGAGTGAAATCATAGTTTATCATTCAGCATTGTAACAAACGAGCGATTTCCGATTCGGGGTCTTCGGCGCCGAAAACGGCGCTTCCGGCCACCAATACATTCGCACCGGCTTCGTAGAGTTCGCGGGCGTTCTGCGACGAGACCCCGCCGTCGACCTCGATCGACAACGCCGGATTGCCGGCGTCGGCCATCCGACGGAGGCGGCGAATCTTATCGAAGGTGGCCGGGATGAACGCCTGCCCGCCGAACCCGGGTTCCACACTCATGAGCAGCACCATATCCACCGAAGCGATCCATTCGCGCACCGCCTCGATCGGCGTCGCAGGCTTGATGGTGATGCCCGCGCGCGCGCCGCGCTCACGAATCAAGGCAATGCAGCGGGCCGGATCGGCGCAGGCTTCGAGATGAAAGGTTACGAGGTCGGCCCCGGCCTCGACGAACCGCTGCACGTAACGTTCGGGCTCGACGATCATCAGATGAACGTCGATCGTTTTGCGGGTCGCCCGCCGCACGGCTTTCAGCACGGGAAAGCCGAACGAAATGTTGGGAACGAACACGCCGTCCATTACATCGACATGCACCCATTGGGCGGCACTGCGGTCGAGCATACGGATCGTCCGGCCGAGGTGTCCGAAATCGGCCGAAAGGATCGACGGAGCGAGAATACGTTGCGGTTCCATGCTGAATAGTTAAATTCAGGTAAGGGCAGAAGCCGGAAACCTCCAGCCCCGAATATTTTCTGCAAAGATAGCGCAAGCCGAATGAAAAACCGAAAATAATCGTTAATTTTGTCGATATGAACACACTTTCCATTTCGCTCCTCCTGCTGCTCGCGGCCGCCGTCGCGGGGCTTTTGTCCCAGCTGAAAGAGAAAGCTCGGCTTCTCCGCGAATCGGAACGGCTGCGCGAAGAAAAGAATGCGGCGGACGACACCCGAAAATCGGCCGAAGCGGAAATCCGCCGGCTGCTGGGCGAACAAGCCCATACGGCCGCAGAGCTCGCCGCCATAAAGGCTGCGTCCGAAACGGAGCTGAACGCCCTGCGCCGCCAGTCCGAGGAGCGGCGCGAAGCCGAACGGCAGGAGCGCGAAAAGGCCGAAGAGATGCTGCGGATCCAGTTCCGCAATTTGGCGAACGAGATTCTCGGCGAGCAGTCGCAGCATCTCCGCAAAACCAACAACGAAGCAATCGAGTTGTTGATAAAACCCTTTCGCGACAACATCACCGACTTCCGCAAACGGGTCGAAGAGATTTACACCGTCCAAACGTCGCAGCGCGGCGAGCTGAAGGCCGAGCTGAAGCATCTGATGGAGCTCAACCAGCGCATCACGACCGAGACGACCAATCTGACCAATGCGCTGAAAGGCAATTCGAAAGTACAGGGCGACTGGGGCGAAATGCTGCTCGAAACCATCCTCGACAGCTCGACGCTGACCAAAGGCATCCACTACGAAACGCAGTACAACGTGAAGGACGAAGATGGACGCAACCTGCGTCCGGACGTGGTGCTGCACCTGCCCGACAAAAAGGAGATCGTCATCGACTCGAAGGTTTCGCTGACCGCTTTCGCCGACTGCACCTCGGCTCCGAACGAAGCGGAGCGCCGACGCCATCTGGCCGCACATGTCGCATCGGTGCGTCAGCACGTTACGGAATTAGGCCGCAAAGAGTACCAGCGCCGCTTCAACTCGCCGGACTTCGTCATCCTGTTCATCCCGAACGAACCGGCTTTCCTGGAGGCCTTGAAGGCCGATCCGGGCATCTGGGGCGATGCCTACGACAAAAAAGTCATCCTCTCCTCGCCGACGAATCTGTTCGCCCTGCTGAAATTGGTCGCCGACCTCTGGAAGTACCACGACCAAGACAAAAACACGCGGGAGATAGCCGCCTGCGCCCTGAAACTGTACGAGCAGGCGGCCTCGTTCGCCACGTCGTTCGAAGGGGTCGGCACGGCCCTCGACAAAGCCCGCGACGTCTATGCGGATGCCCGCAAAAGGCTCACTTCGGGCAACGACAACCTGTTGCGGGTCGGTCTGCGTCTGCAAAAGACGGCGCGGCTGCAAAGCAAGCGACAATTTCCGGCCCGTATGCTCGACGAGGCGGGCGGCGAGGAGAATTAGGCAGGCGGCTGCAACTCGCTATCAAAAAACAAAAATAGCCGATATCAGACTCTCCAGCTGCGGCGCATGCGGCGGGCAGCGTCTCGTGGCATGCCGTGGCGACTTCATACAGCAGACCGACGGCATCCGCGGCGATCACCCGTGCAGCGAGCGTCGTGGCGAAGTTTTCGCAGTAACGCTCCGAAAGCGAAGCAATCAGTTCGTCGCGGGTCATCGCGTCGTCAGAACAATTTCTTTTTGGAGGTCATCACCACGAAATCTTTCAGATAGAAGGGTTCGAAGTAGGCGACATCCTCCGTGCGGCCCTCGTCGAACGCCTGCTGGGCCAATCGGGCCAACCCGCGGGCCGAAGGCGTAACCCCGACCCATTCGGCTCCGGCCAACAGACCGGCGCACTTTCGAGCGCCGTTCCCGAAAATCACGAACGGCTGCCGGCCGGTTCGATACTCCGCGAAACTCCGTTCGTCGATGATCTCGGCCGAAACCTCGTTCAACGGCCGGCCGGTCGTATCGAACAACTGCGTATACACCTCCATGCGGCGCGCATCGACCATCGGGCACAACACGGCCCGCTCCCAATCGTCGATCTGCAAAATACCGGCCTCGTAGTCCTCGCGGGCCACCTCGGTCAGCGAATCGAGCGAACCGACCGCCACCAACGGTTTCTGCAATCCGTAACAGAGCCCTTTGGCAAACGACACGCCGATCCGCAGGCCCGTATAGGAGCCCGGTCCTTTCCCGACCGCCACGGCATCCAAATCATCGGGTGCAATGCCGGTCTCATGCAGCAATTCATCGACGAACACCCCAACTTTGCGGGCATGGTCGCGCCCTTCGTCGCTCTCGCGCAACGAAAGCAGCTCGCCCTCCTTAGCTATTCCGACCGAACAGATGTCGGTGCCGGTCTCGATACAAAGAATCAACGACATATATTTTATTCATTAAGCTATCCTGCTGTTGCGGGATCGAAAAGGGGGCGTACCCCGATACCCAATCGAAAGCATCCGTTCCGCCGGCTATCTCCGGTAATGCTTCATCGCCTTGTCCATCTCCCGACGGGCATCGTTCTCTTTCAGATATTCGCGTTTGTCGTAGGCCTTGCGGCCGCGGGCCAGACCGACGGCCACTTTCGCCAATCCCCGTTCGTTCAGAAAGAGGCGCAGACCGACCACGGTCAACCCTTTGTCCTGCATGGCCCGCTGGAGTTTCGTCAACTCGCGGCCGGTCAACAGCAGTTTCCGATCGCGGCGCGGCGCATGGTTGTTGCAGGTGCCCCAGTCGTATTCCGCGATATTGACGTTGCGAATCCACAATTCGCCCCGGTCGAAATAACAGAACGAATCGGTCATCGACACCTTGCCCGCACGGATCGATTTGATCTCCGTACCGACTAACACGATGCCGGCCACCCACTCTTCGAGTATCTCGTAATCGAAAGCGGCCCGTTTGTTCCGGATATTGATCTTTTTTTGTTCGCTCATCGCAGTCAATGCGGCATAAAACTTGCTTTTCGTATCATCGGGGCGGGAATCGGTCCAAGGTAACTGATTCTTATCTTCGATATGTTTTACACATCTTTCTGTTTATTTTCTGTTTGCACACAGTATGCGCAGTGATGCGCGTACAACCCGAGACCCGCCCCTTTTTTCCATCGTAATCGTATACGTTTACGGGTCGACGCAGTTCGGCCCCGTTTTTCCCATCCGGCCGTCATTCCTCGCGGTCTCTGGCAGCCTATTCGGCTTTGACCCCGACCGAACCGAGTTCCTGTCGATCACAAAATCAGTCGCTGCAGTTTGTTCGCGATCTTCACACGCACTCCGTTCCATTTATCGATCTGCTGCATGGCATCTTTCATCTCCTCTTCGGTTACGTCCTCCTTGGCCAAACGGGCCTGCTGCTCATTGACCAACCCCTCGATGACCTTCGACTTGTAGAGCGTAACCGCCTTCGGCACTCCGGCCGCCAGCATCTCCTCCTCGCTCTCGACATGCACCTCCTTGCGCACCCACAACTGACTGATGACATAGTTGTCGTCGGACGTAAGGATGTCCACCGCCACGTTGCACACCTCCGGATCGGAGTGGGTCAGAAAAACATGCTCGGGAATTTTGTTGCCCACTCCCGTCCGGCTCCATTGCTCCTTGTAGGTCATGCGGATCTTTTCGTAGAGCGGATTCCGGAATTTCAGATCGCCGTCGGCCAGTTCATCGAAAATCGTCTGCGCGACGTTGCAGGTCAGGATATTGCGTCCCTCCTTGAATTCGAACGAGCAATGGCCGTATTTGAGCAGGTACTTGAGCAATTCGCGTTCCAACGCATCGGGGCTGCTGCCGGCCTCCAACTGACGCGGATATTCCGCTTCGGTCTCGGCCTCACGGATCGCCTCGCTGCGCTGCCGGGCCGTCTGCCGCCGCAGGAAATCATCCGTTTCGCGGTCGCCGGTCGAAGTCATCCGGATCCGCGCCACCTCGGAAATCAACAGCTTCTCGTCGACGTCCGTCGTCTTCGAGCACTCCTTGATGTAGACCGACCGCTGGATCGGATCGGGAATCTGCGCGATGGACTGCACCATGTCGCCGATCAACGACGCCTTGCGAATCGGATCGCCCTCTGCCTCCTTCAACAACAATTTGGCCTTGAACGCCAGAAAATCCTGTTCGTTATCGCGGATATAGGCCTGCAACTCTTCGGCCGTATGGCTCCGCGCAAACGAATCGGGGTCTTCGGGCTCCGGCAGCAGCACGACGCGCACGTTCATCCCCTCGTGCAGAATCATGTCGATCCCGCGCAGCGAAGCATGGATGCCCGCCGCGTCGCCGTCGTAAATCACCGTAATGTTCTTGGTGAAACGGTTCAACAGACGAATCTGCTCCGTGGTCAGCGACGTGCCCGACGAAGCGACGACGTTTTCGACCCCGGCCTGGTGCATCGAGATCACGTCGGTGTATCCTTCGACCAGGATGGCGAAATCCTGCTGCTGAATCGCTTTTTTGGCGAAATAGAGACCATAGAGCTCGCGTTTTTTGCTGTATATCTCGCTTTCGGGCGAGTTCTGGTATTTGGCGACTGACTTGTCGGTGCGGAGCGTCCGGCCGCCGAATGCGACGATGCGGCCCGAAATGTTGTGCACGGGGAATATCACGCGGTCGCGGAACCGGTCGACCAACGAACCGTCGTTTTCCCGCTTGAACGAAAGGCCCGTCGACAACAGGAACTCCTCTTTGTAACCGGCCTCCAGCGCCTCCTTCGACATGCGGTCGCCCTTGGCGGGACAGAATCCTAAACCGAACTTGCGGATGGTCGCATCGGTCATGCCGCGCTTCTGCCGGAAATAGGACATTCCCACACTCATTCCCTCCGGATTCTGATGGAGATAATCGATAAAGTATTGGGCGGCCCAGCCGTTCAGGGCGAACATCGATTCGCGGTCGTCGTTGCGGCGGACCTCCTCCTCGGTCAGCTCCTTTTCATGCACCTCGATTCCGTAGCGCTTGGCCACCATCTTCAGCGCCTCGGGATAGGTGATGCTCTCCTGCTCCATGAGGAAGGTTACGGCATTGCCGCCCTTGCCGCAGCCGAAACATTTGTAAAGTCCCTTTGCAGGCGAAACGACGAACGAAGGGGTCTTTTCGTTGTGGAACGGACAGCACGCCACATAGTTCGCGCCCTTGCGTTTGAGCGTAACGTAGTCGCCGACGATCTCCACGATATTGGCAGCGGCATAGATGCGGTCGATAGTCTCCCGGTCGATCATGGTCTGCAAATGTAACGATATTTGGCGAATCAAGAAAACAGCGCACAAAAAAGCCGTCCACGCGGAACGGCTTTTACACTTCGACTGCAAATGACCTATTTCGCAGCTTCAACGGATGCCTTGCGGAATTCTTTCATCAGTTTCGAAAGCTCCAAAGCAGCTTTACGGGCACGGGTACCGGCAGCCTTGTTGCCTTTCTCTACTTGAGCAGCCGCATTGACAGCGAATGCTTCATACTCCGCCTGAATTTTTTCTACAAGCTCTTTCATCTCTTTTATTATTAGTAAAAATAGCTATTATCGGGACAAAGTTAGCAAAATTATCGAATATTATTACTTTTATCGAACAAAATTCGCATAAAAAAGACGAAATCGTCTCCAAGGCTGTGTGAGACGGTATGTTTTTTGTCCACAAGGAGAAAAAAATCCTGAATCCATGTCTCGATTCCGATTCTACATCGGGGTGCTCGTGTGCCTGTCGTCCGGATGCGGGAAGCATCACCCCGCACAAGAAGCGCCCCGACACAAGCCCCCGCCAAGGCGGGGTATAGGATACAATATACCTATAACTTGCGATTGACGGATTCATCCGAAAGCCGTATCTTTGGCGCAGATTTGGTAAACGAAGTTTTCGGCCATGCGTCTTTCCGAACTGAAAACCGGTGAATCGGCCACGATTCTGAAGGTCTTGGGCCACGGCGGATTCCGCCGCCGCATCATGGAGATGGGATTCGTCCGCGGGCAGCGCGTCGAGGTGGTGCTCAACGCTCCGTTAGAAGACCCCATCGAATATAAAATCATGGGGTACGGCATCTCGCTGCGGCGCAGCGAGGCCGACATGATCGTCGTGCTCTCCGACGCCGAAGTGCAACATCTGATCGAAGAGGAGCGACATTCCGGCAACCGACGGGACGCCCTCCGCCGAATCTCCGAAAAAGGCCGCCGCAATCATCCTCCGTCCGGAGCCGCTTTCGCCGAATATCCCGATGAAAACGACACCTGCCGCCAGGCCGACGAAATCATCACCCGCCAAAGCCATACCATCGCGGTCGCCCTGGTCGGGAACCCCAACAGCGGCAAAACGTCGCTTTTCAATGCCATCTCGGGCGGACGCGAACACGTGGGCAATTACAGCGGCGTAACCGTAGGCGCCAAAATCGGCCACTGCAACTATCGGGGCTACCGGTTCGAAATCACCGACCTGCCGGGCACCTATGCGCTGTCGGCCTATACACCCGAAGAACGCTTCGTGCGCACCCATATCGCCGAAAAGACACCCGACGTCATCATCAATTCGGTCGTGGCGTCCAACCTCGAACGCAACCTCTATCTGACGACCGAGCTCATCGACATCAATCCCCGCATGGTCGTGGCGCTGAACATGTTCGACGAGCTGACCGCCAGCGGGGCGAAACTCGACTACGACCATTTGGGCCGGATGTTAGGCGTGCCGATGATCCCCGTCGAGGCCCGCAACAACAAAGGCATCGACGAACTGCTCGATACGGTCATCGCTGTCTACGAAAACCAGGACGCGCGCGTGCGCCACATCCATATCAACCAGGGGCCGGTCATCGAGGAGAGCTTGCAGAAACTCAACGGCGCCATCGGCGCCTGCCGCGACGAACTGCCCAAAGCCTTTCCGCCCCGCTATTTCGCCATGAAGCTGTTGGAGGGCGACAAACAGGTCGAAGCGCAACTCCGATCCTGCGCCCACTATGCCGAATGGACGGCGATCCGCGACCGCGAAGCCAAACGGATCACCGAAGCCTTGGACGAAGATGTCGAAACCGCCTTCGCCAACCAGAAGTACGGATTCATTTCGGGCGCGCTCAAAGAGACCTATACCGCCGGACAGCGCGAAGAGGCGACGGCGACGGCCTTGATAGACACGTTCGTTACCCATAAGTTGTGGGGATTCCCGATCTTTTTTCTGCTGATGGGTTTCATGTTCTGGTGTACGTTCCGGATAGGGGCCTATCCGCAGGGGTGGATCGAAACGTTGGTCGGCTGGTTGAGCGAGGCGCTGAACCTCCTGCTGCCTGAGGGCACCCTGCGCGACCTGCTTTGCGACGGCATTATCGGCGGCGTGGGTTCGGTCATCGTCTTCCTGCCGAACATCATGATCCTCTATCTGTTCATCTCGTTCATGGAAGATTCGGGCTATTTGGCCCGCGCGGCGTTCATCATGGATCGCGTCATGCACCGTCTCGGCCTGCACGGCAAATCGTTCATCCCGTTGATCATGGGCTTCGGCTGCAACGTGCCCGCCATCATGGCGTGCCGGACGATCGAAAGCCGCAGCAGCCGACTGATCACCATCCTGATCACCCCGTTCATGTCCTGCAGCGCACGCATCCCGATCTATCTGCTGCTCACCGGTACGTTCTTCGCAGCCGAAGCCGTATGGGTGATGACGGGGCTCTATCTGATCGGCGTACTGGCGGCCATTCTGACCGCCCGGCTGATGCGCCGCTTCCTCTTTCCCGCGGATGAAACGCCCTTCGTCATGGAACTGCCCCCCTACCGCCTCCCGACGTGGAAAACCACCCTTTCGCACATGTGGGACAAATGCGCCCAATACCTGCGCAAGATGGGCGGCATGATTCTCGTGGCCTCGATCGTCGTCTGGTTCTTGAACTACTACCCGCAGCCCGACCGCGATGCCCGTCTTTCCGACGAACAGCCCTATACGTCGCAACCCAATTACGAACACTCCTATTTAGGCCGGATCGGCAAGAGCTGCGAACCGGTATTCCGACCGTTGGGTCTCGACTGGAAAGCCAGCGTCGCCCTGTTGTCGGGCTTTCCGGCCAAAGAGATCGTCGTCAGCACACTCGGCGTGCTCTATGCCGAGACCGAGGTGCCGAAAATCCGGCCGGTAGAGACGGATTCCGAAATCGCAATCATCGGCGGAACCGACGGCGTGGCGGAGGTGCTCGTTTCACCGGACGAATCCTCGGACGCAAGGCCGGACGACGAAACCGCTTCGCTCTCGCAACGGTTGATCGCCAGCGGCGACTTCACGACCGCATCGGTGCTCGCTTTTTTGGTGTTCATCCTGCTTTACATTCCCTGCATCGCCACGGTAACGGCCATCGGCACGGAAGCGGGCTGGAAATGGGCCGGTCTCTCCCTAATCTACAATACGGGATTGGCATGGATCGCCGCCTGGATCGTCTATCGGCTCGTTCTGTGGCTGTAAACGGAATCGCGCACGGCACAATACAATGGACTGGCAAACGATCATCGCAGGCGCCATCGGATTCGCCGCATTCATCCTGCTCGGGCGATGGCTGTACCGCCTCTTAACCGGCCGCAACCGGGGAGGCTGCGCCGGATGCGGCGATTCGGACTGTCCGCTCCGGAACCGCCCGTCCAGAAGCCGAAAAGCTGCTTGCCCGCACGGCCCGAAAAAGAGCGGCTTCGGAAAATGACGACGCCGGAATCGCCTGTCGGCCGAAAAATCGCCGCACCGATTTTTAATTTTCTTAAAAATATACTACTTTTGTGCGCTGAACCGTCAAATCGACCCGCAACAACATGAATTGGCTCTACGATCTGTTTTTCGGCGGAGGAATCGCGCACGCCGTCATCACGTTCGCCTTGGTCATCACGCTGGGCATTCTGCTCGGCAAAATCAAGGTCAAAGGAATCTCGCTCGGCATCACCTGGATTCTTTTCGTCGGCATCGTATGCAGCCATTTCGGCATGACGGTCGACGACGACATCCGGCACTTCGTCCAGGAGTTCGGATTGATTCTGTTCGTCTTTTCCATCGGATTGCAGGTGGGGCCCAGCTTCTTCTCGTCGTTCAAACACGGAGGCATGACCCTCGTGGCCTGTGCGACGGCCATCGTGCTCACGGGCGTGGCGACCGCCTACATGCTTCACATAGCGACCGGCACCCCGATCCCGACGATGGTCGGCATTCTTTCGGGTGCGGTAACGAACACCCCCGGGCTGGGTGCAGCGCAGCAGGCCTTCACCGATGCGGCCGGACAGGCGGATGAAACCATCGCCTTGGGTTACGCCGCAGCCTATCCGTTGGGCGTCGTGGGCATCATCCTCTCCATGATCTTCATCCGTTACGCCTTCCGCGTGCGGTTCGAAAAGGAGGACGAAGAGCTGGCCCGTCTCTCCAACGAACACAAACTCGCCGAAAAAATCTCCGTCGAATTCACCAACCGGATGCTCAACGGCTACACGATCGAGAACCTGCGCCAGTTGGTCAACCGGCAATTCGTGATCTCGCGCATCTGCCACGACGGGACGATCGGCATGGCCGACAGCGACAGCATCGTGCGTCAAGGCGACCGTCTTCGGGTCATCTGCCAGGCCGAAGACATCGAGGCGATCGTCGCGTTCCTCGGCCGCCGCGCGGAGATGTCCGATGAAGAGTGGAGCTGCCACACGTCGCAGACGGATCTGGTTTCGCGCCGCATCCTGATTACCAAATCGTCGATCAACGGCAAAAAGTTCTCCGACCTGCGGCTTCGCACCAAGTACGGCATCAACATTACGCGCGTGAATCGTGCAGGGGTCGATCTGATCCCTTACCAGGGGCTGGAACTCCAGGTCGGCGACCGCGTGATGGTCGTAGGCCCCGCCCAGGCGGTGGAACGGGCGGCCGACGTATTGGGCAACTCGCTCAAAAAACTGCGACAGCCCAATTTGATTACCCTGTTCGTCGGAATCGCCTTGGGCGTGCTCTTGGGCTCCATTCCGTTGATGAACGTACCCCAACCCGTGAAATTGGGTCTCGCCGGAGGCCCATTGATCGTCGCCATCCTGATCGGCCGTTTCGGAACGCACTTCCATTTGGTTACCTATACGACCATGAGCGCCAATCTGATGCTGCGCGAATTGGGAATCGCGCTCTTCTTGGCGGCCGTAGGCATCGGCGCCGGCAACGGATTCATCGACACCATCGCCAACGGAGGCTACCGCTGGATCGGTTATGGATTCATCATTACGGTCGTGCCGATCCTGCTCGTGGCGACGGTCGCCCGTATCTGGCTGAAAATGAACTATTATACGCTAATTGGATTGATCGCCGGCTCGACGACCGACCCGCCCGCACTGGCCTATGCCAATGCGACGGCTGGAAACGACATGCCGGCCGTAGGTTATTCGACGGTCTATCCGGTCGTCATGTTCCTGCGTGTGCTGACGGCTCAAATATTCATTCTATTTGCATTATAATCCGACAAACCTCACCTAAAAACCCCATACCCTATCATGGCAAAAGCAGTAACGATCGCCCGTTCGCACCGATTGGACGGCACAGGAGAGTACTATTTTTCGCGCCGGTTGCGTGAAATCGCCGAATTGGAGGCCGCCACAGGCCGCCGCATCGTCAAATTGGCGATGGGCAGCCCCGACCTGCCGCCCCATCCGTCGGTCATCGAACGGCTTGCAACGGAGGCGAAACGCCCCGACGTTCACAAATACATGTCCTACAAGGGCGAACCCATTCTGCGCAAAGCCTTCGCCGACTGGTACAGGAAGTGGTACCGCACGGAATTGGATGCCGATTCGGAGGTGCTGCCGCTCATCGGCTCGAAAGAGGGCCTCATGCACGTCTGCATGACGTTCCTCAACCAAGGCGACAAGGTGCTGGTTCCCAACCCGGGTTATCCGACCTATTCGGCCGCCGTGCGGTTAGCCGGAGGCACGATGGTTCCCTATGCGCTCAACAAACAGACGGGATTCTGTCCCGATTTCGAGGCGATCGAACAGGCCGGTCTCGACAGCGTGAAGATGATGTTGGTCAACTACCCCAACATGCCGACGGGACAAACGCCGACGCCCGAACTGTTGCAGAAAGTCGTGGATTTCGGCGCGAAACACAACATTCTGATCGTACACGACAACCCGTACAGCTTCATCCGCAATGCGGAGGCCCCGATCTCCATCATGGAGGCGGACGGTGCCCGCGAAGTGGCGTTGGAGCTCAATTCGCTTTCGAAAGGGCATTCGATGGCCGGCTGGCGCGTAGGCGTCATCGTGGGCAGAAAGGAGTGGATCGACGCGATTCTGACCTTCAAATCGAACATGGATTCGGGCATGTTCTATCCCGTGCAGGCAGCCGCCGCTACGGCCCTGTCATTAGGCGACGACTGGTTCAAGGAACTGAATGCCATCTACTACGGACGGGAAAAGCAGGCCTGCGCGCTGCTCGATGCCCTCGGATGCTCGTACCGCCCGCATCAAGCCGGTCTTTTCGTCTGGGCCGAACTGCCCGAGACGTATGCGGGCGACAGCTTCGCGTTTTCGGACGAAGTGCTGGAAAAATGCGATGTTTTTCTGACCCCAGGCGGCATCTTCGGTTCGGAAGGGGCCCGCTATATCCGCATCACGCTCTGCTGTCCGGAAGAACAGCTCAAACGGGCTACGGACAACGTGCTCGCCAAACTGCACGCATGAAACGAAACCCATCCGGAGGAAAAGAGAGGAGCGGACTATGAAAAGTCCGCTCCTCTCTTTTACGCTCCCGTCCAACTCGAACGACTACAAAGCCAGCTGTTTCCGGATCGTCCGGCAAGCCCCTTCGGGATCGTGGCTGTCGAACAGACGGCCGTGAATCCCAAGCGCTTCGGCCGCCTCGATGTTGGCCCGACGGTCGTCGATGAACAACGTCTCATCGGGCTGCAACCCGTAACGCTCCAGCAAAATCCGGTAAATTTGCGGTTCGGGCTTCACCGTATGCTCCTCGCACGAGACGACCTCGCCGTCGAACAACCGGTAAACCGGAAACCGGCGCAAATAGTCGATGAACTCGCACGACATGTTCGACAGCACGTAAAGTTCGTATCCGGCCCGTTTCAGGTCGCCGATCAATCGCTCGGTCGCCTCGACCGGCCGCTGAAGGCCGATGGCCGTTCGCAGGTATTCTTCGCACTTCGCACGCTCGCAACCGGTACGACGGCACAGCTCTTCGGTTACCTCGTCCAGCGTCGCCGTGCCGCGATCGTACTCCACCCAGAAATGCGGAATCTCCTCCTGCCGGATGAAGGCGAAAAAGTCGATGAAATCCTGCGGACACTCGCTGCGTCTGCGGGCGAACAGGACGCCTCCCAAATCGAAAACGATATTTTTCATGCCGCCGACGACCGTTATTTCACCACATGAATTTCGGCAGCGGCCGCCTTCACCCGATCGCGCAGCGCATCCAGATCGCTGCCGAGCGGAGCATACCCCACCACGACGCCCATACGCCGGTTGACACGCGCCGAAGGTTTGCCGAAAATCCGCACGTCGAAATGCGGATCGGCGGCCATCGCCCGGTCGACGCCCTCGTAATGCGGCGCCGACGGAATCGCCTCCGGAGCGAGCACCACGGCGCTGGCCCCGATGCGTTCGAACGTGACAGCGGGGATGGGCAGCCCCAAAACAGCCCGCAAATGCAATTCGAACTCATTGAGATTTTGCGTACCGGCCAAGGTAACCATCCCCGTATCGTGCGGACGAGGCGACAACTCCGAAAAATAGACGCCTTTCTCTTTGCTCAAGAAAAACTCGACGCCCCATATACCGGCACCGGTCAGCGCACCGGTAACGGCGGCGGCCATACGCTGCGCCTCCTGCAACAGCTCGGATGCGATCGCGGGCGACTGGAAGCTCTCCCGATAATCGCCGCCCTTCTGCACATGGCCGATCGGCGGACAGAAAAGCGTCGGGCCGTTCTTCTGCGTTACGGTCAGCAGCGTGATTTCGCTGTCGAAACGAATGAACTCCTCGACGATAAATTCGCGAATGTCGCCGCGCGAACCCTCGCAACCGTACTTCCAGGCGTGTTCCAGCTCCTCGGGCCCCTTCACGACCGACTGCCCCTTGCCTGACGAGGACATCAAGGGTTTGATCACGCACGGAAAGCCGACCTCCGCCGCAGCCGCGCACAACTCCTCGTAGGTCCTGGCATAACGGTATCGGGCCGTCCGCAGGCCCAACTCCTTGGCTGCCAGATCGCGAATCGCCTTGCGGTTCATCGTGAAACTGACCGCCCGGGCACTCGGCACAACCTGTATGCCCTGCCGCTCGAAGTCATACAGGCGTTCGGTACGGATGGCCTCGATTTCGGGAACGATCAGATCGGGCCGATGACGGGCCACAGCGGCAGCCAACGCATCGCCGTCGAGCATATCGAACACCGCGGCCTCATCGGCCACCTGCATGGCGGGAGCCCCCGCATACGAATCGCACGCCACGACGGTCTGTCCCAACCGCTGCGCCGCAATGACAAACTCCTTGCCCAGCTCGCCGGAACCGAGCAACATGATTTTATGTGTCATAACGAAATTTTTATTGATTTCCACAACCGCACGAAACGGACCTCGATTCAATCCGTTTCGGCGCAGTCAAAGATACGAAAAGTCGAGCGTAAAAAGCAAACTTGTTTGCATTTTTTGCCGAGACGGAGTATCTTCGGCGTAGCCAAAGATACGAAGAAAATCGGAGAATACGATCAATTCATGAAGTTGTCTTTCCAGGACGCAAAGTTATCAAATTCCGTAAAAATGTGAAGTATTACCGAAATATTGATAACTTGTCTGCGGATAAAATGCTGTAATTTTACGTTTAAGTAAAGTAAAATGTCTATTTATGGATAAGGATTATACGATAATTGATTACAGTGCTGTCTCGGAAGAAGATGCAGCGAAAGATGTATATAATAACCAGCTTTGTTTCAAGTTGAACCATACAATGCCCCATACTCCTGCATTCGATGCATTCGTACAGGAACTCTTCGGTGAGTTTGGCGAAGGCTCGAAGATCATGCCGATGATAAACGCGGTTAGAGGCAGGAAAGTAAAAATCGGTCGCAACTGTTCCATACTGAACAATGTGCTTTTCATGGCAGCCGGAGGTATTACAATCGGCGATGGAGCCATGATCGCCGCTAATGCGCAATTGATCACCAACAATCACGATGAGCACAAGCGATGGCTCTTGACTTGCGCCCCAATAGAAATCAAGCGCAACGCATGGGTCGGTGCCGGTGCAACAATATTACCCTGCATCACCATTGGAGAGAATGCCATTGTGGCGGCAGGTGCTGTCGTTACCAAGGATGTGCCGGACAATGCAGTAGTGGCTGGTGTACCTGCGAAAATCATCAAATACATTGATTAACAGTAAATATTATCACATAAGATGAAAAATATGGATTTATCAGCAATCAAATCCCCTGCGGATATTCGCAGGATGGATGAAAAGCAGTTGAAAGACCTTGCAGCGGCTATGCGCAAGGCGCTTCTTGAAAAGTTGTCAGCCCACGGTGGCCATGTCGGCCCGAATCTCGGTATGATAGAGGCAATCATTGCCCTTCATCATGTCTTTCATACTCCCGAAGACAAAATCGTATTCGATGTCTCGCATCAGACCTATCCCCATAAGATGCTGACCGGCCGCATGCAGGCGTTTACCGATCCGGCACATTATGATGACGTAACCGGATACACCAATCCGCAGGAAAGCGGCTATGACCTTTTCTCGCTCGGCCACACCTCTTCCGCCGTCTCTTTGGCCTCCGGACTTGCCAAGGCCCGCGACCTCAAAGGAGGCAAGGAACATGTGATAGCCGTTATCGGCGACGGCTCGCTCAGCGGCGGCGTGGCGTTCGAGGGGCTTGACTACGGTGCAACCCTCGGTACGAACTTCATCGTTGTTGTCAATGACAATGACATGAGTATCGCAGAAAATCACGGCGGTATCTATGATGGTCTGCGTCTGCTGCGCGAAACCGGCGGAACAGCGGAGAATAATCTTTTCCGGGCAATGGGCTTTGATTATCGGTATGTCCATAACGGTAACGATATTCCCAGTCTTGTCGATATGTTCCGTTCGGTCAAGGAGATCAACCATCCCGTAGTGGTGCATATCAATACGATGAAAGGGATGGGACTCCCTGTCGCTGAAGCCGATAAGGAAAGATTCCATTTCTCCGCTCCGTTCGATCTCAAGACAGGGGAACCTTATTCTTCATCCGATACTCCGGAAGGATATGAAGACCTGTTCGCCAATCAGGTGCTCGCCCGGATGAAGGAAGTGCCGGAACTCGTAGTTATAAACGCCGGAACACCCGGCGCGATAGGTTTTACTCCTGAACGTCGCAAAAAAGCAGGCTGTCAGTTTGTGGATGTCGGTATTGCCGAACAACAAGCTGTTGCCATGGCAAGCGGTCTCGCAAAGGGAGGGGCACGTCCGGTCGTGGCACTTGCAAGTAGTTTCCTGCAACGGGCCTATGACCAGTTCAGTCAGGACATTGCCCTGAATCACCAGCCGGCAACCTTCGTTGTCTTCTATGGTTCGGTTCTCGGCCTCAACGACGAGACCCATCTTGGTTTCTTTGATTTAGGATTGCTCTCCAATATTCCCGATCTGCTGGTATTAACTCCGACCTGCAAGGAGGAGTTTTTGGCGATGCTCCGTTGGTCGGAAGACCAGCGCAAGAAGCCTGTAGTTATCCGTGTTCCGGGTGGTGCAGTGCGTTCCGACTCAAATATCGGTATTTTAGACGACTATTCCCGCCCCTCGTATGAAATAGTCAGAAAAGGCTCGCGAATAGCCCTTATAGGTGCAGGTACATTCCTTCCGGCAATGCAGCAGGCGGCCGAGCATCTTGCATCGAAGGGCTTTGACCCTATGGTGATAAACC